>JAGIBF010000088.1 GCA_017744515.1 Niastella sp.
AACGGATGCTGAAGCGAAAGGATAAAAACGGCAGGCCTAAATTCATAGACCCGGAAGAAGAGGAAAGAAAGCGGCAACACAAAGCGATGAATAGAGCGTGTTATGAGCGCACGATGGAGAAAGAGAAGCTGCGGGCCGCGAGCGACGAGCTGCGAGCTTCTCCTGTGACAGAACAGGCTTGGGAACAGGATGGCAAAGCAGTTCCTGCTTTGTTGCGGAGGGCCAAAGACCCTGGAATAGGATTGAGAGGCTATACTCCTCGGATAGCTACGCGGATTGTGCGTTTGCTTCGATGGGGCCGGAGGCCCCACAATACCCTCACTCGCCGGAGGCGAGCGAGTGAAAAAGCATATGAGTTCTGTGACACATCGTGAATCGAAAAAAAATCCGTGTAATCTCTTCCACGTAATCAGCGTTTTAATTTGTTCAATCTGTTTCAATTCGTGTGATCTGCACTCAAGCCATGCGATCAGCGTTTTAAAATGAGCTATATTTAGAGTAGGAATTTCCCAAACACAGATTGCTCACTCATTAAACTTGATTGCCATGGCATCACAATCGCGCAGAAACGCTCTCAAAACCATTGTCACGGGCAGTGGTATCATTCTTTTATCGCCCAACAGTTTATTTTCCGCACAACGGCAAAAGAAAGACAAGCTCGGTATTGCGCTTGTTGGCCTCGGTTATTACAGTACCGACCTGCTGGCGCCTGCCCTTCAGCAAACCAAGAACTGTTACCTCGCGGGTATCGTTACCGGTACTCCTGCCAAAGCGGAAGCGTGGAAGCAGAAGTATAATATTCCGGACAAGAATATTTACAACTACCAGACGTTTGACAGCATTGCCAACAACCCCGATATCGACGTGGTGTATGTAGTGCTGCCTCCTTCCATGCACAAGGAGTACGTAATAAGGGCTGCGAATGCCGGTAAACACGTATGGTGCGAAAAACCCATGGCAATCACTGCGAATGAATGCCAGGAGATGATCGACGCCTGCCGCAAGAACAAACGGTCGCTCGCCATTGGCTACCGGCTGCAACATGAACCGAATACCACGGAGTGGCGTAAAATTGTGCAACAAAAACAACTGGGTAAAGTAAAGCAGGTGAATTGTGCTGCCGGCTACCGCGACAACCGCACCGATCACTGGAAACAGAAAAAGGAAATGGGCGGCGGTGTGTTGTATGATATGGGCGTATATGCCATACAGGGAGCGCGTCTCGGCACTGCGATGGAGCCTACGGCTATTATCTCTGCTACTACTTCCACTACCCGACCGGAGATATACAAGAATGGCCTCGATGAAACAGTGGTTGCCAAACTGCAGTTTCCGGGTGGTGTGATCGCCGACATCAAAACCACTTTTGGCGAGAATACCAACTTCCTCGATGTCACTTGTGAAAAAGGCATCATTAAAGTAAATCCTTATTCTGCCTACAACGGGCAAAAGGCCAATAGTCCACTCGGAGATATCAATTATCCTTACCAGGTACCGTTTCAGCAGGCAAAGCAAATGGATGATGATGCACTGACTATCATGCAGGGCAAACCAATGCCAGTGCCTGGTGAAGAAGGGCTGCGTGACATACGGCTTGTGGAAGCTATTTACAAGTCGGCAGCGAGTGGAAAGCAGGTTAATTTATAAATAAATAGCTCTGCAAGGCTTGCAGCTTTGCAGAGCTAAAACAAAGCCAGCGGCTTTGAAATAACGTCACCAGCCAGAGGCTGGCGACTGTGGAAATCAAAAGGAATTATTTTAATCGAGCAGATTCACGCTTACGTAATCTACCTGTACATCGCTATTCACTCCTACCAGGCGGATGGTGTTGCTTTTGCCGGCATTTAGTTTTACCGTCAGTGAAGCGCGACCTGTGAATGCTGTTGCGTTACCGGTGGATAGCAGATTCAGCAAAGAATAATCAACTCCATTTACGAACAGCTTTACCCGGCCATAGGCAGCGCCGGCATGCTGGATATTGATCGTTGCGCGCCCACCTTTTTTACCGCCGTTCACATTGGCAAATTCAACATAAGCATCAGGAGTTTTCAGGTTGGAGATATACTTGCCTCCGGAAGCGGTGGCTCCGTTGGCAATAGAAGTTCCGCCGCCGGTAGCAGCACTTTCCGCTTCGTACTTCGTGCCATTGGGTGCAGCTGCTTTTTTGGTAATGATAGCGGATACGCCCGTTTTTGTTTGCTCCACCAGTTGGATAGAACCATCGGCATCGAAGTGCAGCTCATCCACACAGATCGACCTCAGGTTGCCTTTACCTGTATTGGAAAGGGACTGGTTATGATAGAACATATACCATTTTCCTTTATACTCAACAACAGAGCCGTGGTTGGTATCGCAACCCGTTTTGCCTAAGAATACACCGTGGTGCGTCCACGGTCCCAAAGGACTGGAACTGGTAGCATACCGCAACTGGTTTTGACCGGGTGTATTGTCGGCATAGGTAAGGTAGTACACGCCTTTTCTTTTGAATACCCAGGCGGCTTCGTGAAAATCTACCAGCCCTTCCATGTTTTGCATAGCGCCGTCGATCTCCGTCATGTTATCTTTCAGCCTTCCGCCCTGGCACTTGCTGCCTCCGCCGTAATAGAAATAGGCTTTGCCATCGGTATCGATGAACACACTGGGGTCGATCATGGCATTGCCACTGAGCCCTTCAATGAAACCACCCGGCGTAAAGTCGCTGGCCGGCTTTTTACTGGTGGCCACTCCTATCTTCCAGGTCTTGTTCCACTCTGTACCGCTGGGATGCGGGAAATAAAAATAATAGGTTCCGTTCTTGTAGGCGCAATCGGGCGCCCACATGAAACCGCCTTCTTTGCGCCCCCAGGATACCTGGCTGGCGTTGAGTATCTCGCCTTCGTCGCGCCAGTTGACCATATCGGCGGTCGAGAACACATGGTACCTGTCCATGAGGTCGCAGCCGCGGGCGGGGTCGATGTCATGGGAAGGGTACACATACAGGCGACCGTCGGACCAAACGTGTGCCGAAGGGTCGGCTGTGTAGATACTCTTAATAAAAGGATTTTGTGCGATGCTGCATTGACAGATAAAAAGGGAGAGCAGGGAGATTAATCTCATCATAGACAAGCTTGTGTTGATCGTTTAATAATGTCACAAATAAAAGCCTGCGACCTTAAGAAAACGCTTAATAAATGCTTAATCAAGGGATTAATTTGGTTTTAAACACGAATTGGAGCGAATTACACGAATTAAAAGGCATCGAACAGGTCGAAGTGATACCTTCTTTTTTGCGAAGCAAGCAAAAGGTGTCACCTCTCCACCTCGCTTCACGGCCTCCCCTATTAACTTTTCAACCTGTCAACTTATCAACTCACTCAACCTGTATCAAAACCGGACGGTTTTTGTATCGGAAACGAACTACTTCGTATGCTTAATGCCTCATAGCAGGCTGCTAATCATGCTACTATGTTCTGGCATGTGTTTGCCATACTACCGGCAGGCCTCCAACGGCAAGGGAAAGCATAGCCATGATAGGGAAAGTGTAGCCATGATTTTTTTTCCCTATGCAACAAACAGCCGTTAACGGGGCCTTTTAGGGAAGGCAAGCTGCGAGTAACGAGCAGCGAGCCCAATACAGTAAACAGATCCAAAACCAAAGGCTCGAAGCTCATAGCTTGTAGCTTCAAAACAACCAAATGATCCGGAATTATATCAAAATAGCGATCCGCAACCTGATGAGGAATAAGACTTTTTCCTTCATCAACATCTTTGGTTTGGGTCTAAGCATGGCGGTATGCCTGCTGGTGATCATTCGTGTGAAGGACCAGCTGAGCTACGATAAGTTTCACCCGCAGCCGGACCGGATGTACCGCATCATTACCGATGTTACCAACAAGGAAGGGAATGACTTCACGCTTGCCAGCACACCGCTCCCTCTGGTGGATAAGCTGACCACGGACTTCGATGTGGTTGAAAGTTATGTGCGTATCTATCCATGGGACGGGAATGCGCAAAGTGGCGTAAAAGACCTTGCGGTTCATCCCGCATTTGCAGACGGTGATTTCTTTAAGTTATTTGGTTATACGCTGCAATCGGGCAATAGCCACACGGCATTGACCTCGCCCAACAGCATCGTGCTCAGCAAGCAGCTGGCTGAAAAGTTTTTCGGACAATCCGATGCCATGGGACAGGTGATCTCGCTTGCCAACCTGGGCGACTTCCGGGTTACGGGCGTGCTCAATCAGCCTGCCGGCAAATCGCACCTGGAGCGGGACGCCTATATGTCGATGAGTACAGTTGCCCAATTGGAAAAAGCCGGTAAGCTCACGGCCAACCTGGAGCAATGGAACAACCTCACCAGTGCTTATACTTACCTGTTGCTGAAACCGCAAGCGGATCAACATCAGCTGACCCGGGCCGTACACAATATTTCCGATCAACTGATGAAGCAATCGAAGTTGTCGGGCAAAGAACATTTCTCTTTTACGGTACAACCTTTCAATAAGATCATACTTAGCGAGGAGATGCACTTTTCGCTGGGTAATACCGGTTCACGTGGAAAAGTGCTGGCAGAAATCGTGATCGCTTTTGTGATCCTGCTATCTGCCTGCTTCAACTACACGAATCTTTCCGTGGCGCGCTCGCTGAAGCGCGGTAAGGAAGTAGGTGTGCGTAAAGTAGCGGGCGCTGTACGTTCGCAGGTGTTTGTACAGTTTATCATAGAATCGCTCATTACTGCTATACCGGCGCTGGTGTTGGGATGGCTGATATTGAACCTCATCGTGGGGCAAGACTTCAGCCAGGAAATGGCATCGGCCAGTGATCTTACACCCGATGGCAGCACGCTGTTGTGGTTCACCGTGTTTACGCTCTTTGCAGGCTTGCTGGCCGGTGTGTTACCTGCCTGGGCATTGTCGTCTTTCAACCCAGTGGAGGTGTTGAAGAATTTGTCTACCGTAAAACTGTTCCTGGGCAATAATTTCCGGAAAGGATTGATCGTAGTACAGTTCACCTTGTCGCTGGTGGCTACCATTTTTACGCTCACGTTCTTCCGGCAGTTCGATTACATGGCCAATGCCGATCCGGGATTCCGGAAGGATCATATTATTACCATTCCTGTTAATGCGAATGGTCAAGGGGTGTTGAAGCATGAGCTGGAACAACTGAGTGGTGTAACTGGTGTGGCGGCTATTTCCACCATTCCCGGTAAAGATGCTACGGGCGGCACCCGCGTAAGGAGCAAGCCTGGCGCTGAACCTATTGGCATGGATTATTACTTTGCCGATGCCGCTATTCTCTCTACCATGAACCTGCCTTTACTGGCCGGCACTACTTTTCCGCAACAAGCCGACAGTATACGGGCTGAACAATACGTGATACTGAACGAGCGCGCGCTGCAACCGCTGCACATCGGCTCTCCGCAGGAGGCGGTTGGCAAGACCATCTGGATCGACGACAGTGTGCAGGTACAGGTAGCCGGTGTGCTGCAAAATTTCTTTCACCGCGGCATGACCAATCCTTACATCCCGCTGGTATTGCGTAATAAGCCAGGCACTTATAATTATCTTATCGTAAGCACCAGTACTTCCCTGCCCGCTACCTTCCTGACAACGGTAGAGAGCGCCTGGAAAAAACAATATCCTGCTCAACCTTTCGAGGGCCGCTGGATGAATGATGAATGGACAGCCCGCAACAGCGCCACGGGCACTGTTGGCATGCTGGGTTTCCTGACTTTTATAACTGTTACTATTTCCGTCCTCGGCTTGCTGGGCATGGTGATCTATACCACTGAAACGCGCCGCAAAGAGATCGGTATCCGTAAAGTGATGGGCGCTACCGTAGCCACCATCATGACCTTACTTAGCAAGAGTTTTTTGAAATTGCTGCTTATTGCCGGTTGTATCGCTTTACCTGTAGGATACCTGTTGGGTTTCTTTTTTTTAAACATATTTGCAAACCGGATATCGATCGGGATCGATATATTGCTGATCAGCTTCTCGGGCATGTTACTAATTGCTTTAATGACTATTATTACACAAATTTACCAGGTGGCTACGGCTAATCCGGTGAATAGCTTAAGAAGCGAGTAGTAAGTGGCAAGTGGCGAGTAGGGAAAAAACTAAACTATAAAAACAAAAAACAATAGAATGTTAGATCTAAAGCACATCTCCAAATGGGTGAATGTAGGGGGCAAGCCAACCTTCCTGCTGAAGGATATCAACCTTACCGTCAATGCAGGTGAGTTTATCTCCATCATGGGGCCTTCCGGTTCGGGCAAATCTACCCTGCTGCACATCATTGGCATGCTCGATGATGCCAATGAAGGTGAATACTACTTCAATGGGGAAGCTGTGCACACCATGAAAGAAAAGCAACGTTCTCAATTATATAAAAGACATATTGGTTTCGTGTTTCAGGCTTATCACCTCATCGACGAGCTGACGGTATACGAGAACATCGAAACGCCGCTTATTTACCAGGACATCAAATCATCCGAGCGTAAAGCCATGGTAGCGGATATTCTCGATCGCTTCCAGATCGTTGGAAAGAAAGACCTCTTCCCTACCCAGCTTTCCGGTGGTCAACAACAGTTGGTAGGTATTGCCCGCGCTCTTATTGCCAAACCGCAATTGCTGTTGGCCGATGAGCCTACCGGTAATTTGAACTCCAAGCAGGGTGAGGACATTATGGAGCTGTTCAGGCAATTGAATAAAGAGGGTGTGACCATCATCCAGGTGACGCACTCTGAAAAGAATGCCGAGTATGGAACGCGCATTATTAATTTATTGGATGGCAGGATCGATAACAACTAAGAATACAGAACACAGAATATAGAATAACAAAGTAAAGTCAAACATGAAAACCGGTAAAGCCTTGATGATCTGTTATGCGGTAGTGCATATGTCGCTGAACAGTTCTGCGCAAAGTACACCCATGACGCTGAAACAGTGTGTAGATACGGCCATTGCCAGCAATGCGGATGTAAAACAAAGGGATTTTCAAAGCCAGCGTGAACGTGTAGGCTGGAAACAAGGAAAAGACAACCTGATCCCCACGCTGAACGGTGGTATAGATCATACATTGTACACAGGACGCAGTATCGATCCTTATACCAATAGTTATGTAGATCAGAGTTATACTTCAGCCGGTTATTTCCTCGGAACTGATGTAACGCTGTTCAACGGCTGGCGTTTGTTGAATAACATGAAAAGCACGCAATATGCGTATGAGGCCAGCCGCATGGAATTGCAACAACAAAAGGACAGGGTGATGCTGGATGTGATACTGGCTTACCTGGACATTTTGACCAATGAAGACCTGCTGGAGCAGGCTAAAAAACAATTGGAAGTAAGCCGCAAACAGGTAGAACGGTTGGATATCATGAATAAGGAGGGTGCTGTAAAGCCTTCTGATTTTACTGATCTGAAGGGGCAATATGCCGACAACCAGATAACGCTTGTGAACGTACAGAACAACCTGAATGCTGCCAAGTTAGCGCTGGCCCAGTTGATGAACAAGCCTTACCGGGCAGACCTGCAGGTAGAAAAACTGACGGCAGAACAATTTGGCATGGATTATACCGCCTCTACTGAAGATATTTACAAAATAGCGGTAGAACAGCTCGCTATTGTAAAGGGTGCCGAGCTGCGTCAAAAGAGTGCAGAGAAAACAGTAAAGGCTACCCGCGGCAGGTTGTTGCCTTCTATTGGACTTGGCGGGGGTATCAATACCAACTTCTCGAGTCTTGCCAAAGATGCCAATGATGTGAAGATCAAGTATGACAACCAGTTGAAAAACAACTATCGCACGAATGTGGGTATCGGTATCGACATTCCTATTCTCAACAACTTCCGGGTAAGGAATCAACTGGCGCTGGACAAGATCAACCTGAAAAGTGCAGAATTTACAGCACAGACAACTTACATTCAATTGAAGCAAAACATCGAGCGGGACCATTTCAATATGGAAGCCAGCCTCAACAAATACAAAGCTTTGGTAGACCAGGTGAGCGCTTATACTGAAAGCTTCCGCGCAGCAGAAGTACGTTTTAACGAGGGTGCCTCTACTTCCGTAGATTACCTGATCGCCAAAAACAATATGGACCGAGCTAACATCAACCTGATCATTGCCCGGTACGATTATGTATTGCGCACCAAGATCCTCGACTATTACCAGGCTAAAGCGCTTTGGTAATTGTCTGAACCATGATCTTTAGGATGTAAAGGATTGAACAGGATATTATAAAGATCATTGGCAAGATGCAGATTGCCATATCACTTGTTTTGACGCGAAGAGGGTGTATCGATGCCGGTACACCTTTTTTTTGAACTTATTAAAGCAAATATCATGTTTTCAAGTTATGTCAAGGTCGCCTGGCGAAACATCACCAGGAACAAGGTCTATTCTTTGATCAACATAACGGGGCTGGCGCTTGGCATGGCTGGCGCCATTCTGTTGTTGCTGAATATCCAGCATGGATTCAGTGTTGATCAATTTCACGAGCATAAATCAAATCTTTACACGACTTACAACCGTGGCAATGTAAACGGACAACTACTTTGCTGGAATGCAACCGCTCCTCCCCTGGCGCCTGCTATGGAACAGGAACTGCCCGAAATAAAGCATACAGCGCGATTAATGGGTTCCAACCGGCTGCTGCGCTACGCGGACAGTAAAATAAATGCGCAGGGCAATTTCGTGGACCCCGCCTTCCTGTCGATGTTTAGTTTTCCCCTGGCGCAAGGCAACGCCGCCACCGTACTGCACGATGCCAACAGCATTGTGCTTACTCAACAACTGGCCACTAAACTGTTCGGCAAAGAAGATCCACTCAATAAAACTGTCTCCACTCCTACCGGCGACAACTTCCTCGTTACGGGCATACTAAAAGACCTGCCTGCCAATACCCGGTTCAAGTTTGAATATTTACTGTCTTACCAATACTTATATACTAATGGCCGGAACCCGGGCGACTGGAAAAACCAGAACTCCAACACTTTTGTAGAATTAGTTGCGGGTGCAAACATCGATGCGCTGAATAAAAAGATCGCCGGTATCGGCGCCCGCAACAACAGCTTGTTGAAAGACCAGCAAATTTTTCTCTACTCATTTACCGAAGAGAACCTCCGGGGCAGGTTTGTGAATGGCAAACCTGACGGCGGACAAATAGACAATCTTCGTATGCTGGGCGTCCTTGCAGGCATCATCCTGCTCATTGCCTGTATCAATTTTATGAACCTGAGCACCGCCCGCAGCGAGAAAAGGGCAAAGGAAGTAGGTGTGCGCAAGGTGATAGGCGCCGGCCGTCAATCGCTGATCCTGCAATTTATTGGAGAATCGGTACTAATGGCTGTGTTGTCGGGCATCCTTGCTTTCGTACTGGTGGAAATGGCTATACCGCTCTTCAATGTATTGATCAATACAAAATTGAGTATTCCCTATGCATCGCCTGCTTTCTGGGCCATGGCGCCCGGCTTTGTATTGTTCACGGGTTTGCTGGCGGGTAGTTACCCAGCCCTGTATCTTTCGTCCTTCAAACCTATCCGGGTACTCAAAGGTGTTCTGAAAAACACCCATACGCTCGTTACTCCCAGGAAAGCGCTGGTGGTGCTGCAATTCGTGTTCTCCATTATCCTGATCAATTTCACGATCATCTTCCAAAAACAGATCCTCCATGGCCTTAACCGGGAGACCGGTTTCGTAAAGGAGAACCTGGTGTTTCAACAAATGACTGATGACGTGCGTAAGAACTATACAGCTATCAAAAATGAATTGATCAACTCGGGAACGGCTTCTTCCATCTGTGCCTCGAATACAGCGGTTACCAATATCCGCTATGAAGAGTCTGGTTTGAAATGGGCGGGTATGGACCCTAACCTGAATACCGCCTTTGTGCTGGTATATGAAGGAGGGGATTTTATACGCACCAATGGGCTGACCTTGCTGGCAGGGAGGGATATCGACCTCGACCGCTATGCGGGCGACACGCTTTCCTGCCTGGTGAATGAAGCCAGCCTGCAGGTGCTTGGCTTCAAAGAGCCCATTGGTCAGGTTATTATAGATGAAGACAAACGCTGGAAGATCGTGGGTGTGGTAAAAGATTTCCTGATCGGTGATCCCGGCGAGGCCAGCAAACAGGTGCTTATTAAAGGGGGCCGGGGTGATGGCGACCTGAGCATCCGGTTGAGCGACAGCAAAGGGACCTTGCAGGCGGCACAGCAAGCAGAGGCTATCATCAAAAAATACAATCCCAATTTCATCACTGACATCCGCTTTGCGGATGATGTGTGGCAATCGAAATTCAAGCAGACGCGCAATACCGGTTTGCTGATCAATACTTTTGCATTCCTTGCCATCTTTGTTTCCTGCATGGGGCTGCTCGGCCTGGCCACCTATATGGCAGAGAACCGCACCAAAGAGATCGGCATCCGCAAGGTTCTTGGCGCCAGTGTGGCTGGCATCACGGCACTGCTGGCCAGCAGCTTTGTACGGCTGATCCTGATCGCCATTGTTATCGCTTCGCCGCTGTCATGGTTGCTTATGAATAACTTCCTGCAAAAGTTCTCTTATCGAACTACTTTGAATGTATGGGTGCTGTTACTTGCGGGAGCTTCGGCAATAGCAATTGCTTTGCTGACGATTGCTTTTCAAACTGTCCGCGCAGCTATGGCCAACCCGGTGAAGAGTTTGAGGGCGGAATAAGTCTGGACCATGATTTATTGGATTTTGAGGATTTGATGGATATAAAGGGCTTGGTAAGATACAGCTTACCGTGTAAGAGAAAAGGGTGAGCCGCCTTTGGAAGGCGACTCACCCTTTTCTTTGTTATATGTTCGTAGCTTGTCTTTACAGCTTTATCAGCTTCACTAATTTCCTTCTCCTACCCTGCACCGCTTCGAGGGTGTAGTATCCTTTGGGGTAACTACTGCCTAACGTGATCCTTGAACCGGCAGGCAGGTTGTCTCTTGTTTCTACCAACCGGCCCACCTGGTCGAATACACGGATGCGTATACGTCCGGTCGATTCGGTTTGCGGCAGTGATACCGTAAACTCATTATAGGTAGGTATCGGCGCTACCACTACATTGAATTCTCCGGCAGCGCTATCGACCGGTATTTTATTGCTGGTTTCCGTGCCATCCTGCGCAATCGTGATCAATTGCTCGTCGATCAGGCCATTACAGTTATCATCGCGGCCATTCTTCACTTCCGGCGCGCCGGGATATATCTTCGGATCATAGTCGTGACAATCGCCGCCAACCAACACATAACCTGCCAGCGGAATAGCCGATTGCCTTGTGCCTTCGTTGCGGCCATATCCATCCCTGTCCACATCCGGATAATACGTGAGCATCGGCAGGCCTTCATCTACCTGGCCGTTACAGTTGTCATCACGTCCGTTGGCCAGCTCAGGAGCGCCCGGATAGATGGTGGCATCAAAGTCTGCACAGTCACCATTCACCAGCACATATCCCGTCAATGGTATAGCTGATAACTTAGAGTTCTCATTGCGGCCGAAACCGTCCCGGTCTACGTCCATGTAGTAACGCTTCATTGGTAATCCTTCATCTACTTCGCCGTTACAGTTGTCATCACGGCCGTTGGCCAGTTCAGGTGCGCCCGGATAAATAGTGGCGTCGAAGTCGGCACAGTCGCCATTTACCAACACATAGCCTGTTAATGGAATGGCTGACAGTTTAGAGTTCTCGTTGCGGCCAAATCCGTCACGGTCAACGTCCATGTAGTAGCGTTTCATGGGTAATCCTTCATCCACTTCGCCGTTACAGTTGTCATCACGGCCATTGGCCAGTTCAGGAGCACCAGGATAAATGGTTGCATCGAAGTCGGCACAATCACCACCCAGCAGCACCCAGCCGGGAATTGGCTTATCGGACAACCTGGAGCCTTCAGGGCGGCCATAACCATCTTTGTCCACATCCATGTAATAGCGTTGCACGCCACAACCTTCGTCTACCTGTCCGTCGCAATCATTGTCCACGCCATCACACACTTCAGCAGCACCGGGATAAATAGCCGCATTGTTATCATTACAATCCGTACTGTTCACTACATAGCCAGCAGGCACATTGCAGGTAGTACCTTGTTTGGGGTTATTCAGCGCACCGAAGCCGTCTCCGTCTGCATCTCTATAATAGGTGACGATAAATCCTTCATCTACCTCACCATCACAATCATTGTCTACGCCATCGCACACTTCTTCGGTGCAATCGTTGGTGATCTTAATGGTAGCTTCCGCCACTTTCTTCATGGCTTCCGCATTGCCGGTATTGTCGGTAGCCAGCACATAGAAGCTATATGTGCTGCCCTGTGTACCGGAATAAGTAATTGTTGTATCAGCAGAAGCCTGTTGTACGGCTTTATAAGCGCCGCCATTCTCAGACACATATAGTACATAATCGCGGATGCCTGAACCGCCTGCATCATCCTGACCATCCCAGCTTACTTTAAAGTCGGGCACTTTGCTGGTAGCCGGTAATGCTTTCACTTTACTCACCGGCGGCAAGGCATCGATCGTATTGAAGATAACCGGTGTTTCGATGGCCTCATTCACATCGAATACAATGCTTGCTTTGGCATGAATGCTGTCGCCCGTTTGTGTATGACTGGCAGCCCGGATCGTATAGGTAACAAAGCCTTCGCCTTTGCCTGTAGAATCATTGATGGGCAGGAAGCCCAGCATCGCATCAGCAGGCGGCAGGCCCGTAGCCGGGTCTTTGGATTCGAATATCCAGAATACTTCTTTCTTGTTTACGTCAATACCTGCCGTAACATCTACTACCACGCCCAGCGAATCCATCAGGTTCAGGCGTGTAGCATAATAGGTCTTATCAGCAGGCACAGAGAAGGTCATATTCGCAAAACCAAAGTCGCCCAGGCGCAAAGAATACAGGTTTACATTCTTGTCGACAGGGTGATTGATCTTCACCACCTGTGCCGGTGCGGTAGCAAACTCAGGATCGTTCTCAAAGCGCACCATGTAAGGGTGTACTTTTGATTTGGCAATCATCTTGCCGGGTCCGTAGCCTTCAGGCCCCACAATATCGTTGGGGTCGCGGGAACATACAATGGGAATGAAAGTTACTTTGCCACCCTTTGTTTTTTTACAGCCTGTCTTTTTATCGGTCACTGTCACCGAGTAATAACCGGAACCGCTCACCGTCAACATACCACCGGGCCAGCTGTATTCATAATCACCCGAACCCTCGGTTGCCATGGCTACCAGCGTGATCGATGGCCGTTCATCTTCACAGAATTGTACAGAACCAAAGCCAGATACCTGCACTTTCAAACCACCGTCTTCCATCTCAAAGTCTTTCGGGAATTCACATTCTGTATCTTTCTTGCGCACTACAGCGGTATGTTTTCCGGCGCCCAGCTTCTTAAATACATTGGAAGCCTGGAAAGGAGAGCCATCCACGCTGTATGTAAAAGGTCCTTCTTCACCGCTTACATGGATCGTGGCTGTACCATCTTTTTTGCCACAGGAAGAGGGGCGTGTAGTCTCTACTTCTATTTCAAGGTCCACCAGTTTGAACTCATGGATATTGTCTTTCTTAGCGGCATTGGGCAATACCCAACTTCCATCGAGGAGGCGTTTATCTACCTGTTCGCCCGACCGGGGGCTTTTATCGGTAAAGCCTTGCAGCGCATTATCGTTCATATCATGCCCGTCGATCTCCAGCTTGTGTGGCCCCTCGGGGCCATCTTTCGTTAATTCTGCCGGTATCTCGAATTCAAATGTCTTTCCGTCGGACCCTCCTGATGATGATTGTTGTTTATAACCCAGTGCAGGCACTTCTACTGTGACATCTTTCATCTCTTCACTCATCGTGATCTTGATCTTGATAACGCCGCAGGCTTTCTTGTCGTTCTTTTCTTCCTGCAATATCAGCTGATCGGCGCCGGCGTTCCAGTTCCAGGTAGCCTTGTATTTAAAAGCTCCCCCTTCAATTTGCACAATTTTGGCATAGGGGCGGAAATTATCGACCCTGAATTCTTTGTACTTGATGGGCGCCTGGGAAATCAGGTCTTTCAACACAATACCTACCCGGTATTTTGCATCGGCAAACTTAGCTTCGTCGATACATCTTGCCAGCTGATAACCGTAGGTATAACCATTGGGTTCCGACACTGTTTCCCGGGCATCGGTTGCAAAATGTTCGTTATCGTCGATCTCAGCGATCAGCCCTCCCTCTCCTTTCGTATTCGTGACCATGTAAGAGAACCATTGATCCCAGGCGTATCCTTCCGGTGTATTAGTGGGTTTCTTACTCTTTGAGTCTTCCCGGAAATCCATGATCTTAGATACAAATGCAGTATTGGGATTATCCGCATCCGATTGATAAAATATTTTTGAGTCGAATATCACATAAGGTTTTGCAGCTGTTTTAACAGCTTGCTTCCAGGCGCCTTTCTCATTTTTTTGGATGAAATAGCCTACATAACCGGGACTGGTATAGGGCGCATCCGATGATTGCATGTCTACAGCCTCTACTACAATGTCGACACCGTTGTGTACTTTCTCCGGCTCAAAGTACTTGATCTCGCCCGGTGTTTTCAGGAAGCTGATGTCTCTTCCATCATCATTCACATCGAGCACCATCGGCGGGGACATTTGCGGATCTCTGTGTGCAGGGGCATTAAAGAATGTAAAAGGATTTTGCGTACTGGCAAAAGGATCAACGAGGTTATTGAAATAACCAAAATGGGTATGTGAAGACATGATGGTCCATGTGCCGCTATGTATGGTGCCCAGTACCTGGCCCACCTCTACCGAGTGATCTTTTTTCACATCGGGATGGATGGATTGCAGGTGGTTAAACTCATATGCATGGAAGACACCATTGATCGATACGACAACGACAACGCCGATATCGCTACCCTGGCCGTCGGCAACGGCCACCAGGCCGCCCGCAGGCGCTCTTACGACTTCACCATGCGTGTTGGACTCTCCATTCATATCTACTCCTTCGTGAAAATATTTATCGCCGCCGGCCTTGATCGCTTCGCCAAACCCGTTCAACACTTCGAGGCTTTCGTCGGTGGTGCTACCGGGCTTGAGTACGGGCCATTTTTTGGAGAACCCATTCCCTTTCTCATTGGAAGGGGCGCTCCACACGCCTCCTACATTTTCCCGGAGCTGGTAATAATATGTTTTCGATTCGCTCAAACCACCATCTGTGAACCGGGTAATTGCTCCCATGTTGACCCAGTTGCTCCAGGGCCCGTTCCCTTCCCTGCGACGAACCTCCGTTTCAATAGCACCAGGGGAGTTGGTCCATATCACCTCCATCGCTGCTTTTCCGATATGGGGCATCGTAGCTTTCAACTCGAATACCGGTGGCGGCGCCTGTGCCTGCATCGGCAGGCTGCTGATCATGGCGCCCATGATCAGCAGGCAGCTCATCAACCGAAGGCGTATAATATGTTTCATATATCAGAATTGTATTGTGTTATTTCAACCTTACTGTTACTACCTCACTTTCTGTGCTGAGTTGTATGTTTCCATCTTTGCCGATCTCCAGTTGCCGGTAAGGCTGCAGGTATCCTTTATCCGCAAATTCACCTTGCGATAACAGCGCGCCGGTGCGAGCATCGTATGCCTGCAGGCTTACCTGTTGTTTAGAAGGGCTCAAGGAAAGTGTGAAGAATATATCTGCTGAAGGATGGGCGATCACCGGGTTCCGGCCAACGGTTACGCCGGGCAATGCGCCCGCCTGTATTTGCCTGAAGCCAGCACTCATATCATATGTTATCCAGGCCTGGTTGGTAGTAACGACCATTTTTTTAGAGGAAAGGAAAGCAACTCCCGAAGCACTGCTGTGGAGTGTATGCAACAACCTACCTGTAGCATCATACACCAGTAATTTACTGGTGTACTCTTCCGGGACGAATATGGATACTGCTATGTATTGATGATCGGGCGCGATGAATATTTCCGTAGGCCAGGAACCAGGCAGATTGGCACTCCAACGTTTATTACCGTTCAGGTCATATAGCGAAAGTGTATAATCGGGCTGTCCTTCTTTAGCAGTATTACCTGCAAAAGCCATCGAACCGTTATCCGCTACTGCCGCCACATAAGGTTTTTTGCCCAGCAATCCCAGCGATTTGATGAGGGTGCCGCCGGCATTGTAAACGCCTGCATACGCAAAGGGCGCCGAATGCCTGAAAGCGGAATCTCCATAGACCCATATCCTGCCGCCTGCCGTTGCCAGATCTATGCGGCTCAGGGCCGGTACTATGGCCTTCATGCCTTTACCCTCAACGCGGTATACTCTTTTTCCTGCACTGGTATCGGGCTTTACCCTTACCACATTGCTGCCTGTGTTGATCGCCATCCTGCCAGCTTCGCCACTCGCCATTGGCTGCCGGCTGATGATCTCAAAACCTGCCACCGGCTTTACCTGGGCCATCGACTGCATGGCTGTCAGCATAAGCCCGCAGCAAACAATAACCCTGGTTATAAGAATCGTTTTCATTACTGATCTTTTATTGAATGATGTTTTGATTGTTTATTCTTCGTTGTCCATCAGCATGAAGCCCAACACGGTGGTGGCTTTCGCATACACGATGACAGTACCTTTTGCGCCGGGCCGCAGGCGACCGGCTGGTCCGCCTGGTTCCTGCAACGTCAATGTCAGTTCCTTACCGGCATTTACCAGGTCGGCCGGCTTCAGCGCAATGGGCGCGCCGCCGAGGCTTGTGAGGCGCACTACCGGGTTGATGATATCTGTGTTGCCCGTATTGGCAAATTCTACCTGTATGCTCAATACATTGGATGGTCTTGTATTGGGCGGACTGATCACGTTGGTGGTTAGCTGAGTGGCAGCACCTGCCACTATAGTGAAGCCTTGTTCAAGGGCCGTAGAGTCGCCGTTCTCATGCACCGCTACCACATCGTATGTTCCTGCCGCAGCGCCATTCAGGTCGAAGCGGGCGTACAAGCTGACAGGGTCGATGATCTGTACGCTTTCTGCTGTGATCGTACCAGTGGCATTGCGCAGGCGCACTGCCGTTACGCCATTCATCTTCGAACCTTTTATGAGCACTGTAGCTACACCCGTATTGCCGCCTTCAGCAGCCTCCACCGATCTGATCTCAAAGTGGAGCACCGATGCTTTCACCTTCACAGGCTGTGTAGTACCGGTACGCATGCGGCCATTGATCATCAGGTAATATGTGCCAGGTTTCAGCGCAGGGATAATAATTTCCTGGTTGGCCTGGTAAGGTACTTCACCGGCAAAATCATGTACGGCCATATCGGGCACTGCATTGGCGCGAACGAATATGGCATTGTCACCTACAGCGGTATCGCCCTGCAAGGTGATCAGCAACGATTCGCCGGCGAGTGAGTCCGCAACTTCAAGACGGTAATACAATGTTCCTTCCGGACGCAGTGTTCCCTGCTTTTCATTATCAAACTCCAGTTCTTCCACCGTTACACCCAGCGGTTGTGCGGAAGGTGTAAGGTTGTTTTCATCATTGCTCTCTGCTATATTGTTCAACACATCGGTATGCACCAGCGCATAGTAATCGCGCAGCGCTACTCCTTTGAGGCTCATGGGTTGTGCCTGATCGATCACTGCATTGGGCGCCAGGTTGATGCGTATGGGCGCCCTGGCCACCAATATATCCGATACATCTTTAGTCGTATCTGCAGAGAGATATACATTTTGTTGTAAGAAGCCGCGGGCAGGATTGGCGCCCACGTTCTTCAATTTCCAACGAACGATCACTTCACTACCTGCTATGCCTGATGCAGGTATCTGCACATCCGTCACCACAAGATCAGACAGGTTATCTTTCACAATGGTGATCAGGGCTGTAGCAATATTCTCTTCAGCTCCATGCTCATACACATTGTCATTGATATCCGACCGGAAGATCAAGACATGGTTGCCCAGGTCGTTTTCAGGCAGGAACACCTCGAGGCTATCTTCGTATTGAGCGCCGGCAGACAGGGCACTACTACGGATAAAAGTGCCTAATGTTCTATCCTGTTTATCCCAGTTGATATCTTTAGACAGGTAAACTCTTTCTGTCCAGCTACTCTTATTGGTGATACCTGAGCCATCGTTCTTAACAGTCCATTTAACCTTGATGGGTTGTCCTGCAAAGCCTTCATCGGGTACTGTGAACTTCGCCACCACCAGATTGGCAGGCGGCGTAAGCTCGATGCCGATAGGTACTGGATCATTGCTGCCACCACCGGCAGGGCGTACCAGACCAACGTTGCTGGTGGTATCGGCATCGTAGTTGAGGTTTTCCTTATCGGTAGCCAGCAACAAATAATACTTACCCGATACGCCGTTGGGGATCGTGATTTCCTGCTCATTGGTGTAAGCCGCAGCTACAGGGAGCTGACCACGGTGTGCAAATGATTTCACCAACTGGTCGTTGCTATCCCATACGGTATCAGCCGACAGGTATATGCCATCATTCCATTGATTGGGCAATGTGATCGCTTCACCGGTATTCTTAACAGCCCACTTCACAGTGACCGGTGTGCCTGATTTACCCGTTGCCGGAGCAACTACTGAAGTCACTACAAGGTCGACCGGCGGGTACTTTTTAATGAACAGTTTATTGCTTCTGCCGGTATTGTTGGCCGTATCGCTGTGCTCATATACACGCTTACCTGCATTAGTCAATACATACACATAGTAATCAGCGCCACCGATATTACCAGGTATCACCAAAGAAGTGGTAATTGTATACGAACTGTCTTTGCCTATGTTGGCCTTTTGCGCAATCTCACTGACGAGAACGGCGCTCGCAGGGTCCCACACAGGTTTCAAGGAAACAAATACTTTGTCGGTCCAGCTGCTGTCGTTGGTAGCGCGGTTGCCTCTATTGAAAACAGTATAAGAAATCGAGGCGGCTTCAGCCGCTGCAGCTGTGGCAGGTGCTTGCACTGTACTTACCTGCAGATCGGCCCAGGGGCCAAGCGTAACAGTAACGGGAGCCGCACTGCGGCGGATATTGTTGTTGCTGTTTGATTCGAATACGGTGTCTGTATAATCAGTTTGCACATATACATAATAGTTGCCCGAAATACCTTCCGGCAAAACGATCGTACTCTTTTGCAGGGTATCATCACCGGCCGGGATGCGCCTGGTTTGATAGGCCAGCACTTTCACCACCTGGCTATTGGCTTCATCGAAAGTGGCACTCTTGCTCAGCAGGATGCGGTCGGTAACTTTCGTGTTCTCCAGCACACCACCGCCATCGTTCTTCACGGTCCATTCGATGTTGACAGCCTGGCCGGATATACCTGTTGCCGGCACTGTAATGTTAGACACGATCAGGTCGGGCGCCGTGATCAATAATGGCTGGAGGCTATGGCTTTCGTTATTGCCTTCTGCCTGATACTCATAAACATCGTTGACTGCATCTGCCTTCACGATCACGTAATAGTTTCCGGCAATCTTCCGGGGCAGATTGAATGACCACTCTGCGGTATATCCTTCACCGGCATTGAGCCCTGCCGTCCTCGATATGGTTGCCAGCGGGATAGCAGTAGCCTTGTTCCATACCGGTGTTGGAGAGAGGTACACGTCATCACGCCAGTAATTCCTGGAAGTGGCAGCACCACCGGCATTTTCTACGTGCCAGCTCATCGACAGCCTACCACTGGCAGGAGCAGTAGCCGGGATCGTTATATTCGTCACCACCAGGTCTACGGGTGGCGCCAGAATGATGTTTACCACGCCGCTGCTGCCTGTATTGTTATTTTCTGTGGCATGTTCGTAGATCATATCAGTCCAATCAGCCGCCACATGCACATAGTAGTTGCCGGAAATGGTATCAGGCAGTGCGGCAGTGATCCTTTGTGTGTAAGAACCGCCGGCACTTAACTCTCCGGCATGGAAAAATACTCGCAACCTGATAGCACTATCAGGCTTCAACACCTCCTCTTTCGAAAGAAAGATCACATCGTTCCAGCCAATACCACCAGTTTTACCTGTACCCGCATTTTGTACGGTATAGATCACTTCGATTGGCTGACCGGAGAATGCATTGTTGGGAGGCGTTACTGTAGTGACCTGTAAGTCGGGCGGCGGTGTCAGTTGAATATTAACCTTCGTAGCACTGATGCCCAGGTTATTCGACTCATCTTTTTCAATCAACTGATTGTATTCATTGGTCAGTACAAAAATGTAGTAGCGATTGCTGATGCCATTGGGTAGCGTAAAAGTGGCTGAGTTGGCATAGCTGCCGCCGCTGTTCAGTGCACCGGGTGTGTTGCGGGCAGTGCCCTGAATGTCATTGTCGTCCAGCAATTCATCCAGCGACAGGAAGATCTTGTCGATCCATTGCCTGTCGAGTGTAGAACCCGGCCCTTGATTTCTTACTTTCCAGCTCACGGTGATCTCCTGACCGGAGAAGGCATTGGCTGGTATCTGAATATCGTAAGGTACCAGGTCGGGCAGGAAGCGCAGTTTGAACGTTTGCACAGGGCTTTCCAGCCTGCTGCAATCGCCACGGGCCAACACGCGCCATTTATAAGACTTGCCATATTCCAGCTTGTCGCTGCTATAAAGTGTATAGTTGATGTTGGTGATATTGTTGATCATAGGCTCCTCCGGCTGTGTCCCCGATTCGGGCCACACGTAGATGTCGTAGGAAGTTGCCTTTTCAACCGGGAACCAGGAGAATGTAAGCGGGAATGAAACATTGACGTTACCATCCGAAGGCAACATTTTGGTGATGGCTCCCGGAAGTTGGCTGGTCGTCACCTGTACCGTCAATGTACTGGGCGGAGCAGCAGGGCCACAGCTGGTGGTATAAGATACCGACAGCTGGTGTGTGCCCAATGTTTTCCAGGTTACCGTGGCCTTATTATCGTCAAACTCGATCGTGCCGCCATCGACTGTCCAGGTATAGATAGCGCCATCTACTGCCGGCACTTCGTAAGTTGATTTGAAATAGAGACATGCTTTTGAGTCACCCGCGATAGGTCCCGGATTCTTAGCAGACACACAAACCAATGCGTCCTGGAAAACAACGGGCGTAGTGCCGTCATCTTCCGTAAGTGCACGTACAAGAATAGCGCCTACACCAGTAGCGACCAGCGTATCGTCTTTAATATATCCCGGACCCGACATCACCTCATAATATATTCCTTGTCCGTTACTGGCTGTCGCCTTTAACGGATAACGGCCATCGCCGTCCTCATCTTCAGGCGCAGGGAACGTGATCACCGGCACATTTTCATTCTTCACCCAAAAGAGCAAAGGAATGGTGGTGGATTGTTGGGGGTTGCCATCGTCAACTGCTGTGAGCCATAAAATATGCACACCGACATTGCACAGATCGCCAATGATCCTGATCTTTATTTTAGAAGTGGCGCCATTTGTTACCGAATAGTTCAGCTTGCATACTTCACCGCCTTGTAGTTCAGCCAGCGTAGTTACCGTTTGCCCCGGCTCCGGTGACGTAAAATAGGGTTCGATCTCCACCGTATCGCCTACGTTGAGCTCGATAAGCCTGGTTAAGTTGTCATAAACGAGTTGCGGAGGAATATTGGTCAGCGTTCTTACGTCGTACGAAAAGCATTTATTGGCAAGGTAGCCGATGCCATCTTTTTGGCCACCGGGACCATCATAACTATCGTCGAGTTTATCGAACCAGCCGATCTGCTGGTAGTTCTGGTAGTAATCGCCACTGATACCTACCAGCGAAGGGAAGTCGCCAAATTCATAAGCGGTTGCCCATTGCATATCGCCATAATTCATTTTTACGTTGGCGTTGGGTCCCAGCAGTTCATCGCCCGGCAAGCCAATGATCACCTGGAAGGTATTTACCTTGTCGGCCATCTCATCGGCGTATCCCACACGATCCCAGGTAACGATCAGGTGCGTAGGCGTTACCTTATAATAGATCTGGCCACTCTCCGGGCTTCTGGTGTCGATGTCGGCCCAGAAAGGAGCAATAACGGGTAGATAGTAAGGGAGCGGAAAAGAGAAGTTGTCTACCTCAGGGGCCACAAAAGAAAGCACCCCATTGGTGTTGATATAGACCTGCCGGTAAGGCGTACCGTACAGGTCGAATGAGAATGGCAATATAATGGGGCTGGAGCTGCCATCATTATTCCTCGGCAAAGCGGTGAACGTTCCATCAACCGGGACGAAACAAGCCGGCGTAGCGAGTGAGGCGCTTTGCCGGTTGACTGCAGGCGCAATACGCCCGCCGGCTTTCTGTTGCTGCGCGGCGCCTTTCATCTTTTCCCTGATCAGCGCTTTCCAACCGGCGCTGCCGGGCTTATAATCAGGGAGCTTTTTGCCTGTCTGGGCGCCTGCGTAGCCGTGGCTCAGGAAGAACAGCAACACGCTATACGTTACAACCTGCAGAGTAGTCTTCATTGTAAAAGAATTGTACAATATGTATTTAGTTTAAGCATGGAAATCCCGGGCGGGTTGCAACACCCGCCTGCATCAATAGCACCTTCGCAGATCATTGGATTAAAAAGTACAGCACGACAGTGGCGCGCAGTGAGGGGATACTGCTGCTCCTGTACATAGAGGTCGTAAAACTAAGGCAGTGGTGAAGCGATAAAAACGGAAGTGTGTATCAATTGTTAAAATTGGGAAGCGGATTGCCATTTACGGATGATCGGGATGTCGGGAATGCCCTCCAAACGGTTCCTTTTGTACAAGTGCAGAAGTTGAAGCTTTTCAATATCTTTATAGGGATCAGCGGAAGTAGCTCATTTGGTAGAGCGGCGGCTTCCCAAGCCGCAGGTGGCGGGTTCGAGCCCCGTCTTCCGCTCAGCATGTTTTCCTTAACCCCTAACATATCGTATGACTAAAAGTGTTTTATTCTTATCCGCTATTGCCCTTGTTCTGTTCTCGTGCAACGATAATAAGGCATATACCGTTACTCCCAAACCAGTATCAGGCCCGCCGTTGTCTACCGTGTCCATTACTGGTATTGTTCAGCCTCTTCAGGATTGCAAGGAACTAAAGAAACAATATATCGCCTTAGACTCTTCATTTAAAGAGTTCCAAATGATGTTTGATGCCGCTGTTATCCGTCTGGATTCATTGGTCGGCTATAACAACGATTTGGAGCAAAAATTAAGAGAGCGCAACGCAGAAGTGCAAAAGCTGAGGCAACAAGTCAGGACATTGACGGAGAAGAAGAAGCAGTGATATACCAAAACCATATTTTGGACGTTCGTTACATATTGGCGGCTTTTGCAACCAGTTCTTTAAACCTACAAACATGAAATCGCGTATACTTTGCCTTTTCCTTGTTGCTATATCGCTTCCGGGATTGTCCTTTGCGCAAAAAATCGAAGAAAACAAGATAGATGAATCCACGAAGCGCCCCGTAATCAGAACTACCTGGGAGCCATTTATCCGAAATATAAAAGGTTATTCTTTCGTCCGCGTCAGTAAAGTCGATGAAAATACTTATTTAGATCTGAAGTATACGCATGTTGGATCGTCCAGGTTTATTATCAATGAAGGAAAGCATGTCATATTAAGACTTAAAAACGATTCGCTGGTCTTATTAAATGTTGCCACCACGGTATCTTCCTGTCGTGGCTGTGGCAATAACACCATCACAATGGGAAGTGATCAGGGGGTTAACTTACCGCTCTTATTACTGCCGGAACAAATAGACAACTTAAGTATTGCCCCGGCTATTGCCATTAGAATATATACCGTAGACGGATATATTGAAACTGATATTAAAGAGAAGGATGGCGATATGATTGCAAAGCAATTAAAACTCGTTCAGCAAAAGTGACGGCTGGAATTGAATTGTCGCAAGTTCACCCTTTAATTGTAGCCTGGTCCGCAGCAGCTGTCGGGCCTGCCCCTTCTGTGAAAAACCGCCTTGTGCCTTCTCTCCCACTCTCCAATAAGTCCAGCACTACCTTTTTAGGCAGTTTGCGCACACGGCCTGAATAATTGAGGGTACTGATGGTAACAGTGCGGCGCCACCGGGCATTGCCCTCTGCTTCGGGGCTGGCCTTGTCGATCAACGTTACATACACCGCTTTCATATAATCTTTGATGCTCCTGATGGGAATGGGATACTTACCTGTTTGCTTTTTATTGTATTCGATCTGTTCCGGCATTTCCATCATGATCCCCAGCGTTTCAGGGTTTTCCATGTACACATTGCGCGGCAACGATACCCCTTTTACGTAATGTGATGAATCGAACATAAACAAGGGATAGTTGCTCAATGCCCCGCCATCTACCATCATGTGCAGTTGCTGACCGGCAACAGGCTTATCATATACTTTACCCTGGTCGTCGATCAGCACCGGTTTATAATACAGCGGGATAGAAAGGGAAATACGTACCGCATCCTTTACCCGCATATTGGGATATTGTTCATAAGAGAAAATGCGCAGGCACTGGTATGTAAGGTCCGTTCCCGTTATGTAGAGGTCTTTATAGCCTTTAGCAGAACGCTGCCGGTGCAGTTCGGCAAAGGTGATATTGCCGTTGCCTGTTTTACGGGCAATCAACTCTTCTATCCACAGGGCGATCTTAGCGCCTTTGTAATAACCAAACTCTTTCTTCAACCGACGTACGCCCGAGCCAATGAACCAGGAACCGTCATTGAACTCCTGTGGCTTGATGTACGCCGTAAGGTCCAGTATTTCCTTCGGCGTGTAGCCTACAGCCAGCAATGCCGCCTGGATAGCGCCTGCCGAGGTACCACCTACTCTTTCGATCTGCGAAAGAATGTGCAGACTGTCCAACACTTCAAAAGCGCCGGCGTAGGCAAAGCCCCTGACGCCACCGCCTTCCAATACAAGGTTTTTATACTGCGTGGATTGAGACAGGGCAGTTCCCATGAATGCAATGGAGAGTACTGCCGGTAACAGTAAATGCTTCATACCTTAAAAATATCCTGTCACCTGCTTCCTCACAAGTGCACGATAGTATTTAACGTTTATTTACCGCTTAAAGCTTTTGTGCAGGTTGTTTTGCCGGTGTAGCCGGTTGCGTATTTTATTTACCCGGCAGCAACTTCTTTATATCCTGGCTGGCTGTAGTGGGTTTCTTCTTATTATTACCCACCAGGTTATTAAACGCATAACTAATGGTGAGCCGGTAGCTGCGTGTGCTGGCATTGCTGAAAGATTCAAGGTTATAATTAGGACCAAACGTAAAGCTGGTATACTTCTGCTGGAAGATAGGGTCAATGGCATTCAGCGTAAGTACCAGGCGTTTGTTGAACAGCTTACGCTGCAGCGCCAGGTTCATACGGATATTACTGCGCACCGTACCCTGCGGATTGGCAAAACGGTTGAGCGTAAAGTTGCCATTGAGGTTCCACACATCTTTGGGAGAGTAGTTGGTATTGAAACTCGTGGTGAAAGAACCTCCATCGCGGTACTTGTTCTTTTCTTTATCGTACTGGCTGTATTTATTATAAGTATAGCTGGCGCTGAAGTTCATGCGGAACTTTTTGGATACCGTGTACCCGCTCCAGGTGCTTACTTCATACTCATGGCGGTCATCGATGTTTTGCCAGGTGGTTTCTGTTTTTCCATCTGCCACCAGGTTCCTGATCTGGCTGAAGATATTCTGTACTACATTATAACCAAAGCCAAGGTTGGTATAATAGTTATTACCATTCCTGCCCAGTACCAGGTCGAAGTTGTGAGCCGTAGTAGGAGCCAATTCCGGGTTACCATAACGGAGATTGTTAGGGTCACCGTAATCGATACTGGGGTTCAGGTTACCGATGCCGGGCCTACGGATCGTTTTACGATAGGACACACTCAGGTTCAGTACATCTTCCCAGCGTTTATTGAAATTGGCAAAGGGCAGCCAGGTGGTATAGTCGTTGTCGATCCGTGATTTATCCTTCAGCTCAAATTGAATGTCCGTAACTTCAGCCGTTACACCTGCCGAAATACTCATCTCTTCCGTGATCAGCTGCTTCATGGAAAAGCGCGCAGTGTGCACATACTGTTTGAAACCAAAATCATTGCTCAGCAAATCACTGATGACGTATTCATTCTCCGGCTTCTTCAGGTACTGCGTTTTCAACACCGTATGATTGATATCGCTCACCGTAGCTACGCCGGTAGAAAAAGAAGTCGTTTTATTGTCCAGCAACTTATCGTAGTTGATGCGAATACTGTACCCATGGTTCCAGCTGTCGTTCAACTGCTGCTGGGTAGAATCTATACCCGTAAGTGTACGATCGGGCTTCAGGAACTGCTGAAAGAAGGTGCGGTCATTCTGGTTATAAGAGTAATTGGCGCCGGCAATGAGGCGTAAAGTTTCACCCGGCTTCTTACCACGATGGGTATAAGTAAGGTTTACGGAAGGGTTCACGTTCTGGCCTTCCGTTTCAACATACCGGTTGCTCAGTTTGGTGATCTCTTCAAAACGGTTCAGGTTGGTATATTCGTTCTCACTGCGGTTCCTGAAATCGTTGTGGTTAAACAGCAACAGTACGTTCACGATATTATAGCGGTCAATATCGTAGTCGATGCTCAACCGTGCACCCGGCCTTGTATTGCGGTTGCGGTAGCTATTGGTGGTATTGAAAAAGTTGGTTGAGTCCTTATAAATGTTCTCCCGTTTGGAGTAGCCATTACCATTTACCCGATTATCGCCGGTATTCACGTTGAGGTTAATAGCCAGCCCTTTCTTGCGGTAATTGAGGTTGCCGCTGATATTCCTTTCTCCCATGGTGCCGGCAGAAACCGCCACCCGGGCGCCCGCTCCTACTCTTCCTTTGCGCGTGATGATGTTGATGACCCCGCCTTGTTCGTTGGCATATTGGGGTGGTGGGTTGGTCATCACTTCGATGCGCTCGATCATGCTGCCCGGCAGCGACTCCAGGAAATCCTGCAACTGCTGGGCATTCAACTCAACTGGTTTATCGTCGATCAATATTTTCGGTTCTTTGCCGCGCACCACCACTTTACCGTCGGGATCATTAGCCACCAGGGGCACGCTCTTCAACAATTCGCTGGCCGTAGCGCCCGCACTCAGGGCCGACTCACCGGCATTGAACGTGATGTTGCCATCTTTGCTCTGGATCAGGGGCTTCTCGGCATACACCACCACTTCATCGAGCTGGTTGTTGGTGCCCGACTTCATCACCAGGTCATTCATATTGAAGTCGAACCTTTCCATCCGGAAATTCAGGCTATCGATGGTAAGGGTTTGAAAACCAACGTAAGATACCTTCAGCCGGTACCAGCCAAAAGCAATATTGGAGAGGGAGAAATTGCCGTTCTTATCGGATATAGTGCTCTTTCTGGTGAGGGTGTCGGCCAGCAATTGCAACTCGATCGTGGCATCGCCGATGGCTTTCTGTTTTTCGTCGAGCAGATTGCCGGTAATGATGCCCTGGGCATCGCTGGCGCCCTTATCCTGGGCTTGCAAGGAAAAGGTCAATATGGTAAAAAAAATCAATAAAAAGGTGCGGTATGGTAGGGTCATGCAGGGATAAAGTTAACTTTTCATGAAAATTCTCTAACATCTATTTCGCTCAACAAGCCAATTTCAGGTATGAACGGGCATGCAAACCTTCCCACGGTCAGATAAGACGCTTTTTCTGGATTTATCCTTGCGGTCCTGTTTCCTGCTGCCATCCTGTCATCATTTCTCCCCCATTTTAGCTATCTTTGCCCCTTTCAAATTTTGAATAAAGAGATGCCGGATCTGATGACCCATACCAAACAGGATGAAAACCGCCAGGGAGAGGCGTACAGCCCGTTTGTGAATGACCCTGTGGCCTATGGCAAGAAGTTTTACATCGAGAGTTATGGTTGCGCAATGAATTTCTCGGACAGCGAGATCGTTGCTTCTATATTGAATGAGAATGGGTTCGGCGCTACACGTAATTACGAAGAGGCCGACCTGATATTGATCAATACCTGTTCCATCCGCGAAAAGGCCGAACAAACGGTACGCCATCGTTTGCAATACCTGCGGGCGGCCAAGGAAACCAATCCGGGCGCCCTCATCGGTGTTTTGGGCTGCATGGCCGAGCGCCTGAAATCCAAGTTGCTGGAAGAAGAAAAGCTGGTGGATATGGTCGTAGGCCCCGATGCCTACCGCACCCTGCCCGGCCTCATCGAAGAAGCCACCGATGGCCAGAAGGCCGTGAACGTGTTGCTGAGCCGGGAGGAAACCTATGCTGATATTGCCCCCATCCGCTTAAACAGCAATGGCGTCAACGCTTTTGTGAGCATTATGCGGGGTTGTAATAATATGTGCTCTTTCTGCGTGGTGCCTTTCACCCGCGGTCGTGAAAGAAGCCGCGATGCCGATTCTATCATACGCGAGTGTGAAGACCTCTTCAACCGTGGCTATCGTGAAGTGACCCTCCTTGGCCAGAATGTAGACAGCTATTACTGGAACAGTGGTGTGAATGTCGAAGAGACTGTAAACTTTGCACAATTGCTGGAACGGGTAGCCCTCGTAAGCCCCTTGCTGCGGGTACGCTTCTCTACCTCCCACCCCAAGGATATTACGGATGAGGTGCTGCATACCATGGCGAAATACGAGAACATCTGCAAGTACATTCACCTGCCGGTGCAAAGTGGATCGACCAGGATACTGCAGCTCATGAACCGCACCTATACGCGCGAGTGGTACATGGCCAAAGTAGACCGCATCAAAGCCATCATGCCCGACTGCAGCATCAGCGCCGATATCATTGCCGGCTTCTGCACCGAAACGGAGGAAGACCACCAGGATACGCTGAGTATAATGGAATACAGCGGGTATGATTACAGTTATATGTTCTTCTACAGTGAGCGGCCGGGAACGCTGGCTGCACGCCGGTATAAAGACGATATCCCCGGGGAGGTGAAAAAAAGAAGGCTCGATGAGATCATCAACATGCAACGAAAGTTGAGCCACGAGAGTAATATGAAGGATATTGGCCAAACTGTGAAAGTGCTGATAGAAGGAGACTCGAAGAAGAGTGAAAACGATTGGATGGGACGCACGAGTCAATACAAAGTAGTTGTTTTTCCGAAAGCCGGACATAATCTGAACAAAGGAGATTATGCGATGGTTACAATAGACGATTGTACCGGTGGTACACTGCTGGGCAAGATCGTTGAGTAACTACCGGCTGCATATATAGGATGATGGCAGGATTTGAGAAACCAGATTAATTGAGCTAAAAGAATTGTGATTATGGATATCCAATCAATCAAAAACCGCTTTGGCATCATTGGCAATTCACCTGCATTGAATTTTGCGCTGCAGGTTGCAGGCCAGGTTGCCAATACTGATCTTACTGTTTTGATTACCGGCGAAAGTGGTGTCGGTAAAGAGGCCTTCTCGCAGATCATTCACGCCCTATCCAACCGAAAGCATAACCCTTTTATTGCCGTCAACTGCGGCGCCATCCCCGAAGGAACGATCGACTCCGAACTGTTCGGTCACGAAAAAGGCTCCTTCACCGGCGCAGTAGATTCGCGCAAAGGATATTTTGAAACTGTCAATGGAGGTACTATCTTTCTCGATGAAATCGGCGAAATGCCGCTTGGCACACAGGCGCGTTTACTACGTGTGCTGGAAACAGGCGAGTTCATCCGTGTAGGTTCCTCCAAGGTGCAGAAAACAGATGTGCGGGTAATAGCCGCCACCAATAAAGACCTGCTGGAGTTTACACAGAATGGCAGGTTCCGGGAAGATCTTTACTACCGCCTCAGCACCGTACCTATCCGGGTGCCTGCCCTGCGCGATCGTAAAGAGGATATCCCTCTCCTGTTCAGGCGCTTTGCGGTAGACTTTGCAGAGAAGTATAAGTCTACTCCGATCCAGCTGGACGATGAGGCGAAAGATGTGTTAATTAACTATGGCTGGCCGGGCAATATCCGTGAATTGAAGAATATTGCAGAGCAGATGTCGGTGCTGGCAAGTGACAAGCAGGTAACGGCACAGGAGATGAGACGGTTCCTGCCCGACAGGGATGTATCGAATCGCTTACCCGTGCTGGTGAATGCATCCGGTGGCAGCGGTACCAATGGACATGAGTTTGCCAACGAGCGGGAAATATTATACAAGCTTTTCTTCGATATGAAGAAAGACGTGACCGAGCTGAAGAAGATGTTTGTGGAGATATTGCAAAACCCGGGCATGGCGCAAAACCAGGCGATTCTCAATGAGCTGAAAAATAGCAAAGAGATCATGGCGCCATCCATAATGCCGGCAACACCTGCCGTAAGTACAGCACAGCCGGTGATGCTGCACCATGACGACAACACCATCCATCACCATGAGGAAGTGGAAGATTCACTGAACATCATGGACATGGAGAAAGACCTGATCATGAAAGCCCTGAAAAAGCATAAGGGTAAACGGAAAGATGCCGCTACCGACCTGGGCATCAGTGAAAGGACCTTATATCGTAAGTTAAAAGAATATGACATCAAGGAATAACAGCATACAGCATTCAGCATACAGCATTCAGAAGCCCGCGACCGGCAGTTGGCTCACAGCTCGCAGCGCACAGCTCGCAGCTGTTTTTGCGCTGATCCTGTTGTTCAGCGGTTGCTACTCATTCAAAGATGTGTCCATTCCCCCCAATATCAAAACCTTCCAGGTTGACCTGATCGGGAATACGGCGCGTTATGTAAATCCTCAATTGAGCCCGCAGATCACTGATAAGCTGCGCCAAAAGATCGTGAACCAAACGCGGCTTTCGCCCGTGCAGGAAGGTGCGCACTATGAAATATCGGGCACCATCACTTCCTATGACGTTTCTACCTCAGGTATTTCACCCAATAACCAGGGACAGCAAACGGCTTCTATCAGCCGGTTGACCGTTGGTATAAAAATTGTTTTAAAGAACTCCGTAGACCCGAACGATCCCAAGACGAACTTCGAAGCCAGTGTGTCGCGCAACTTCGACTTCGATGCAAATCTATCGTTGTCACAGGCAGAGCCACAATTGAATGAAACCATCATCAAGAACATGGTGGACGAAGTATTCAACCGCTTATTTTCAAACTGGTAACCCGTTTCATGCAACAACATATTCATACTATTGTAAAGCACTTTTTTCAAAAAGATACCTTGCAGGAAGTGCCGGAACAAGTACTGCAGCAGTTTACCGAGGATCATCCCTACTCATCCGTAGGTCACTGGCTGCTGGCCAAAAAGGTCCATGACACAGCCCCGGAGCGCACTGCTGCCCAATCGGCCAGCGCTTCCACCTGGTTCAACAATCCCCTTTGGTTGCACTGGACTTTGCAGGAGCATGAACCTGTAGCAGAAACACTGCTCATACCTTCCCAGCCAAAGGAAGAACCGGTAACAGCGCGTACGATCGTTGCACCCGTACCGCAACAACCTGAGCCTGAAACGTCCGTTGACCTTCCCGAAGAAGCAACAATAGTAGAAGCAGCTGCACCCGCAGTGGAGGAAACACCCGTGCCCGTGGAGGTTGTTGCCGCAGCGCCGGCAGCAGATGAAACGGAGCTGCTTGAAACTGAGATATTTATCCCCGGCGTAGCAGAACCCGTGAGCCTGATAGAGGAAACACCAGCCCCTGCTGTTGCTGCTGAATTGCCGGTAGAAGCAGCTGCACCTGAAGTACCTGAAGCGTTTACCACACCCGAAGCGGCTGAGACGCCTGCCCCGGCGCCAACTGCTGTAGCTGAGGCTTCCGAAACACTTGCAATACCAAAAACCGGGCTGCTGGACGCCTTCAAACCTGTGATCAGCGAAAGCGAGGAACCGGTATTCGAGCCTTACCACACCATCGATTACTTTGCTTCCCAGGGCATTAAGTTGCGCCAGGAAGACCTGAAGGACAAGTTGGGCAAGCAGCTGAAAAGCTTTACCGAGTGGTTGCGCAGCATGAAACGTATCGCCCCCACCCAGTCGGAAGAAATACTCGCCAACCCGTTCGATGAAACCATACAACAGGCTATCCAGGAGAGTGCCGGCCATTCGGTGGAAGGAAAAGACGTGGTGACAGAAGCCATGGCCGAGGTGTGGTTAAAACAGGGTAGTAAGCAGAAAGCCATAGCGATATACGAGAAATTAAGTTTGCAGAATCCCGCCAAAAGCCCTTATTTTGCAGCTCGTATTGAACAAATAAAAGCATTGTGATATGATTCTTTTCGTGATCCTGATCATTATAGCAAGTGTAGCGATGGGCTTGTTCATCCTCATCCAGAACCCTAAAGGTGGCGGTCTTGCTGGTAATATTGCCGGTTTCAACACCCAGTTCATGGGCGTGAAGCAAACCACTGACGTATTGGAAAAAGGCACCTGGACAATGGCCATAGTGATCGCTTTACTGTGCCTGTGTTCAGCATTCTTTATCGGCTCCGGTTCCGGTAGTGAGATAAAGGACACCAACATCAGACCGAATACACAGCAACAGGCTCCTGCTCCTAATCCAGGTACTACGCCTGCTGTTCCCAAGTAATAAGCTGATTAATTCCAACATATTCAACCCTGCCTTTTCCGGCAGGGTTTTTTCTTTTCAAAGACCGGAAGACCGAAAGTCGGTAAGACGGAAAGAAAGCCTACTACAAAATACTTTCGGACTTTTCCGACTTCCGGACTTTCCGACTTAAACTTCTTTTTCTATTTTACAGTCAATCTTATATCTCATATACCTATGTGGAAGAAGTTGATACTGACCCTCCTCGTTATCCTTTTAGCCGGCGCTGCATTTATCGGCTGGCGGTTCTTCATGTCCAACACGGCCTTCAGTGAAAAAAGCAAGTACCTCTACATCCGTACAGGTCATGCCACCTACGATGAAGTATTGCAAACCATCAAAGACAGCCAGTTCGTCAAGAACCCGGGTTCTTTCGACTTCCTGGCCAACCGGCTCGACCTGCCGGAAAAAGTAAAGCCGGGCAAATACGAGATCAAAAATGGCATGAGCCTTTCTGCTATCGTACGTATGCTGCGCAACGGACAGCAATCGCCCGTCAACCTCGTGATCACCAAACTGCGCACCAAAGAAAGTCTTGCAGGCATGATCGGCAAAAGGTTTGAATGCGACTCTGCCTCTGTCATGGAATACATGCGCAATGAAGACACACTTAAGCATTATGGCTTCGATACGAATACCATCATAGCCACCGTATATCCCAACACGTATACTTATTTCTGGAACACCACCCCATCGGCTATTTTCAAAAAACTGTTTGCCGAATACAAAACGGTATGGACACCTGAGCGTATACAGCAGGCACAATCACTGAAATTAACTCCTGTGCAGGCATATACCGTTGCTTCCATCATCGAGGAAGAGACCAATAACAACAGCGAAAAAGATACGATGGCCAGCGTGTACCTCAACCGGTACTATGCCGGCATGCCCCTGCAGGCCGATCCTACGGTGAAGTTTGCTTTGCGTGATTTCACGCTCAAACGCATTTATGAAAAGCATTTGCTGGTAGAATCGCCCTACAATACTTACCGCAACAAAGGTCTTCCTCCGGGGCCAATCTGCACGCCTTCGCTCCTTACATTGGATAAAGTGTTGCAATCTCCTAAAACGAAGTATTTGTATTTCGTGGTAAGTCCCGACCTTAGCAGGCATATTTTCACGGAGGACTATAAAGACCATATGATATATGCCCGCGAATTTCACAAGTCCATGGACGAACGGGCCAAACGAAAAGCAAAAGAAGATACAGGAGGCAAATAAACTAAAAGGTGGGCCGCCCTGCCGTACAGCAAAGCAGCGCTGCAGGGCGACTCACCTTTGAGTAAACTCATGAAGAAGATAGAGCGCATATTGTTGAACTTACCACCCGTTCGCTTTGTGACGGAGAAAAGCAAGCACATCGTGTTGCCCGGCTTCGATGGCGTGCCGCTATATGACGTAGGTGTTTTCTTCATCCAGCAAATGAACAAGGTGGGGCTCACGGAAAGGGCTTCGGCCGTCTCCTACAACTTTATCATGGCCATCCCTCCTACCTGCCTGTTCCTGTTTACACTCATACCACAATTACCATTTATACGTCAGCGCTCCATCCGGTGGCAGCTGAGATCGCTGATCCGCGAAATGATACCGGCGCCGGAATACAACAAGGGCATTATCGAATTTGTGGACAGCTTTTGGGCCAACAGCCGGATCGGGTTGCTATCTTTTGGTTTTGTGCTGCTTATTTTCTTTGCCTCCAATGGCATGATGGGACTGATGCGTTCCTTCAACAAAAACTACATTGGCTTCCAGCGCCGGACGGGCCTGCAAACCCGTTGGGCAGCCATCAAACTTACCTTGTTGATGATGGGGCTCATCTTTGCCTGTCTGGTACTGCTGTCCATGCAGGGCAGCGTATTGAGGATGATGGGCATCAAAGATGATTTTGTAACAACAGTGATCAAGATATTGCGGTGGGTATTCTTAATAGCATTAATCTTTTACGCATTTGGCTTTATTTACAAATATGCGCCGGCTATTAAAAAACGCTGGCGGATCACGTCGCCCGGCGCCATACTGGCTACCTTTCTCAGCATTCTCTCCACGGTAGGCTTCTCCATTTTCGTCAGTATGTTTGGCAAATACAACGCCCTCTACGGCTCAATTGGCACCATCATTGTGTTAATGATCGTGATATACATCAATTCACTGGTGCTATTGATCGGCTATGAATTGAACGTAAGCATCCACTCCTTAAAGGCAATGGCGGAAGAAAGGGCGAAACACGCGACAGGCGGTGAACTGGTGAAGTGATTTTTTTAGTAACTTGTAAGTACCAAAAACTTCATCGCATGAAAAAGCTTGTAACCTGCCTGTTGCTGCCTGCGGTAGCACTACTGGCCTTCTCTGTCAATAAC
>JAGIBF010000089.1 GCA_017744515.1 Niastella sp.
GTGCTGGAACCTGGTATGATTAAAAAGAGTTTGGTTCAGGCAATTTGTTTTTTGTTCTTGGCAGGTAGTGTAATTAATCTATTCTTTATACAAGGATTTTTTCAGTTAGATACTTATACAATAATAGCTGGTAATCTGGGTGTGCTGTTTTTTTCGCTACATTATTTTAAACAGGAATTACAAAAAAAGCAACCTGATAATGTGAGTCGAGATCCTTTATTTTGGATTTCTTTGGGGGCCTTTATTTTTCATACAGCCAGCTTACCCTACTTTGTATTTTTCAACTATTTGAACAGAACAAATATGCAACTCTCTGCTATTCTAATCAGAATCGTTTTAGTGCTAAACTTTTTTATGCAAACTTCTTATTTAATCGCCTTTTTATGCCGCAATCCTTCTCAGAAGAAACTTATTTAACTATAATTATTTCGACATTATTGCTATTGTTTTTTGGAGGGTTATTGGTTTTCTATTTTTTCCGCCAACAAAAAAAAAGGTATAAATACGAGCAAGAGGTAAGTGCATTACGTGAGTCATTTAGCCAGACTATCCTTAAATCCAAGCTTGAAATTCAAGAGTTAACGTTGCACCAGATTTCAAAAGAGTTGCATGCTAATTTTAGTCACCTTGTTTCATTGATCAATATCAACTTGGCAGCTGCTTTACCAGGAAGTGAAGGAGATATAAAAGAGCATATCCTTGAAGCCAAAGGGTTGACAAAACAGCTTATGACAGATGTGAAAATACTGAGTGTTTCACTTAATTCGGACCATATCATGAAATCCGGCTTTTCAAAAGCGCTTGAGAATGAGTTGAAGAGATTGGAACGAACCGGGAAATACGAAGTGTTCTATACGAGGTCTGGTGACACTTTTAAGTTGGAACCCGAAAAAGAGATCATCTTATTCAGGCTTTCACAGGAAATTCTAAATAATATCGTACAACATGCAAAGGCTTCGAAAATAACAGTTGAACTGGACTACCAGCCTGATCGTGTACTTTTTACGATTGCAGATAATGGCGTAGGTTTCGATATAACAGATGCGCGGGAAAAAAGTGTTGAGAAATCCAGTACCGGGTTAATGAATATAGCAAGTAGAGCAAGTCTTATCCATGCTGACTTGAATGTCGAAAGTAACTTAGGGGAAGGAACTACTGTAAAAATTGTAATACCACTTAACGTCGATAAAACAGTTAATCATGCCTATTAGAAAAACGCCGGTTAAGTTGGCGATCGTAGATGATCATAACCTTTTTAGGAAAGGGTTAATCACCTTAATTAACCTTGCAGATAAGCGTCAGGAATATATGATTGTATTTGAGGCTGAAAGTGGCCAGGATATGATTGACAAACTCGATAAAAAAGCGCTACCAGATATTATTCTGCTGGATATAGATATGCCAGACATGGATGGATATGAAGCGATTGCCTGGCTCCAAAAACATTATCCGCAGGTCTCTGTCCTGGTAGTTTCTATGGTGGAAAGAGAAGAGGCAGTTGTAAGGATGGTTAGGTTAGGGGCTAAAGGATATTTGTCCAAGGACATTGAGGTAGAAGATATTCATAATGCACTAAAAGCCATCTCTCAAACTGGAAGGTATTACACTGATTTTATAACCGGCAAGCTGATTAACGCTATTCAGTATGAAACAACAGAAAAGGATAGTGAAGGCAAAGTCAATAAACAACTTTTGCAAGAAATCAGCGAGAACGAACGAGAATTTATTAAATGGGCCTGTACTGAGTTAACCTACGAAGAGATAGCAAAGAAAATGTTCCTAAGTGCGAAAACGATCGATGGATATCGGGGTAATCTATTTGCCCGTTATAAAATAAAGAATAGGGTTGGCTTAGTCTTATTTGCTATTCGAAATGGCTTAGTTAATGTTCCGATTGATTAGTTAAAAAGTTGATGACTATCTATTAAAAGCTTCCCGCCACATTAGTTGCATAATAATTTATTGAATTTGGTTATCGAATGAAATGTTCGAGAGGTCGAATTATGTTCACTAATCAGGACAAACTTAAATCTTATGAAACAAATAGTAATTATCATATTCTTATGTTTCTTATTTTGTTGGCAATCTGTTTATGCGGGAACATGTTCCGCTGGGAGAAACTGTAGAGCTTGTACCAACTGCAAGTACTGCGGGCATTGTGCAAAAAGAGGAGGCTCTTGTAGTGTTTGTTCCTCTGAATCTGGTAGTGGTGGGTGGAAATGGATAGTTGTCGGAATCGTTGGGTTATATGTCTTATATATTATAGGAAGTCAAAAAAAAGATGAAAAATAGCAAAGGCCTCACTTTCGTGAAGCCTTTTACTTGTACCGAGGACGGGAATTGAACCCGTCACCTCAGGGTTATGAATCCTGCGCTCTAACCAACTGAGCTACCTCGGCAAAATATGTCTCGGGAAGGGACTTGAATCCTTTTGGTTCCCCGGCGGAGCTGGAGTCAGAGAGACTCAAACTCCCTTCACTTACCTCTTCCTTCCATCCTTCAACCTACAGGCTTAAAATGGGCTGCAAAAATAGCTAAAAACCCCTTTCGGCAAAAACTTAATTCAAAGAAAGTCAAAAAGATTGGTGGGGTAGGGCCTGAATAAGCTACCCGCCCCTTAATACCCGATCGGACAGGCATATTTGCTGGTAATCCGTGGTTTACAGGGGTTGTCACTGTCCTGGGGATAGGTGTCCATATCCCATACCACACCCAGTTCTGAGCTGCCGGTGGTGTAGGAATACCGGTTGCGGCCCAGGGGCGCGTCATGGGCAATACCCGCCCGCACTTTGTGACGCGTGTTCTCCCGGCCAGAGAGGTTGATCGACAAAGTCACCGTAAAAGCGTCCATATCCCGGAAGTTGATACTGCTGCGGTACCAAAGGCCCAGGCTGATATCATAACTATTCTGTGTCACCTCGCCTCCAATCTGTAGGGAGTTGTTTTGCGCCTGGCGGTAAAACAACCCGGCCGCACTGTAACTCCAGGTGCGGTCGGGATTGGTATAGGTATACATGATATTGCCACCCCAGCGCACGGGCAGCTGACTGCGCGCTGTATCGGAAGTAGAAACCAGCGATTCATCCGGCCGGTTGATATGGTGCCCGCTGAAGCCAAGCAATATCCGGCTGTCTTCCGTCAGGTTATAATTGAAGAAAGCACCGGCAGCAAAGTCTGGCCGCCACTTGCCATTGTTTACGGCTACATCAGCGCCGGTCCTGCTGCCGGGGATCACTCCATCGATATCCAGTTGGTCGGCAAAAGTCAGCTTGCTCAGATCGATGCGGCGTTGCATCACCCCAAATTGCAAACCCATCGCCAGGAACCATTTGGGATTACCACCGTTGTCGGCAACAGACAGTGTGCGCGAACAGATGGTGTAAGAGTAAGAACCATAAACTCCCGTGTTCTTCAAATAACCTTCAGTACCATGTGTGGCCAGCACACCAAAACCTCCCTTTAGCGACGGCACATACTTATCTACCGACACCGCTGTATAATTGAAAGAAGCGGGGATCGTCCACCACTGCCTGCGGTGAATAGCGCTGAAGCGCAGGTCATGCTCACCCGCTCCCGTGGCTGCCGGATTCAGATATATCGGCGACAAAAACGCCTGTGAAAAAATAGGGTCCTGCGCACCCGCCCGCAAACTGCACAGACCAACAATGACCACCACCACTAAAATATTCTTATACATACACACCGTATTTAAAACTTTAGCACGTATCAAAACAAAAATCATCCGCGCAATCCATCCCAATCTGTATAATCAGCGATTTGTTATTTCATCACCGTCACAAAGCCCGACTTCACCGGCTTATTATTGCCCGGATAGATCATGCCCTTCCATTCAGTACCATTCATATACTTCGCTTCAATTTGCCATTGATAACTGTCTTGCTGTACGGGTTGACGATTTACCCTGCCATCCCATCCCTGGCTGGGCGATCCATTCGCATCCAGGCTGGTCGTTTCAAAAAGCAGTTGACCCCAGCCGTTGAAGATGCGCAGGCGGTATTGCGATAATCCTTTACCCATGGGCAGGAACTGGCGCAGGCCAGCATTGCTGCAACCCGGACAAATAGCATTCGGCACCTGCAGATAACCCGGAATGAAAAGGATGGTTACCTTCACAGAATCACGCACCTGGCAACCGGTCGAGTAGTCCACGGCCAACACTTTCACTTTGTATGTGCCCGTATCACCATAGCGGTAACTGATCTCGCGGCCGCTTTTATGCTGACGTGTGAAGTCGCCCATATCCCAGTCATACACCTTATTGGGATTGCCGGCAACAGAATCCCTGAAGCCGAACTTGTAATTAGGCTGTTCCTGCACCACACCCGGCGTCACGATGATTACGGGTTTCAGCAAAGGCTGGATCGTGATCGTACCGGCATTGGCGGTGTCGCCACAGCCCACACTGTTTTCGGGCGATACCTGTATGTTGAACACAGAACGGTTTTCGTTATCACGCGGCACGTTGAAGCGGTACACAAAAGGATTGCTGATGCCTTCGGGTTTTCCATTTACCAACCACTTATATTGTATCGCATCAGCCCCACTGTATTGGACCCTGGCCGTGAATTGAATGGTCGTATCGGTATTGCAGGAAAGTACGGTAATAGGTGTAGTCACTGCCTTGGGCGTAGGGAATACTTCAAACACATATTCTGTGCTGTCCACACAACCGGCTGCTGTATGCAGTACGAGTTTTACTTTGTACTTACCGGGCGTATTGTACACATAAGAAGCATTCAGTCCGCTGGCCTGGAAAGTGCCTGGCGTGCGGCTTTGATCATAGAAAGTCCACTGGGCGCTTTGCGCATTGGCAGCACCACCGGCATTTACACGTAAGGTATAAGGCACACAAGGCTTGTCGGTGCCAACCACAATTTGCGGCGGTATTTTGTCTACCACAGTCACCTGTTGCGCAATAGTATCCGTACAGGCCACACCAAAGTTGTTCACCGATTTAGCGACGAGCTTGATGGTATATACACCTGCCTGCGCATATTGGTGACTGCCATGCAGCGAAGAAGTGGTCTGTCCATCCCCCCACAGCCATTCATAAGCCTGTGCATTTTGCGAAGCATTGGTGGTGGTGATAGTATAGTTGGTACACACCGGCGTATTATTCACCGTAAAAGCAGCTACGGGCGTTGCATACACGGTTACCTGCCGCGTGATGGTGGTATCCGTACAATTATTTTTCAGTTGTATCCTGATGGTGTAGTTGCCAGCCTGCGTAAACACATGGCTCACGCTGGTTTGATCATTGGGCGTAATGATAGCAGGTGTGCCGTCACCAAAGTTCCAGGTAAGCTGCGCAGCACCCACACTGTTGTTGTTGAATACGGCCGTATGAGGTGCACAACCCGAAAGCTGGTTACCATTCACCGCCACTTGCGGTTGAATAGTGCTGGGTGATACCAGCAGCGAGATCATTTGCGTATCACGGCCACAACGGTTCTCGGCAATCAACCCTACTGTGTAGGTGGTAATGCTGCCCGTATAATATACATGGTCCAGACTGCCGGTGGTATACGTCGTATCACGCTGCCCATCACCAAAGTCCCAATAAAAAGCAGTATGATGGCCGGGAGAGGTATTGCGTAGCCGCGCGCGGAAGGGTGAGCAACCTTCCGTTGCATCAACACCAAAGCGGGCCTTGGCGCTGGCAAACACTTTCACACTATCCCGGTGATAAGTAGTATCGCAGCCATTGAAAGCTTTCAGTAAAATGTAATACGTAGTATCATTATACGAAGGGCTGGCCAGGAAAGTAATAGCACCCGGCTGCGCCTGCGTACTGGTAATGCCATTACCGAAATTCCAGAAGAATTGCACACCGGCAATTGAGGTAGAGATATTGTTGAAGTTGACAGACAAGGGCGTGCAACCATCCACCTTCGTCTTGGTGAAGTCGGCCAGCACATTGGAAGCAGTTTGGAAAGTCATCTCCATGCTATCAGCCTTGCAGCCAAACGGACTGCGTACCAGCAGCTTCACGACCAGTGTTTGCCCTGCCGTATTCACCAGCCAGGAGGGCGCTGCCCCCGTAGTATTACTGCCGGCAGGCGCGCCGTTCACAAACCATTCATACGTACCATTGCCAGCAGGGAAGGTGGTTACCCGTATCACGGTATCGAGCTGCACAGGAGAACACAGCGTAGTGCGCGGTGCAGTGAACTGCGCTTTGGCATCGGGGTTCACAATGATAGGTACCTGCACGGTATCGCGGCATCCATTACTCAGTGAGCCGATGACCTGGTAAGTTGTAGTAGCAAGGGGAGTGGCTGTTACCACATCACCCGTCGCATTGTCGAGCGTAGCAGCAGGCGTCCAGTTGTAATTACCAGCGCCACTTACGGTAAGCTGAATGGTATTGCCAACACATACTTGTCCCGAAGCAGGCAGTACACTCATGGTTGGTTTCCGCTTCACGGTAATATAGATCGAATCCTCACTTACGCAATTACTGCCGGCAGCGGCAGTGAGCTTAAAGCCATAAGTGGTATCATCCGCAATACCTGTATATTCCAACGTAGCAGTAGGGTTGCTTATGTTGGCATTGCTCAATCCAATCACCGGCGACCAGCTATACGTAACACCAGCTACACCGGCAGCACCAATGGCTACCGTTTCTCCACTGCAAATATTTTTATCAGTGCCGGCATTGGCCACAGGTTTTGAAGTGATGGTCACCGTAGTATTCACTGTGGTGGAAACGTTGCAGCTGAGATCGGTTACTTTCAGCGACACGGGGAAAGTGCCGGTGCTGTTATAAGCGATATTGCCCGGAATAAGATCGATAGAAGTAGCCGGCAATCCATTGGTGAAGGTCCACTCATAATTGAAAGGCCCCGCAGAATAACAGGCGGTAGCCGTAGCCACCGGCACAATGTCATTGTTTACACACATGGCATTGATAGGCGTAATAGCCACCTTGGGAGGCCCCTTTACATAAAACGTATCTTCCTTGTATACCGGCGCACAGGTGCTGGTAGCATTCCTTGCAGTTACGGTCAGCCGCACGATATACCGACCCGCCAGGTTGAACCGGATCACCGGCGAAGCCGATGTTGGCGTGGTATTATTCATATAGCTGAAAGAAGCGCCTTGAATGGTGTTGCACTGTTGCGGATCATCATACTGCACACTCCATGCATAGCTTTCGCCAAAGCAACCACCAATGGGGCTGGTGTTGGTGAAAGCCATATTGCCTGGGCTGCACAAGGTATCTGCAGGTGCCGTGAAATCTGCTTGCGGCGGATTACGTACACAAATAATTTGTTGCGTACTGTCGAGACCGCAGCGATCGTTGAACACATAGATCTTCACCGTATAAGTACCGGTATTGGTAAACCGGATATTGAAATTGCTGCTGCCGCCAGTCCACAGCAGGCCGTTCGTGTGACTGCCGTTCAACGAGCCCAATGAACCGCTGGTGATCGTATAACCGGTAGCCGGAGAAACAGTCCATACCTGCTTGCCGGTATTGGAACAATTGGTAGTAGTGCTGCTCAGCTGATTGACTACATTGCCAAACTGAGAAGCACTGTACACAGTAACGGTATTGTTCACACACACGGCGGGAGCCGGTAAAGAAATAATAGCCCTTGGTTTACCCGATACATAAATGGGTACCACAGAAGGACTGGTAGTACCGCAGGGATTGGTAATGGTAAGATAAGCACCAAAGGCATTGTTGAAAGCGCTGATGCCGTTATTGCTCGTATTGCCACAGCTGCCCCGTTCAAAATAATGACCCACTACCGCAGGAGCAGGATGTAGGAAAGTTTGTTCAAAAGAACCATCATTGATCAGGAAGGAATACAACGTGCCGGGAGGATTACCACTTACACCATTGATGGTAAAACGCAGCGAGTCGGTAGCGCAGATATCTGTATTACCCAGACTGGCCAAACCACCAGCCGGGTTGGACCCGACGAACACAGTGTATTTTTTTATACCTATACAACCATCCGGGCCTGTTGCTTCTACCGTCATGGTACTGCTGCCACGGGGAAACGTATGTTTGATCAGTGCGCCTGTAGCCCACGTGCTGAAAACAGAATCAGGACTACCTTCACCCCACTTGATCCGGTAACCGGTAATGCTGGCGGCTGTAGTAGATGCATTCGTAAACGTAAAAGTATAAGAAGGAATATTGTTGCAGCGCTTGAAAGTAGGAATGCCATTGAACGTACCGAAGTTCACATCCACATCTGCATTGCCCAAAGCCGCATCTGGCACCTTTTTCACCGTCACCGTTCTTGTTACAGAATCCTTGCAGCCATAAAAGTTAGTCGCAACCAGCTTCACGGGAAAAGTCTGTGTACCGGGTGGGCCCACTGCTTCCAGGAAAGGATACACAGGATCAGCTTCTGTGCTGGCGCCCTGTGGCGAAAACGTCCACACATAACTCAGTTGATTGCCGGTGCTGAGGTTGCTGAAGTTGATAGGTATATTACCACATACATTGTCGGGCGAAAAATTGAAATTCACAAGCGGCTTTTCCGAAGCCACTTGTATAATGAGAAACATGGAATCCGAAAACCCACCACCGGTGATCCTTTGCCAGGTGGTGTCGAAGCCGGGCGTACTGTACAACACGGGCGGAGGATTGATGCCGTTGGCAGTGGCTGGTGACCCACCCTTGAATACCCAATCGATATTCACGGATCCTATGCCCACACTTTGGTATAAAACCGTACTGCCCTGACACACGCGCACAGTATCACCATTGTTCATGATCTTACCATTGGCACGGATGCCGGCAATCACCTGCGCCCTGGTAGTAACAGTCGCACATACCAATAGCAGGAACAAACAATAAAAAGGATAGGAACGCCTTCCACGCATGAGCTGCATAAACAGTTAGGGTATCAATAAATAAAATAGCAGCAAACAACCAAGGGCTGGTAAATAATAGGAAAATGGCTGCGTGGCCTTACAAGAGGTAAAATTGGGTTGGTCTAACAAGGGAACGAGGACAGAGCGAAGGGAGCATAAATATATAAATAAATACGATATACCGGCAAAAGGTAACCACCTGAAGGTGCAATATTAATTGGGTATTTTCAAAAGAAAATCCCGGATCAGCCTTTTTGCAGGATGAACCGGGATTTGATATTATCTAACTGTTAATTAGCGGGGCATTGTCACCCTGAGCTTGTCGAAGGGTTGTCGAAGGGGTATTTAAGCCTTTCTTCCAGGATACACCTTCAGCGCTTCCTCCAGGCTATCCATAGCTTTGTTGAGATCGTCCACATTGAGCACATACGCCAGGCGCACCTCATTCAGCCCAAGACCCTTGGTGCCATAAAAACCGGTAGCAGGGGCCAGCATCACTGTTTGCTTGTTGTGATCAAATGACTCCAGCAACCATTGGCAAAATACATCTGCATCATCGATCGGCAGGCGGGCAATGGCATAAAAAGCGCCACCGGGATTAGGGCAGAATACACCCGGCATAGCATTGAGCCTGCTCACCATGGTATCACGGCGTTTTTGATATTCAGCTTTTGTGGCATCGAAATAATCATCGGGTAAGTCTACCGCAGCTTCGCCAAGAATTTGGGCAAAAGAAGGAGGGCTCAAACGGGCCTGTGCAAATTTCATGGCAGTGTCCAGCACCTGCTTGTTCCTGGTAATGAATGCACCAATACGTCCACCACAGGCACTGTAGCGTTTGGAGATGGTGTCCATCAATACCACATGATCATCCACACCCTGCAAATGCATGGCGCTGATATGCTCACCCTCGTAGCAAAACTCGCGGTATGCTTCGTCGGCAAACAGGTATAAATTATGCTTGATGATGATCTGCTTCAGCGTCTCCATTTCCTCACGGCTGTAGAGATAGCCGGTAGGATTGTTGGGGTTGCACAAAACGATAGCCTTTGTTTTTGGGCCAATCGCTTTTTCAAACTCACTGATGGGAGGCAACGCAAAGCCATCCTCGATATGAGAAGTAATCGGCTTCACGATTACATCGGCTGCCACCGCAAAACCATTATAGTTTGCATAAAAAGGCTCGGGGATGATCACCTCATCACCCGCGTCCAGGCAGGCCATGAAACCAAACAGGATGGCTTCCGATCCACCGGTAGTAACGATGATCTGTGTGTGATCGATCTCGATACCCCTTTTTTTATAATACTGCACCAGCTTGCGGCGGTAGCTTTCATTACCGGCACTGTGGCTATACTCCAGCACTTTGAAGTCGGCATGGCGCACAGCATCCAATGCTGCCTTAGGTGTTTCGATATCGGGCTGACCAATGTTGAGGTGATACACTTTCACCCCTTTCTTCTTGGCTGCTTCAGCATAGGGAACCAGCTTACGGATGGGAGACGGGGGCATAGTTTGCCCGCGATGACTGATTGTTAGCATGGCGCAAAAGTAAAGGATTTCGAATTCTGGATTTTGAATTTAGAATTACTATACGTTGCCGGAAATCCGAAATACTACATCCTGAATCCGTAATCAGATAAAGCCTTTACAATTCCTGGCGCCGCATTGACAAGGCAACTTACCGTCATGATGTGTTTCACCATAATTGCAGGTCAGTTCTTCATTCAGCTTGATAGGCCGCAAAGCATAAAACTCTACCCGGCGATGCGTAAGGCGCATGTACGTGTTGGGGTCGCAGGAATGATTGATATAGCGCAGCTCATTACTGTTCACAGATGCATTCAGGGCCTCGCCATTGTCAAACTCTACCATGGCCACCCGTTTGGTTTGGGCAGTGATGCGGCGGGCCTCCCGGATGGTGATGATCACCCCGCCCAGGTCGCCGATCTTTTTACGGGCCGGGATGCGCTGCAGGGCATAAGCCCCCTGGCCGTCGATCTGGCTTTTGGCCACTTTGATGGGATAGAAAACCCGGTATTCGGGAGTTGTCAAAGATTTGGAGTTGGTGCGTTTTGAAGAAGCCATACAAAAAAGGTTAGTAGGCCACAAAACTATGGCTATTTTATTGGCAAACAGAGAAAGAGATCAGGTCAGGATGCTAAGAGGATGCTGAGAGGTTCAAGACGGGATGCCTAATTCCAAAGGGAAGCCGGAGGCAAGGTAAAGGCAAGACAATAGCAAGGTAAAGGCAAGACAACAGGGCTCAAACGCAGGCTGGACGCAGAAATAGCTAAAAAGGATGTTTTAAAATATCGTATAATTTCTATCATTATCAATTACTTGTAAAAAATAAAGTTGTTTAAACACCTTTATAGGCCCTAAAAACAAATCCCCGCAATCGAAACTTGCGGGGACTATATAATACGTTGGTAATTAATTACTTCTTACCTTTTTTGGAACCCTTTTCTTTCTCGTACTTGGCATAATCCACCTCGTTCAACACTTCACCAGTGATCTTGATCTCCATAGGAGTATCGATACCGGCTACTTTGATAGTGATAGGCTTGGTGAATACACCCAGCGCCTGAGCGTTGAAGCCGGCAGTGATCTTGTCTTGCTTGCCTTTAGCGATAGGAGCTTCTGGCTTTACAGGAGTAGTGCAACCACAGGAAGCCTGGGCCAGTTCAATCACTACGGGTTTAGCACTCGTATTGGTGAAAACGAAGTCATAAGTAACTGGTACTCCTTGCTTTATTTTACCAAAGTCGTGTACTGCCTCTTTAAATTTGATCACGTCGGCCGCTTTTGCAGCATTAGGTGCCTGGGCATACATAGTGGCAGAGAGGATCAACGCGCTGATTGCCAATGCAATTCTTTTCATATTTTAATTGGTTTATTGTTTTAGTAATGTTAATGACGCATTTACAGGCGCAGACGTTGCGGGCGCCCTATAAACAGTTCCGGAAATTACGATAGTTTTTGTCTGGTTATTGTTGTACACAACAGTCACCGTTTTGCTGAACTGGCCTTCCGCGGCGGCATTGTAGCCCACCTTGATGGAGGCAGTAGCGCCGGGCTGGATAGGTTCGCGGCTCCATTCGGGTGTCGTACATCCGCAGGAAGCCTGTACGTTGTCGAGCCTCAAAACTTCTTTGCTGGTGTTGGTCACCTCAAACACGTGTGTCACCGGGCGTCCCTGAGGGATCTTGCCAAATTCATAACTGGTCTCTTTCAGGGCCAGTACTTCAGGCGCTGCAGATTTAGTGTCGGGCGCAGTTTGGGCTTGCGCCGCAGTAGCTAAACCAGCTACCAGTAAAAGTGTCAACCATTTTTTCATACTCCAGAGGATTTGGTTAGAAACCCTTCAAAATTACATTTTTAAGTCACTTCCAGGTAATTATTTTTACCCCTAATGACATTTTTTTAACATCCGGGGAAAAGCGATTTATCAAGGGCAGATAATCAATACTTTTACACCATGGAAAACACGATTCACAACCCATCGCTCACCAGCGAGAAGCTTTCTTTCGACAAGTTCAGGGAAGAAGTGCTCCGGGACTACCGGATGGCCTGTGAAAGCCGGGAAGTCAGCCTGTTAGGCCGCAAAGAAGTGCTTACAGGAAAAGCCAAATTTGGCATTTTCGGCGATGGTAAAGAAGTTGCTCAGATTGCTGTCTCTAAGTTCTTTCAACCTGGCGATTTCCTCAGTGGATATTACCGCGATCAAACCCTGGCCTTTGCCACGGGGCAGGCTACACCGGAAGAGTTCTTTTCCCAGCTGTACGCCGATCCCGATCCGGCCAATGACCCCAATAGTTCCGGCCGCCAGATGAACTCACACTTTGCTACCCCCAATGTAGACAGCGATGGCAACTGGCTTGATCTTGTGAATCGTAAGAACATTGCAGCCGGTATGGCGCCTACTGCCGGACAAATGCCCCGCTCACTGGGCTTCGCCCTGGCGTCTACACTCTTCCGCCATTCGCCAGCCCTCCAGGATATGCATGAGTTGAGCGATAATGGCAATGAGATATGTTTCTGCACCATCGGTGATGCATCTACTTCCGAAGGACATTTTTGGGAAACGGTGAACGCTGCCGGTGTACAACAGGTACCGCTTGCCATATTTGTATGGGATGATGGATATGGCATCTCCGTGCCCCGTAAATACCAAACTACCAAAGGTTCCATCTCCGAGGCGCTGAAAGGCATGCAGAAGAAAGACCATACCAACGGATTCGATATTTATAAACTGAAAGCCTGGGATTATGCAGGCATGTGCGAAGTGTTGGAAACAGCCATACAAAAAATACGCACCACCCATATCCCCGCTTTATTCCACGTAGAAGAAGTAACACAGCCGCAAGGACATTCCACTTCAGGTAGCCATGAGCGCTACAAAAGCCCGGAACAGCTGGAGTGGGAGCGTGAGTGGGATGCCAATAAGAAAATGCGCGAATGGATACTGGAAAATGAACTGGCCAGCGAAGATGAGCTCTACGATATAGAAGTAGAATCCAAAGAACTGGTGCGGGAAGCTAAAACCCACGCCTGGGAAAAATACACCGCCCCCATCAAGCAGCAAGTAGCACAATGTGTAGAGCTGTTCGATGCATTGATCATGCAGGGCGTGGATGTGCATGGCGATATAGAGAAAGCAAAACGTGAACTGGCTTCCAACAGAGAGCCACACCGCAAAGATATTTTGCAAACACTCCACCGCGTTATCGACGCCGCAGGCGATTCACTATTGGCTGGCGATGTAAGAGCATTGTACACCTCCCTGAAAAAAGAAGGATACAGTTTTTACAACACCTATCTCTATGAGGAAAGTCCAAAGAGCCCGGTGAAAGTAAAAGCGGTAGAAGCGCAGTATGCATCCGATGCACCCATGGTGAATGGCTACGAAATACTGAACAAGTATTTCGATGCACTCTTCAGCAGCAACCCCAAAGTGCTGGCATTTGGAGAAGATGTAGGCAAGATCGGAGATGTGAACCAGGGCTTTGCCGGGTTACAAGCCAAATATGGCGAGTACCGCATCTTTGATACGGCCATCCGCGAATTGACGATCATGGGGCAGGGCATTGGCCTGGCCATGCGCGGTCTGCGTCCCATTGCCGAAATACAATACCTCGATTACTTGTTATACGGCCTGCAGCCATTGAGCGATGATGCAGCCAGCCTCCACTGGCGCACGAAAGGAAGACAAAGCTGTCCGATCATTGTGCGCACACGCGGCCACCGCCTCGAAGGCATCTGGCACAGCGGTTCACCCATGGGCATGATGATACATTCCCTGCGCGGCTTCCACATTTGCGTACCGCGCAACATGGTGCAGGCAGCTGGCATGTACAATACCCTCCTGCAGGGCAACGATCCTGCCATCATGGTAGAATCACTCAACGGATACCGCCTTAAAGAAAAACTGCCTGCCAACTTACTCGATTACCGGGTGCCACTGGGCATACCTGAGATCGTAAGAGAAGGCGCCGATATCACAGTCGTATCATACGGCTCTACCCTCCGCATTGTACAGGAAGCAGCCGTAATGCTGGAAAAGTCCGGTATCAGCTGCGAAGTGGTAGACGTGCAGACACTCCTTCCATTTGATATCAACCACGATATACTGGCATCGCTGAAGAAAACAAACCGCATCGTATTCGTAGATGAAGACGTACCGGGAGGCGCTTGCGGCTACATGTATACGGAAGTAATGGAAAAACAAGGCGGCTATCGCTGGCTCGATGTTTCGCCCCGTACCATTACGGCCCAGGCTCATCGCCCCAGTTATGGCAGTGATGGCGACTACTTCAGCAAGCCCAACCTCGAAGAGATCGTGGATGTGATCAGGGAAATGATGGCCGAATAAGTGAGTAGTAAGCAGCGGCTAACAGCTAATACCTAAAGGCTAACGCCCTTTTACTTTCATGGAGTACAACTTCCTCAACATTATCGACATCCTCGGAACCATTGCCTTCGCCGCTTCCGGCGCTTTCTCTGCTATGGACCGGAAGCTGGACCCCTTTGGCGTCATCATCCTGTCGTTTGTCACAGCGATCGGTGGAGGTACCCTGCGCGATATGCTCATCGGCAATACACCCGTAGCCTGGCTGCGCAACGATGTAACAGCTATCGTCATATTGGCTACTGCGCTTATCACCTTGTTCTTTGGCCGCTATGTAAAACAGTTTCAGAAAACATTGTTCCTGTTCGATGCTTTAGGATTGGGAGTGTTCACCCTCATCGGGATGGAGAAAGGCATGCATGCCCAATTAAGCCCCGGCATTTGTATTGCACTGGGTACCATCACCGCCTGCTTCGGCGGCGTAATACGCGACGTATTGTTGAATAACGTGCCGTTGATATTTCACCGGGAGATCTATGCTTCCGCCTGCATATTGGGTGGCGCTGCGTACCTCTTGCTGCAAAAAACGGGTATACCCAACGATTGGAATACGATCATCGCCATCCTGTTGATCGTGTTCATCCGCGTCATTGCCATGCGTTATAAATTGATGCTGCCGCGAGTGTATGAAAACAGAATGTGAGTGAGCATTTACACTTAAATTTACTATCCATTTCCAATGATCAATAACCTTACAATATGAAACTGACACTTTACCAGGTAGATGCGTTTTCAGATAAGTTGTTTGGCGGTAACCCGGCAGCAGTCATTCCCCTTCAGCAATGGTTGAGCGATGAATTGATGCAACGGCTGGCCCTGGAAAACAACCTGAGTGAAACTGTTTTTTTTGTACCCGGTAAGCCCACCGACGATTACGATTATCATATCCGTTGGTTTACGCCGGCTACAGAGATCAACCTGTGTGGACATGCCACCCTGGCCTCGGCCTGGGTACTATACAATATACTGGGACATGCAAAACCTGCGATCCGTTTTCATTGTCTTAGCGGAATGCTCAATATTACCCGGGAGGGAGACCTGATCAGCATGGATTTTCCAGCCTGGCAACCGGAGCCTCTGAAAGATTTCCCCGCCGACCTGGCCGTGGCGCTCGGTTTCATACCCATTGTGCAGGTGTATAAACACCGCGATTTCCTGGTGGAGTTGGAAAGCGAAGAAGCAGTACGTACCTGCCAGCCCGATTTTGTGCGGTTGAAGAGGCTGGGAGAGAAGGTGATCATCACTGCAATGGGAACCCAGGGAGTAGATTTCGTATCCCGTTTCTTTGCGCCGGTAGTGGGGATAGACGAAGACCCGGTAACAGGTTCAGCCCATGCCCAATTAATTCCTTATTGGGCAAAAAAGCTGGGAAAGACTAACTTGCGGGCGAAACAATTATCCCGTCGTGGCGGTGAGTTGTGGTGTGAACATGCAGGAGAGCGTGTTACCATCGCCGGAAAGGGTGTTTTTTTCATGAAAGGAGAAATAGACCTCACAAACCAATAACGTGTTATCAGATAAAGAAAAGCGGTTTATCAAATATTGGGAAGAGCAGCGTACAGGCGGCCGCTGGGCATACTTTGCCCTGTACATACCTGTAGGCACGTTTCTATGCACTGTGCTCACCGCATTCCTGTTTTCAATGGTTTCCTTCATAGAGGTGAATTCTATTGTAGGCCTGATAATAATAGGCGCCTTGTTTTCCGCAGCCATCACCATTGCTACCTGGTTCAATAACGAAAGAAAGTTCAAGGGTATCATACGCCGCGAAGTAAATGCCGGCAAATCAAGAGATACCCAGCCTTCCAATCAACAGGTATACTAATAAAAAACGTACAATAGCTGTATCACAAGCGAACAGGTTCTTACAGAACCTGTTTATTATTTTCCTGTAAATCAGAAAGTTGGGAGCTTGGCATATTATTTACCGTCTTATAAGAGGACGTTCCATTCACCCTTACAAATCAATTGCTCATGTTCAGCAATTTTCTCCTCACCGCCTGGCGCAACATTCGCCGGCATTTCAGCTTTTCTTTACTGAATGTGCTGGGACTCGCCCTTGGCATTGCCACCAGCATACTCATATTTTTGGTGGTACGCAATGAATTGAGTTACGATAGTTATCATGTAAAAGCCAAACGCACCTACCGGGTTACGCTGAATGCGATAGATTTTAACCCCAGCGTATCGATGGCCATTACACCAGCCCTGCGCAATGATTATCCCGGGTTGGAAGTCACGCAGGTATGGTTTCAGGCTGATGGGACGGTAAAAGTGGGCGAACAACGATACATGGAAAAAGACTACTGTTATGCCGATGAATACTTCACCGGTATATTCGATTACCAGTGGTTGGAAGGTAACAAACGCACAGCCCTATCGGAGCCCAATGCAGTAGTGCTTACCGAGAGTATGGCACACAAATATTTTGGAAAGGGAGAAGCGATGGGCCAGGTCATTAAACTGGATAATCGATACGACCTGAAAGTGACCGGCGTGATCAAAGACTTACCTCCCAACACCCACCTTCCGTTCCGGTTTCTCGTGTCGTTTGAAACAGTACGGAAAGAAATAAATCCATCCACGTTGAACTTTTATGCCATCATGGGCGGCTTTACCTATTTCACCACACCGGAAAACTTCGACATCACAAAGCTGCAAAGCCAGATGCATGATTTTGTGGCCAGACATTGGGGTAACGAGCTGGCCAAAGAAGCGAGATTGCCTTTCCAGCCAATGCGTGAAATACATTACGACACCCGTTACCTCAACAATAGCGCCATGCCCACCGTGTCCAGGGAAACCTATTGGGCGCTGGCAGCTGTGGGGCTGCTGATCATTTTAATTGCCGCCATCAATTTTGTCAACCTCTCCACAGCCCAGGCCATTAAGCGTGCCAAAGAAGTAGGCGTACGAAAAGTATTGGGAGCCGACCGGTCTCAATTGGTTCGCCAGTTCCTGGGAGAAACAGCCGTGTTGGTATTGCTGGCCTTATTGCTCGGTACAGTTGCATCCGCATTGTTCCTTTCCAAAGCAGCCACCTGGCTCGAAATAAAAATAACACCTGCTGCTTTGCTCGATCCACAGGTGATCCTGTTCATTGCGGGTGTCACGGTTGGGCTTATACTCATTGCTGGTTTGTACCCTGCCTTTGTGCAATCAGCGTTTAATCCTGTTACAGCATTCAGGAATATGAAAACACCCGCGGTACGTGGATTCTCCTTACGTAAAAGCCTGGTGGTAACACAGTTTGTTATTTCCCAGGTGCTCATTATCGGCACCCTGGTGGTAGCTTACCAGATGGACTATTTCAAGAACCGTGATCTTGGATTTAAAAAAGAGGCAATCGTTTCATTCTTTGTACCAGATGGAAAGAAACGCGAGCAATTACAACAGCAATTAACTACTACAGCAGGCGTAGAGGCCGTAAGTTTTTCTTCAGGTGAGCCCAGCTTCAACAGCAACTTTGCACCCTTCTCTGCCCCCGATAGAGGCATCGATAAAGACGATGTAACGGAAGTAAAACTTATCGATGAGAACTATACAAAAATGTTTGGCCTTACCATGCTGGCAGGTAAACCCATGTGGCGCAAAGATGCCAACGATACACTGCGCCAGGTAGTGGTCAATGAAACCTTGATCCATAAGCTCGGCATTCAGCTGCCGGATCAGGCGATAGGGGTACGGTTTAAAGGAATGGGAAGAACACTCACCATCGCAGGCGTGGTGCAGGATTTCCAAAGCGAATCGAAACACAAGCTAAGACGGCCGGTAATCATAGACTATAGTACGAGGGGCTTTTTCAGAGCAAGCGTCAAGCTTCAACCCCAAAGCATATTGCAGTCCATGAGCACGATTGAAAAAGAATGGACTGCCATGTTCCCGGATGCTATGTTCGATTATCAATTCCTCGACGATCGCATCGCCACCTTTTACCGGCAGGAGCAGAAGCTGTACACCGCTTTCCGCTTGTTTGTGGGCATTGCCATCCTCATCGGTTGCCTCGGATTATATGGATTGATTGCATTTGCTACTGTACAGCGCACCAAAGAAGTAGGCATCCGCAAAGTGTTGGGCGCCCCATTAACCAGCATCATGTTCCTGTTCTCCAAAGAATTTATCTGGCTTATTCTGATCGCTTTCCTCATAGCGGCGCCGGTAGCTTATTACGCCATGCACAGCTGGCTGGAAAATTTCGCGTACCATATCGATATCAGCGCGGGCATTTTTATAGTAGCCCTTGCGGCTTCCCTTGTGATCGCTGCACTTACCATTGCCTGGCAAACGATCAAGGCGGCAGTAGCCAACCCGGTGAAAGCGTTGAGGAGTGAGTAAGAGAAAGAATCCAGAATTCAGAATAGAAGAAGGCCGTAAGCATTTGCAGTTAGCAACTACTTACGGCCTTACGCTTTTACGAACTTGTATTTATTCTGTATACTGAATTCTGTATTCTGTATTCTTGTTTTCCTTACGCCAGGTTATGAAACACCTTCTGCACATCCTCATCCTGCTCCAGCTTGTCTACCAGCTTCAGCACATCCTGCGCCTGCTCTTCACCCAATTCAACCGGGGTTCCGGGAATCCATTCCAGTTCAGCACTGATAGGTGTGATACCCTTTTCTTCCAGCGCTTTCTGCATGTTGCCAAAGTCGGTAAAACCTACCCGCACTACCAGTACGCTCTCTCCATTCTCACCAGTACCTTCACCCAGCTCTTCCAGGCCAAAGTCGATCAGTTCCAGCTCCAGATCTTCCTGGTTCAGGCCTTCGGGCTTTAATTTGAAAACACCCATTTTTTTGAACTGGAAGCTTACACTATTACTGTTGCCCAGGGTTCCCTGGCCTTTATTGAAGATGGATTTTACGTTGGCTACGGTACGCACGTGGTTATCGGTAGCGGTTTCTACCAGGATAGCTACGCCATGGGGACCATAACCTTCGTACAGGATCTCCTCATAATTCTCCATTTCCTTACCCTGTGCCCGCTTGATGGCGGCTTCCACACGGTCCTTCGGCATGTTCACGCTCTTGGCGTTCTGCATACACCGGCGCAAAGCGGGGTTGGTATGAGGATCAGGACCGCCAGCCTTTACGGCAATGGCAATTTCTTTTCCAATACGGCTGAACTGTTTGGCCATTTTGTCCCAGCGGGCAAACATGGTAGACTTACGTACTTCAAATATGCGACCCATAAAAGTGTTATTTCGGGTTGCAAAAATAGAATAAGCAAACGACCCTGCCAACCCTTCCTTGCAAAACCCGCAGTATTCTGGCCGGTAAAAGAAAAAGGCCCGTCTGCCGGAGGGCGAACGGGCCTTTTATATTGTAAAGCAACAGCTTATTTCTTAGCTATTTTGCTGCCAAAGTAAATGGCATGCAGCGCGGCGAAGATCAGGGAGAAGTAGAAAAGGCCGTTATCAGGCGATACGGTAGCATCTACTTTTTGCTCTTCCAGTACAAAGTAATGATGCAGGTAAGCAACACCAGCCAGTACCAGCGCCAGGATCAATCCACTCCAGCCTACCACTTTATTACTTTGTGAGGCAGTGTTAGGCAGTTTGGACGACAATTCGCTATGGCGGATACTGTAAGCCAGGTAAATATCAAAACCGATCAGCATCCACACGATCAAACGGATCCAGGTGTCCAGTGGCAGGAATACCATCATGAACAAGCAGGTAACCACACCGAGGATAGGAACCAAAGGAACCAACGGCGTTTTGAAAGCACGGGGAGCGTCAGGCATGGTTTTACGCATGACCACCACACCAATAGATACCAGGATAAATGCAAACAAGGTACCGATACTGGTCATTTCACCTACCACGCGGGCTGGTACGAAAGCCGCAAAGAGGCTCACGAACAGCATGAACAGCAGGTTATTTTTGGCAGGCGTGCGGAATTTCTTATGCACTTCAGAGAATACGCCGGGCAACAGGCCGTCTTTACTCATACTGAAGAATACACGGCTTTGACCCATGAGCATCACCAGGATCACAGAAGCGTAACCAGCAAGGATCGCTACTACGATGGCGCGGTTCAGCCAGGGATAGTCGGGGTGGATAACACCAGCGGCATCGGCTGTACCCATGTGATCGATAGCTACGGCTACCGGAGCGATACCATCCTGACCTTTGAAAGTCTGGTAGTTGGTAACGCCGGTCATTACGTGCGCAAATAAGATATATAATACGGTACAGATAGCCAGTGAACCCAGGATGCCGATTGGCATGTGCTTGCGGGGGTTCTTGGCTTCCTGTGCTGCTGTACTCACCGCATCGAAGCCGATGTAGGCAAAGAATACGATGGCAGCTGCGCGGATGATACCGCTGAAACCAAATTCACCGAACTTACCGGTATTATCAGGAATGTAAGGAGTGTAGTTGTCGTTGTTGATGTATTTCCAGCCAAGGAAAATGAAGATCAATACCACCGCTACTTTCAGTGCCACGATAACAGCATTTACGGTAGCACTTTCTTTGGTTCCTTTGATAAGCAGGGAGCTCATCAGTACCACGATGAATACAGCGGGAAGGTTGATCACGCCACCATCCCAGGGACCGGTAACAAGCGCTGCCGGTAAATGAACATCAAAGCCTTCAAGGAATTTCACAAGGTAACGGCTCCAACTGATACTTACAGTAGCTGCACCCACGGCGTATTCCAGTACAAGGTCCCATCCGATGATCCAGGCGATGAACTCACCCATAGTAGCATAACTATAGGTATAGGCACTACCAGCTACAGGGATCATGGAAGCAAACTCTGCATAACACAAGCCGGCAAAGGCACAACCGGCTGCCGCAACAATGAAAGAGATAGTGATAGCAGGACCTGCCTGGTTGGCAGCCGCACCACCGGTAATGGAAAACAGACCAGCGCCAATGATGGCGCCAATACCCAGTGCAATAAGCGCTCCGGCACCAAGGGTTCTTTTAAGGGAATGTTCGCCCGTGTTTTGTGCTTCGGATAATAATGACCCGAGGGGTTTCTTAACGAACAAGCTCATACAGTTGGTTATAGTTTATTATGTGACCAATAAAGTAAATAAAGCCGGAAAGATAAGGATTTATTAATCACAATGATTTTAAAAAGGGCCGTTGGCGGGCTCCTCACCATATATGGTAATATCGGTTAACCTGATGCTTCAAGCCGATTGTTTTTTGCCTTTATATCCTATATTGCAGGCTATTACCCAATAAGAATCGCCTTCATGAAGAAAAACAGGCTGACCCTTTCTATCCTCATTGCCATGGTGCTTGGCTTGGCTGTCGGATTATTAGTACATGAAACTGCTTCACCAGAATTTATCAAAGGGTTTTCCAAAAATATCAACCTGCTGGGTAAGGTATTTATCCGGCTGGTACAGATGATCATTGCGCCGCTTGTTTTCTCCACATTAGTGGTGGGTATCGCCAAACTGGGCGATATGAAAACCGTTGGCCGGGTAGGCGGTAAAGCCCTCCTTTGGTTCGTTTCGGCATCGCTTGTATCTCTGCTGGTAGGGTTGGTATTGGTAAACCTCTTGCAGCCCGGACACTACATCGATCTCTCCCAGGCCGATAATGCCGGCGTAAAAGACCTGATGACCAAGAACCAGGAGTTCTCTGTAGAAAAATTCGTAGAGCATATTGTGCCCCGCAGCTTTGTAGAAGCCATGGCCACCAATGAAATACTGCAACTGGTAGTATTTAGTATTTTCTTCGGCGTAGCCATGACGGCTTTGGGCGATTATGCCAAGCCCCTGATCAAAGCGCTGGACGTAGTGTCACATGTGATCCTGAAGATGGTGGGCTATGTAATGAACTTCGCACCCTATGGCGTATTTGGCGCGCTGGCTGCAGTCATTGCGGTAAAAGGTCCAAAGATCTTTCAGTTCTATATCATTTATTACCTGTTCTTCCTGCTTGGCATCCTGGTATTGTGGGTTATATTATTGACTGTCGGATACCTCATATTGGGAAACCGGGTGCCGCGCCTGCTCAAACGCATCAGCAGCCCGCTCCTTATTGCCTTTGGTACCACCAGCAGTGAAGCCGTGTTTCCCAAGCTTACCGAAGAACTGGAGCGCTTTGGCTGTAAAAGCAAGATCGTCTCCTTCGTATTACCATTGGGTTATTCCTTTAACCTGGACGGCAGCATGATGTACATGACCTTTGCCAGTTTAGCCATAGCACAGGCCTATAAAATACCGCTCGACCTCGGTACGCAGCTCACCATGCTGCTGGTACTGATGGTGACCAGCAAAGGAATTGCCGGGGTGCCAAGGGCATCGCTGGTAATTGTACTGGCTACCTGCTCCATGTTTGGCATTCCGCCGGAAGGAGTAGCTTTGATATTGCCGATCGATCACTTTTGCGATATGTTCCGCACAATGACCAACGTGGTGGGCAATGCACTGGCCACCAGTGTCGTTAGTAAGTGGGAAGGAGAGTTGGGACCTGAGCAGGCAGGAGATATAGAGAAAGTGGCAGCCTAAAAACAGCCGGTTACGAGTTTCGGGCCATTTGTTTTTGCTCGTTGCTCACAGCTCGAAGCTCGTAGCTAAAGTAAATACCTAAATAATTTAAGCACGTAGTATGAGTTTGCTGGACATGATCTTATTGGACTTTCACTGGAAGCAGTTATTGAATCCGCAGTTCTATATCGAAAATGGAGGTCTATGGCTATTGCTGTTTGTCGTGTTTGCTGAAACAGGTTTGTTTGCCGGGTTCTTTTTGCCAGGCGACTCATTATTATTTGTTGCCGGTATTTATGCGCACGAAGGAGAAGGTGGAAAGCCTGGTATTACGTATGAATTGTTACAACTGTTTGGTATGGGCCATATCCGAAACGAATGGCTCGACCTCATCATACTCTGGCTGCTGATCTCCTTAATGGGTATCCTCGGTAACATGCTGGGCTATTGGACCGGCCGGAAGATCGGACCAGCCATGTACTCCTGGAAAGACAATATGCTGTTTAAAAAGCATTACCTGCACCAGGCCCATGAGTTTTATGAAAAAAGAGGCGGCAGCGCTATCGTGATCGCCCGTTTCCTGCCCATCATCCGCACTTTTGCCCCCATCGTAGCAGGCATCGTGCAAATGGAAAAAAAGAAGTTTACCTATTATAATATAGTAGGCTGCCTGGCCTGGGTATTCAGCATGCTCTTTGCCGGCCACTTCCTGCAAAAATGGATTCTGTCGCAGTTTGGATTCGATCTGAAACAACACCTTGAAGTAATCGTAATCGGTATAGTACTGGTAACTACTGCACCAGTATTGATCAAACTATTTTTCGGAAAAAAGAAAGCGGGCGAAGAAAAACTGCCCCCTACTAACGAAACAACGCCAGAATAGCCTATGCAACAGAAACCTGCTTCTGTTTTAAACATTGCTGTCATTGTAGCCGCCCTTGGATATTTCGTAGACATTTATGATCTGCTGCTCTTTACCATTGTGCGTGAACCCAGCCTCGCAGGATTGGGTGTAGACCTGAAGAATACCAAAATGGTCATAGCTGCCAGTACCAAGATCATCAACTGGCAGATGGTGGGCCTGCTTATAGGCGGCATTGTGTGGGGCGTCATGGGCGATAAGAAAGGTCGCCTGAGTGTGTTGTTCGGCTCCATCTTGCTCTATTCAGTAGCCAATTTCCTCACCGGTTTTGTAACCAGCACCGATCAATATGCATGGGCACGTTTTGTGGCAGGGTTGGGTCTTGCAGGAGAACTGGGCGCAGGCATTACCCTCGTAAGCGAATTACTCCCTAAAAATAAAAGAGGTATCGGTACGTCGCTGGTAGCAGGCATTGGTCTGTTTGGCGCCGTATTCGCTTATTTCACCTTTCAGTTTACCGATCAGGACTGGCGTCTTTGCTATAAAATAGGTGGGGGCCTCGGGATAGTACTGTTGTTGCTCCGCATCAGCGTAGCCGAAAGCGGCATGTTCAAAGCAGTGAAATCGCAGGAGCATATACAAAAAGGCAACCTGTTCATGTTCTTCAACAACGGTGAACGATTCAAAAAATACATCCTGGCCATCCTCATCGGTTTGCCAACCTGGTATGTGATAGGCATATTGGTAAACCTCAGCAACCGGTTTGCCAACGAGTTTTACGGAGAAAACAAAATAGAATCAGGCCGCGCCATTATGTACGCTTATGCAGCCATTGCGATAGGTGATATTCTGGTAGGGCTTGTAAGCCAATACTTCAAGAGCAGAAAGAAAGCCCTGTACCTGTTTTATTTCTTCTCCATCGTATCCGGCATTTACTTCTTCAGTGGCAATATAAAGAACGATGCAACCATGTACGCTGCTTGTGCGGCCCTTGGCTTCAGCACCGGTTTCTGGGCCATCTTTGTAACCATGGGCGCCGAACAGTTTGGCACCAACCTGCGGGCAACTGCCGCCACTACCATACCCAATATGGTGCGGGGTGCCCTGCCGTTGATCAACATGATGTTTAAAGATGTATTTCAGGACAACTGGAAATGGGGGCTTATCCAAAGCGCTATTGTAACAGGCATTATCGTAATGGTGGTATCCCTGATAGCAGCCTTTTTCACCCAGGAAACATTCCATAAAGACCTTAATTACGTGGAGAAATAGTCCGCAAGTCAGTAGTCCGAAAGACCGAAAGTAAATGTGGCTAAGATACTTTCCGACTTTCGGACTTACCGTCTCCCGACTTTTCCCGACTTTCCGACTTATTTTCGCATCATGAAATTTCTCATCATCCGTTTCTCCTCCATTGGTGATATCGTATTGACCACACCGGTTGTACGTTGCCTGAAAAAACAGGTGGTAACGGCTGAAGTGCATTACCTCACGAAGCCTTCCTTTCGCACCATTGTAGAGACCAATCCCTATATCGATAAAGTACATTACCTGCAGGATGATTTCGATGCGATGATCAGTTCACTGCAGGCTGAGGATTTTGATTACGTGATCGACCTGCACCATAACCTGCGCACCCTGAAAGTAAAACGGGCACTCCGTAAAAAGTCTTTCTCCTTCAATAAGCTCAACATCGAAAAGTGGTTGCTGACCAACTTCAAGGTCAACAAACTGCCGGATATACATATCGTCGATCGCTACCTCGCCACGCTGCAAACATTTGGAATACGGAATGATGGTATTGGACTGGATTACTTTATTCCCGACGAAGACAAGATAAAGGAAAGCGATATCCCTGCTTCGCACCATGCAGGCTACATCGGTGTGGTGATCGGCGCAGCGCTCAACACCAAGAAATATCCGCTGGAGAAGCTGAAAGCCTTGTGTGCTTCCATACAACACCCCATCATATTGCTGGGAGGTAAGGAAGATGCAGCCAACGGAGAAGCCATTGCAGAAGCCGACAAAGTAAAGATCTACAACGCCTGCGGCAAGTTCAACCTCAATGAATCGGCCGACCTGGTAAGGCGCGCCAAACTGATCGTTACCAACGATACCGGCTTAATGCACATTGCTTCCGCTTTCAACAAACCCATCATATCCCTCTGGGGCAATACGGTACCGGAGTTTGGCATGTACCCCTATATGCCCGGCCGCAATCAGCTCTTTGATATTGTAGAGATCAAAGGACTCTCCTGCCGGCCCTGCTCCAAGATCGGGCACAACAAATGCCCGAAAGGACATTTTAAATGTATGCAACTCATTAAACCGGAAGAAGTATTGGAGAAAGTTCAGGTACGGTTGAGAAAAAAATAAGATAAGGCGGGTGTTAGTCTCCCAATGTCCAGTCGAAACCTTCCGCTGTTTCCTCATCAAGCAATCCCATTGCTTTTAATTCAGCTTCTTCATCATATTCAAAAAAATCGGTGTCATCCGTTTCATTATCATTGTTGGGATCAATAATAGCCGGATTGGTGTCTTTGTGTTTGGGATCTGTTGCCATGAATGTTATCATAACGGTGTTTTAAGGAAATAAACCCTCAAATACTATGCGGTATTGTCGTTTTCTGTAAAGTAGTTAGCCAAGCCGTTTTCGGCGTCTGAAACCCTTTATACAGAAAAATGAGCTTTTAAAATGTCATAGTGGCAGCACTTCCTGGTGTTGTCATATCAATGACAAAACTTGCATGACGGGTCATTTACCTATTTTCAGATTTTTCAAATTACTTTGCGGCCATGTCAGAAAGAATATATCCTTATCAACAGTTATTCGAATTTACCAAAGCAATATTTCAGCAAATAGGCTGTAGCGAAGCAGATGCAGGTATGGCTACCAAAGTGCTGTTGTCTGCAGACCTTAGGGGCGTTGACTCACATGGCGTAGCGCGCCTGAGCGGTTACGTGCGTTTGTGGGAAGCCAACCGCGCCAATACAAAACCCAACATAAAGATCATCCATGAAACGCCTTCCACGGCTGTAGTGGATGGCGATGGCGGTCTTGGACTGGTGGTAGCACCCTTCGCCATGCAGGTGGCTATTGACAAGGCCAGGCAGGTAGGCACCGGCTGGGTGAGCGTGCAAAACAGTAACCACTTTGGCATAGCAGGCTATCATGCCATGATGGCCCTGGAGCACGATATGATCGGCATGGCCATGACCAACGCCAGCCCCCTGGTGGCGCCCACCTTTTCGGTGGAAAGACTGCTGGGCACCAATCCCATTTGTGTGGCGATACCGGCAGGAGAGGAGCCTGCTTTTGTGGCTGACCTGGCCACTACTACAGCGGCCAATGGTAAGCTGGAAATACTGCAACGTAAAAGTAAAGAAACACCCACCGGCTGGGTACAGGATAAACACGGAAACCCATCTACCAATCCCCATGAGTTGAAATCCGGCGGGGCCTTGTTGCCCCTCGGCGGCGACCGCGAGCATGGCAGCCACAAAGGCTATGCTCTGGGAGCAGTGGTAGACATCTTCTCAGCCGTGTTGAGCGGCGCCAATTATGGCCCCTGGGTACCACCTTTCCCGGCCTACGTGCCCATGCCCACCGAGATGCCTGGGAAAGGCATCGGGCATTTCTTTGGGGCTATGCGGGTAGATGCCTTCCGCCCGGCAACCGACTTTAAGTTCCACATGGACAAGTGGATACGCCGCTTCCGCAGCGCCACACCGGTGCCCGGCGAAGAGCAGGTACTGATTCCCGGCGACCCCGAGCGGGAAATGGAAGCCAACCGCATGAGGGCTGGTATCCCTTTACTAAACTCAGTATCAGAAGATTTACTATTGCTGGGTGAAAAGTTCGGAATACAGTTGTAGCCTGCTATTTCGACTTTGTGGGTAGACTAAAGTCATGGGAATGGTAAATCCTTGCAAGGTCTTGCGGTTGCTGAAATCCGAAATCCTAAATCAGGAACCCGCAATCGCATCTTCCCTTATCTTTGCGCCTGCTTTGCAAAAATTATTTTCCAACCAAAACATTCCGCCAGTAGCGGAACAGGAGAGTAAACCATGAAAATTATGAAATTCGGCGGTACCTCAGTAGGTAAGCCGGAGCGTATGCATCAGGTGGCAGAATTGATCACCAAAGATGCAGAATCCAAGATCGTCGTATTGAGTGCCCTCAGTGGTACTACCAATGCATTGGTATCGATTGGAGATGCGATGGCATCCGGTGACCGCGATGCTGCCAAACAACAAATTGAAAAGCTGGAAGCGCATTATCAAACATTCATCCGCGACCTGCTGAAGAACGACGCAACCTTGGAGAAGGCGAAGCGTATCGTTGCCGAGCACTTTGAATTCTTAACCATCATACTCAAGATATCATTCAGCGAAGCACTGAGCAAGGACATCCTGGCCCAGGGCGAGCTGCTTTCTACCAAGCTCTTCAGCACCTATCTCGAAGAGAAAAGGATCGATCACGCTTTATTGCCGGCACTGGAATTCATGAGCATCGACATTCATGATGAGCCACAGGTGCCTGCCATTAAAGCAAAACTCCTTCCTATTCTGGAGCAACACAAGAGCAAGAAACTGTTCATTACACAAGGCTATATCTGCCGCAACGTACGTGGCGAAGTAGACAACCTGAAACGTGGTGGTAGTGATTATACAGCATCGCTTGTAGCTGCTGCTGTAAATGCTTCCGTATGCGAAATATGGACCGATATCGATGGCATGCACAACAACGATCCCCGGGTAGTGAAGAAGACCCTGCCCATCGAGCAATTGAGCTTTGAAGAAGCGGCTGAGCTGGCTTACTTCGGCGCCAAGATATTACACCCTACTTGTATATGGCCGGCACAACAGCAAAAGGTTCCGGTGAAACTGTTGAATACCATGCAGCCACAGGCAGCAGGCACCGTGATCACACAGGAAGCGGGTTCAGTAGGTGCAAAAGCAGTAGCTGCCAAAGATGGTATCTATGCTATCAACATCAAGAGCAGCCGCATGTTGCTGGCCTATGGTTTCCTGCGTAAGATATTCGAGGTGTTTGAAAAGTACCGCACCCCCATCGATATGATCACTACTTCCGAAGTAGCCGTATCTGTAACGATCGATAGCGGCACCCACCTGAAAGCCATCGTAAAAGAGCTGGAACCATTTGGTACCATCGAAGTGGAAGAAAACCAAACCATCATTTCAGTGGTAGGTAACGAAATTGCTCAAACGCAGAATGTATTGAGCAAGCTGTTCGATGCGCTTACGCCAGTGCCCATCAGCATGGTAAGCTATGGTGGCAGCAAGCACAACGTATCTATATTATTGCCTTCTGACTATAAAACCCAAACATTACAATTATTGAACAAGGGACTGTTTGGATTAGAGTAAGATCAGGGAAAGTAACAATACCACAAACAGGGTATACGTATAGCAATTTTCCCCGATTTGGGGAGTACTACACATTAAAATTGCTTAAATAAGAAGGGATTCTTCTGTGGTCACTATATCCTGCCAAACTTGTTTATTATCTTAGCCGGTGTTAATACACCGGCTTTTTTGGGCCCTCATGGCAGAAAGACCATGGTCGTTCAAAACCGGGATTCAACTTACCTTATCGTAGAGACCATTGAGAAACTTAATCGACTTTGCTTGTGTTCTTGGATTGATGTTGTTATCGACCCTCTCTGGGATGGCCCAGAGCAAAAATCGTATTACCGGTACTGTTATCAACGATAAGACAGGAACAGTCATCGCAAGCGCCAGCATCTTTATCAATGGATCTTCCAAAGGAACAGTTAGTAACGCCAACGGTCATTTTGAATTGACAGATGTTCCTGCAAATGGCTCTTTTGAAATCATCATATCTTCTATCGGTTTCACTACACTTAGCTATCCTTATACAGGCGACTCATTACCCCTGATCCTGCGCGTGCGTTTGAAGCCTAAAATAACAGAGCTGGAATCGATCGTAGTTGAGCCCTGGGAAAAGGATGGATGGGCAAAGTGGGGCCGTTTATTTACAGAGAGCTTTATTGGTACTACGGCCGCTTCACGTAATTGTGTGATCAAAAACTCCAAAGTACTCCGCTTTCGTTTTTCCCGCAAAACCAACACGCTTATTGCAGTGGCCGACGAGCCATTGATCATCGAGAACAAAGCATTGGGATATCGCATCAAATACCAGCTGGAAGACTTCATTTACAATATGCGCGAGCGCACCTTGCTCTATGTGGGATTCACTTTCTTTGAGGATATGTCGGAAGACCGCAACCGTGTACCCCGTCGTTGGGTAAACAGCCGCAAACATGCCTATGAGGGCTCCATCGTACATTTTATGCGTGCCTTATACACCAATAAGCTGGCCAGCGAAGGGTTTGAGGTGCAACGCATGATCAAGGAACCTAACCTGGAAAAGGAACGGGTAAAGAAAGAATACGCAGCCCTTTGGCGCAGGAACTATGGTACCGGAGGCAGGCTTATGATGGGAAGGGGTGGTCCGGTTACAGTGGTAGGTGATTCTACCAATTATTATAACCGAATACTCAATCAACCCGACTTTATAGATATTGTCAATCCCACTTTATTGACGGCTGATAGTCTTACCACCCGTGCCGATTCTACCCGTATTTCGCTGTTCTTCCCACATTATCTCCATATCACTTATAAAAAGGGACTGGAAGAAGAAGGCTACCTGCAGAAGTATGGCGAAATACGCAAGCCCTGGCATCCACGCTCTGATGTATTCCTGCTTCAGGGTACCCCTGTAGTGATTGAAGCCTCAGGCGCCTACTTCCCACCACAGGATTTCTTCTCGTCAGGCTATTGGTCCTGGAGTGAGAAAATATGCCACCTGCTACCAGTTGATTTCGACCCTGAAAAAAACAGATAACCTACTATGCCTCTTCTTTACCGCTGCCTCGTTTTGTTGACCATCATTACCCTGTTCAGCAATTGCTCCCGTCGTGATGCACTCAGTAAAGTATGGTTTTATACCTACGACGATACCAAAAGCAATACGGCTGCCAGCAGTGATGACAGTGACCCTTTGCTTACGCCCGTACATTTTATGAACCTGCAGCGGGATGGCAGGTTTACGGCTTACCTGCAGGGTTTTGACTATGGCGATTGGGAAGTGGACGGCGATTATATTATTCTCAAAAGCGCCGATAAAAAACGGCGGCGTATCCAGTTGCAGGGTGCAGGTAAAAATGAGATCACGGTAGATATCCTGCCCGATAATGCTTTCCAATCGGCTTATCGATTCGAAGGCAATAGCAACAAATTAGACGAGGCTGATAATCCCTTTTCATTAGCCAATAACAAGTGGCGTATCAAAGCCACACACAAGGAAAGCGATGCGGAAATTACAAACCGCCTGAAAAATCACCTGCTGTACTGGGAAAAATATTTCGCCTGGGGTATCAGTACCGATAAAAAATCCCTTGATGTACGCAGCCTGCCCGGCCCTTTAAAAATGTATGGCAACGGTTTTGAACTGGTACCTCTGGAAGACTGGGCTCCCGAATGGGAGAGCCTCTTTTACGATAAAGAAGATACCCGCATCGCCTGGAATAAGCTGCACTACTTTTTCACTTATAAGCGCATTGCGTGGGCAAAAACCGACCATAAGTTTAAAATGTTTGTCTCAGCCTTTCAGCAAATGCAGCGGCAGGTAGAGTAGTAGGTACTTACTTTATCAGCTTATTACTTTTCAACCACTGTTCAACCAGGTCCATCCATTTCACCTCACTGGTTTTATTGTACATGCCAAAACCATGACCTCCCTTTTCATAGAGGTAAATCTCACTATGCACTTTGTGCTTTTGTAAAGCCTCATAAAAGTGCTCACTGTTTTGCACGATTACCGTCTTGTCATCTTTGGCGTGTACCAGGAAGGTGGGCGGTGTGGCTTTGGTAACCTGCAACTCATTGGAGTATTGAGTGATCTTTTCTGCAGAAGCATTTTCACCCAGTAATTTGGTGCGGGAACCTTTGTGGGCGAGGCTGTCGGTAAAGCTGATCACCGGGTAAAGGAGGATCATGAAATCGGGCCGTACCGGTGACTTGGCTGGTTGCTTATAAGTTTCGTTGGTAAGAACGTTGTGCTGGAAATGCGTGCCCGTAGTAGAGGCGAGGTGGCCACCGGCAGAAAAGCCGATAATCCCTACCTGGTTCTTTTTAATACCCCACTCGGCAGCGCGCTGGCGCACCACCAGCAATGCCTGCTGGGCGTCCTGCAGGGGGCCGATCTCTTTATTGAGCATGGTAGTGTCATTGGGCAGGCGATATTTCAATACAAAGGCTGTAATGCCCATTTCATTGAATTGACGGGCTACGTCGGAGCCCTCGTGGCTGGCCGCCAGGATGGAGTAGCCGCCGCCCGGACAAATAACAATGGCAGTGCCGTTGGCTTTGTCTTTGGGAGCAGGGTAAATGGTGAGTGTAGGCTTGGTTACATAGCTGATGCGGAGCTTCCCGTCTGCACCAACTGTCGAACTCTCCTTATCGGGTACCGGTTTGGAGTTGGGAACGTTATCAGGATACAGTGGGATCGTAGTTTGTGCCATAGCAGCTTGTACAAAGCTAAGAAAGGATAAAATGATCAGTGAGCGTTTCATATGGTGTGCGTTATTGATCAAATATAATGCAAACGGGCTGTTTTCCTTTTAGGTTTCTTTCACAGAATGTTAAGTTAAAACAGGGGTATGGGCCATTGATACATGTAACTTATGGGTATACCTTCAGGTCATACAATAAACCAGCGTTTATGAAAAAGTTATACTCCCTTTCAACATTACTTGTTGTATTAATATTTTTCTCCGGTTGTAGCAAAGACATCTTTAAACCATACGATGACCGCATCGAAGGTGTGTGGGAACTGACCGATGTAAACAAAGTAGGTTGGGGTAGCACCAACCTGAACTTTACCGGCGGACGGTTTACCTTCTATGGTAACGGTAAAGTAGAATATGAAGATGGCTATGGCGGTTTTTATGAAGGCCGCTGGGACATCCGCAACCGCAACATCCCCGATTGCTACATTGATGAGAACGGCAACTCGATTTGTGATGGCCGTAATGTGCGCACGCTAAGCATCAATGTTACCGACTTTGTGACCCATGATGTATTGTCTGAGTACTTTGATGAGATCGTGTTTACCGGTACCAACCGTTTCAAAGCTTACCTCTACGATGGCAATAGGACCTATGTATTCCGCTTTAAGCGCTAAGTATAGTATAAATTATTATCTGATCAGGACTCCCGGAATTTCCGGGAGTTTTTTTATGAGAGTCACTGGTAAACGGCTATCTTGACGTTCCTAAGCCGGTTTCAAATTCTATTTACAGCATGCGATTAATAACAATACTCTCCCTGTTATTATTATCTTCCGTTGGGGCAAATGCTCAACAGGACAAACGAGGGCGTATGTGGCAAGAGCTGCAACAGATACGGAATGAAAAGGCCGACTACACTATTGCTGATCCCGTTAGAAATAATGCTGATAAACTCATAACCGGAAGCCGGTTGGTAGTCAAGGATCCATACCTCAAACAAATGGCTGCCCGGTACGGTAAAGCAGCTATACCCACACTGGTTGAAATGCTGGAGGATGAAAAGAAAGACTGGGCGGCTATATTGCTATTATAC
>JAGIBF010000008.1 GCA_017744515.1 Niastella sp.
GGCTGATGATGGCCAGCCCGCCATTGAGTGCCATAACCACGCCGCCGCCGCCCACACTGTGAATGATTCTGTTAATTTGACTTCGAAGCTACGCAGTAGTAAAACATTTACCGGAAGCCCGAGTGATTCAACCCTCATGAACTTTACCGTCGCCAGCATTGACCATACTGTACAGGTCATCATTCCTTCTAAAACAGTCTGTCGTCAAAGGATCAATACCTTCTTCATTGTTGCCATACCCGATACCCTGCTTGATCAATCTATAGCTCAACCGGGAAAATCCGTAACTACTAAACTCACTGGTGCAACCAATATTCAGGTAAACAATATTAATATTGGTGGCGGAGCTGACGAACTGGAATTATTACTCAAAACGCCTGGTCGCGTTACAAACAATACCGGTCTCAATGGTTTTGTGAGTATCGCCACTGTTACGGCATATCTTTCCCGGTGGGCGACTTCCTTTCTATATCACTAACAATACCGGCAACAAAACCAGGAAATAAACAAATATCTTAGAGCCACAGACACTATTCAATACTAACATCGGTGATCAAACTACTTCGATATAAAAAAAGATTTTCCTTCTGGAAAGTAGGCGGCGTGGTTATGGCACTCAATGGCGGGCTGGCCATCATCAGCCTACTTTCCATACTGTTGGCGCCCGAAATGTTCAGACATGACATGTACACCAAAGCTTGGTTCTGGCAAAGCCAGGGAGTGATGGTGGTCTATTACAGCTTGTATTATTACTTTTCACTCAACCAGTACTATACGTTAATCATTGAAAGAAGAAAGTTCTTTGACTACCTCGTTGCATCCCTTGTTGCCTCTGTACCCTGCATTGCCTACATGGCGTTAGATGATTATCTGTTTCCTTCGCCTATAACCGGAAAAGCCACCAACGCCAAACCAGGCACCATAGCCTTTAATTATTTTATCAGTCTGCTATTTTATATAGGCTTTAGCCTGCTCATTGCCTATCTGGTTAGCCTGCGCGATGAAAGAAAACAACGAAAAGTATTGGAGGAGCAGAAAAGACAACTGGAAGCTGAAAAGACCCATGCCAACCTGAACTTCCTGAAAGCGCAGATCAATCCACACTTCCTGCACAATACCCTCAATTTTCTGTATGCCAAATCACTACCCTATTCATCTGAATTATCAGAAGGCATACTGACGCTAAGCGATATCATGCGCTATGCATTAAGTGATAACACAAAAAATGGGAAAGCAGCCCTGAAAGACGAAATAGAACATGTACGCAATGTGATCAGAATTCACCAGCTTCGTTTCGACAACAACCTGCATGTTAACTTTGAGGTCAACGGAGTTATAAATGGAGCTACCATTATACCCTTTGTACTCATCACGATCGTAGAAAATGCTTTTAAACACGGAGACCTGAAAAGTACCGAATACCCAATCGACATGAAGTTGTACGTGGAAGGTAGCCGCCTGCAATTCTATTGCCGCAATAAAAAGAAAATCGGCCCCAAAGAATTATCTACAGGTATCGGCCTGGACAATATCAAAAAACGGCTCGACCTTGCTTACCACAACCAATATTCTCTCGATATAAAAGACGAACACGAACTCTACACCACCCAATTAACCATCCATTCACTATGATACGTTGCCTTATTGTTGATGACGAACAACACGCATTGGATATACTGCTGCATTATATTCAGCAAACACCGTTACTGCAACTGGTGGCCTCCACCACCAACCCTATAGAAGCCCTGCAGGTAGTTGCTACTCAGAAAGTCGACCTGATCTTTCTGGACATACAAATGCCGGAATTATCAGGCATAGACTTCATTCGTTCGATCAATGGTAAGTGTAAAGTGATCCTGACCACAGCTTATCCCGAATTTGCCCTGGAAGGATATGATCTCGATGTAGTGGATTATCTGCTAAAGCCCATCCGCCTCCCACGCTTCCTGACTGCCGTCCAAAAAGCAGCAACCGCATTGAACAACGCGATTACAGAATCAGCGAAAGAACAACCGGAAGACGATTACATATTTGTAAAGACCGAATCGAAAGGTAAGCTCCTGAAGATTGAGCTGGCTGATATAGACTACATTGAAGGCATGAAAAACTACATCGCTATCTATGTCGGCGGCAAAAAGACATTGGTATACACCAGCATGAAAGAAATGGAGGAGCGTCTCCCCTCCCGGCGATTTATGCGGGTACACAAATCATTCATCATTGCCATCGACCGGATAACAGGCATAGAAGGCAACCGGGTGCTACTAAAAGGCATCACTGCCGAAATCGTAGCAGGAGAAAGCTACAAAGCCGAATTAATGAAGATCGTAAAAGACAAAATAATATAGGCCCTACCATCTCCAATAGACTAAAATCACTTTTCTCTTTAACCCTCCGCCATGTTTTGTAGCACAAAAAACAAATGTCAAATTTGACGTAAAAAAGATGCCTGAATTTTGTGTTTCAATTACGACATTTTATATCTTCGCTTTTACTAAAGTAATTAGAGTTTAATCTTTTTGATTAATAAAAAAAAACCTTCACCGGATGAATGCAGACATTCGGATGTTAAAGGCATGTAATTAGATGGCCTCATTTGCTAATGAGCAAAATAGCATTTCAAGGCAATCCTTACAAGCGTTCTAAAAACGCGAAATTGAATCTTGGCGAAGAGACGAAAAAGATAAGTCCTGGAGCCGCTGCTTGAGGATAAGTGAATTGCTTTGCTCAATTTGCCGCAGCACTCATCAACGAATGTTGTAGATAGTAAGTTATTGAAAATTATTAACTAAATAATTGTCTACGAGGATGTCATCATTACTAAAACCAGTCTCTCTTTTTATGAGATCTATGTGAATTGTTGCTACTGTTGTAAGGGAGGTAATATTCTCGCGTCTAAGCCACCTATCGATGGTATACACTGTACATCCATGGGCGATAGCTAATAACCCTTTTAGTTTGTTGTTACGCTTCAATTCATCGATTGTTTTTGGGGAGATAATCATACTGTAATTATTTATTTTATACCTGATAATAAAAACACGAACTATTACCTGCAAACATACGTCAAATATGACTTATTCCAAAAAACTTTTTTGTTCGTGTTTTTTTATAAGCACACATAAATGAGTGAATTAAACGCAGTTGCTCTTATTAAGAGAGCAAGAAAAGCCAAAGGATGGACACAGGAGGAGGTGGCAATTATGCTCAGGAAGCGATTCAGCCATTATTCAACCAGGCAATACCAAAAACTGGAAGCAGGTGAGTTCCCTGTATATAAAGAACAAGTCATCATAGCACTTGAAGAAATACTTGATATAAAAATTAGTGAACTTATCTATGGGAATAGAGGCCAGGAAAGCGCCCCTGAATACTACTCAAACAACCTTCAAAATAGTCCAACAAAATACATTTCGCAGCCCGATAAACTTATTTATGTCCCTGCCGCAGCACAAAATAAATACCCAGCCCGCTTTGAAGATCCAACTTTTATCAATACCCTGCCACAATTGCGTTTACCTGATGTTGCTTACCGGGGAGAACAATACCGGGTTTTTGAAGTAAAAAAAGACTCTATGATGCGACACCTCGTTGGCGACTTTCTTATAGGCAATAGAATAGATCTTGTCCCTCCTCTACAGATAATTAACTATGGATTATATATAGCCGTTTACAAGGCAGAAATTGTTATGGGATGGCTGGCAATTAAAAGCGAGAATGATGGACTATTTGTGCTACAAAGTCTCAATAGACACCACAATAAACAAATCCTTTTATCCGTAAAAGATATAAAAGAACTTTGGCATGCTGAACGAATCATACACATCATAGAGCCTGTCGTAAGAAGATTCAATATTGAGATATAGGCCAGATTATCCCCTCTTCAATACAACCGCTTCTTCTCCAGAATTTTCTCCTGTTTTTCAGGCGCTTGCATATTAACATAACTACCATCTGCTGGCACTGTTTTTATGCATTTTACCAATCAACCTTTTGGTAACTTTATATAAACCTTCCAGTATGCAAGCGATACTCGTTCCAATAGACTTCTCACCGGTTTCCCGTAATGCCTCCGTTTACGCTGCAGAGTTGGCTCGACTTTTCAATGCGCGCCTGCTACTATTCCATGCCTACATGCTACCCACTCCTGTAAGCGAAGTGCCTTACGTAATGGTAACAGCCGACGAAGTGCAACAGGAAAACGAAGCATTCCTGCAAAAAGAAGCCGACCATTTACACAGTACCTATGGAATACAGATCGACACGCTGGTACGGATCGGCATCGCTTCAGATGAGATCAAAGAAATTACCAAAGATCAACCCATCGACCTGATCGTAATGGGTATGAAAGGTGCCGGCGGGCTCGACAAGATCATTGGCAGCACCACTACCAACGTGATCCGGAAAGTTAAAATACCCGTGCTGATCATTCCCCACGATGCTGGTTACAAACCGGTACAACACATTACCTATGCCAGCGATTTTAGCTACAAAACCAGCAACAGCCTCTTTGGCCCATTACTGGAAATAGCCAAAACACTGGTCGCTAAAGTACATATACTACACGTACAGAAAGAGGTGGTGAAAATGGAAGAACAGGTAGGCCGGAAAAGCACAGAACAGGCCTTTAGCAACCAGGATCATGAATTTGTAAACGTTACCGACCAATCTGTTACACATGGCATCAACGAGTATTTGCAACACAATACCAGCGAACTATTGGTGATGGTAGCCCATACCCATACCTTTTTTGAGCGTATTTTCTCCAAAAGCCGCACTACTGCTATGGCCTATGAAACCAAAATCCCCCTGCTGGTATTACAGGACAAGGAATAAACACACTAAGTATTGATTATGAACTATAAAGATTACTGTAAGCCCTAAAAATCTACTCTATATTTCCGACCTTAGACCACGGACTTTCGAACTTTTTGATTTTCTGACCTCCTCAGACTTCCTGCTTCTGACCTCCTACTTCCTACTTCCGGCTTCCAACTTCAGATTTTTCCGTACTTTTGCACCCCAATAAAAAAAGCACTATGGCAACAGTTACCAGAGAGAATATAGGCCTGCTGAATGACAGGATCACTGTTAAAGTGGCCAAAGAAGACTACCTGCCTTCTTTCGAAAAAGCCCTTAAAAGTTATAGCAAAACTGCCAATATACCCGGATTCCGAAAAGGAATGGTGCCCACCGGCATGATCAAAAAAATGCATGGACAGGCCGTTTTCACCGATGAAGTCCTGAGAACAGTAGAAAAACAACTGACTGATTATATGCAGAACGAAAAGCTGGAGATCTTTGCCCAGCCCCTGCCTATGATGGAGAACAATCCCAATCAGTTGAATGTAAACGAACCTTCTGAATACGCTTTTGCTTTCGAAGTAGGTCTTAAACCTGACTTTCAGGTTGCCAACCTGGGCGCTGAAAAAGCTACTTTTTATAAAGTAACAGTTACCGAAGAATTGATCAATGAAGAAGTTGATCGCTTGCGTCTGCGTCACGGTAAAATGACCGATCCCGAAACGGTAACCGGCGACGACAACGTACTAAACGTAACCTTCACAGAAACCGACGAAGAAGGCAATGTAGTAGAAGGTGGTATAAGCAAAGACAACTCCCTGTTGGTAAAATACTTTGCTGAAGATTTCCGTAAAACCCTCCTTGGCAGAAAAAAAGATGACGCCGTACAAGTACAGCTAAGCAAGGCATTTGATGAAAAAGAAAGAGAGTGGGTATTGGGTGACCTCGGCTTGGATAAGCACGATACAGCAGCTGCCAGCAAGTTCTTCAACATGCTGATCACAAAAGTAGGACTGGTAGAAAAAGCTGAGCTCATTGAAGAATTCTTCGAAGCAGCTTTACCCGGTAAAGGCGTTAAAACAGAAGCAGAATTCCGCGATGCGGTAAAAGCAGATATCCAATCATACTGGGACAAACAAAGCAGCAACCACCTGCAACATGAATTGTACCACGTATTGCTGGATCACACTAAGATCGAGTTCCCCGAAACATTCCTGAAACGTTGGATACAACAAGGTGGAGAAAAGCCCAAGTCCGTTGAAGAAGCAGAACATGAGTTCCCCACATTTGCCAACCAACTCAAGTGGACGCTGATCATCGACAAGCTGGTTCGCGACAACAACATCGAAGTAGCTCCCGAAGACCTGCAGGCATTTGCCAAAAACCAGCTGTTCAGCTATATGGGCATGCCTGGCGGCGGCGAAGAGCAACCCTGGGTTGCCGACTACATCAACCGTATGATGCAAGACAGGAAGTTCGTTGAAGATGCATACCACCGCATTCAGACAGAGAAGGTTTTCAACTGGGCTGAAACACAAATCAACGTTACTGAAAAACCAGTAACCGTTGAAGAGTTTACCAAAGAGCTGGAAAAGCACCAGCATCACCACCACTAATAGGTAAAGTCCTCACAATACACCAAGCCATTCGTTTACCGGATGGCTTTTTTTGTTTCACATAATGCTTAAACATTACCTGCAAGAATACCCGATTGTTTATATATTTGAAACTCTCCAATAAGCACCATGCAGATCAAAGCTTAACTACCAATATTCACACTGTAGTTATAGCGAATGGAATTACAATACGAAAGAGTTTATGAATCCATATCCGGCGGTTGGGTCGACCTGCATCCATTACATGGAGCAGATGAATTGCCAGAAAATCTGGAAGCTTGCATAGTGATAGCAGACCATGGAATTAGCGTTGAGCTATTACCCTGTCTGCCAGCAAACGAACTTGTGCTAAGGCAACAATTCCTGCCAGATGTCTTTGGCAATAAAAATCCGGATGTAAGAATTAATAAACTATTGATTGGTGATATCAAAACACTTAGTGAAAGAAAGGCAGTTCGCAAGGCAACAATCAATAATGCTATTAATACTGCCGCCAGTCAAAGAGTTGAAGTGGTGATCTTAAATCTGATTAATCGACAATACGCTGTTCAGGATATTAAAAAAGGAATTGTTGGTGCATTACAACCAGAAAGAAACAGAAGCATCAGGTTCGTGTGGATAATAACCAGGAGTAGAAACTTATTTATGATTGACCGGGAGAAAGTATTTGACGACTCAATTTACGAAGCACTTAACTACCTCTAAAAACAGGGCGGGCGATTACCCCTTACAGAGTAAACGCCCGTCTGCGGAGGCTCTGGGCCGCGGCCCAAGCACCACAAATATATAAATTAAACGTCAAATAACAAAACCACCTTTTACTACACACCTCCGCTGCCACCCTTTTCCTATTATGTCCGATATTCTCCTCGGCTCTCTCCCGTTTTATGTCGAAATGTCCGATTTTTTATATAGCACGGTAATTGATTTGCCAAATGACTTAAATTGCTCACTAAATCAATAGGAAAAGTCTATGAACCTCAGCAAAGAATTTGAAAAATATGCGGTGAAGCACAGGGGTATCTCCAGCAATACGTTGAATGATTACCACAAATACCAGGTAACCAATCTTACGCCCAATATTATTGAAGAACGCCCGATGAACGTAGCCGTAATGGACGTGTACAGCCGCCTAATGATGGACCGGATCATCTTCCTTGGCTACCCCATCAATGACGAAGTAGCCAACATCGTAACCGCCCAGTTATTGTTCCTCGAAAGTACCGACCGCACCCGCGATATCCAGATGTACATCAACTCGCCCGGCGGTAGCGTATACTCAGGCCTCGGCATCTACGATACCATGCAATACATCACACCCGACGTATCCACCATTTGTATCGGAATGGCAGCCTCTATGGCAGCCGTACTCCTTTGCGCCGGAACCAAGGGCAAACGTACTGCACTGAAGCACAGCCGCGTGATGCTGCACCAACCCAGTGGCGCCATTGGCGGACAAGCCAGTGATATCGAGATCACAGTAAATGAGATCAAAAAGATCAAAAAGAACCTGTACGATATCATCTCCAACCATACCGGCAAAACTGCCAAGCAGGTAGAAAAGGATTGCGAGCGCGACTACTGGCTCACCTCTTTGGAAGCCAAAGATTATGGTCTGGTAGACGAAGTACTGCTCATCAATCCACGTAAAGAGAAAAAAGAAGACTAACCACAAATAGCTTAAAATATGAACTATTCGAAATATTCAGTGATGCCCTTTCGCATGGACGATGAAGAAGAAGAAAAGGAAGAACAGCCCAAGTCAGACCTCATGATGTTCAGCAAAAAGCTGGAACAGTACTTCTTCGACACCCGCAGTGTTTACCTGTGGGGAGTAGTAGATGACAAATCAGCCCGCGATGTAACAGCCAAATTGTTACTCCTGGATGCCGATAAGCCCGGAACAGAGATCAAATTCTATATCAATAGCCCCGGTGGCGTTGTTACCAGCGGCATGGTGATCTACGATACGATGAAAATGATCAAAAGCCCTGTAAGCACCATTTGTATGGGTTTGGCAGCCTCTATGGGTTCCATTCTGCTCAGTGGCGGCGCAAAAGGCAGCCGGTACATCTATCCGCATGGAGAAGTGATGATCCACCAGCCCAGTTTGGGAGGTCATATCCAGGGCGTTAGTGCCGATCTGGAAATACAGGCCAAACAAACCAAGCGTGTAAAAGAGATCAGCGCCCGTATACTGGCCGAAAACTGCGGCAGGAAGTTCGAACAGGTCATGAAAGACTTTGATCGCGACTACTGGATGGATGCTAAAGAAGCCATCGAGTACGGCATCGTCGATAAGGTCATCGATAAAATATAACTCATTAAGGATCAATGCCAATAAGCATTATCTCTTATTAATTTATCAATAATCCCGGCTACAGGGTATTTAATTGGATTTAGCAAAGCCTTTGAATACCTTTGTAGCCGGAGATTTATAAAAATAATGGCAAAGACAACATTACATTGTTCTTTTTGTGGACGTAGCCGTGATGAGGTTAAGATCCTCATCGCCGGCCAGGAAGGACATATTTGCGAGAACTGTGTAGAACATGCTCGTGAGATCATCGAGCAGGAACTCATGATCCGCAGTGAAACACCTGCAGCCTCCCCTTCATTCAAACTGAACGTAAAGAAACCGGTAGAAGTAAAACGCTTCCTGGATGAATACGTTATTGGACAGGATGATGCTAAAAAAGTAATGGCAGTAGCCGTTTACAACCACTACAAAAGACTTCAGCAAAAAGGCGTAGAAGGCGATGTAGATATCGAAAAGAGCAACATTGTCATGGTAGGGGAAACCGGTACCGGTAAAACCCTCCTGGCAAAAACCATTGCCAAGCTCCTCAACGTACCCTTCGCGATTGTAGATGCTACGGTATTTACAGAAGCCGGCTATGTGGGAGAAGACGTAGAAAGCATACTCACCCGCCTGTTACAGGTATGTAACTACGACGTACCGGCTGCAGAACGAGGCATCGTATACATAGATGAGATCGATAAAATTGCCCGCAAAGGCGATAACCCTTCCATTACCCGTGATGTAAGCGGTGAAGGTGTACAACAAGGTCTGTTGAAACTGCTGGAAGGTACTGACGTATTGGTACCACCACAGGGAGGTCGTAAACACCCCGAACAAAAGCTCATCAAGATCAATACCCAGAATATCCTCTTCATTTGCGGAGGTGCATTCGATGGTATCGACAGGGTAATTGCCCGCCGGGTGAATACCAACGCCATCGGCTTTAATGTAAACAAGGACCTGCAGGAGCACATGAAAAAAAACCTGCTGCAGTACATCAATGCCACCGACCTTAAATCGTTTGGTTTGATCCCCGAGTTACTCGGCCGTTTACCAGTAGTCACACACCTCAACCCCCTGGATAAACCGACCTTGCGTTCTATCCTTACGGAACCTAAGAATGCATTGATGAAACAGTACAAGAGACTGTTTGAACTGGAAAACATCCAACTGAACGTGGACGACGATGTGCTGGATTTCCTGGTCGACAAAGCGCTGGAGTATAAGCTCGGTGCAAGAGGATTGCGCAGCATTTGTGAAAGTATCCTTACAGATGCCATGTTTGAAATGCCATCCTCTAAACAACAGGTGTTCCACCTTACACTGGAATACGCACAAAAGAAGTTCGACAAGAGCAAAATGAGCTTACTCAAAGTAGCATAAGCTTTACAAACCATATTACATCCATACTCAGAGACACATACTTTGTGTCTCTGTTTTTTAGTACTCACCTTAAATTCTACTGACTATGGACGAACTGATAAAAAAACTTATGGCCGAAGGATTGACAGAACAGCAGGCTTACAAAACCGTTGAGATCATAAAGAACTTTGCCAAAGAAAAATTCCCCATCTTCGGCGGCGCCATCGATAAAGTATTCGACAAATACGCGAAGAAAAGCGATGATGATTTTATGCCGTAAATGCAGTAAGTTACGACCACTGCAAGAGATCGCCCTATACATAAATCGAATAAAAAAGGCCCCGCAACCAACGGGACCTTTGACGTGACAAGCAACCTTTCGAAAATTGTCAGGGCTTTAAAACCTCTCTTGAAATAACCAACTTTTGGATTTCAGAGGTGCCTTCGCCGATAGTACACAACTTGCTATCGCGATAATATTTTTCAACCGGGAAATCTTTGGTATAACCATAGCCCCCGAATATTTGTACTGCATCGTTAGATACCTTCACAGCTACTTCACTGGCGTAATACTTGGCCATTGCCGCTTCTTTGGTCATTTGCTGCCCCCTGATCTTCAGGTCACAAGCCTGCAAGGTCAATAATTCGGCCGCCATGATCTCCGTAGCCATATCAGCCAGCTTGAAAGAAATTCCCTGGAAATTAGAAATAGGCTGGTCAAACTGGTGACGCTCTTTGGAATATTTCACAGACGCTTCATAAGCGCCTTTTGCAATACCCAGCGACAGAGCAGCTATCGAAATACGCCCACCGTCGAGCACCTTCAGGGACTGTTTAAAACCCGCTCCTACTTCACCAAGACGGTTGGTATCTGGTATCCGACAATTATCAAAGATCATTTCTGCGGTTTCACTGGCCCGCATACCCAGCTTATTTTCTTTCTTACCGCCTGAAAAACCCGGTGTCCCACGCTCTACTATGAAAGCAGTAGCGTTGTCTTTAGACCTTGGCTCACCAGTACGGGCAATCACTACAGCCACATCACCACTTTTTCCATGGGTGATCCAACATTTGGTTCCATTCAGCACCCAGTGATCACCATCACGCACGGCGGTGGTCTTCATATTACCGGCATCACTACCGGTATTGGGCTCGGTCAACCCCCAGGCGCCCAGCCATTCGGCCGTAGACAGCTTGGGAAGATATTTTTGCTTTTGCTCCTCATTCCCAAAAGCCAGGATATGGCCTGTACAAAGAGAATTATGAGCAGCCACACTTAACCCAATAGAACCACACACCTTACTGATTTCCTGTAAGATGGCCACATACTCGAGATAACTCAGACCAGCACCATTATACTTTTCTGGCACCAATACGCCCATCAAACCAAGCTTCCCCATTTCGCGGAACACCTGGAGCGGAAACTCCTGAGTTTCATCCCATTCCATTACATACGGCTTGATGTGCTGCTGTGCAAAATCCCGGGCTGTCTGTGCTACCTGCTGTGTTAATTCAGAAGTTTCGAAATTCATAAGATAAAAATCGTTGGCAAGGATCCTTAGAGGCTATACGCTAAGGTAATACAATTTCCAATAAAACTAACAATTGTTAGCTATAAATAATAATAAATATTTCTCTCCTATTTAACGGCCAAATATGGTTTTATCTTGTCCAATAACACAGGAGATATAATATTGATTTGCAATAATTGGTCCAGCGACGCATAAGCCCCATGCTGTAGTCTGTATTGCACAATGGCGTTGGCTTCCGGCCAGGAAATATAAGGATGTTGCTGTAGCAGATCTGCATCAGCAGTATTGACATTAATAGTACGTAAATCGGGGGCAGCGCATAACAACCACTTCCTGATCTGCTGAAAAGTAGAATCCGGCAATCCGTAAGTCTCCCCCACCTGCTCCACCGAATGAAAACCACCCAGCTTTTCCCGGAAATGAATGATCCGTTTCGCCAGTTTACTGCCGATGCCCCGCAAAGCAATAAAAGCAGTCGTGTCGGCCAAATTAATGTCGATAACAACCCGTTTGCTGACATTGTCGCCCTTGTATTTCCATGCCGGTGGGGAGTCTGGGGTAAACCCAGCTGGCCGTGAGTTGCTGGCCTCCTGAACTCCTGAAATGCGCACATAAGGCACCAGCCTGTCGGCCTCTTCTTTCCGCAAGCCATAGATCTTATGCAGGTCATCAGGCTGGCGGAACCGTCCTCCTTTCGCAAGGTAGCGCTGGATAGTCAGCGCCGTGCGCTCCCGGATGCCCAGTCTTTTCCACCCTTCCGGCGATAACGTATTAGGATCAAACTCAAACAAGACGCCCTGCCTCGGCGCACTTTCATCACCCCGTTTGTTATACCGGGAATGATACCCTACACCACCAATAGAATCTGCTGTGATGGCCTGTTGCGATAACTGACGTTTTAAATTTTCAAGAGCTGTCTTATCAGCATGAACAGGAGGGTCAGGTAAAAAATGAGGAAGTGCCATCGTGGTAAGTATCAGCAACAGCAGCACAATGATGCCTGTGCGCTCTTTCCTGGAAAAAGAGAAATACTCCTTCAGCAAGTTTTTCATAGTATATAAGCAACCGGTAGTATTAACAACAACCAGTCACCTATACATACGGGATAAATGATTTATAGATTTATCACCAGGCCGTCATAACTAATTTGAATACCTGCAGGCAACTCCTCTTCTACATCGGCATGCTTGCCCATCTGGTGACTAAGGTGGGTAAAATAAGTTTGTGGGATCTGTAGCTCCTGGGCCACCGCAATACCCTCAGACAGGCTATAATGCGAAATATGCTGTTCTTTACGAAGCGTATTTAATACCAATACCTCACTACCCCGTATCTTTTCCATTTCTGCCGGTTCTATTTTGTTGGCATCGGTGATGTAGGTAAACTTACCAAACCGGAAGCCCAACACGGGCATTTTTAAATGCCACACCTGCACAGGCGTTATCTGAATATCGCCCACCGTAAAAGGGCTGAGATCAATGGTATTAAGATGTATTTCCGGCAAACCGGGGTACCTGGTTTCATAAAAAGCATACGGAAACTCGCGGATGATCACCTCCTGCGTCATCTCGTTGGCAAAGATCTTCATCGGCTGCTGGGAGAAGAAATTGAACGCCCTTACATCATCAAGTCCGGCGATATGATCTTTGTGGGGATGCGTAAAAACGATCGCGTCGAGGTGCTTTACATTAGCCCGCAACATCTGGTATCGAAAGTCGGGGCCTGAATCTACTGCCACGGTAGTGGTAGCAGATTGGACCAGGATGCTTGACCGTAATCTTTTGTCTTTTTTGTCGGTGGATTGACATACCGGGCATTCGCAGGCTATCATGGGTACGCCACTGCTGGTGCCGGTGCCTAAAAAAGTGATTTTTAAAGAAGGATAACTCACGCGGTAAAAATACAAAGTATGAAGCACGAAACCCGAAGCCAGTTACGTGTAGCCCGGGCGCTGTATTGACTCACGACTCTTAACGCTTGACTCCAGACTTATCTTACCGCTGCTGCATGCCTGGCCAGCACATCTTCATAAGTTTTCCGTACTTCAGAAGAAAGTATTTCCGGGTCGATATTCAGTTGGGGAATAAGATCAATTAGCGTATTGATACGTCCCTCCATTTGCAGGAACTTATTCAATACGACGACCCGCTTTGACTCAAGGATACAATAACCGCTCTGGAAATTGCCCCGCTCATAGCGCACCACATATTCCACTTCATCAAGTATCCGTTCAATCTTATCCAATGTGTTCTGGGTATATTTCATAGACGTATCTCCGGGTTCACTAACAAAATTAGCCAAATGTCTGCTCTACGCAGATTATGGGCTATTAATGTTTTCCACACTCAGTGGACAGAAAATCAGCCACTTTTATACAATAATTGCCAAAAACGCCATCTAATAAAACCTACTAAATCAAGAACCAGACCAACAATTGAAGGTTTCCCTTTCAACCTATCAACTTTTCAACCTATCAACTATCACTTATTCGTCATCTTGATCACCGGCACGATCATCTCCTCCAGGCTCACGCCGCCATGCTGGAACGTATTCCGGTAATAATTCACGTAGTAATTGTAGTTGTTCGGATAACACAGGAACAAGTCCTCCTTGGCGAAAATAAACGAGGAGTTTACAGTCGGCACCGGCAAACCCGCCTCTTTGGGATCACGGAAAACCAACACCTCCTTGGGTTCATAATTCAGGTTACGGCCATGCTTATAACGCAGGTTGGTAGTCGTTTGCTTGTCACCGATCACTTTGGCCGGTGTTTTTACCCGTACGCTACCATGGTCTGTGGCCAGTACGATATTGATCTTCTTATCAGCGATCTTCTTTAAAGCCTGGTGCAGCGGAGAATGCTCAAACCAGCTCCGGGTTACAGAGCGATAACTGGTTTCATCACCCGCCAGCTCCTTCAGCACTTCCATCTCCGTACGGGCATGGCTTAGCATATCCACGAAATTGTACACGATAATATTCAGATCGTTTGTCAGCAGGTTATGAATATTATTTACCAGGTCCTGTCCAGCCTGGTTATTCAATATCTTGGTATAAGAAAAGCGCACATCATCACGCTTCATGCGCTTCAACTGGCCGCGAAAAAATTCTTCCTCAAACAGGTTTTTGCCTCCCTCTTCATCATCGTTCTTCCATTGTTGCGGATAAGCCTTTTCAATATCCATTGGCAACAAGCCACTGAAAATAGCATTGCGCGCATACTGTGTAGCAGTAGGCAGAATACTGTAAAAACTTTCCTCCTCCAGTATCCGGAAGCTCTCAGCAAAAATGGGTTGAATAGCTTTCCATTGATCAAAGCGCAGGTTATCGATCAGCAGGAAAAAAGTAGGTATCCCCTTTTCTACATGCGGCATTACCTTGAACTTAAACAAGCTATGCGACATCACCGGCCCTTCAGTAGATTTAGGACTTACCCATTTCGCATAGTTCTTCGACACAAACTTGAAAAACTCATTATTGGCTTCGCTCTTTTGCGATTGAAATACCTCCTGCATCTCCGGACTATCACTCTTCTCCATCTCCAGCTCCCAATACACGAGCTTCTTGTAAAGCTCCATCCACTCGTTGTAGTCCGGACTACTGTTCAACGCCATAAATAAATTACGGAACTGCTGTTGATAAGCCGTGGTAGTCTTTTCCGCTACCAGCCTTTTATTATCGATGATCTTCTTCAAGCTTAGTAATACCTGGTTGGGGTTTACCGGCTTGATCAGGTAATCTGCAATCTGACTACCGATCGCCTCATCCATCAGATTTTCCGTCTCATTTTTAGTGATCATCACAATAGGCACCCCCTGGTTGATCTCTTTGATCTTGGCTATCGTCTCCAGTCCGGTAATGCCGGGCATGGACTCGTCCAGCAATATGACATCCACGATATTATCGCGCACGAAATCCACTGCATCGAACCCATTGGTCAAGGCGCTGACTTCATAACCCTTATTCTGCAAAAAAAGGATTTGCGATTGTAAACTTTCTATTTCATCATCTACCCAGAGTATCTTTCCTAATGCCATGTAATAAGTTTATTGATGTACGATTGTCTGTCAAAAAGTGTATGATAGTGATTCAGCAGCAATTCGAAAGCCACGATCCTACCTCTTACTGCTTACCTCCTGCTTCCAGCCTTCCTCCCCCAAAATACATTATTCCCGGTGCAATCAGTTAATATGTACTTTTGTCCGCTCCATTTAGCAATAATTTTAACAAAACAGCAAGCAGCGAAATGACATCCGGCGCCAGAAAGATCATAAACGACCCTGTTTACGGCTTCATCACCCTCGATCACCCCCTTATCTTTAAGGTGATTGCGCATCCCTGGTACCAGCGTCTCCGCCGTATCCACCAGATGGCCTTTGCCCAGCTGGTATACCCCGGCGCCGTACATACCCGCCTTCACCATTCACTCGGCGCTTACCACCTCATGAGCAACGCCCTCCATGAATTGAAGAACAAAGGCGTCAACGTCACCCCCGAAGAAGAAGTGGCGGCTAAAATTGCCATTTTGTTGCACGACATAGGACATGGACCTTACTCCCATGCCCTCGAAAATAAGCTGCTGAAAGGAGTGCACCACGAAACCATCTCCATCCGTATCATGGAGATACTGAACAATGAACTGAAAGGTGCGCTCAGTCTCGCCATCGACATATTTACGAATAAATACCACAAACCGTTTCTTCACCAGCTCATCTCCGGACAGCTGGATGTAGACCGCATGGACTACCTTACCCGCGATAGCTTCTTTACCGGCGTATCGGAAGGTGTGATCGGGTACGACCGTATCCTGAAAATGCTCACCGTACGCGACAATGAATTGCTGGTAGAAGAAAAAGCGGTTTACTCCATCGAGAAATTCCTGGTATCACGCCGCCTTATGTACTGGCAGGTATACCTGCACAAGACAGTACTCTGTGCCGAAAAAATGCTGGTGAAGATCGTGGAGAGAGCACAGGAACTGATCACGCGGGGGGTAACGGTTAGCTGTACCTCGCCCGTGTTCGATTTCTTTCTGCAAAACCACAACACGGTTACCTCTATAGATTCACACCTCGAACAGTTTTGCCTGCTGGACGACTACGATGTACTCGCCACCATCAAAAACTGGGTATTCCACCCCGATAAAGTATTGTCCAGGTTGTGCCATTGCCTCGTTACCCGGCGTTTATTAAAAGTTAAATTAACGGCCACCCCTATGGATCAAGACTGGCTGGAGCAACAACGGAACAGGATTTGCCACGAAATGCAGATCGATCCGCAGGATTGCCATTACTTCCTCTTTGGCGGCGTAGCCGAAAACACCACCTACGACCCTCGCGTGGAAAGCATCAATATCCTGTTCAAGGATGGAAGCGTAAAAGACATTTCAAAAGTAGACAATGCATTGATCCATCAGGCCCTCTCCAGCCCTGTGAAAAAGTATTACATTTGCTACTTAAATTAACAGCTTCGAGCCCCGAGCCTCGAGCAGCGAGCCTTTGAACCGCTGTCTTTGCTCGTAGCTCGCCGCTCATAGCTCACAGCTCAATAACTATACATGCAATTCACGGCAGCACAAATAGCCATGCTCATAAACGGAACCATCGAAGGTGATGCAAACGCCGCTGTTGGTTCTTTCGGAAAAATTGAAGAAGCCCAAACAGGACAACTTGCCTTCCTTGCCAATCCTAAATACGAAGATTTTCTATACAGTACCGGAGCATCCATCGTCATCATCAATGCTTCCCAGGAACTGAAGCAGCCCGTGAAAGCAACCCTTCTCCGGGTACCCGATGCCTACACCGCCTTTGCCACCCTCCTGTCTAAATACCAGGAAATGGTAACCCAGCAAATGGCCGGCATCCAGGAACCCAGCTATATTTCTAAAACCGCCAAACTCGGCGAAAACATCTTCATCGGCGCCTTCACCTATATCGGAGAAAAAGTAACGTTGGGCAACAACGTAAAAATCTTCCCCAACACCTTTATTGGAGATAATGTGAAGATCGGCGACAATACCATCATCCATCCGGGGGTAAAAGTTTACCACGACTGTGTGGTGGGTAAAAACGTTACCATCCATGCCGGAACAGTGGTAGGCAGCGACGGTTTCGGCTTTGCTCCCCAGGCCGACGGTAGCTTCAAGAAAGTACCCCAGATCGGCAACGTAATAGTAGAAGACTTTGTAGAAATAGGCGCCAACGCTACTATCGACCGGGCCACCATGGGCTCCACCCTCATCAAGTCCGGCGCCAAGCTCGACAACCTCATCCAGATAGCACATAACGTAGAAGTAGGCAATAACACCGTGATCGCCGCCCAGGCAGGCGTAAGCGGCAGTACCAAATTGGGAAACAACGTCATGATCGGTGGGCAAGCCGGCATCGTAGGCCACCTCACCATCGCCGATGGCGCCCGCATCAATGCCCAGAGCGGTGTAAGCAAATCCATCAAAACGCCCAATACAGCCGTAACAGGTTCACCAGCATTCGATTATACCAGCACCCTCCGCAGTCAGGCCCTCAGCCGCAACCTCCCCGATATGGAAAAACGTATCAAGGAACTGGAAAAGCTGGTGCAACAACTGCTGGCCGAAAAGGTCAATCTCTGATACCCTTATCCGGACCTTATCCGGAGGTTATCCGGACCTTATCCGGACTTTGTCCGGACCCAGCTCCGAAAGACCTCCACACCAGACGCATATACCATCCTGTCTCCATACGTAGGCCTCCCTACCCGGCTCAGGCTTTCAACCAGTGCAACCTCACCGTAACCCATAACGTGAGTCATAAAGCCTGAACTCTTCATTAACAATGGATTATGATATTCAATACCATAAACTGAGCTCCGCAAGCTAACTTTCTGTTATCTTTGCGCGATCCTTTAAAAAACAAGCATGAACGCTACCTTTAATCCTGATAAACAACATACTCTACAAGCAGCAGTAAGCATCTCCGGTACGGGCTTACATACAGGCATCAACGTGGACATGACCCTGAAACCCGCCAATGCTGGTTTCGGTTATCAGTTCCAACGTATCGACCTGCCAGGCCAACCCGTTATTAAAGCTGATTGTGAACTCGTTACGGACACTTCACGCGGCACTACCCTCGAAGATAATGGCGCTAAAGTGAGCACGGTAGAACACATTCTCGCAGCCCTCGTAGGCATGGGCGTAGATAACTGCCTGATCGAACTGAACGGCCCGGAAATTCCCATCATGGACGGTAGCTCTTCCCCCTTTGTAGAGATCATTGAAGAAGTGGGCGTTGTGGAACAGGAAGCCACCAAGGTTTGGTACACCATCGACACCAATATTTCCCATTACGACGAAAAAAAGAGGGTAGAAATGACTGCCCTGCCTGCAACGGAATATAAGATTACTACACTCATAGACTTCAACAGCCCTGTTCTGGGAACCCAGCACGCCGGCCTGAAATCTATGCAGGAGTTTAAAAGCGAAATATCTTCTTCCCGCACCTTCGTGTTCCTGCACGAGCTGGAAATGCTGCTGGAGCACAACCTGATCAAGGGAGGCGACATCAATAATGCGATCGTAGTGGTCGACAAGCCGGTTACCGATACAGAAATGGAGCGCCTCGCAAAAGCCTTTGGTCGCAAAAAGATTGAAGTAAAAAGCGAAGGTTACCTCAACAACCTGGAGCTCCGCTTTCCCAATGAACCTGCCCGCCACAAACTGCTGGACGTAGTAGGCGATCTGGCCCTTATCGGTTATCCTATCAAGGCACACATTATTGCCAACCGTCCCGGACATAGTACCAACGTGGACTTTGCGCGTAAGATCAAGCAGTACATCAAGAAGAATAAACACGTAAAAGACATCCCTGTATACGATCCCAACCAACCTCCTGTTTATACATTACAGCAGATAGAAAAAACATTGCCCCATCGCTATCCTTTCCTGCTGGTCGATAAGATCATAGAACTGAGCGATCGTCATATAGTAGGTATCAAGAATGTTACTTTCGATGAGCCTTTTTTTCAGGGCCACTTTCCTGGCAACCCGGTAATGCCCGGCGTATTACAGGTAGAAGCCCTCGCACAAACCGGTGGTATCCTTTGTATCAACGCCATGCCTCCGGGAGAATATGACACCTATTTTCTCAAGATCGATAATGTTAAGTTCAAGCAAAAAGTAGTACCCGGCGATACTATGATTTTGAAAATGGAGTTGTTAGCTCCAATACGTCGCGGTATCTGTGAAATGCGCGGAAAAGTGTACATCGGCAACAAAATAGCTACCGAAGGAGACTTGATGGCGCAGCTGGTAAAACGTGGCTAACGAATAGGTTACAGGTAATAAAATCCCCCTGGCGTAATAAATTATATTTGATTATAGGGGTGAATTGCATGACTTTTGTCTATTTTAGTACAATCATTTAATATCAAACATCAACCGATCCATAAGTATAAGCCAGGCGAACATCAGCCGGATTCCCAGCGGGAACAGATGTCCGTCACTCCAAAAAGCCAGTTCCAGGCTCCACTCAAGAACGTAAATACAATGATCCATCCTCACACGTATATCCATCCTAACGCCAGATTGGCCACCAACGTTAAAGTAGATCCATTCACAGTTATACACCAGAATGTAGAGATCGGTGAAGGCACATGGATCGGCAGTAACGTAACCATCATGGAAGGCGCCCGCATCGGTAAGAACTGCCGGATATTTCCCGGAGCAGTTATTGCCGCCATTCCGCAGGACCTTAAGTTTGAAGGAGAAGAAACACTTGTTGAGATTGGAGATAATACCACGATCCGCGAATTTGTAACCATCAACCGCGGTACCAAAGATCGCTGGAAAACAAGAGTAGGCAACAACAGCCTCATTATGGCCTATAGCCACCTCGCACACGATTGCCAGGTAGGCAGCTACTGCGTACTCAGCAACAATACCCAGTTGGCCGGCCACGTAGAAGTGGGCGACTGGGCTATCCTTGGCGGTATGTGCGCCGTACACCAATTCGTGAAGATCGGACAGCACGCTTTCGTAAGCGGTGGTTCACTCGTAGGAAAAGACGTCCCTCCGTATATTAAGGCAGGCCGTCAGCCCCTCAGCTATTCCGGCGCCAACTCTGTCGGCCTCAAACGCAGAGGATTCACCATCGACAAGATCAACCACATACTCGATATCTACCGTGTCATCTACAACAAAGGAATGAACACCAGCCAGGCCCTCGAATTCCTGGAAGAAGAATTCCCCGCTACCGATGAACGCGATGAAATTGTAACCTTTATCCGCGAGAGCGGCCGTGGTATCATTAAACGCTATTCAAAAGGTAGTGTAGATGAAGATATCGCTGACTAAAGCAGGTAAACGATTCAACCGCGACTGGATATTCCGTAACGTCAATTACGAGTTTACAACAGGCACCGCCTATGCCATTACCGGTCCCAACGGTTCCGGCAAGTCAACCCTGTTGCAGGTTATTGGCGGCGCACTCATGATGAGCGAAGGCGAATACAGCTATGAAGTACCAGCCTCCGGCAATCGTCCGGCAGCTACCGGACATAGCAAGCAACCGGGAGATAGTCTCTACCAATACATTTCCATTGCAGCCCCTTACCTCGAAGCCATCGAGGAAATGAGCGTAACGGAGTTCCTGACCTTCCATACGCAGTTTAAAACACTCCTGCCCGGCATCACGATCCCGCAGGCCATTAGTATTGTAGGACTGGAAAAATCAGCCCATAAACAGATCCGTTATTATAGCAGTGGAATGAAACAGCGGGTAAAACTGGCGCAGGCCATCTTCAGTGATGTACCCTGCGTGTTACTCGATGAGCCTTGCACCAACCTCGATGCAGAAGGCATTGCTCTTTACCAAAAACTCATCGCCGATTATTGCGCCGATCGCCTTGTGATCGTAAGCAGCAATGACATACAAGAGTATGGCTTTTGCCAGCAGCAGCTTAGCATACTGGATTACAAAACCAATAAGACAGCGTAGTTATTATTTGCGCGGCACATAAGCACTGGTGCCAATACCCATGGTTTCTTTGGAGTCAGGATAGAAGTAAAATGATTGGCGCTTTACCTGCCCATTATTGAAACGCAGCTCCAGTGAATAGCCATTCAATGTATAGGTGCCCGCGCCATCCTTATGCGCATAAGCAGAAGATGAAACCCCAAAGTCGCCACTATTACTGCCACCCGAAGTACTTACCATGGTAAATTGTCCATTCTTATTGAAAGTAATATTGCTGGCAGATACGATCATCACATTCCCGCCAAAAGCAGTGTTGCCACCACCGGAGATCGTTTTATAAGAACCCTGTATCTTTTCTCCGTTGGCAGCGGGCTTTGCCCAGAACCAGTTCTTCTCCCAGGTGTCGGTTTTATCTTTCTCTTTTTCCTTGTTCGGCCAGCTGATCACGATCGTTTTACCCACCGCTTTCCAGGTACCCCATTTCCTGGGCTCCAGTTGCTTCGACTTAGCCACATCAAACTTATACGGACTCACCGATGGCCCGTCATAAACACTGCCATCCGCCAGCATGAGATAAGGCTCATAGCTGGGATAAATGCCCCCGCCTACACCGGCAATATATTCGAGATGAATAGCAATTCCTTTCACCTCTCCCGGCTTTAAGCCGTTTTCAGTGATCAGGTCATCCGGCTTTATTCTTGTAGAAGTAGTCGCAGGTTTCTTTTCTTCAGCCTTTGCAGTTGAACCAGTTCCTGTACCCTCCAGCTTAACACCATCCTGCCTGGCCAGCTTGCCAAAGTGGACAATAGCAGGTTGAATATTGGCTTTGAAATAGGCCGCGTCGGGAGAACTGATCATGCGGGCCAGCCTGTATTCATCGTTCAATTGATAGCCCATATAAGCAATGAGCCATTTCCTGCCACTTTTATCACTCACCTGAGTAGTATACGTGTAAAACCCACTTTGAACAACTACCTGAACATTATCACTGGCAGGGATAGTATATCCAGACTGTTGCGCATCATTGCTTAGAATGCCTTTGAACCAACTGTTGCCCGATTCACCATTACTGTTCTTCATGGGCATCACTTCATATACAAACTGCTGCCCTCCACCACTGGAAGCAGGCATAAAAAGGTAACGGCCGCTCTGCTCCTGCATCTTCCAGCCGGTAATAGAAGGCACAGAAGACTGCGCATAACTTGCTACAACAATGTAAAGAGAAAGAAATAAGGTAGTAATTGCTTTCATAAGCCCTGGTTTAATGGGCTATGAAAAACAACTATCGCGCCAATGCCCTACAGCGGCATTTTCAAATCTTCAAATGGGTTAATTTTCAAATTAAATTAACGCTGACTGGCGATCAGCAGGTTCAGGTCGGTATACTTGAGATCAAAACGCTGGCTGAGGTGGAAGTTGGTCAACGCACCTTTAAAAATATAGATACCGCTGCGCAGGTGCACTTTGTGCCATACCAGGCTTTCGAAGCCACCTTCATCCCCTGCTTCAAGGAGTAAAGGCATCAGTACGTTGCTGATGGCTTGCGAAGCCGTACGGGCAAAGCCAGAAGGAATATTAGGTACACAGTAATGAATAACCCCATACTTCATGAAGATGGGTTGCTCATGACTGGTGATCTCAGAAGTTTCAAAACATCCCCCGCGGTCAATGCTCACATCGATGATAACACTGCCGGGACGCATATTGCTCACCATTTCCTCCGACACCACTACTGGTGTACGGCCACTTTGAGAGGCCAACGCACCCACTGCCACCTCACAGGTCTTCAGCTGCTTGGCCAGGATGCGTGGCTCCATGACAGAAGTCCACATACGCTGACCGATATTATTTTGCAATCGCTTCAGGCGGTACACACTGTTGTCGAACACTTTCACAGAAGCTCCGAGCGCCAGGGCGGCACGGGCAGCAAACTCACCAACGATACCAGCTCCCAGAATGATGACTTTGGTAGGCGGAATGCCGGAAATACCACCCAGCAATACACCCTTGCCGTGGTTGGCTGAGCTTAAATATTGTGCTGCGATCAGCATTACGGCACTACCCGCTATCTCACTCATGCTGCGCACGATGGGTAAGCTGTCGCTGTCGTCCTTTAGATTTTCAAAAGAAATAGCAGTGATCCGCTTATCCATCATCTTCTGCAACAGTTCAGCCTTCATGGCCGAAAGATGGATGGGCGAAATAATCACCTGATTGAGCTGCAGGTAAGGAAGGTCTTCCTCCACCACCGGGGCACTCTTCACCAGGATAGGCGACTTGTACACCTCCGCTTTTTCATACACGATCCGGGCACCGGCCTCACTATAATCGCGATCACGGTAATGGGCTGCTTCACCGGCATTGTGCTCGATCACCACATCGTGGCCATTGCTGATCAACACGCCTACAGCTTCCGGCGTCAGGGCAATACGATTCTCCTGGAAAGCAGTCTCCCGGGGAATACCAATATGCAATTGGGCCCCCTTGGGTTTTATATCAAGTTTTTCTGCAAGAGTTTCGTAACTGAAAGAAGTGCTGATGATCGGTTTTTGCTGAGACATGAAGCGGTTTTCAGTTTATCTGGTTGCTATTGAAATGCTAAGAAAGCCCTCAAATATACTTATTTATCTCCGATCCTTACGAGACGGGTTTGAGGATCAAGGGCGTTGACGAAAACACGTACGGTATCCTCCGGGAAAATACCTTCCGCCCTTTCAGGCCATTCCACCAGGCAGATATTGCCTGAATACAGGCAATCCTCCACGCCGGCCTGCATCGCTTCCTCTTCCCCTTTCAGGCGGTACAGGTCGATGTGGAACATTTTACCGCCCGGCCAGGCATATTCATTAATGATGGAAAAAGTAGGGCTGCCTACCGTGCTGCTCACCCCCTTCACGTCACACAGGGCATGGATAAAAGTGGTTTTGCCCGCGCCCATAGCACCATGGAAAGCAAACACCTTTGCCCCGTTCCCTGCCTGCCAGAATTCCCTGGCAGCCTCCTGAATAGTATCCAGCGTAAACCGTAATTCCATAGGCCGCAAAGATACGTCCGGCAACAGGAGTTTTTGGGCCGGGCCGGCAGGAAATTGCAACCCGGTAAAGATATTATCCGTAGATTCATATCGTGCGCCCGGCATTACATGGTAAATTTGCAGCAGCCCCGGAACACAACCCTCCATAGAATTCTATGAATTGCCTGCCAGCTTATTATGATACCAATTACTATGAAACTGCCCGATTGGGATGATCGCGCAGTAATATCATAGAGAGATCAAAACCCCGCAAGAATGAAGACAGTCAATTGGAAAGTTGAAGGTATGACCTGCTCCAACTGCGCGCTTACTATCCACAAATACCTCGAAAAAGAAGGTATGAAGGATGTAAAAGTAAGCCTGGCCAGTGGCGATGTCAGCTTTGGCATCAATGGCGGCAGCAGCCCCAGTCAAAAGATCGCCAAAGGCATAGAATCCCTCGGCTACACCGTTCACGAAGAAGAACATGGAGATGCATCACCTGCCAAAAAGCAGCGTCTCCTGTCCAACCATAAACAACGTTTTCTTTTCTGCCTGATCTTCACAGCCCCTCTCATGCTGCACATGCTGGACAAATGGGTCCATATCCACTGGCTCATGAATCCCTGGGTGCAGCTGTCACTCTGCTTGCCCGTTTTCCTCGTGGGCATGGATTTCTTTGGACGCAGCGCTCTCAAAAGCATCCGCAATGGCATGCCCAATATGAACGTGCTGGTAGCCATCGGCGCTACCGCCGCCTTTGTATACAGTTTTATCGGCACCCTCTTCAACCTGGGAGAAGGCTTCCTGTTTTACGAAACAGCCGCTTCCGTCATCACCCTTGTATTCCTCGGTAATTACTTGGAAGACGCCTCCATACAGTCTACCCAGCGCGCACTCAACAAACTGGCCAGATCACAAAAAGTGATGGCCAACATGATCGCCTACCACGAAGGACAGGAAAACGTGTTCCCCGTAGAAAATACGGCCCTCCGTTCCGGCGACCTTATCCTGATCAAGAACGGCGAACAGGTACCAGCCGACTGCAAAATATTATCCGGCGATGCCACGGTGAATGAAGCCATCCTCACCGGTGAAAGTATGCCGCAGCATAAAAAGTCAAAGGACTTCCTCATGGGCGGCAGCCTCGTCATCGATGGCACCATTCGCGCGCAGGTCACTGCTGAATCCAAAGATTCCGTACTGGCCAATATCGTCAACCTGGTCAGGAGAGCGCAAGGTGAAAAGCCACCTGTGCAGCAAATGGCCGATAAGATCAGCGCCATCTTTGTACCGGTAGTGCTGGGCATAGCAGCCGTTACCTTCATCCTCAATTTTATTATACTGCAAAACTTCACCGCTGCTCTCATGCGCAGCATTGCAGTGCTTGTTATCGCCTGCCCCTGCGCTATGGGTCTCGCCACACCAGCCGCCATCGCCGTAGGATTGGGAAGGGCCGCCCGCAATGGCATCCTCTTCCGCAACTCCAAAAGCCTGGAACTGTTCAAGAGCATCAGACAGGTAGTATTCGATAAAACAGGTACCCTCACCACCGGCAAGTTTGCAGTGGCCGATTATAAATTGATAGCAGAGAACATCAGCACGGAAGAATTTAAAAAGATCACCGCTTCGCTGGAAAAATACTCTAACCACCCCATTGCCCAAAGCATTGCCCTTGCCTGGAAACAGCCAGAGACGATCTACTGGCAAAAAATAGAAGAAGTGAAAGGGCAGGGTATGAAGGCTATCTCAAAAGAAGGTGATGTGTACCAGGCAGGCTCCTACAGGATTGCCATGGCCCACACCCGCGAAGACAGTCACAATGTATACATCATGAAAAATGATGAGCTACTGGGCTGGATCGATGTGAAAGATGAAATACGCCCTGAAGCCATACAAGTGGTGCAATACCTGCGTCACCGCAACATACGCACCATCCTGCTCAGCGGCGACCGTTACGGTAAATGCCAACAGCTGGCCACCTTCCTGGGCATCGATGAGGTCATTGCAGAAAAAACACCGGAAGAAAAGCTGACCGTGGTAGAAGACCTTACGTTGCAAGGTCCCACAGCCATGGTTGGCGACGGCATCAACGATGCTCCGGCACTTGCCAAAGCTACCATTGGTATCTCGCTCAGTGAAGCAGCACAGGTAGCTGTGCAAACAGCCGACGTGGTGCTCATGAACCAAGGCATCAAAACCCTGCCCTTAGCATTGGGACTGGGCCGCCATACCTTTATTACCATCAAGCAAAATCTTTTCTGGGCCTTCTTTTACAACATCATCGCCATACCAGTCGCAGCCTTTGGATTGCTCACGCCCACCTTCGGCGCATTGGTGATGGGCCTGAGCGATGTAGTACTGGCGCTTAATTCAGTGAAGTTGTTTGTCAAAAAAGTTACTTGATATCGGCAATCGACAGTCGGCAATCGGCAGTGACGCTTACTGACTAAAGGCAATACCAAATTGCCTTAAAGTTATATATGTTGTTTTTAGAAGTAGATTGTGGGAAATTCAATTTCCATGTATTTACAGCTTGCCCATAAGGAAATGGACATCTACAAACTTGCCAAAACCGTTGTTATTTCCTGCTATCAACTCAGTAAAATATTTCCCCCGGAAGAGAAGTTTAATATGGTCCAGCAAGTCAGGAGAGCAGCTTTGTCAGTACAACTGAATATTGCAGAGGGTGCGGCCAGAAAATCAGCCATTGAAAGAAGGAGATTTTACGAGATTGCCAGAAGTTCTCTTGTTGAAATTGATGCAGCATTGGATATTGCAGTCACATTAAATTACTTTGCAAAAACCGAAACACAGGAATTAGGAAACAATATGATCAGGTGTTTCCAGATGCTTACAAAAATGGTGGCGTGCCAGTAATCAGCAACCCACATTGCCGATTGCCGACTGCCGATTGCCGACATGCGTAACATTCATACCATATTAAAAGAATATTGGGGATATGATAACTTCCGGCCATTCCAGGAAGATATCATCAACTCCATACTGCGTGGAGACGACACGCTGGCGCTACTGCCCACTGGTGGGGGTAAATCCATCTGCTTCCAGGTGCCGGCCATAGCCCTGGAAGGATTGTGCCTGGTAGTAAGCCCACTCATTGCGCTGATGAAAGACCAGGTAGAGAACCTGCGCCGCAAAGGGATCACGGCGTTTGCCATACATGCCGGCATGAACCGCAAAGAAGTCATCAACGCACTCAAAGTTGCTACAGACAGTAATTGCAAGTTCCTGTACGTATCGCCCGAACGGCTGGAAACATCCCTCTTTAAAGAATACCTTCCTGCACTGGACATTAACCTAATAGCAGTAGATGAGGCGCATTGTATCTCTCAATGGGGTTATGATTTCAGGCCATCTTACTTACGCATAGCTGCCCTGCGTGCTGAACTGCCCGGCATTCCCATACTGGCCCTCACCGCATCGGCCACGCCCATCGTGCAGCAGGACATTTGTGACAAGCTGGAATTTGTAAAGCCACAGGTATTCCGGCAATCCTTCGAGCGGCCCAACCTGTCGTACAGTCTTTTTGAAGAAGAAGCCAAGATCAATAAGCTTGTCGATATACTGCAGAAAGTACCCGGCACTGGTATCGTTTATTGCAAGAGCCGCAAGCGTACCAAAAACGTCAGCGACCAGCTCAACATGCAGGGCATCACCACCGACTATTATCACGCTGGCCTTACACAAGAAGAGCGTACCAGGAAACAGGATGATTGGATAAAGGATCGTACACGCGTGATCGTATGCACCAACGCATTCGGCATGGGGATCGACAAGCCCGACGTACGCACCGTCATCCACATGGACGTGCCCGACTGTCTTGAAAACTACTACCAGGAAGCAGGCCGTGCAGGGAGAGATGGCAAGAAGGCTTATGCCATCCTGTTGCACGACAAAAAAGAGCCGGAAGAGCTGGAAGCATTGCCCGATATCCGCTTCCCTGCCCTACACGACATTCGCGTCGTGTATCAGGGCATCGTCAATTACCTGCAGGTGCCAACAGGCTCCGGCGAAGGCGTGTACTATGATTTCGACATTACTGATTTTGGCAGCAAGTTTAAACTGGACGCCTGGCTTACCACCTATGCCATTAAAGCATTGGAGCAGGATGGATGGCTTAGTTTCAATGAGCAGGTACTCATTCCTTCCAAAGTACAGTTTGTGACCAATAAAGAGTGGCTGTATGAATTTGAGAAAAACAGTCCGGTGCTGGAACCACTCATGACTACGCTGCTGAGAACTTATGAAGGCATCTTCGATGTCCCTGTAAGCATCCATGAAAAAACACTGGCTTTTTTATTGAGGATAGAACAGGATGAAGTGGTGAAGCAACTGAAAATACTGGACGCCAATGCTATCATCGACTACATGCCGCAGAAGGACAAACCACAGCTTTACTTCCTCCGCCGTCGCGTAAAAGCCGAGGACCTGTTCATCAATATGGCGGATTATGAAAAGCGCAAGCAGCAATTCAAAGAACGGATAGCCGCCATGATCAGTTATATCCGTGAAACGAAACAATGCCGCAGTCAATACATCGCCTCTTATTTTGGTGACAACAACACCAAAGATTGCGGCATCTGCGACAACTGCCGCAACAGGAACCAGCAACCACTGACCACAGAAGAGTTTAAACAAATACACCAGCGCATCGTAACGGTCATTGGCGCCGGCAGCATGAGCGCGGAAGAATTATTGTATCACCTGAATGGTATCAAAAAAGAAAAAGCCTGGCAGGTTATTAACTTCCTCCAGGCTGAACAAAAAATATCGGTAAGTGAAAAAGGATTAATTAAGTTGTCACGCTAATCGATGTCACCCTGAGCTTGTCGAAGGGTTGTCGAAGGCCACTACCGGCTAAAGGTGAGTCGCCCTGCAGGGCCTGCTTTTGCTGCGCGGCAGGGCGGCCCACCTTCGCCTAAAGTTAAAACCAACTACTGCTGCTCTTCTTCCTGGTGCTCTTTCCTCCTAATCCCAATGCGCCCAGCAAGCTGCGGGTGATCACATTGGCAGCAGTGCGGCCTATCTGACGGGTTACTGAATTATCCAGTACCTTTTCGATGGTAGACTTTTCTTTTTTAGAACCACCACCACCGGCTTTCTTTTCCTCTTTCTCAGCTTCCTTCTCTGCTTTCGCTTCAGCAGTACGTTTGGCGGCCTCTTCCAGTTTATCGTTCAATATTTCGTAAGCGCTTTCGCTATCGGCTGCTTCAGCATACTTCTTCACCAGCTTCGAGTTGTTTACCAGCGTATCCAGCTCACCATCACTCAACACATCCATCCTCGACCGGGGCGACACCAGCATGGTATGCACCAACGGCGTGGGAATGCCTTTCTCATTGAGCATGGTCACCAGCGCTTCACCAATACCCAGCTGGGTTAGCAACTCTTCTGTTTTATAAAACGCTGTTTCGGGATAGTTCTCTGCGGCTTGCTTGATCGTCTTGCGATCGGCGGCTGTAAAGGCGCGCAAGGCATGCTGTACTTTCAGACCCAACTGGCTTAGTACGCCTGCTGGCACATCCTGCGGATTCTGTGTACAAAAGAAGATGCCTACTCCTTTGGAACGGATCAGCTTGATCACTGTTTCAATCTGCTGCATCAAAGCATCGGTCGCTTCCTGAAATACCAGGTGCGCTTCATCGATGAACATCACCAGCTTGGGCTTGTCCAGGTCACCAGCTTCTGGTAGCGTAGCATACAATTCAGCCAGTAATTGCAGCATGAATGTAGAGAACAGCTTGGGCTTGTTTTGCATGTCAGTTACACGCAGCACATTGATCATGCCACGACCATCATCCGATATACGCATCAGGTCGTCTACTTCGAAAGAAGGCTCACCAAAGAATACATCGGCACCTTGCTGTTGCAGCTCAATCACTTTGCGCAGAATGGTACCGGTACTGGTGGTAGCGATCTTACCATACTCCTTTTCAATCTCTGCTTTTCCATCATTGCTTATAAACTGCAACACCTTGATGAAATCCTTCAGATCCAGTAACGGCAGTTTGTTGTCATCACAATACTTGAAGATCATGGCCACCAGCCCTTGCTGGGTATCATTCAGGTCTAATATCTTGGACAGGAGAATAGGACCGAATTCACTTACTGTAGCCCGTAGCCGCACACCCTTCTCATTACTCAGGCTCATCAGTTCTACGGGAAAAGCAGCAGGCTTATAAGTGCCTCCGATAATAGCTATCCTCTCTTTGATCTTTTCATTCTCCGTACCGGCAGCGGCAATACCACTCAGGTCGCCTTTGATGTCCATCAACAATACAGGCACACTGGCATCACTCAATGCTTCAGCAATTACCTGCAAAGTCTTTGTTTTACCAGTACCGGTAGCTCCGGCAATGAGGCCGTGCCGGTTCATCGTTTTAAGCGGCAGTTTTACCAGGGCGCCGGGCACGGCAGTCTTATCCAGCATACCCACACCCAATACAGCAGATTCACCTTTGAAGGTATAACCACCCTGCACAGCTTGCAGGAATGTTTCATTGTTCGGCATAAGGCAGATTTATGAAGGGAAGATACAGGATTGCCCGAAAAACAATCAGAAAAAAATTGTTATCTGTATGTAATGGTGGCTCACATCTCCTCTTCCCTTTCCAGCATCAGGATAGCGCTCTGCGGCACGATGTAATATTTCTCGTTTTCGTAAAGTACTTCCGTAGCGCCGCTCACCAGAAATACAGCCAGGTCGCCTTCTTTGGCTTGCAGGGGAATATATTTCACCTGTTCATCGTGCCCTTTCCAGGACTCATCTTCCACGGGCATGGGAATGGCATAGCCTGGACCAGTTTTGATGACATAACCTTGCTGAACCTTCTCTTTCTCCCCCACCCCGGGAGGCAGGTACAAACCACTTTCCGTACGTTCATTGCCTTTTGAGGGCCTTATCAACACGCGGTCGCCAATTACAATGAGCTTCTTAAAGGTATTATCGTTCGTCAGTCGCATATGAATGATCTTAAACTGCAAAAATAACTCTTTAAAAGCTACGAGCCACGAGCTCCCGCAGTAGCGGGACAAGTTATGAGCTACGAGCAAAACAGGCGCTCGAAGTTCTCGGTTCACCGCTCACAGCTTGCATTTTCCCCATTTATTAACAAAATATTACACGCCACTTGTCGGATATGGCAAATGAATTAATTTTATTTACACTATCGAACTAAATATACCTAACAATGGACGGAAAGAAACCTAAAATCTTATTGTGTGAAGATGATCAGAACCTGGGCAGTGTACTAAAGAATTATCTGGAGTTAAATGATTTCGATGTGACACTGGAGCGCGATGGCCGTCTCGGACTGGCCGCTTTCCAGCGTGAGAAATTCGAGCTTTGCCTGCTTGACATTATGATGCCTCACATGGACGGATTTACTCTTGCGGAAGAGATCCGCGATATAGATCCTGATATTCCCTTATTCTTCCTCAGTGCCAAAACCATGAAGGAAGATATCATCCAGGGGTATAAGTTGGGCGCCGACGACTATATCACCAAGCCCTTCGACAGTGAAGTGCTGCTCATGAAAATAAAGGCTATCCTGAAGCGAAACGAAGAAGTAACCCGCGAGGCGGAGAACAAAGAGTTCGACCTCGGCAGTTATCACTTCAACCCCAAGCTCCGTGAACTGAGCCACAATGGCAAAACACAAACCTTGTCGCCCAAGGAAAACGAGTTGCTCAAAATGCTCTCCGAGCACATGAACGACCTCCTTCCCCGCGAACAGGCATTGAAGAAAATATGGGGCAGCGACACTTATTTCAACGGACGTAGCATGGACGTATACATCGCCAAGCTGCGCAAATACCTGAAAGAAGACGAGAAGATCGAGATCGTGAACATTCACGGCAACGGCTTCAGACTGGTAGCTCCTGTTGCATAAGCATTAGCTGATTCAATAAATTTACTTTACAAAAGCTGTAGCATGCCTTGCTGCAGCTTTTGTCTTTTATATTATAAGCCTCTCTTCATCCGGCCTATGTGTAGACCTAATTTAACCTGAACAGTAAAATAAGCATCGTTATGTGCAGAGTTACCTCGCTTCTCTCCTGCACGGGTAAGAGTGGAAGGATGAAGTTCCCGCCTCCTGTCGGCCAATTGTGCTGCCAGCTCTGCTGATGGAACAGCAGGATTATTGGCGAACAAAGCAGGATCGATATACTCCCGGCTTACATCATCGAGATAATCGGTATTCAATATCCGGTGCACTACTTCCAGCCTTGCATTCAGCAACGCCGACACCTCATATCGCACACCAATACCCAATGGAAAGTTGACCTGCGTAAGCTGATAAGGTTTCCGATCGGGATATTGAGCAAAGCCCTGCCCTTCTGTACGCATAGGTTGCAATGCCACCCATTCCTGTCCTGTAAAAGCTTCGGGTTTGAAACGAAACACACCAATGCCACCAATCATGTAGGGAGAAAAATAAGAAGGCCCCTGACCTGAAGATTGAAAGAAAGTAAGCGGATGGAGCTCTGCCAATAATGCCAGTTCAGCTATCCTGCTTCGAAAATGCAGGTTGCGTTGGTACCGCGCCCTGGCTGCGCTCCTGTCACCTTCCAGCACTTTATCTGAAGCGCTCACCTTTCCAAAAGTGGCTTCCAGCCTGCCACCGATAGCCTGTTGATACAATGCACCAATATAAAAGCCACCAGCAAAATTATAATGTTGCCTGTTCAGGTCTTTAACGAATCCCTTACCGATACCTTTCCGGCCACCCAGATCGGTAAAACAATTCATAACACCAACAGAACCGCCGGCTTCCCATAACAGAGCAGTCTCCAGGCGTTCATCATCGTAGAAATAATACTGTGCAGTTGTGGTATGGGCAAACGAAACTATCACCCATAGGCATACAATGGACTTCAATTGACTCATAGCAGTTAAATAATTTAGCTGCTACTACCAGACAGGGGTAACTGAAAAGAATACCATTTACGGAAATCCCGGCTGGTTGGATTGTTTAAGTATCAGAATAAAAGACTGGGATTGTTGCTGCCCGGTGTCCGCCCAAGGTGTTCGTAGGCTTTAGGTGTTACTTCACGCCCCCGGGGTGTACGTTTGATGAAACCTTCCTGGATCAGAAAGGGCTCATACACTTCTTCCAGTGTACCGGTTTCTTCACCTACAGCGGTGGCGATGGTAGTAATGCCTACCGGTCCGCCTTTGAATTTATCGATGATGGTAAGCAGAATACGGTTGTCCATTTCATCCAGTCCATACTCATCCACGTTCAATGCCCTCAAGGCATGTTGTGTGATGGCAAGATCGATCACGCCATTGCTCAGCACCTGCGCGAAATCGCGCACACGGCGCAGCAGGCCATTGCCGATACGGGGCGTTCCGCGGCTGCGGCGTGCAATTTCATGGGCCGCATCGGAAGTGATCCTGGTATTGAGGATGCTTGCCGCGCGGTTGATGATCCGCTGCAGCACTTCAGCATTGTAATATTCCAGCCTGGCTTTGATGGCAAAACGCGATAACAGCGGTGCTGTCAGCAACCCGCTACGCGTGGTAGCGCCTACCAGTGTAAAAGGGTTTAAATTGATCTGAATACTGCGGGCATTGGGGCCGCTGTCGATCATGATGTCGAGCCGGTAATCTTCCATGGCTGCGTAGAGGTATTCTTCTACTACGGTGCTCAACCGGTGGATCTCGTCGATGAACAAGACATCGTGGGGCTCCAGGTTGGTAAGTAGCCCGGCCAGGTCGCCCGGCTTTTCGATCACCGGCCCGGAGGTTTCTTTGATGCTAACGCCCATTTCATTGGCCACAATACGGCTCAGGGTCGTTTTGCCCAACCCGGGAGGGCCATGAAACAGCACATGGTCCAACGCCTCTCCGCGCAGCTTGGCAGCTTTGATAAATATCTTCAGGTTTTCAATGATCTGTCCCTGACCGGCAAAATCTTCGATCTCTTTAGGGCGGATATTGTTCTCAAATTCTTTATCTGCAGCGGATAAGGACCCTTTTTCTGTATGTAAGTTTGGATTGGCCATGCTTTTAGGTGAGCTTGATAAAACTATACAAATGTAAGTGTTGGCTATGAAACCGCCCCTTTCAGGTTCTTGGTCATAATCAATTGGCCACGGGAAATGCTACCCTTTAAAACCATTGATTTACATAGATTCTCCATTCATCCTCCATTGATCCTCCGTTCATCTTCCGTTCATCTTCCGTTCCGGAATGGAGGATCAATGGAAAAATAATTAATGTTTATTAGTTATTAAATGCAGGTTATGAGGAGTCACAAGTAATCGTAACAGGTCAAACGGAAAAAGGCGTTCCTCCCAAAATTATATTTGCATATACAAATAAAGCCTTTATCTTTGTCCAGTCTATGAAACCTTCAGAAAGCAAATACCGCCATTGCATGTACTTCGTAGCCAACGCTCTTGGCCGGAGGATAGAAAAACTGGCTATGGAGACCTGGAAGCGGGTTGATCTCTCGCCCAGTCATGCCTATTTGCTGATGCTGGTGATCGAAGAGCCGGGCATGCAGCCTACTGCTCTGAGTGAACAGCTGATCCTGACACCTTCGACCATTACCCGGCTGATCGAAAAGCTGGAAGGCAAAGAACTGGTAACGCGTACTACAGAAGGTAAGATGACAAAGGTGTTTCCTACTGCTAAGGGTAAAGAGCTGTACCCAACACTGCAGGAATGCCTTACGCACTTCATTGAAAATTATACCCATATCCTTGGTAAAGAAGAGAGTATGCGCATGGTGAAGAACATGGCCTGCATTGCCGACAAACTACCCGACTAATTTTTTTTGCCCCAATACTTGTATATACAATAATAATACACAATCACCCAACAAATTATTTAAAACATGCAGTACGTAATTACAGGTGGCGCTGGCCACATTTCGAAACCTTTGACAGAAGCATTACTGGCCGCAGGCCATAAGGTAACGGTGATTGGCCGCAATGCCGCCAACCTTCAGGAATTGGTCAATAAGGGCGCGAAGGCTGCTATTGGTTCAGTAGATGATGTGGCTTTCCTGTCGGCTATTTTTGCCGGCGCAGATGCCGTGTACCTGATGTCGCCTCCCAACTATGCCGCAACCAATGTGAAGCAGGCAATTGAACAGGTGGGTAAAAATTATCTGGCAGCGCTTACCGCCAACCCGGTTAAGTATGTAGTTCACCTCAGCAGCGTTGGTGCTCACCTTGAAGCCGGTACCGGTCCCATTGCCGGTTTGCACCGTACAGAAAAGAACCTCAATACCCTGAGTGATATCAACATCCTTCACATCAGACCTTCTTATTTCTTCTATAATTTATTTGCCAACCTTGGTTTGATCAAACAAGCTGGTATTGCAGGTGGAAACTTCAGTGTGCCTGCCCGGCGGTTTCCGATTGCTGATACCAGTGATATTGCAGCAGTAGCAGCCGAGGAGTTATTGCAGTTGAAATTCAAAGGGCATGGTGTACGATATATTGCCAGTGATGAAGTTGGTACAGACGATATCGCCGCCGCACTGGGCAAGGCAGTAGGTAAACCCGAACTTCCCTGGGTAAAGTTCCCCGACGACCAGGCCAAAGCAGGTATGTTGCAAGGTGGTTTAGGAGAAGACCTTGCCGACAACTATGTTGAAATGGGTCGTACTATCGATTCAGGCATTCTGTTCGAGGATTACTGGAAGCATAAGCAGGCGCTGGGAAAAGTGAAGCTGAATGATTTTGCGCAGGTGTTTGCAGCAGCGTATAATGCCGGATAAGTTATCTTTGGTTCACTATGAACTACGATCAATTTTACGCCAGTATTACCGAGGCTACACCGCCAAATGGTATTAGTGTGTACCTGCGTGCGCTGTGGCTGGATGCCAAGGGCGATTGGGACGCTTCGCATGAAGCCATTCAGGATGTGCCTGATCAAAAGGCTTCCTGGATACACGCCTACCTGCACCGCAAAGAGGGTGATACGTTCAATGCCAATTACTGGTACAACAAAGCCAATAAGCGCATGCCCGGTTATTCGCTGGAGCAGGAATGGGAAGAGATTGTAAAAGCATTCTTATAAATACTCTAACATAAAGGTGAGCCGCCCTTGCAATGCTACATTTGCTGCGCTGCAGGGCGACCCACCTTTTTTACTTGGCCTTCAACGCTTCGACAGGCTCAGCGTGACAGCTACTAAATTATTTTTCCCTGACTCCTACTGCTATTCTTCTATCCAGCCTGCGTTGTTCATCGGGCGCATCGGCAGCAGCTTTGGCAAATTCTGAACCGTAGCCTTCTGCGCCTGCCAACTGAGCTGCATTCGCACCAGTACTCTTCAATGCTGTCAGTACAGCATCTGCCCGGTCCTGGGATAGTTTTTTGTTGACAGCAGCATCACCGCTTTTATCGGTATACCCTCCTATCTTGATCTTTAGTTTGGGATATGCTTTCAGGATAGCAGCAATATTGCTTACCTGCTTCAGGCTTTCCGGTGTTAGCTCAGCACTGCCTGTCTGGAAGTTGAGGTTATCGAAATCAAACCACACATCTTTACCACCTTTTGATGCGGGATCATTCAGGAAGGTAACCAGTTTGTCTTCGATGCCTCCTTTGTAAGCATCCAACTCTATGCCATCGGGCAGCTTCACTTTAATAGAGCCCAATGACGGTTCAGCAGGTGCTTGCTGCACCGTATCGGGTCCCGGTGTTACTACCGCTTCTTCTGCCGAACGGTTACATCCTTTGGTGAGGTATACAATAGCTGCGATAGCAAGTAATGCCAATAACACGGGCACCAACCATTTATTGCTGCTGCCGGCTGCTTTGCCTGCAGTGGTACGCGCTGCATTGGTAGCATTGCTGAAAGCGCCGGTGAGCTTACTGCCTAAATCGCCCAAACTGCCAAGCCCCAATGCGCCTGCCAGGTTAAGGCCGGAAGGAAGTGCATTGAGGATATTGTCTTTCTGACTGGCCAGCATGGAAGTAAGTCCCGAAACATCGAGGTTCTTCTGTGTCACTTCTTTGCCTATTGAGCCCAATGCTGCAGGCGCGGCCACACTAAGTACAGAGGCCGCTGAAGACTCGCGTATGCCTGCAAACCCGGCAATAAGACTGATTATATTATCTGCTTTATCGCCGAAGATCTTCTTCAGCCATTCAAGGCCTTTACTTACTATGTTACTACCTCCTGCAAATGAGCTCAGGCTACCGAGTATGCCGCTACCGGCTGCGTCTTTCGACAGGTTTAAGATACCGGATGCTCCGTCCGTTGTACCGGCCTTGCTAAGCAGGCCTGCCAGCACTGCAGGAATGGCGCCACCGATCGCTTTTTGAATACCGCCTTCGCTTTCACCAAAAGAGCCAGCCATTTTAGCCGTCAGGTCATTGGTGAAAAGTCCTTTCACCGAATCAAGAAGATTGAATGACATAATCAAGAATTTTAGGTGTATAAAACAAATACAGGTAACCCGCCAACTGCGGGCCGGAAGAGGGTGTGGCATCCATGCCGGGGTAAAGTGTAGCTCAGCTGTAAGTAATAATAAGTAGCTCTATCAGGTAATATAGCAGAAAACCCGGTGGAGTAGTCCTTTTGTTGAACTTAAGGGGATTCTTATTCGCTTTTCGCGAAACGCATTAACTGAAGTATCAGATCGGGATCGGGGCAATTGGCCAGGTATTTTTCGCGCTCTGAATATTTGCATACGCCGGGGTAATCGCCTTCTTTCAATTCCATATCCAGTATTACCTGGAAATGCAGGTGTGGTGGCCAGTGTCCATTCTCTGCCGGTTCGCCAAAATGTGCGATCTCCTGGCCAATGGAAATGTATTGTCCGTTGGAAAGTTTTTGTATGTCGCGCAAACTAACATGGCCGTATAAGGTATAAAAGGGTAATCCATCCAGCTGGTGCAGCAGGATGATGGTGGCTCCGTAATCGCCGTAGTTATCATTGAAAGCAAAGCTATGGACCATACCGCCCATGAAAGCATACACTGGTGTGCCGGCCTGCCCCCATATATCTACGCCAAGGTGCAGCCTGCGTGGTTCTTCACCGGGCTGCAAGGAATCAAACAGCTTGCTACGGTTGTATACCGTGCGGTGCTCATCATAGCCACCAATACCCAGCCGGGCATTGGCTGTTTGTAGTTTGTGATCAAGATAAGAAGTGAAGCGCTGTGTGTCGTCGATGATATTACTGGTCAATGCCGCATTCTTCTCTGTAAAATCGAGCAGCAGGAGCTTTTCCGTGGCATGGTTAACTTTTACCACCGGATGAAAGGTAGCCTGGTACTTTCGTATCGTATTTTCAAACACAGAGGGCATATGCAGGTTTTAAGGATTATAACTGCCGCTTGTAAGCAATTTGATGCTTTTATGCATTCCTATCTGTCGCAAATATCCCGGTTTGTTACCTTTAAATCAATTCCATTTCCAAAAACATCTACTATATGAGCAAATACCTCTTTCTGGGAGTCCTGCTGGTGATGGTCAAGATAGCAGCAGCCCAACAAAGCCCCTTATGGCTAAGATATCCCGCTATTTCTCCCGACGGTAAAACGATTGTTTTCAGCTTCAAAGGCGACCTGTATAAGGTGTCGGCCAGTGGTGGCGACGCCATTCCTTTGACGCTGCATGAGGCGCATGACTTCATGCCTGTGTGGAGCCGCGATGGCAAGTACATCGCTTTTGCGAGCGACCGTTACGGCAACTTCGATGTGTATGTAATGCCATCTTCCGGTGGTGAAGCTACCCGCCTCACTTATCATTCTGCCCCCGATTATCCTTATGACTTTACACCCGACGGCAAAAAGGTGATCTTCGGCACCAACCGCAATGATGTTTATACCAGCGTACGCTTTCCGCAGCGTGGCCTGTTCCAAAAGTTGTATGAAGTGCCAGTGACCGGCGGCCGTTCAGTCATGTTCCTGTCGGCCGGTTCTGAGTTTGCGCATTTCAGCAGCAAGGGTGATCAATTGATATTCCAGGACCGCAAAGGTTATGAAGATGCCTGGCGCAAGCACCACACGTCGGCTGTAACGCGCGACATCTGGTTGTATGATGTGAAGAAGGATGATTACCAGCAGGTATCTGGTTTTGCCGGTGAAGACCGCGAGCCGATCTTCTCTGCCGATGATCAATACTTTTATTATCTCAGTGAAAAGAATGGCAATAGCCAGAATATTTATAAGGCGCCTGTAAAAACAAAGATCGCAGAGCAGCAGCTTACTTCTTTTAAGGATCATCCCGTACGTCACCTCTCCCGCTCCGGCGACAACACGCTTTGCTTTACGTATGATGGCGAGATCTATACTTTGAAAGAAGGTGAACAACCTAAAAAGGTAGCTATCCGCATCAATACCGATGGGCGCACCAATACTGAAAAGATCATTCCCATCAATACTGGTGTTACGCAAACGGCTTTATCGCCCAATGGCAAAGAGATGGCTTTTATTGTGCGTGGCGAAGTGTTTGTAACTTCTATTGAAGGGGGCATTACCAAGCGCATTACCAATACGCCGCAGCAGGAACGTACGTTGCAGTTTACACCCGATGGCCGTTCACTGATCTATGCAGCAGAGAGGGGTAATAGCTGGGACATCTACCGCACTACTATTGAAAGAAAAGAGGAGCCTTACTTCTATGCTTCTACTGTTTTGAAAGAAGAGCCACTGATTGCCACAGAAGCGGAAGAGTTTCAGCCGGTGATCTCTCCCGATGGAAAAGAGGTTGCTTATCTCGAAGAAAGGAATATCGTCAAGGTATATAATATCGCGTCCAAAAAGAGCCGCACCATTGTGCCCAAGGGTGTCAACTTCTCTTATGCTGATGGTGATCAGTATTTCACGTGGTCGCCCGATGGCAAATGGATTGCCTTCAACTCGGCTGAAGGCCGCTGGGGTTCTTCTGAAGTAGCCCTGATGAAAGCCGATGGCAGTGGTGAAAGAAAGAACGTTACTGAAAGTGGCTTCTCCGACGGCGGCGCCAAATGGGCCTATAATGGCAAGGCTTTGTTGTGGCTCACTGATCGTGATGGTAAAAAGCCGCTGGCCTTCCAGGGCGCCCGCGAAGTGGATATTTATGCCATGTTCTTCGACCAGGATCTGTATGATCGTTTTAAACTGAGCAAGGATGATTATGCGCTGTTGAAAGAAAAGGAAGAGAACGATAAAAAGGAAAAGAAGGATACTGCATTGCAGAATGCTATTGCTAAAAAAGAAAAGGACTGGCAGCCGTTGTTTGAGAATCTCGACAACCGGAAGACAAGGCTTACTATCAACTCTGGTAATATTTCTGATTTCACGTTGTCATCTGATGGTGAGAAACTGTATTACCTGGCCCGCGTAGAAAAGGGTTATGACCTGTGGCTGACGAATACGCGCACGCGCGAAACCAAGATACTGACCAAACTGGATGGTGGCCCTGCCGGTATGGATGTAACCAAAGATGGTAAAAGTATTTTTGTAGTGAGTGATGGCCGCATTATGAAAGTAGATGCGGAGGCTGGCCGTATTTCTCCTGTTACAGTGAACGGTGAGATGAACCTCAATGCCGCTGCTGAAAGGGAATACATTTATGAACACGCATGGCGTCAGGTAGTAAAGAAATTCTACGATCCCAAATTGCAGGGCACCAACTGGAACTTGTACAAAACCACGTACGCGAAGTTCCTGCCGTATATCAACAACAACTACGACTACCAGGAGCTGCTGAGTGAGTTGCTTGGCGAGCTGAATGCTTCTCACACCGGAGGCCGCTATTCTCCGCAACAGGTCAATACGGATGCTACCGCCAGCCTCGGACTGTTGTATGATGAATCTTACGACGGTGCGGGTGTAAAGGTGATGGAAGTGATCGAGGGTGGTCCCTTGCTGAATGCGAAAACGAAGATCGCAGCCGGCACCGTGATCGAGAAGATAGATGGTGAAGTTATTGCAGAAAATATGGATTGGAATAAGCTGTTGAACCGTAAGGCAACTAAGAATGTATTGCTGAGCCTGTATAACCCCGCTACCAAAGAGCGCTGGGAAGAAACGCTGAAGCCTATTTCACAGGGTGAGGAGCAAGGGTTATTGTATAACCGTTGGGTAAAAACCATGCGCAGGAAGGTGGATGAATTATCTGGTGGCAAGGTTGGTTATGTACATGTGCAGGGCATGAATGATGGCAGCTACCGTACCGTGTATGAAGAAGTGCTGGGCAAGAATGCCGGTAAAGAGGCATTGATCGTAGATACGCGCTTTAATGGTGGTGGCTGGCTGCATGATGACCTCGTTACTTTCCTTGGCGGTAAAAAATACTTAGACTTTTCTCCTCAAGGGGTGACGCCTACTTCCGGAGAACCACGCAATAAGTGGAGTAATCCTTCCTGTGTGTTGATGAGCGAAAGCAACTACTCCGACGCTTTCCTGTTTCCCTATGCTTACAAGAGCCTGGAGCTGGGCAAACTGATCGGCATGCCAGTGCCAGGTACTGGTACGGCGGTATGGTGGGAAACACAGATAGACCCAACGCTGGTATTCGGTATTCCGATGGTAGCGACTATTGGCAAGGAAAAGCGCCCTACTGAAAACCTGCAACTGGAACCGGATATTAAGCTGACCAATGATTTCAAGGCTATTCTGAAAGGCCAGGACCAACAATTGGAAAGGGCTATTAAGGAAATGCTGGAAGAGATCAAGAAGGGACCGAAGAAAGGCTTTTAACGCGGATTAGCAGATTAGTACTGATTTCACGGATTATAAACAAAAGGCCACCCAATCGGGTGGCTCTTTTGTTTCCTATACGCAATCTTAATTCAGCACTTATTTTAATAGCGTCCTTAATGTGTCAGGGCATTAATTCGGCCAGTTTCTTTGTCAACGCTTCTCCTCTTATGCCCCGGGCAATGATCTTTCCTTCGGGATCGATGAGGTAGGTAGTGGGAACGCCTTTAATATCATATCGCGCTTCTATTTCTTTGTCCCAGCCTTTCAGGCAACGCACCTGTGTCCATGGCAGGTTATCTTCTTCCAATGCTTTTCTCCATTTGGCATCTTTATCATCCAGCGAAACCTGCAGGATCGTAAAGTTCTTGTCTTTATACTGTGTGTACAATTGTTTCATATTGTAATGTTCCGCGCGGCAGGGACCGCACCAGGAAGTCCAGAAATCGAGCAGCAGGTATTTGCCGCGGAAGTCTTTTATGGATACAGGCGCCACGCCTTCTGCCGTGAAAGTATGATCGGGGATAGTGGTACCGGTGGCCAACTTACCTGCGTAGCCAATTTTATTGTTGGCTTCTGTAATCAACTTCGCAATGGCAGGTTTTTCTTTTACTTCAGCAGGCAATGATGCCATGCAAGCTTTCAGGTCTTCCCGGAAGTCATCGAGCGAACGCTCGCTCATCAATACAAAAACCTTCAGGTATTGATAAGATAAAGGGGAAGACGGATATGTTTTAATGAAGTTGAAATAGGCATCGTTCTTTCTGTCTTCATTAGCACGTAATCCATTGAAATAATCAGCCTTTAATTTCACCATGGCTTCTTTATCACCCTTGATAGCCGCTTCCTGTTCATTCCACCAGGCTTTGAGTTTATCAAAGTCGTCTATCTCCATCTGCCGGATACGTTGCAGCTCGTTTTGCTGCTCGTTCATCAGGTCGCCCTCTACTGTAGCAAGGTCCAGGGTAGAAGCCACGTTCACTGTTACCTGTTTTTCCAGTGCCACTTTCCGGTATTTGAACTTCAATCCTTGTTGGTACAATGCCAGGTATTCTTTTTTCGTGAGTCCTGGCTTGGTATGAAAGAATAACACGCCCATTGCAATGCCTAATGAATCGGGCTGTGTGATGCCGGAAAATGTAAAGCGCCCGTTCACTATGGGTGCGCTCAATAGTTGAGAGGGGTACTTCTTCCCGGCGCTGTGAATGTAGAGATAAGCAATCTTGCTTTTTTCGGGAGAGGAGACAGCGCCTTTGATGTTATACGGTATTGCCGTATTGGCTTTTAGCCCTAGAGCAATAAACAAGATAGATAAGAGCGAAAGGATGCGCATCGGTAATAGCTTTTGGTTAAATGATCATTTACTAATGAAGGGCATCTATACGCAAGCGACTATTACTGCATTAAGCCATCACGGGTGTTTCTTCGAACAACTGCTCAAGGGGAACTGTGATACTACCGGCCAGTTTATCTTCCAGCAAGGTGGCCATGGTCTCAAAATACAGGATCACATCTTCCCGCACATTTCTTTTGAGCCAGCGAAAGCCGCCCGGCAATTGTTTCAATACTTCCCTGTCTTCGAGGTACTCGACATTGTGAATATCAGTAGGTGTGAGTCCCAACTGCTCCAATTTGACAAGTAGCAGGGATATGGGTGCGCCAGTTACAGAACAGGCTTCCTGTGCAATCTCGGTCCACTCGCCCGGTCCGGTATGGGCATAGGCCCGTATCTCTTCTTTGCTCAACTGTGTGGTGGCCTGCAGCAGGTGTCCACAATTGCAAGCTCCGTGATGCCCCCAGGCATAGTAGGCTCCCGCACGTAAAGTAGCTGCCGCTTTGCGCAGCCCTTCAATCAATTCTATGGTAGGATGCAACATGGTAGTTATTTCACAAATAAAACATTGTGACAATAGGATTTGTTTGGACGCTGCACCGCCCCTCCCGGCAATCGTTAAAAGAAACTTAAGGTAAAATAATCATGTGTGGGAGGCGTTTTTAGTTATCATCCAACAATAACCATTTGAAAACGATCACACTACCTCTCTGCTGCCTGATGGCTATTTTGGTACTGACGCGGCAACCTGTTCTGGCACAAACCATTACAGGCGCCTGGAAGGGAAAGACCGGCAACGTGCGTACGGAGCTGAAGCTGGTAAAGAAGGGCGACAGCGTGTTGGGCACCGCTTATTACTACTCCTCAAAGAACAACTACCGCCGCTATGCCGTGCGTGGATATTTTGACAGTCAAACCAATGATGTGGTGTGGTGGGATGAACAATTGCTGGAAGACAGGGTATCCGGTAACCTCTTTGGCTCATCGCGGGAACCAGTACTTTCTGTGGCTGATTTTAATTGTCCCGGTGAAGATAAAATGCTGCTGGACGGCAAGAGTACAGAGCGGGACCACAAGGATGTTCCCAAAGGTCCGGTAGCGTTGGAAAAGATCAGCAACCCTATGTTCACTGATGAATGGGACTTTGTGATCGAGAATTATACCGTTGGGGCCAATCATCCTGATATTATCGACAGTATTGCGCGGTTGTCGTTTACACCACCTCCTTCAGAGTTGGAAATACCCGTGCGTGAAATACCTTCTTCTACCGTGGCTGCTGCAACTCCTGTAACGGTAGCGGCTCCCAAAGTAAGCGCACCTGCTCCGGCGCCACCGCCTGCAGAAAAGAAGATAGTGGGCAAGCCTGTTACACCGGAAGATAAGTTCACTGCCCGCACCAACAAGCTGCAAACGGTGATCCCTATCGCCAACAATAAAAGGATCGAATTGCGCTTTTATGATAATGCCCAGGTGGATGGGGACTCTATTGCGCTGTTCCTGAACAAGAAGCTCATCTTTAAGAATATCCGCCTCACCGACCAGCCTTATACGATTTTCCTGGATGCTAATGAATTGTCTGACGATAATGAACTGGTGATGGTGGCGGAGAATCTTGGTTCTATTCCTCCCAATACTTCTTTCATGGTAGCCATTGTGGGTAAGAAGCGCTATGAAGCGAGGCTGCATGCTGATGAGAACAGCAGTGCATTAATAAGACTCATTAAACAGGACGCTGATCAATAAAAAGAGAGCAATGTTGGGCTACATCCCAATATTGCTCTCTTTGTATTTTATTCTGGTCCTAAAATTATACTACCACATTTACCATTCTGCCTTTCACGTACACTACTTTCTTGTGGGGTTTGCCTTCCATCCACTTTTGGATGACATCATTGGATAATACAATCTTCTCTACATCATCCTGTGCGGCGTCCAAAGCAATGTTGATCGTAGTGCGTACTTTACCGTTTACTGAAACCGGGTATTCTTTGTTGCTTTCTACCAGGTATTTGGGTTCGAAGGTTGGATATTCGGCATCCAAAATAGAGGTAGTGTTGCCCAACAAGTGCCACAGTTCTTCGCTCACGTGCGGTGCGTAGGGCGTGAGCAATACGAGTAATGGCTGAAGGATATCTTTTTTGTTACACTTCAGGTCGGCGAGGTCATTCACGCAGATCATGAACGTACTCACTGTCGTATTGAAAGAAAATCTTTCTGTATCTTCTTCTGCCCGCTTAATGGCTTTGTGTAATACTTTCCACTCTGCATCCGTAGGCGCTTCCGTGTTCCACACCTGTCCTTTGACTTCATCATAGAATAAACGCCACAGTTTCTTCAGGAAGCGGTGTACGCCTTCAATGCCTTTGGTATCCCAAGGCTTGTCCTGCTCTACTGGTCCGAGGAACATTTCATACATACGGAATGTATCGGCTCCATATTTAGCCACAATATCATCAGGGTTCACCACATTGAAGTAGCGCTTACCCATCTTCTCCAGACGGGACCCGCAGATGTATTTGCCATCTTCCAAAATGAAGGTGGCGTTGTTGTATTCTGCTCTTGATCTTTTGAACGCTTCCTGATCCAGCTCCAATCCATCTACGATGGTTACATCTACGTGCAGTTCATCTGTCTCGTACTGGTCTTTCAGTCCGACAGATACATACTGGTTGGTGCCACGTACACGATATATCAACCTGCTATCGCCACCGATCTTACCCTGGTTTACCAGCTTTTTGTAGGGCTCATCATAACCAATATGCCCAAGATCATACAATGCCTTTGTCCACATGCGGCTGTAGAGCAAGTGGCCTACGGCATGCTCGGTGCCACCGATGTACAGGTCAACCTGTCCCCAGTAGTCGCTCACCTTGCGGTCGCAGAAGGCATTGTCGTTATGCGGGTCCATGTAGCGGAGGAAGTACCAGCTGCTGCCGGCATATCCGGGCATGGTAGAGCTTTCGCGCTCGCCGCCGATGGGGGATGATTTTATCCATTCGGGCAGGTTGCTCAATGGCCCCTCTCCTTCACGGCCGGGTTTTATTTCGTCGATGTGTGGCAATACTACCGGCAACTCGCTTTCGGGCAAAGGATAGGCAACGCCCTCTTTCCAGGCAATGGGGAATGGTTCGCCCCAATAGCGCTGGCGGCTGAAGGCAGCATCCCGCATTTTGTAGTTTACCTTACGTGTTCCAATGCCTATCTCTTCTATTTTCTTAAGGGCTGCTTCTATTGCATCACGCATCACCAATCCGTTCAGGAAACCAGAATTCTCGAGGATGGCATCCTTGGTGGGGTTGGCTTCTTCGCCATTGTAATGGCTGCCGATGATATTGGTAATGGGTATATTGAAGTGTTTGGCAAACTTAAAGTCGCGCTCGTCGCCACAAGGCACCGCCATGATAGCGCCAGTGCCATATCCTGCCAGCACGTATTCAGATATCCATACGGGGATCTCGCGACCGTCGAATGGATTGAGCACATAGGCGCCGGTGAACACGCCGGATATTTTCTTCTCGGCCATGCGCTCACGTTCGCTACGGCTCTTTACGTAGGCGATATAATCTTCTACTGCCTGCTTTTGGTCAGGGGTAGTGATCTGATCGATCAAGTCGTGCTCAGGTGCAATGACCATGAAGTCTACGCCGAAGATCGTATCGGGGCGAGTCGTATAAACAGTAAGCTGTGAAGTTGAACCTTTGAAGGCAAAGCTGATCTCAGCGCCGTAGCTCTTGCCGATCCAGTTGCTTTGCATTTCTTTCATGGCGTCGCTGAACTCGATGCGCTCCAGGCCTTCCAACAAGCGGTCGGCATATTCAGTAATGCGCAGGTACCACTGGCGCAGTTTCTTCTTTACCACCGGAAAGCCACCGCGTTCGCTCACACCGTTCACTACTTCATCATTGGCCAATACCGTACCTAATGCTTCGCACCAGTTCACTTCGCCATACCCACAAAAGGACAGGCGATAGTCCATCAATATCTCCATTTGCTGGTGCTCATCGAATCCTGCCCAGGTTTGCTCATTGAAACGGATGGATAAATCGCCGGGGCAGGGATGGCTGGCGTTGCCTTCTTTTTCAAACAGCTTCACCAGTTCAGCGATCGGCTCTGCCTTTTGTGTCTTGCGGTTGAACCAGCTGTGGAAAAGCTGCAGGAATATCCACTGGGTCCATTTATAGTAGTACGGATCGGAAGTTCTTATTTCCCGGTCCCAATCGTAGCAAAAGCCAATGTTGTCCAGCTGGCGACGGAAGTTGTTGATGTTGTCTTCTGTGGACACGGCAGGGTGAATGCCATGGTCGATGGCATATTGTTCGGCCGGCAATCCAAAGGCGTCATATCCCATCGGGTGGAGTACGTTGAACCCTTTGAGTCTTTTGTACCGGGCAAATATATCGCTGGCGATGTATCCAAGGGGGTGCCCCACGTGCAGGCCCGCGCCACTGGGATAAGGGAACATGTCCAGCACATAGTATTTAGGCCGGTCGCTTGTATTGCTTACTTTGTATGCGTTGGTCTCTTTCCAGATCTTTTGCCATTTCTTCTCGATATGGCTGAATTTGTATTCCATATATCTCCTTACGATTCAGATTTTTAATGGTATTATTCTCTTGTACTCCTGCTCAAGGGCTGGAACGCTCATTGCAGGGCTGAGTTTATCAGACGGCCTTCGACAAGCTCAGGCCGACAGATAGCCCAGACTGACAAGGTTAATTTCAGAGTCGAATGTTTTCGTTGAGGAAACGTTAAAAGGCGTTGCCCCGAAAAATTTTTCCGGCTCCACAACCGTTAGTAGGGCGTCAAAAATACGGATTATCCGGCTTAAGCAGGATAAAACCGCTATTTTTGCCGTTATCTGTTTATTACTAACCCATCAAAATCATTGTTTCATGGCGCAATTAGGAAAAGGGTCGGCCAGGCGTTCCAAACCATCTTATTTCATGGCTATTTTGGGTGTAACCATCGTGCTTTTCTTTGTAGGCATCTTTGGTTGGCTGCTGCTGAATGCCCGCCAATATACAGAAGAGATGAAGGAGGACGTGAAGGTGCAGGTGTTCCTGCGGAAAAACATCACCCCGCAGGATGTGGAGACCTTAAAGGCCTATTTAGCTGCCCAGCCCTATACCAAATCATACGAATATATCGATAAGGAGACCGCCAAGCAACGGTGGCTCAAGAGTGGGGAAAACGACTTCAAGGAGTTGTTGGACGAGAATCCCCTGCCTGCCTCTTTCGACCTCAACCTGAAGGGTAATTATGTTCAAAAGGATAGTGTAATGAGCATCAAAGCCGACCTGGAAAAGCAGTCTATGGTCGTGGAGAGTGTCCAATATCCCACTTTCGTGGTGGAAAAGATGGGCTCTTCGGTGCGGGTGGGTCTGATCGTATTCGCCATCCTGGCGGGTTTATTCTGTATTTTCTCCATCGTGCTCATCGATAATACCATCCGGCTGGCGATGTACAGCAACCGGTTCATCATCAAAACCATGCAAATGGTGGGTGCTACCCGCGGTTTTATAGCGCGTCCCATGACCGTGCGGGCCATCATCAATGGTACCATTTCGGCCGTTATCGCGATTGCAATCATCTATGTGGTGATGATGCTGAGCGAGTATTTCCTGCCTTATCTGCGCGATCTGCGCGACAATGGCAAGCTGATCCTGCTGTTCTCTTTCCTGGTACTGCTGGGTATCAGTATTTCGCTGTTCAGCACCTACCGTAGTGTGCTGAAGTACCTGAAAATGAAGCTGGACGACCTGTATTAATTTCGGGTTTCGGGTTTAAAGTTTCGGGTTCTGAAGTGTAACATATCTACAAACCATATAGAGGCCTGCAGATTAAATAACTGCGGGTCTCTGCTTTTCCGGGAATCTGTTGCTTATCAGGAAGTAATACCTTAGAAAACCCGACACACGAAACAACAAACACGAAACTTGTGGCTTGTAGCTAATTTCCTATATTGCAGCCCTAATTTTATTGGATAATGGCTGAAAAGACAACAACCGAAAAGAAAACGTTCAATACGCTGTTTGGTAAGGAAAATTATATCTGGATCCTGGCCGGACTGGTAGTGATGTTGCTGGGCCTTCTGCTGATGGCAGGCGGTAACAGCAAAGACCCGAATGTTTTCAGCGATAATGATGTGTACAGCACCCGCCGTATCACTGTGGCTCCTATCCTCATCCTCCTTGGATTGGGCATTGAAGTTTTTGCCATTTTCCGCAAACCGAAAGCTTAGTTGATAAGTTGAAAGGTTGATAGGTTGAAAGGGGCAATCCCATTGTATTTCCTTATCAACTTTTAAACTTTTGAACTTTTCAACTCTTACCCAATATGAATCTGATCCAGGCCATTATCATCGCAATTGTAGAGGGCATTACTGAATACTTACCTATTTCTTCCACCGGGCACATGATCATTGCCTCCAGCCTGATGGACATTCACAAGCAAGAGTTTACCAAGTTGTTTGAGGTGGCGGTTCAACTGGGCGCCATCCTGGCTGTAGTGGTACTGTATTGGCGGAAATTCTTCGACTTCAAGCGCTGGCAGTTTTATGTGAAACTGATCATTGCTGTGATCCCTGCTATTGTGCTGGGCGCTTTGTTCTCCGATAAGATCGACGCTTTACTGGAAAGCCCCACTACGGTAGCTATTACTTTGCTGCTGGGTGGTATTGTGCTGTTGTTTATCGACAAGATCTTCAACCAGCAGACTGGTAATAAGATAGAGGCTGAAGAAAATATCAGCAACACCAAGGCATTCTTTATTGGCATCTGGCAGTGCGTGGCCATGATCCCCGGTGTTAGCCGCAGCGCCGCCACCATTATTGGCGGAATGCAGCAAAAGCTGACAAGGAAACTGGCGGCTGAGTTCTCTTTTTTCCTGGCCGTGCCTACCATGTGTGCAGCTACCGGCTATTCGCTGTTTGTAAAGGACTGGGGTACTGTTGGTGCTGAACAAAAGGGTTATGAGCTGATCTTAAGTTCTTCCGACAACCTGTATGCTTTTATCGTAGGTAATATCGTAGCTTTTGTGGTAGCTCTGCTGGCTATCCGTTTTTTCATCGGCTTTTTACAGAAACGTGGTTTCCGTTTATTTGGCTGGTACCGCATTATTGCGGGTATCATCCTGCTGATCCTGATCTATACCCGCGTGATTACGGAGTAGGGTGCAAGCCCCTGTGGCGTAGTGACTGTTTACTTTTATAAACCCTTCTGCCATGCAAACAGCTTCCAAAAAAGTAATCAATGGTTGGGCCATGTACGACTGGGCCAACTCGGTGTATAACCTGGTTATTACTACTACCTTTTTCCCGATCTATTTTACTGAGGCTACCAAGGATGCTTTCAAAAGTGATGATATCCCTTTTCTGGGTAGAACGATCAGTAATTCGGCGCTGTATACTTATTCGGTAGCGGCGGCCTATTTTATTATTTCAATTCTGTATCCTTTCCTTACTTCTATTGCCGACAGCAGGGGCAATAAGAAGAAGTTCATGCAGTTCTTTTGTTATATAGGAGCATTGGGATGTAGTGCGCTTTATTTCTTTAAGGGTGAGAATGTGCTGTGGGGTGTTTCTTTCTTTATGCTCGCGGCGATTGGCTACTGCGGCAGTCTTGTATTTTACAACTCTTATCTACCTGAAATAGCTGCTGAGGAAGACAGGGACCGCATCAGCGCCAGGGGTTATTCTTATGGCTATATCGGTAGTGTGTTGCTTCAGCTTATTGGTTTTGCGCTGGTACTCATCCTGCCCAGCGCCGGGGAGGCCACCAGGATCACTTTTCTGCTCACCGGTTTATGGTGGTTTGGATTTGCTCAGCTCACCTTCCGGGTATTGCCTGTCTCTACGCCCGCTGCACAGAAGAATAACGCCAGCTTATTCAAAGAGAGCATTGGCGAGATCAAAAAGGTATATCAACAGGTGAAGCAGATGCCGGTATTGAAGCGCTTCCTCCGTGGATTCTTTTTTTATAGTATGGGGGTACAAACCGTGATGCTGGCTGCCACTTTGTTTGGCAGCAAAGTACTGGGTTTGACGACTACTAAACTGATCGTAACAGTCGTAATCATTCAGCTGGTGGCCATCATCGGGGCCTGGGTGATGTCGAGACTGTCCTCCGTTTATGGCAACTTAAAAGTATTGATAGGCGTGGTGGTACTTTGGATCGTTATTTGTGTGGCTGCTTACTATACGGCTGTATTAAAGGAACAGGGTACCGATCCTGAGTTTCATTTCTATGGCCTGGCTGTAGCTGTGGGGCTGGTGATGGGTGGTATTCAGTCGCTGAGCCGGTCCACTTATTCCAAGCTGATGCCTGAAACAAAGGATACTGCTTCTTTCTTCAGCTATTATGACCTTACGGAGAAGATCGCTATCGTGATTGGTATGTTCAGCTTTGCCTATATCGATGAATTGACCGGTAATATGAAACAATCGGTACTGTCTTTGATTGTATTCTTTGTGATCGGGCTGATCTGGTTGTATTCGGCTCTGTATAAGCAACGACAAAAAGCTTCCTAATGAAACTACATTCTGTTCATACCGGCAATTTCAAGCTGGATGGTGGCGCCATGTTTGGCGTAGTTCCCAAATCTATCTGGAATAAACTGAACCCTGCAGATGATAACAATCTTTGCAGCTGGGCTATGCGTTGCCTGTTGATCGAAGAGGGCAACCGACTTATCCTGGTGGATAACGGCATCGGCAATAAGCAGGATGCCAAGTTTATGGGGCACTACTACCTGCATGGTGATGATTCACTGGATGGCTCGCTGCATAAGCTGGGTGTTAGCCGGGATGATATCACGGATGTATTTCTTACGCACCTGCATTTTGATCATTGTGGTGGCAGTATTGTGCGGGAGGGCGACAAGCTGGTGCCTGCTTTTAAAAAGGCTACTTACTGGAGCAACCTGCGTCATTGGGAATGGGCCACGCAGCCTAATGAGCGGGAAAAGGCTTCTTTCCTGAAGGATAATATTTTACCTATCGAGCAGAGTGGCCAGCTGAAGTTCGTTGAACCTACTGACGGCATTATTTTCTCTACGCATATTTCTATCCGCTTCGTCAATGGTCATACCGACGCCATGATGTTGCCTCAGATCAGGTATAAGGACCGTACGATCGTTTTTATGGCTGATCTGCTGCCTTCTGCCGGGCATATTCCATTGCCGTACGTTATGGCTTATGATATGTTTCCGCTGACTACTTTACAGGAGAAGAAATCTTTCCTGACGGAAGCGGTGGAGAATGATTATATCCTCTTCTTTGAGCACGATCCTGTGCATGAATGTTGCACGCTGCAGATGACTGAAAAGGGCATCCGGCATAAGGATACGTTCAGGCTTGCTGATGTATAACACGAATTTAGATAACACGAATTTTAGGCGAATTACACGAATTAGCCACGCACCATCCTGGCCGGAGAACTATATTAACGCAAGTCGATGAGCGAGGTAAGTTGGTGGCGGAGGTTACGGTAACTGATCATGTCTACTTTTACGCTGCCTACGGAAATGGGGCTTTCCACGCGCAGGGGCACGTGGTTCTTGTCATCGCTCACCCATACTGTCATTTTCTCACCGCCTTCGAAGATCGTCCCTTTAATGAGCAGGGGCTTGAACTTGATGGCTTTGAACTTTCCGTATTTGGTCTTCACGGTTTCTTTGCCAAGGTAACGGATGTACATTTCAAATACTTCTTTGTCGAGGAATAAGGAGAAGTTGATCTTGTCGTTGGGTTTGTATTTATCGAAGTCGATATTGCGTGCATAGTAAATGGCGCTTAACACATCCTGTATGCAGGTTGGCACTTTGAACACGCCATCATTGGTAACGGCCGCATTGGTTGTTTTGTTGAAGGTCACATTCTCGAACTTCTTATAGCTGCCTTCGTTTACGCTGCGTACAAAACGGTATGGCTGGAAGGTGGCGGTATCGAGGTAGGTTTCATACTTATCACGCACTTTGAAAATACCATCGTAAAAGGGATAGGTTTTGCCCTCTCCTATGATGTGGTATACCGGCCTGTTGTTGAATTGTTCAATGTTGGCCCTGAATGTTGCTTCTCCTGCACCAAAATAGGCTCCCACGACTGTATAGAATACTTTGTAGGTCAATAGCTCGCTGGCCTGAAAAGCGGTATTGCGGATATCGCAAAAGCCGTCGACTTTATCATTCTTCTCTGCCTGCGGATATTTACCTTCCTGAGGAACATTCCCTGCCTGTGAACCAATACCTGCCTGTATGGGGAAGGTGCTGATGGTGAGCAGGATGAAAGCCAAAATTCGATAGATTTTCATGCAACAATCTTATTCTTATAATAATATCTAACCAATACTGCCTGGAGAGCATGCCTTATTTGTTTTTGAAGATACGGATTCCTAAAATTAGCAAACTACCTATCAAGGCAGGTATTACCAAATTGATAATCCATACAGACAACGAAGTAGCCAGTACCCCCCATGTGTTAATACTAAAAAACTGTACCAACTCGATGCTGGCTTTCCAGCGCACACCCAACTCTGTGATAACTGCAATGGTAGGGACAACTGCCAATACCAGGAAAACCACCCCAATGGAGGCAAATACCTGTATGGGGGTCAAAGTGACATCAAAAACAGCAAAGAGCAAATAATATTGCCCGATAAAGACCAGATAACGGGCTACTGATAAAGACAAAATGCGCAGCAGGATAGTTGCGTTAAAGGAATCTAAAACACGGATATAGCGTACAAATCGCTCTATGCGTGGTATTTTTTCGACCCACTTTACCAGCCATGTTAACCGGAAATAAAATAATGTTAAAAAAATTGTTCCCACTATGGTTATGGTGAGGAGGGTATTGATCCAAAACAGGAGTGAAGTGTCGACCGTCCACCTCGTTGCAATGATGTTTTTCATGTAGAGGAGCCCGCCGAGGCCTGCGATAAGTGTAACGAGCAACTGGGCTATACTGCACACGATGGTGAGGGAGATGGCCTGGATGCGATTATTTTCGTTTATATAGAGTATGCGCCCTACGTATTCGCCAATGCGATTGGGGGTAAAAAAGGCCATCGTAGTGCCTGTAAAGATGGCTTTCAATGACTGGAAGAAGGAAATGGGCTGCACCCGCAGGATGACCACCTGCCACTTACGGGCCTCGATTCCCCAGTTGACCAGCATGAGCAGGATGGTGAGCCACAATTTCCATATGCCTTCTCCGGCTAATGCATGCCGGATATGCTGAAATGACTCTTTCCAATTGGGCTGTCGCTGTAACTGAAGGTAAATGGACCATGCCAGCAGGCAGAACACCAACGGGCCGATCACATAGTTGAGGATTATTTTGATATTTTTGTTCAGTGGCTATTAATTAAACTGTCACCCTGAGCTTGTCGAAGGGCTTCGACAGGCTCAGCCTGACAAACAATGAGGTACAAAATAAACTGAATTGACTCACTCCTTGCAAAACTCAACCAAAATAATTCTTGGTATCGACCCTGGTACGCTCATGATGGGGTATAGTATCATTGCTGCATCGGCCCGCCAGATCACCGTACTGGAGATGAATGTATTGCGGTTGAGCGGCAAGAAGGATCACTATGAGCGGCTGCAGCTTATTCACCAGAAGATCACCGATCTTATCGTTTCTTTCAAACCTCAATATTTTGCCATCGAGGCTCCTTTCTTTGGCAAGAACGTTCAGAGTATGCTCAAGCTGGGAAGAGCGCAGGGTGTAGCTATTGCCGCGGCTATGGGCGCCGGCCTGACCGTTCACGAGTATTCTCCTAAAAAGGTAAAGCAATCCATCACCGGCAATGGTAATGCCGATAAGGAGCAGGTATGGAAAATGCTGCAAACGATCCTGACCTTACAGGATACCGCTATTTCGCACCATGATATTTCCGATTCACTGGCGGTAGCTGTTTGTCATCACTACCAGGAGCGCATTGTAAAACCTGCTGCCGGCAAAGCCAAGGGCTGGGAGGATTTTATCAAGGCGAATCCGGGGAGAGTCCGGAAGTCGGAAAGTCGGTAAAGCCCGAAAGAATTGCATTTACTCTAAATCCTGGTTTTAGCTTGCTGTCTTTCGGACATTCGGACTTGCGATCTTCGCGACTTATAACTTCGATACGATCTTCTCCTGAATTGCCTTCAATTCTTCCGGGGAGAGTTTCAGTTTACCGCGGGTAAAGTTGAGGTCGTCGGCACTATTGATGGGCATCAGGTGCAGGTGGGCATGGGGCACCTCCAATCCTACTACGGACATGCCGCAACGGTTGCAGGGGAACGACTGTTCTATGGCGCGGGCAATAGGCTTTGAAAATGTCAGTATCGCTGCCAGGTAGTCTTCGGGCATATCGAAGAACTTATCTACTTCTATTTTGGGCACTACCAATACATGGCCTTCTACCAACGGAAAGATATCGAGGAAGGCAAAGAATTTATCGTTCTCTGTTATTTTATAAGAGGGTATCTCCCCCGCTATGATCCTGGAAAAAATAGTCATACCACCAGTCTTTTTAGCTATCAGGTTAATCAATGCAGATTTGAGTCGTATGAAAGAGAAGTCTTTCATAGTAACAAAGCTAATGATTCCGACTGTAGAACCAATGTCACCAAAGGGTGAGCCGCCCCTGGAGGGCGACCCACCCTTTGACAGGGCTTCGACATCCTTCGACAGGCTCAGGATGACATTGTAAAATAAATGACCCCGCCGGTGGGCGGGGTCATTTATATGATCGTATCAATCTTATTATACGGTGATATTTTCAATCTTGAACTTGATCACTCCCGCAGGTACCGTCACCTCAGCTACTTCTCCTATTGTTTTTCCCAACAATCCTTTTCCGATGGGAGAAGTGATAGAGATCTTACCTAATTTAAGATCGGCTTCTTTTTCTGAAACGATCTGATAAGTAAGTTCTTTTTTAGTTGTCAGGTTCTTCAGGGTTACTTTGGTAAGTATCGATACTTTGCTGGTATCAACATTATCGGCTTCCAGTATACGAGCGCTGGCCAGATCTCCTTCCAGCTTTTTAATTTTTGCTTCGAGAATGCCCTGGGCTTCTTTGGCAGCATCATATTCTGCATTCTCTTTCAGGTCTCCTTTTTCACGTGCTTCAGCAATTGCACGGGCAGCACCGGGTCTGTCTACCGTACGCATACGCAGCAGTTCTTCTTTCATTTGCTCAAGTGTTTCTTTACTTACATATAAAACACTGCTCATATAAACCTCCTTATTTTTAGGCCGGACGCCTATCCGGCTTCCGGTAACAGAAAAAAAGAACAACGCCTCAGGTATCCCGCTGAAGCGTTGCATGATTTGTAACTAAACAAAAATAGAACTTAATTTCGACATAATAGTCCGGTAACATGGAATATTGTTCCAGCCGGGGCCTGTTTTTTTGTACCTGCCCCACCACCCCCTACCGTTATAAAGCATTATGATCCAATCTCATTTTGCGTAGGGCATACACAATACTCATCAAATACCCAGCTTATCCAGTACCACTTTGGCCATCTTGTAAAAGGCTTCATGGCTGTAGCCAGCGATATGGGGGGTGATCAACACATTGGGCTGTGCCAGCAGCCAGTCGAGTTGTTGTTTTTCTTCTTCAGTATAGGTTGGTAGTTTTTCGTTTTCCAATACATCCAGTGCCGCGCCTGCAATCTTCCCGCTCTTCAATGCCCGTATCAGCGCAGCTGTATGGTGCACTTTGCCACGGGAGGTATTGATGAAAAAGGGAGTTCGCTCCAGCGCATTAAAGAAATCATCATTCGCGTAATGAAATGTTTCTTCTGTTAATGGCAGGTGCAAACTCACCACATCTGCATAACGTGCTACCTGTTCGGCATTGGCTTCTTTCACCAACCCTTTGGCAAAGTCGAACTTGTATTTATCATGTGCCAGGATGGTCACATCGAATGACGACAGCACTTTTGCAAATGCGCCGCCGGTGTTTCCAAAGCCGATGATGCCCACTGTTTTACCGGTGAGCTCGGTACCGCGGTTGAGGTCGCGCACCCACTTGCCTTCGCGTATTTCCTGCATGCTGCTGTTGAGCTTGTTCATCAGGTTGAGCAGCATGCCCAGTGCCTGCTCGCCTACTGCATTGCGGTTGCCTTCCGGGCTGCTCACACAGGTAATGCCTTTGCTTTGTGCGTAGGCTACGTCGATCAGCTCCATGCCACTGCCCAGCCTGCCGATCCATTGCAATTTGCCTGCATTATCGAGCATGGGCTTGTCGATCTTCAAACGGGTAGTGACGATCAATCCTGTAGCTTCTCCTATCTGTTGCAACAATTCTTCGTAGGTGATCTGCGGCAAATACTCTACTGTGTATCCTTTGAGCTGTAATTGTTCCACCAGGTAATTGTGCACTTTTGCCGTAACGATAACTTTCTTCATTTGCTCTGATCGATCTTATTGTGATGATTTATTCTCTTTTTCCTGTGCTTTCATTTTCTCGAGGTAGCTGGTGCCTTCTTTAATCCAGGATGGTGCGGGCTTGCCCAGGAGGAAGTGATCGAACCATTCTTTCTGACGTTTCTGGTAATCGATCTGGTTTTCTTTTTTGGCCAGTCCATGGTTCTCATCTGCATACACCAGCATCACATGTTCTTTTTGCATGCGGCGCATGGTACCATACATTTCAATGCCCTGGTGCCAGTCTACTGCACCGTCTTTATCTCCAAATGCAACCAGTAATGGTGTCTTGATCTTATTGGCATTGAACATAGGTGAGTTGCGGATGTGTGCATCCATGCGCTCGTACCATGGGCCATCGAACCGTCCCTGACTCGTCTCGAATATCTTCTGATCGGGAATACCGGAGTTCCAGTAGATAGACATAGACATGCTGATCAGGTCGGTGAGCGGCGCACCTGCGCAGGCCGCTTTGAAGAGATTCGTTTGCGTGATGATGAAGGATGTTTGATAAGCGCCCCAGCTATGGCCCATCAATCCGATCTTGTCTTTATCGATCATGCCGGTTTTCAACACTTGTTCTACTGCAGGCACCACACAATCTACCGCGCTTGTCCCGGGCTCATTGGTATCGTATACGATATCGGGCCTGAATACAAAGTAGCCGTTCGTGGTAAAGTTGGTCGTGTTGTAAGCGCTGCGAACTGATGGCGACGTATACATGTGTACTGTGTTAGACAATATCTCGTAGATGTATACGATCATCGGATATTTCTTGCCGGGTTCATAATTGGCAGGATAGAACAGTGCTCCCTGCATTTGCTTACCTTTTTTATTCGTAAAGCTCACCAGCTCGCTTTTGCCCCAATAATATTTTTCCTGCTGGGGGTTGGTGGCTACTACTTTCTTATCGTCGCTGAATGTTTCCGTTACATAGAGCTCGGGCGATACATTGTAATCTTGTTTTGAATAGGTAAACACGTTGGCATCTTTTGCCTTCGTGAGCCTGCTGAGGTAGGCATCTTCGAACAGGAGTTTGGTGACCTTGTTCTTTTCGAGTTTGAAGAAGCCAAACTTCTTGCTCTTATCGCCATAAGCTGATAAGAAGATGGGCTTGGCATCATCGATGAACGGATCTTCGAAGTCCAGTCTGTACACGCGGTACTGCACTTCTTCCTGCTCACCATTGGTCAACTTGCGCGCTCCTTTGCCATCGGGGTTCACTGCCCAGATATTGTATTCATCGTAGATCAACAATTCTTTGTCGCCTTTGATCCATCCACCCAGGCCATAAGGGGGCTTGGTAGCAGGATGATCGTCGCGTACATTCCAGAAGGTAGCGCCTGTTTTTTCGGTAAGGTTGATGGCTTGTCCTGTAGCAACATTATAGCTCCACCAATGTTTGTCTTTAAAGAAGGTCAGGTATTTTCCTTCGGGGGAAGGCTGTGGGCCGGTATAAAATCCTGCCAGCATTTTTTCGTACAACGGTTTCCGCTCGCCTGTCCGTGCATTTACGAGGTAGTAGTCTGCATAGTCTTCCTTGAAAGCGGGCTTGTATTTATCGTTGTTGTAGATCACTGCTACTTTCCTGTTGTCGCTGAACGTAGCATAGGGTATTTCTTTTTCTGCCAGCTGGAAGAATGTATTGTTATCGATGTTCCAAACGGATTGGTAGCTCAGTTCTTTATCCTGGGTGTAGGTGAGCTTCTGGCGGGGCTGAATGTCTGTATCTTTCCAATGCCAGATGTCTACTGCAGCCAGCTTGTCTTCTTTTTTAGTGGTTGCTGCGGCTACATTCTTTGTCGAATCGGCTTTCTTAGTGGTATCTGTTTTTGTTTTGCCGGAGTCGGTTGCTTTCTTCTCGTCTTTCTTTGGTTTGGCTGTCCAGCTTTTGATACCGAAGTAGGCTGCATTCATATCATCGCTCAACACCAGGTTGGAAGTGTTGTTGATGCGCATGGTATCGGGGAATCCTTTCTGGGTAGTGCTGTTGAATATCCTGAGGACCGGTGCTTTGTACATGTTTACGTAAGCATACACCATGGCGTTCTCTTCTTCGTATCCTTCTTTTTTAAAGGTCTTGTAGAATGCCAGGCCTTCGCCTTCTTTCTGCCAGGTGAGTTTGGAGAATTTGCAGGTATCGCTGGCTATTATTTTGAGGGAGTAGTTGTCGAGGTTGAACAGTTCAACGGAGTTACCAGCCATGTTGGCCGATTCTACGATGTAGGCAAGGTAATCGCTCTTTTTGTTGAATGCGTAAGCGGTCACGTTGCCAATGGTACGGGTGCTGCTATCGGCCAGTTTCCTGAGCAACAATACTGCTCCTTTGTCTTTGTTTTCTTTTGGGGGCTCCAGGCTTATGGCGAGGAGTTTGCCGCTGCGGGAAAAACGGAAGGCGCTCACGTCCTGTATGATCTCTTTCTTGCCGGTAGCCAGGTTGAGCAGGCCCATTTTGTAACGGATGGGTTGTTTCTGATCGCGCAGTTTCTCGGCTTCTTTATAGGATACTCCGATCTGCCAGGCAATGTATTGGTTGTCTTTTGACAATTCGAAGTTGGTAGCAAACTCCAGCTTGTAGAGCTTGTTGGTTACCCGGTTTTTTACATAGAGGGTATCGTTTTCTTCCTGGGATGCAACAATGTATGCGATCCACTCGCCATTGGGTGATATATCAGCAAGGCTGAGGGTTTGCCATTTACCATAGTCATCCGGGGTCAGTTGTTTTTTCTGGGCTGTAGCGGCTGTTGCCACGAAAAGGAAAAGGGTTAACAAGGAACCAACAAGTTTCATATTTTGACTGGGTTTAAATGGGTCTAAAAGTACGGAAGAAATGCAAGCTGCGAGCTATGTGCTGCGAGCTACGAGCAGAAAGACGTGATTTTAGCCTTTTCTGTAAGGTAACGTTTTGGGGAAGGGTGAGCCTGAACGAAACCACGCAGTAATGCTGGTTTCTGCAAGTTGTCAAGGTTACAGTCTCGTTCGTCAAAGTAATTATTTATGGGGCAGTTTCTGCTACACTTTTGTGGTGTACTTATCATTATTCACCTCAAAATGTATAGTTTATGAAACGCTCCAACAGCAATCGCATTGCAGCTAAAACTTTGGCGCTGCTGGCCGTATGTGCTACTTTATTTTCTTTCTCTTCTTATCGTGGCGGCGACAGCTTCAGTATTTTCCTGAACAACAAGCTCGTATTTGAACAGCATGTACACCTGAAGGAAGGGGTTAAAAGTTTTGAACTGGGCAAGGCTAATGCCAATGACCAGCTGAGTGTTTATTATAGTCATTGCGGCCAACCGGGCAAAGGGAGGAGTATAGCTATCAAGGATGAAAACAACAAGACGTTGAAGGAATGGCATTTTGGTGATGGCAACAGTGCCAAATCCAGCATGAGCTGTAAAGTGGGTGACATACTGAGTTTGCAAAAGAACAAGGAAGGCAAGCTGCAATTGTATTATTCTTCGAAAGAGTTGCCCAATGGTCATTTGCTGGCGTCTATCGTTGTGGGGGAAAAGGGGAAGACGGCTTCGAGGTAGCAAGTTGTGGGTCTTGAGTCGAGAGTACGTTTGCTTCGATAGCAGATTTCTCACTGCGCTATCGCTCCGTTCGAAATGACAGAGAGGGGGAGTTTCATTCGAAATGACAAAGAAGGAGGAGTTGCGTTCGGGATGACGAACTTTTAAGTAATCGAGGTGACACCTTTCAAAAGGTGTCACCTCGATTACTTAAGGAAGCCCATCTTTGTTAGTTGATGAATACTTCGTCGAGGAAGAGCCAGCTTTGGGCGCCTTTGTCTTTGAGCCAGGGCTTAACGTTGGGGATGGGTTGCAGTACAATTTTTATGCAACTCACTTCACGGGTCGCAAAGCGGCTATCGAACATAATGCTTTTCCTGTCTCTATCGTCTTTGGCGGGAGGATCCGGCCGCAGGGTTTGCAGAAGGGTCAAATGATCTTTGTCCTTGCCACCCCATACTTGTATGGATGCCGGCGGAAAGATGTGCTCATTCACCGATTTGATCATGCTGATGGCGATGGAACTTACATTCGCCGGCTTGTTGAACAGCATGGTGGCTGTTATTGTTTTTCCGTGGTAAGCAATCCACTTTCCATTTCTGAAATTGAGGTCGCTCTTTTCAAGGTCTATGAGGGTATTGCCTCCTTTTCCTTTGTACGAGGGGTCGGGATCGGATGCAAGGATTGCCGTGTCTGCTTTAAAGGTGGTTTTGTAGAAGTATTGTTGTACCACATCGCTGCCTATCCAGCCAGGCTTGAAAGCCCTCGCTTTTACCAACCCTGTTTCCTGCAGTTTCAGACTGGTATCATAAATTGGGGAAGTAATGCTATCTGGATCTTTTCCATCTACTGTATATCTTATTACTGTGCCTTTGATGTAATGTTTCAATTTCAAAGTCGTGGGTTTGGTCATCACGAACTCTTCGTTTTCAATAATAGGCGGCGTGATCTTCAACGTAACCGTATCTTTAAATCCTGTGTGGTAGTATGTAATTGGATGTGACTGCCGCAGCTGGCTTGCCTGTTGATCTGTAATGCCTGTATTCCATACATACACTGTTTTCAACTGCGCCAATGTTTGCAGTGTTTTCAACTGTTCTGCTTTCACTTGTGTACCTGTCAATGACAGGCTTCTCAATTGCTGCAGCTTGTTCAGTTCTGTCAATGTGCTACCCGTGATGTCGGTGGCATTGAGTATAAGTTTCCTGATGTTCTTAAACCGGGCGATAACGGCGAGGTCTTCATCTTTCACCGGCATGTTGTCGAGGTTCAGGGATACGATCTGTGTTTCGAGGGGCTGCAATGCTTCCAGTTCTTTTCTGCTGTAGAAGGCCCGGTTGTAAAAGCTTACCGCCAATGCCGGTGACTCCATCGCCAATGGTGTGATCACGCGGTTGTTGTTGCTCAGCTGTTGTACTTTTCTTTCGTCAGGTGCTTCAAAGTCATAGGTTTCGTCTCCGGATTTTTTGAGTACGCTGGCTGCTATCATTTTCAGGGTATCGCCATCCGGCAATTCTATTACTCTTTTATCCATGATCGCCCCTCCCCTGACCCATGCTTTCAACAGGTTTATTTCAACTGGCGAGAGTTGTGGCTTTCCAATGGGAGGCATGTGCTTTTTAGCTTCAAGGGGCAGGTGCAGGCGTTGTAGCAACAGACCACCATCTTCCAATGTCGTATCCCATAGCTTGCCGCTCTTTCCTCCTTTGAGCAACTCTTCTTTGGTCGTCATGATGAGCTCTCCTTTGGACTTGTTGCTGTTGTGGCAACTCATGCATTTGGTTTCAAACAATGGCTCGACCAGGTGTGCATATATCTCTGCTTCTTCGAGTGGCGGCAGCTCTTTTTGTTTTTCCTTTGTGACTGGTGCTAATACAAAGTTTTCTCCGTGGGTGATATTTCCACCAAGGTGAGCGCCCAGCAGCAGGACTACTGTTGTTATCAGTACTGATGTGCTTACTAATGCAGGGGTCTTTATCTTTTCACGTAGTGTCCAAGCAACAAATAGCAGGAATGACAGTATCGCGCCCAGCCACTTGTGCCAGTTTACTGTTGTTTCTTCATAGCCTTGTTCTTTAGACAAAAGGAAACCCGTAAGTGCCGTCAGCACAGTTGTGAAAGCAGCAGCAAGCAGCAGTGTTTCTGCAATGCCTGCATACCAGGTATTCTTTTTAATATCGCGGGGTGTCATTAATATCCACCCGGCATATAAGAGTATGAGTACGATGGGAAAGTGCAGGAGCAGCGGATGCATCCTGCCTGATACCTGCAACCAGGCGGGCACCACGATCTTACTACTGAAGCAGAGAAAGAACAACAGCAGTATGTTGAGGGGCAACAGGGTTACGACGATCGCGTTTTTTAGTTTCATGCAATGTTCGATGCTCAACACCACCCTTTCGACAACCCTTCGACAAGCTCAGGGTGACAATGTTTAGGTGATATTTATGGGTTATGCAATAAGATCTTTCATGACGTTGCCGGCCACATCGGTTAAGCGGTAACGGCGGCCGAGGTGTTTGAATATTAGTTGCTCATGATCGAGGCCCATGAGGTTCAGCATGGTGGCATGAAAGTCGTGCACATGCACCGGGTTGCTGGCAATGTTGTACCCAAACTCATCTGTTTCACCATACACGCCGGGTTTTACTCCTCCACCTGCCATCCATACTGTGAAGCAACGTGGATGGTGATCTCTGCCGTAATTGTCTTTGGTTAGCACGCCCTGGCAATAGTTGGTTCGTCCAAACTCTCCTCCCCAGATGACCAATGTTTCATCCAAGAGGCCGCGTTGTTTGAGATCGGTGATCAATGCTGCGCTGGCCTGGTCCACATCTTTGCACTGGCCTATGATCTGTCCGGGCAGGTTGTCGTGTGCATCCCATCCCTGGTGGTAGAGTTGTACAAAGCGTACGCCGCTTTCGCTGAGTTTACGCGCCAACAGGCAGTTGGCAGCATAGGTTCCGGGCACCAGGCAATCGGGGCCATAGAGTTTGATAATAGATTCCGGCTCCTTGCTCATGTCTGTGATCTCCGGCACAGCTGTCTGCATCCGGTAGGCCATTTCGTATTGCTGTATTTTGGTCTTTATCTCCGGATCGCCAAATTCTTCGTAGGATGTTTCGTTGAGTTCTGCCAATTTATCCAGCATCCTCCGACGATCGGTCTTATCGATCGCATCCGGATTGTTGAGGTACAATACCGGATTCTCTCCGCTGCTGAATTGTACACCCTGGTGTACAGAATCAAGGAATCCGTTGGTCCACAGTTTTCCATATACGCCCTGACCGTTGCCTTTGCCTTTTGACAGCAACACGCAGAATGCGGGGAGGTTTTTATTCTCACTGCCCAACCCATAGCTCAGCCAGGCGCCCATGCTTGGCCTGTTGCCTACCTGTGCGCCCGTTTGGAAAAAAGTAAGTGCCGGGTCATGGTTGATGGCTTCCGTGTGCAATGTTTTGATGATACATAGGTCATCTACTACGCCCGCTGTATAGGGCAACAGTTCACTGATCTGTGCTCTTGCCTGTCCATACTCTCCAAATTTGAAACGGGTGCCGGCCAGCGGAAATTTGTCCTGCCCACTCGTCATACCTGTGAGTCGCTGTCCCATGCGTATGCTGGCTGGCAGGTCTTCGCCGTGCATTTTCTGGAGTAAGGGCTTATAATCGAAAAGATCTAATTGTGATGGTGCGCCATTCTGAAAAAGGTAGATGACGCGTTTGGCTTTTGGTGCAAATCGTGGCAGACTGGCCATTACGGCTTCTTCCGGGTCTTTACTGAACAGGTCTGGTATCAGTAATGATCCCAATGCCACACTGCCCAAACCCAGGCTCAGTTTCGACAGAAACTTGCGGCGGTTGTAGCCCAGTCCATGTTCCAGTATTTCTTTTTTCATACAAGCTATTTTAGAGTCCGAAAGTCGGAATGTCCGAAAGTCCGGAAGAAAGACATTTTAGATCAGGGTGAGTTGCCCCTTTGAGGGCGACCCACCCTTCGACGCCCCTTCGACAAGCTCAGGGTGACAACTTGTGATGCTATGTTTTGGAGATCGCTTCCTCCATGTTGTAAATGGTGTTCACTGTTTTCATGAGTGCGGCCCAGGTATCGATGTTCAGTTTATCATTGCCGGGATACTCTCCTATTTTTATGGTTTTGGTGGCATCCAATTGTTTTCCGGTGAATAGTTTTATCTGTTCATCGTAATAGGATTGTAGCACCTGCAATTCTTTGTCGGTTGCCTTCCTGCATATGATGCGGCGGAAGGCAGTGGCTATTTTATCTTTTACTGTTGCGCTTTGTGCCTCGAGTTCCTGGGCCAGTACCCGAGAGGCTTCGAGGGTGGTGGGATCATTGAGCATGATCAGTGCCTGCAACGGTGTGTTTGTCTTTAGTCTTTTCACTTCGCATTGATCGCGGTTGCTGGCATCGAACATCAGCATGGAGGGTGGCGGCACCGTTAGTTTGATAAATGTATACATGCCGCGGCGATATAGTTGTTCGCCATGATCCTGCTGGTAGGTGGCCAACACGCCACGGCCGGAAGTTGCAGCCTCCCATAATCCTTTGGGCTGATAGGGCTTTACGCTGGGGCCGCCAATGGTTTTTACCAGCAGGCCACTGCTGGCTAATACCATGTCTCTTACAAATTCTGCCGGCAGCCTGTTGCGCGGCCCGCGGGAATAGTAAATGTTTTCCGGATCTATGTTGAGTTTTTCTTTCGTGACTTTGGTGGACTGGCGGTAGGTAGCACTCATCACCAGTTGTTTTACCAGCCGTTTGATATCCCAGTTGTGTTCCATGAAATCGACTGCCAGCCAATCGAGTAATGCCGGATGGGAAGGCAGTTCTCCCTGCATACCAAAATCGCCGGAGGTCTTCACGATACCTTTTCCGAAAAACTCCTGCCATAGCTGGTTGACGAATACGCGGGCTGTGAGTGGATTGTTCTTGTTGACTGTCCAGGCAGCCAGACCAAGCCTGTTGCGTTTGTATTGTACTGTATCATACTTCATCACCGCATTGACTGCTGTGGCCCGTACTTCGGTGGATGGTGCATCGTAGGCACCGCGTTTCAGGATGTATGTTTTGCGCAGGGTGTCCAGCTCTCCCAATACCGATACGTAGATGTTGCCGGTATCTTTTGTGTTGATGAAATTGAGTAACTGCGTTCTTTCTTCCTTCGATATCTGGAGTGATGGTTGCTTAGCTGGTTTCGATTGTGTTACATCTCCTTCGTATCCTACTTCTTTGGTCGTATTGAAGAAGGCAAAGAGCTGGTAATAATCTTTCTGGCTGAAGGGGTCGTATTTGTGGTCATGGCACTGGGCACATTCTATTGTAATGCCCATGATGCCTTTGCCGTAGGTCTTTGTTTTGTCGAGTATGTATTCTATGCGGTATTCTTCGGGGATCACTCCTCCTTCTTCTGTGTATTTGTGGTTGCGGAAAAAGCCCGTGGCCAATATCTGTTCTTTGGTGGCGTTGGGTAGCATGTCGCCGGCTATTTGCCAGGTAAGGAACTGATCGTAGGGGAGGTTTTTGTTATAGGCATGTATGACCCAATCGCGCCAGGCCCATTGTGTGCGGATGTTGTCGTCCTGGTATCCGTAGGAGTCTGCATAGCGGGCCACATCCAGCCAATGGACTGCCATCTTTTCTCCGTACGCAGGATTGGCCAGCAGGCGATCGACCATCTTTTCGTATGCATCGGCGCCTGCATCCTGTAAATAATCATCCATCATTTGCATGGTGGGGGGCAAGCCGGTGAGGTCGAAAGAAAGGCGTTTCAGTAATCGTTCTTTATCGCCTTCTTCATTGGGGCTTAATCCTTTTTCTTCCATCGCGGCCAAGGTGAAATTGTCCAGTTCATTCTTCACCCATGTTTTGTTGTTCACTTCCGGTAAGGCAGCTTTTTGGGGCACGATGAAGGCCCAGTGTTTTTCATATTTGGCGCCTTGTTGTATCCATTTTTTGATGAGGTTGATCTCGTGTTCGTTGAGGAGGCCAAGGTGTGATTCCGGGGCCGGCATCTGGTATTCGGGATCGGTGGAGATGATGCGTTTGTAGACTTCGCTCTCTTCCGGCTTGCCGGGTATAATGGCAAAGGCTCCTTTGGTTTCTTTCAGTGGTGCGTAGGCTGATTCCGGGTTATCCAACCGGAGATGGGCGGCGCGCTTGTTGGCGTCGGGACCATGGCATACGAAGCATTTGTCGGAGAGTATGGGGCGGATGTGGAAGTTGTAACTAATGGCTCCTTTTGCATTAGCGGCAGCAGACCGGCTGTTGCAGGCAATGGCTGCAATAGCGATGGCTGTGCATAGTGCGCTAACTACCCAAAGCCATTTGAACCGGCGGAAGCAATCAGTCAGGATCATACGTGAATTATTAGGTCGGGGAAGTCCGGAAGTCGGAAAGACCGAAAGTCCGAAGATTCTCGCTATCAGGGTGAGCCGCTCCCGCTGGGCGGGACAAGCTCTTCGAGGGCGACCCACCCTGAAGGCGAATTACCCTTCATCGTAAGTTAACAAAAAAAACGGGGAATTGGTGCTCTATATCGAATTAGCAATTATGAAATTCCTTTGCAAACGATTGATTTAATTATTAATTGGCGACTTTTAAAAGTCCGCCTTCCTGGTAGATGTTTTTTTGTTGGAGGCTTCTGCCAATCATGCCTAATATTTCTGCCTTCATCTCTTCTGTGACGCGTGCAAAGCCAAATATGCGTGCTACGATGGGCACTACTGCCTCGGGTTGTATGGCGATGGCCCCGCGTACTACTTTTTCAATAGCGAGGACCATTTCTTCGGGGGCAATGTATTTCAGCTTTTTAACTGCCGGGGGCAAGCTGCTGCGATCACGGAGGCGTGGCTCTTTCATTTCCCGGTGCCAGAGGAAGTCTTCGCTCACCTTGATCCACTTGTTGGCTTCGGCATACTTTACAGCCTGCAACAGGGAATCGCGGATGCGGGAGCCGACGCGTGTAATGCCTGCTGCTTCGATCATGCGTCTTGCTACTTCATCGAAATGCACCGGGCTTTCGACTTTTACTATTTCTTCTATCCAGATGGACAGCTTGCCCATGGAGTGCTGGTGTATTTCGAGGTTGGCGATATCTGCGGGCACTGTCGCAAACTCATAGTCTGGTATTTCCATTTGCTGCTCCCTGGTGGCTTCGCGCTCGATGGGTATAATGGTTACCGGTTCTTCTTCCTCGTATATATCATCATCTACCTGTTGCAATGTTTTTGCTTTTTCAATTGCTTCGATGAGGCGTTTCAATTCACGGTCGGGATTCCTGAACCAATCAGTGCTCCAGACGCGGTAGATGCGCCAGCCAATGGCTTCGAGTACCTGTTGCCGCAACCGGTCCCTGTCGCGGGCAGAGCGGGCTGTATGGTAGGCAGCGCCGTCGCATTCTATGCCGAGTATATACCTGCCGGGGTTTGTTTCATCTACAATTGCGAGGTCGAGGTAATAGCCTTGTGAGCCTACCTGCCGCCTGATCGTATATCCGTGTGCTGCTAATTTCTCTGCTACTATTTCTTCAAAGGGGCTTTCTGCCGGCAGGCCGCTTATGTTCTCCGGCATGTACAGTTTTCCATGTTGTGCGAAGTAGAGGAAACTTTTCAATGCCTGTATGCTGTATCGTTGTGTGCGGGAGAGATCGATATCGTCTGCCGTGATATTGGCGAATACTTCGCAGCGTAATTTGGCACGGGTGATCAATACGTTTAACCGGCGTTCTCCTCCTTCATTGTTGAGGGGGCCGAAGGACATGCTTACGCTGCCATCAGCCGCACGACCATACCCGATGCTGATAAAGATCACGTCGCGCTCATCGCCCTGCACGTTCTCCAGGTTCTTTACAAAGAAGGGTTCATCGCTATGGGCTGTGAAGAAAGGTTCCAGCTCAGGATGTTTTCTTCTGCGTGCTTCGAGTGCATCCTGTATCGCCTGTCGTTGTGCTGTGCTGAAGGCAGCCACTCCAAGGCTTAGTTTGGGAGATTTACGTGCATGTTCCAATACTGCTTCTGCTACTGCCTCTGCTTCTTTGGGGTTCGTTCTTGTTTTGCCTCTGTCGTATACCGTATCCTGCAAATGATGAAACATCAGGCCCATACGATGTTTGGAACCAGGGCTGGGGAATATGACCAGTTTGTTTTCGTAGAACTCATGGTTGGAGAGCATGATCAATGATTCATGACGGCTGCGGTAGTGCCACCGCAACATGCGTTGTGGCGCGCCCTGCGCATCGCACATGCCGAGTATGCTTTGCAGATCGGCTGTTACGTTGTCTTCATCGTCTACTTCATTGGTGAGTGAATCGAAGAAGCTGGTAGGCGGCAGCTGTTTGGTATCTCCCACCACCACCAGCTGCTTACCACGCAGGATGGCTCCCAATGCTTCTACCGGCCGTACCTGGCTGGCCTCATCGAATATGACAATATCAAATTCAACGGAACCTGGTGGCAGGAAGTTGGCAATGGACAACGGGCTCATCATGAATACCGGCTTGATGGCTTGTATGGCCAGTCCGGCTTCTTCCATTAATTTACGAATGGGTTTATGGCGGGATTTTTTGTTGAACTCTGTGCGCAAGGTATTGACTTGTCCACCTGCTTCAAGACCCGGCAGGTTTTCCCAATGTTCTGCGGCTGCCCGGGCGCGGTTGTACTGCAGGTTTAGCTTGTCAGTCTGTTTGAATTGCTGTATCACTTCTTCATGGCTGGCGCGTTCAAATTTCCTCAGTGATGGGTTGCCCAACATCACTTGTTCCAGCAGGTATTCGTACCAGGCTTTCTGTACTGCCGTGGTGAGGAGGTCTTTCGCCTGTGGCCAATGGGTAGCCGTATTGACGAGGGGTTGCAATTCTTCTGCCTCTCCTGTTTCGGCAAGGCTATTCCACTGGATGGCCTGGTGTATCTGCACGATGCCTTTTTGCCAGTCCTGCATCAAGGATATCTGTTGTGCAAATGGTTGTTCAAGCAATGTTCTATTGTTGAAGCGGAGGGCTTCATCGAGGTCCAGCTTTTTGACAACCTCGTGTACAGTGTTCTTATGTTGTACCAGCTGGGCGGAGAGCTGATCGTGGTGTTGTTTGGCGATAGCAGGGTCTTCGTGTTTCTCCAGATAGTCCAGTACTATTTTGGGGCAGATGCCTGCCGCTACTTGTTTGTGCACAATGAGCAGGTAACGATTGGCTGCTTCGAGGGCCGTCCAATCGCTTCTCAATTTTTGCCAACGCCGGCCAAATAGTTCTGCGGCTAATGTTTCATGTTCCTGCAGGGTGGTTTCCAGTCGACGGCTTTCGAGTATGGCGTCGATGTACACCAACTTGCTGTCATTGTCTTTCGGCAAAGTCGTTTTACACAGGGCTGCGAGTTGCCTGTTGCTGTTGTTGTAAGCGCCTATCAGGAACTTGTACCACTTATGGCCGTGGGCGAGGAGGTTTTGCCTGATGGGCATTACATCCTGCTGCCAGGCTTCGGGTATGAAGGTGTCTTTGTATTGCTCTCTCAAGCTGGCCAGGCGCTTGCCTGTTTCCAGCAGTTCTTCTATATCCGCCTGATTGAGTAACCAGCCTTCGCTTTTTACTGCCAGGGCTTCCAATGCCGGCTTGAGTGATAGCAGTTTATAAATGGAAGCCAGTGTAACTGCCGCATCATGATTGGCAGGGATGGCAACGTTTATATGGTTTGCTGAATGGGCGCCTGCCTCTTCCAATGTTTTGGTAGCGGCTTCGGCTTGCCGGAATGTTTGTACCAGTATTTCCTGCTCATGTGGCAGTAATACCAACAACCGGCTGCCCCAAAAGAGTAGTTTTTCCGGTACGCCTATTTCTTTCAATCGTGCCTGAACACGTGCTGCAAATGCTTCAGCTCCCGACATGCGGGCGGCATCCCAACGTTCTATTGCAGGCAGTGGTATTTTCTCTATCGTTTCGTTCTTTGTATCGTCGTATATCTTCAACAGGTAGCCTATGACCTGGTGGGCTGTGAGGCCGCTGCTGCCGATGGGTGTGTTGATGGCATAGCAATAGGCGTTAAGTTCCTGTTTATGTTTTTCGAGCAGGGTTACATGCTGCTGTAATTGTTGCAGGGTTGGCCGTCCCAACTCTAACACACGTCGTAACTCCTGGTGTAATTCTTTTTTATTGGCTTTGTGGCTATGGAGCTCAAGGCATGCTTCGCCCAGGTGGATATTATCAAGACGGCGTTTTACTACTTCCAGGGCGGCCATTTTTTCTGCTACGAACAATATTTTCTTTCCTTGCCCAATTGCATTGGCAATGATGTTGGTAATGGTCTGTGATTTACCAGTACCGGGGGGACCTTGTATCACCAGGTTTTTTCCTTCATGCACCGCCAGCATGGCCAGTAGCTGTGAACTGTCGGCATCTACCACCTGGAAGAGCTCATTGGCTTTGGTTTCTTCGTCAATGTGTGCATTTTCCGGTATGCCGATGCCTTCGTGTCCAAAGCCTTTTTCAAATAGGTTGATGACGTTGGGGTGCGCCACCGGCTTTTTATCTGCCGGCCACTTGTTGTTGTCGAGGTCGTTATAGATCATAAACTTGCCGAAGGAGAAGAAGCCCAGTTCTATTTCATTGGGCTCTACTTTCCATCGCGGCATTTTATCGATGGCCTTATTGATCGATTCTACATAGTTGTTGTAGTCGAAGTCTTCCGGCTCCGGCATATCGGGAATGATGATGCCGAACTCAGCTTTCATCTTTGCCTGCAGAGAGATGTTGGCACCCATTTCCTCCAGGGTATACCGCAGGCGGAAACGTTCGCGGGCGCTGGAGCGGTCGAGGTTCACCGGGATAAGCACTAATGGTGCTTTGCGTAACTCCTCGCTGCTTTCTGCCTCATACCAATGCAACATACCCAACGCCAGGTAAAGAATATTGACGCCTTGCTCTTCCATGCTGGTGCGCGCATCGTAATAGGTATTCAGTAGTCTTTTCTGTAGCTGGGCGTCTATCTCATTGGTCTGGAGTTTTGTATCTGCCAGTGTTTCTTCTGTTATAGCAGGCAGCATATTTTCTTCTTCGGGGATTGCTGCTGTGGTAGCATCCAGTTCAGGAGCTTCTTCGTTGTTTTCTTCCTGTGGAGGTACAACTTCTGCCTGCGGCTTTCCATTTGTCTTTGCCGGCTTATTGTTTTCCTTCACTGGTTTGGGCAGGAAGGTCATGGACTTTTGCTGGCGTACCAACAGGTCGTACACGCTGGATGATCTTTCCTGCACGATCTGCAAGCCGCGGGAGGCAGGTACTCTATAATTCAATAGTGGGTTGCGCAGCCCGAGGTCGAGCAATTCTTTGCGGGATGCTTCCAGCTTATTCAGTATGGTTTCACTCATATGTCGCGATGAATGTACAGATAAAACGGGTTCCCGGACAGGTGTATTTACCTCCGGTGTAATATGTTAGTAATTAAGCGAATGTAGAAATTAGTCGGAATGAGTGGATTAAGGAATCTGATAATGGGAATCTCTCTTGTTTCGTGATGTGAAGATAGCCTTGTTGGGGAAAAAAAGCAAGTGTATAGAGCAGAGGGTGGGGAGTTGGGAGTTCAGCGTCAGGCGAGAGGTTGGAGGGGCGCAGGTGGGGGCGGGACCTGGGGCAGGTATAGGGTAGGTACAAGCCAAAGTCTCTATAAGGTCTCTATAAACTCTCTGTAATGTCTCTAAAAGGTCTCTGTAAGGGTAAGATTTTGCTAAATTTTTAGCATCGTCGATTTTCCTACAACAATGGGCTGTTGACAGAAGGATTTCTATAGCTTTAGGGGAAGAAAAAAGCAACCTGGCTAAACGTTTACTATGGGCATCCTCGACAAACTGGCTTCTTCACTTGGGCGAAGGGATGAAGTTCCCAACCAGGAACTGGCCAATCTTATTGTGAGCAAAAAAGACAAGGCCGCTATTCAAGAGCTGGTTGACAATCTTGCCAATAAAAGCAAGGATATTCAACATGATTGTATCAAGGTGCTGTATGAGGTAGGAGAACAAGCTCCTACCCTGATTGCCGGCCATGTTACAACTTTTGTTGACTTACTGGACAGCAAGAACAACCGGCTGCAGTGGGGCGCCATGACAGCGCTTTATACGATCACTTCCGAGAAGCCGGCTGTGGTCTATGCAGCACTTCCTACAATTATTGCTTCGGCCGACAAGGGTTCTGTGATCACCCGCGACTATGCTGTCAATATCCTGATCAAATTGTGCGCCGAAAAGCAATATGCAGGAGACGCATTCTCTCTGTTAATCGAGCAACTGCTGAACAGTCCGGCTAACCAATTGCCTATGTATGCTGAAAATACAGTGCCTATTATCCATGATAAAAACAAAGCGCTTTTTGTTAAAACGCTTACCAGCCGGCTGGATGATATTGAAAAGGACTCCAAGCGGACATGGGTTGAGAAGGTGATCAAAAGGGTGAGTAGCAAATAAGGAATGGAATGATTATATTGGTATTATTATGAGTCTATTTCGTTTACTTCTGATCGCTGGTTTATCCTTTTGTTTGGTTGCCTGTAAGCAACAGACGCGCATTGCTGTTGTTTTTAGCAACGTAGATGAGTTGCAGGTAGACAACAGTGTTTTTCATAATGGTATTGAAATTGGTAAGGTGAGTGATCTTTCGCTGTATCACGATGGTGTTCTGGCTACTATTCAACTTAATGACAAGGTTAGGATACCTACAGGCTCTACGTTCAGGTATGAACATGCTTTGCTTGGGACTCCAGCTATACACGTCGACTATTCTAATCAACAGCAATATTTAAGTATTGCCGATACGTCTATCGGTCAATACCCAAAAAAGTTATTGGATCATCTGTTGTCCGATTCCTCCAAACAGGAGAAAATACAACAATCGATCGACAAGATCGGAGAAGGACTTTCTGAACTGGCGGAAGCTGTGAAGGATTCGGGTACAATTAAGAAATAAATGCTATGAAACTTGAATACCTTGACAACCTAAGTGATGGCGGAAAGTTCCAGCAGGTTGTTTCTGAAAACCTCGTTCGGCTTTACGACTTTGATCAAGATCAAACAGAAGCGTTGGTTCATTTAATCCACCAAAATCTCCTTCTAAACAAGCAAGCTTTAGACCTATCCAGTGTGGCATTCATAGAATCTGTAAACTGCCAACTGATTCTTCAACTATCTCAGGCTGATAAAGGCGTTTTACCATCGGGTCAGCCTAATTCTTTTGTCTGCTACCTGACCGAAGCTTCCTACCAGAACATGGTCGGCATGATGAAAGCCTCCTCAGGGGGTCATCACTGGCTCTGTGATACATCGGAGGCGGATATTGATTTTTTATATTCGTCCGGTGGAATGTGGTAGGATTTTATAGCAAAACGAAGTGCATACATTTGCATATATGCCAACAAAGTAATATCTTCAAACGATAACGCATCAACGCCCTGAACCTGATAGGAATCAATAGGTATTTTGTACAACTCTCCTATGCCTCTATTCTTACCAGATTCAATTCCAACCAAACTTTCATATTAGAAATAGCCAGTAGGCCATTTCTCCTGCTGTGCTATGATCAATCAGATTGATCATAAGTTAAATTTTATCATGGCAAAATTTTTAACCACTACAGCAATTTCTTATCATTTGGAAGAACTTATTAAGAGAACACATGACCGGTTGATCTTAATTAGTCCTTATTTGCAATTTAATGACAGGATCAAAGAGCATATTGAAAATCTGAACATCCTAAAACGTGACATCCGGATCATATATCGCGAGAACAAATTGCCTCCAGATGAGAATAACTGGTTAGGAAAACAAATTGGAGTGCGTACGAGTATTTGCAAGAACCTTCATGCCAAATGCTACCTAAATGAGGCAGAAGCCATCATTACTTCGATGAACTTGTATGAGTTCTCCCAACGAAATAATAATGAAATGGGAATTTATATTTCGAAAGCTGATGACCCGGACTTATATAAAGCTACTTATGAAGAAGCAACACGGCTTTTAACAATTAGTGAAGAAATTCGTGTAACGGTACAAAAAGTATCCTCTGTCAATGATCTTAAAAACCTTGCTGCTGGCTCAACATCCCATAACCCGAAAACCGGCTTTTGCATTCGATCAGGCGTGCCAATTCCTTTTAATGTAGAAAAGCCAATGAGCAACGAAGCTTATAAGTTATGGAGTAAGTTTAGTAACCCAGATTATCCTGAAAAATATTGTCATTTTTCGGGAGAACTCTCCGATGGAGAAACGAGTTTGAATAAGCCAATTCTCAAGAAGAATTGGAAGAAAGCAAAAGAGGCTTTTAATCTTTAGAAAAGATGATATAAACGCACAAAGTGATTAAGCTTAAATTGAATGATTAATATATGACCAAAGAACCTAAAAAAACGACAACCTCAAACGATTGTTTTGTTATCATGCCTATCGCGGATGCTGAAGGATATGAAAAGGGGCATTTCAAAAGAGTTTATGAAGACATCTTCAAAGCTGCATGCACTAAAGCAGGCTTTAATGCAATCCGGGCTGATGAAGTAAAGCAAACGAATCTGATCCATCTTGATATTCTACAAAAATTGATTGAAAGCCCAATGGCCATTTGTGATTTAAGCACTCGTAACCCTAATGTCTTATTTGAATTAGGTTTAAGACAAGCTTTTGACAAACCGACTATTTTAGTTCAGGAAATAGGAACACCTAAAATATTCGACATTTCTCCTTTAAGGTATGCAGAATATAGGAAAGAGCTTAAATACCGGGAGGTACTGGAAGACCAAGAATTTATCTGCGAGACTCTAAAGGCTACTAAACAAGCAACTGACAATGGAGAAGGTATAAATTCAATTATTAGTTTACTTTCACTTTCCTCCCCTGCTTCCTTAAAAGAAGTATCAGAAAATGATGCAACAAAGATGCTGCAAATCGTCATGTCTGAAATGAACGATCTTCGCGCTGATTTCAGGCAATCAGTGAGGAGGATAGATCAGAAAGAAACACAGGTAGAAGCAGGGGGATATTCAGATAATTATTATTCAGAGTTCAAAAATGCTTATTTGAAGTTAAGAGTACTAATAGAAAATAATGCGTCTGTGGAGGAGGTCAAAATAACATACGATAAATTACAGCATCTCTACACAAAGATTCCTGTAAAACATCTACTTCTTACTAGACAAATTAGAAGTAAAGAAATGATTGCAGATGCAGATCTATTATTTTCAAAATTCATAGCCGCTGGCGACAAATAATAAGCTGATTTTGTACATTTTGCCGTACCCAAAGCGAGCAATTTAATTGAGTTAACCCAGAAGGCTTTAGCTTCCAGACTCATTAGAAAAATTTAGCTAACAAAGCAACAGCGGACAGGAAATGGCGGTCAATGGGGGTATGAAAAAAGTCATTTTTCTCCTGGTATTCCCCCTGATAGCAGAAGTAATGATCTCGTGTTGCGATTGCATTGACACTGTCGTTCAGAGTTATACGAATAAAAGTATTTCCGTCAGCAATCTTGACAACAGTGGCAAGGAACCTATCGCAGCTACTGCCAATTCCATTAATAAAAATGCTTATGGATTCCGGCTCCAGTTAACCCGGGAAAAGCTCGCCTGCCTGGAAAAGCGGTACTCGTTTTTTATTCAATCGACCTACGCTATGAGTTGTGGCTGTCCACCGCCCAACCAGTTCAACGCCAAAGACAGCATTACTGCTATCAAAGTAATCACCTTGCGCAACTTTGACGGGACTCACGCTGCTGGTTCCGAAATATCCGACTATTTCAAGATCTACAATCTATATAACTTTACTTCCATCCGTGATTACCTAAAATCCTCTTCTGCGACTTTGTTCAAGGAAGCGGAGCTGAAACCTCAACTTGATTTTCTGTTAATGACAGCTCCAACCATCACTGGTGAACATCAGTTCCGTATCCAACTGATCTTATCGGACGGGCGCACCTTAGAAACCGAAACCTCCACCATAGACCTTATTTAATGCTTCCTAAATCTATACTTGTAGCTTTTCTATTCATGCAGACTCCATGCCTGTTCAGCCAGAAGGCTAAACCAATTCACAGGCTGGAGTTTCAGGTAAAGCCTTCGTTTGGTTTTAATATTCCTACATCCAAGCTACTCAAAGGCGATGTAACTGATCACCTGATTTCGTATGATGACCAATCGCACTACCTGCAGTTTATAGGCCTGGCTCTGTTCTTCGACAAGCATTGGGGTGTTGAATTTAATTTCCAGGGAAACAGCTCTGGCAGGAAATCCAACAGGGATCAACAATTTCTCCAGGCTATGCAAAGGGAATACGAAAGTAATTTCTATGTGACTCCTTCCACTGGCGCCAGTTATAAGCAGACTAATTTTTTCAGTGGCGATATTGAACGCGGCCTTCTGGGTGTTATCTATCGATTCGAATCAAACCGGTTTTTCTTTTATCCCAAGGCTGCTGTTGGTGTTACTTCTTTTTATGCCGATTGGGGAAGTGCCTACTTGAAGGAAAAGAATGCCAATAATGTTGTGCTTGTTTATTATCAGGCCGACAAGATCCCCCAGGATCATTTTATTGTAGCGGGTTCGACATCGGTTGGCTATAAGGTCACGAAATGGCTTTACCTGAATGTAGATGCAATGTTTTCTTATTATAAAGCGAATGTATCTTATACCAAGACGATTACGAACCTGAATTCAAAGCTAAGTACCGTAGAGAATATCAACTACAAAAAAGGTATGCCTGGCGTGAGTGTAGGCGCCGGGTTTATTGTTTCGCTGAAATAGATGATCATTTACTCAGTTCTAAGGCTTTTGACCGGATTAGCGAGGGATGCTTTGATGGCCTGGAAGCTAACTGTGAGCAGGGTAATGATGACAGCGCCTGCACCTACAGCAATGAATATCCACCACGTCATGGTTGCGCGGTATTGATAGCCCTGCAACCACTGGTGCATGAAGTAGTAAGCTACAGGGACCGCAATGCATAATGCAATACCGACCAGCCACACAAATTCTTTGGACAGTAGTTTCCATACGCTGAATACGGAAGCGCCCAATACTTTGCGCACTCCTATTTCTTTGGTACGCTGTTCTGCAATAAAGGAAGCCAAGCCAAACAATCCAAGGCAGGAAATCAATATGGCCAACACTGCAAAGAATCCTGCCAGCTTGCCCACGCGCTCTTCGGCTCCAAACTTGCGGTTGTATTCTTCGTCTACAAACTTATACTCGAATGGCGCTGCCGGATTGTATTTATGAAATACTGCTTCCATAGATTGCAAGGCTACGCTGGCACTCACCGCCGGGTTGATCTTCGCGAATACATAATTAGGAGCGCCGTTGTTTCTCCAGAACAGTGATGGCCGAACCGGCTCATAGGGTGATTCTGTAATTACATTTTTCACAACGCCTATTACTTTGCATGGCCTGGTCCTCCAGGTAATGATTGCTCCTATAGGATCCTGCAGTTTCATGAATTGTACGGCTGCTTCGTTGATGATAAAGGATGCGGTGTCGGCTGTAAAGTCGCGGGAGAAATCGCGTCCTGCTACAATTTTCCAGCCTACTGTTTTTCCATAATCCACGGACACGCCCGTAACAGGGAAGTCTACTGTTGTTTGTGGGTCTTTGCCAATCCAGCTCAACTCTCCATCGGAGCCCCAGGTATCGGTGGCGGGTGCTTCGGAACCGGCCAGTGCTGTAATTATATTCTGCTGTTGCAACTCATTTCCGATCAGCTCGAATGAGGCGGCTGTGTTTCTAACCGGATTGGTCATCGTAACTAATCCATTGCGGCTATATCCTACCGGCCGGTCTTTTGCAAATTCAATCTGCCTGATCACAATGATGGTACAGATGATCAATGCTACGGAAACAGTGAACTGAACGACTACTGATGTTTTGCGGGGGATGGACGCCCATTGTCCTACCCTGAAAGTTCCTTTCAATACTTTGACTGGCCTGAACGATGAAAGGTATAGTGCGGGATAACTGCCTGCCAGTATGCCCGTGATACCGCTGAAAGCAATACCAGCCAGCCAGAAATATGACTGCGTCCAGGGAATGGTTATTTTTTTGCCGGCCACTTCATTGAAGAAGGGCAGCAGGAATTGTGCTATTACCAATGCTACCATAAAGGCCAAGGCTGTTACGAACAATGATTCGAAATAGAACTGGCCGATGATCTGTGCACGCATAGACCCGATGGCTTTGCGCACGCCTACTTCTTTCGCTCTTTTCTCTGAACGGGCCGTGCTGAGGTTCATGAAATTGATGCAGGCGAGCAGTAACACAAATACGCCGATGATACCAAACATCCAGACGTATTTGATGCGCCCTCCGGCATTGATCCCATTTTCATATTCTTCATACAGGTGCCATTTGCTCATAGGTTCAAGAAACAAGGTTGGCTTGTACCGGGCTTCTTCGCTATTGACTTTCTGTAGTTTCAAATCTTTGATCAGTGCTGATGTTTGGCTCATGTCTGCTTCATCGGACAACTGGACGTACATCTGCACAAAGTTTTTACTCCAATCGTGGCTTGTGTTTTGTATCCACGGCGAATTGCGCTCGAAGAGACTGAATGGCGCCATGAACTTTACATTGGTAAAGGTGGTATTGGCCGGAAGGTCTTCGTATACGCCTGTTACTTTCACCTCGTCTTTGTTGTCCATCTGTATCACCTGATCAATTGGATCAGCGTCTCCGAAAAAGGCTTTGGCGGTTGACTGAGACAACAGGATGGATGAAGGGTCCTGCAACCCATCGCGTGTGCCTTTGAGCATGTTCAGGGTGAACATGTGGGGTGCTTCGGGAGTGAGGTAAACACCATGATTCGTCAGTTTCTTATCGCCTACCGACAGGATATGCCCGGCCCGGTGGGAAGACATGACGATGTATTTGAAGTATCTGCCGTACCGGGTACGCAGTTCGTTTGACAAGGGATAGGGTACGGCTTTATCTGTTTTGACTTCTCCGTTGACGCTCATGTTGAGGCGTACTTTGGCGATGTGGTCGCGGTTGTTGTGTACGGCATCGAAAGACAGCTCATCATAAATCCATAAGCCGATCAGGATTGCGACGGCCATGCCGGTTGACAGGCCAACGATGTTGATGAATGTGTGCGCCTTGTTCCTGATGAGGTTGCGGACTGCTATTTTGAGATGGCTTTTGATGATCATAGTGCTCTTTTTCACCAAAAAGGTGCCGGGTTATTACCGTATTGAAGATCAAACAAATGTACTTTTTTCTATTTCATTTGGTGTCCGGTTTCGATACGCCGGTTGTCCTTTGGCGGCACAAGTGCATTCCGGGTAAGTTGAAAGCACTTACTAAATTGAAATAGCAGCATGGAAACTTTTCAGCTGATCTTTATAGTTTCCTTATCTGTAAAGCGTTTAGAACGGGTTCGCCGGTGATGGCTTTGAAGGTGATGGTAATGCCTTGCTGGCCGGTGGCGGAGACCTTTATTTTTTTGGAAATAGCTTTTGCTATGCCGTACTGACGGCCGATGTTGAAGTTTTCGAGTACGGGCGTATTGTTGACCAACACATCGAAGCTGCGTTGTACTTCTTCCTCTTTGCGTGTGTCGCCCGACAGGTTGTAGGGTAATCCTTTTACTGTGCCGCCTAACAGTTCGGCAAAGTGAAGGGTTATCTCATAATTACCGGGTGGCACATCGAGACGGTATTGTTCTATACCTGTTTGTTGTGTCTGGTAAACAGGATCGTCATCCGTACCTACAATGTTTTTATCGGTGCCATAGGGAAGGCGGCCGTTGCCAGCTACCTTAAATGGTTTGCCACCGATGTATCCCCAGCTTCCGGACCGGTATGGCTGATCGGGCAACCACATTTGTTGTCTTTGCTGATCGATGTAATACCGGTCGGCACCCAGCAAGATATTGAGGGTGTTGAAGGGAAGCTGCTTATCATTTAACTGATAAGGCTGGAGTTGAAAATCAACTGTCAGCTGGTCGGTATATTTCTTTCCTTGTTTCGTGCTTTCTACTACCAGGCTATTGGCGCCATTCACAAAGGGAATGTTCCAGGTAGCAAGCCCATTCTCTGTTTTCTTTACTCCTGCACTTGTGCCATTGATGAAAAGTTCGACGGCATCGAGGTTGGTGGCCACCTGCACTGGCTGATAACAGGCGCGCGCATTGCTATCGGCAATGCCGCTTCTGATCTTCCAGTAACCGGAAGTAATTTTCACAAAGGGGTCTTTGCGCAGGATTGCCTGGTAATAGTAGTAGGGGTCTTTGGGTGTTCTATCCCACATCAGTAATCCTTTGTTGTTGATGTGGGGCATCGTCTCTTCGCGTGTTTCTGAGTTGAAGTCGGCAAGGTTCCACAGCATGGCGCCTGCTACGAAGGGGCGCTTCAACATTTCTGTAAGGTAGTACTGGTGGAAGGCCGTGGTGTATTCAACGCTTTTATCAAACTTAACCGGGTGCATGCTTCTGATGCGCGGGTCGGCATCGGCTCCGTATTCTGTTACGAGTAGTGGCTTGGTGGGCAACTCTTTGTGGTGGCGTTCCAGGAAAGCAGGAAAGTCAGTCAATGAACCGCCATACCAACCGGAATATAAATTCCAACCCACCAGCATTGGTATATCTGTTAAGCCAACTGTTTTGTAGCGATTGAAATCGCCGTGGTTTACCAGCATCGTGTAGCGGGAAGGGTCTTCGACACGCGTAATGCTATCCAGTGTTTTGGCCAGTTTGGCAACGTTGTTAAAGTAAATCTCCTGCCGTGGCTTATCGTTGTTGAAATGTGGCCGTAGCAATACTTCGTTCATGTAGCACCAGATGATGATGCTGGGATGGTTGAAGTTTTGCCGTATCATTTCTTTCTGCATGTACATGCAGTTACGATAGAAGGTATCTGACTCAGTGATCTCGTTGACTACCGGTATTTCTACCGAGGTGAGGATACCCAGCTTATCGCAGGTTTGCAGGATGGTAGGATCTTGCGGGTAATGGGCAATGCGCAGGAAGTTGCCGCCCATTTGTTTTAATAGTTGTACATCGTGCGCCGCCAGCTCATCGGGCACTGCATTGCCACGATGAGCATAGTCCTGGTGGCGGCTGGAACCAACCAGTTTATAGGGTTGGCCATTCAGGAAAAATCCTTTGTCTGCATCGAAGGAAAACCAGCGAAAGCCAAGTGGTTGTGTCAGCTGATCGGTTGCAATGCCTGTCTTTGTATCGGTAATAATTGTAGTAACTGTGTATAGATAGGGTTGTTCGGGGCTCCATAGCTGTGGACGGGAAATGTTTTTGATCTCCTGTTTGAATGGTGCTTCACTGTTCTTTTTAATGGTAACCGTGGTGCTTACCTCGCTGATACTTTTCCCTTCTTTATCTTTTATAGAGGTCGTCACCTGCAGCTTTCTGTCTGAAGCAGCTTCATTCGTTATAGTACCACTAATATTTACGGCTGCTTTTTCTGCGGACACGTGCGGGGTTGTGATGTAGATGCCGGGTGCGCCATGATCATCGAGGGTGATGTGCGCATCGTCGACCGCTACCAGCCAGCAATCACGGTAGACTCCACCGTAGAAGGTAAAGTCGGCCGTGAGTGGTGGTATATTTTCGTTGTGCCTGTTGTTGACGCGTATCTCTATTTCATTCAGGTTGTCTTTGCCATCGTATTGCAATAGCTCACTGATGGGTATGTAGAAAGCTGTGTACCCTCCTATGTGTTCGCCCGCTTTTTTGCCATTGATTGTGACTTCTGTTTCCTGATTGGCTCCTTCAAAGTACAGGTATACTTTTTTTGACTTCCAGGAATTGTTGATGGCCAGTTTTTTTTTGTACCAGCCGTTGCCTCTGTAGTATCCCGGTTCATCGTCCATCACATCTGCTGCATTCCATGTATGTGGAAAGCTTACCGGTTGCCAGGTGGGCTTTTCACTGGCTGTTGCGTTGCCAGGAGAACCCTTCGACAGGCTCAGGGTGACATCTTTGCTGAAGTTCCAACCTTCATTGATGCCGACTGTAATGCGGCCAGACTGGTTACCGGTTTGCGCCTGCAGCGAGGCAACGATCAACAGGCAATATGCAAGCAAGGTGTGTTTCAAGTGGCGAGGGTTTACGGAGGTGGGTTGTGTTATTTTCTACGGGTTAATTTTATGTTGCTGAGGTTGAAGCCTCCTTTTTTGAACAGGATGCGGAGTGGCAATCCATTTCCTTTGAGGTAAAGGTATTGGGGCGCTGTGTATTGCCAGTTCTTTTCACCGCCTGTGTTGGGTACTACTATTTCTTCAATGGCTGTGGCGCTTCCGATCTTCACTGCAATGCGGCCAGTATCGCTGGTTGATGATATATTGAACGCGATATCGTATTTGCCTGCTTTCGGCGCATCGATCGTGTACTGCAACCATTCTTCGTCTTCTATAGCATGTATCCATGCGCTGTTGCTGTCGGCCTGAATATCTACTCCATCGTTGCGGTATGCCCCTCCTCTATTGCCACGGGTGTTGACGCCCGGCGTGTATTGGTAGCTGGCCGTGTCTTTATCATAATAGGCATAGCGCTGACGACCCATATCGAAATCTACTGCCTGTATAACTGTGCTGTTGGCAATGGTGTATTTCTTAAATGGTATGGTGGCTGTGGTTTGTACCTGCCTGAACATGGCATCCATTACATCGTAGTGCGGGATGTTGTTTTTGATCTTCAGGTTTTCGAGCAACTGCTGCAAGGTTTTCCAGGCATCTGCTTCTGAAGGTTTTGGTCCTTTGCCTGCCCAATAGTCGAGTAGTTGCTGGTAGCCTTGCGGCACTTTTATTTCCAGGGGATTGCGCAGTCCCATTTTTTTGTTCTGCCACCAGGCCCAGCCTATATCGTTGCTTTCGGCCAATGCGATGGCTTCTGTGAACCAGGTGTTGGAATTTTCTCCTGACTCACCCAACCAGATGGGCACGTTGTGTTGCTCACGCAGGTTGAGGAAACCACGAATGGCATCGGTAGTATTGTAGTTGCCGTATTTGTGAAAGCTCAATACCATGTTATTGTCCCACACAGGCAATACACCACGGTAGTTGTTGCCAAACCCATTGCCTTCGATGATAACGATATGTTTTGTATCTACTTCACGGATGGCTTTGGTAATGTCCATCATGTGCTTGCGGAGTGGCTCGTTCTTGTTTTCTGCTGTGCCGCGAAAGTCTTTGGGGTCTTCAAATCCCCAGTTGGGCTCATTGATGATATCGTATCCTCCTATCCATGGTTCGTTGGCATAGCGTTCGGCCAGTTTACGCCACAGGGCTACTGTTTTTTGTCTGTTGGCTTCACTTTCCCACAATGATGGTTTGGCAGGGTCTCTGTCTGAGATCGGCAGGTCATTGCCTTGTCCGCCAGGCGCCGCATGGAGATCGAGGATCAGGTATATCTTGTTTGCTTTGCACCATTGGAGTAAGCTATCGGTCATGGCAAAGCCTTTTTCTATCCAGGTGTTTTGTCCTGGTGTTGGCTCTTCTTCTACCGGCAGGGTGTATAAATTATAGTGCATGGGCAGGCGCATGGAGTTGAAGCCCCAGGCTGCCATGGAGTCAATGTCTGCTTTCGTAGTGTGGTTGGCCAGCCAGGCTTCATAGAATTGCTTTGTTTTTTCTGCACCTACTACTTCCTGTATTTTGGCTTTGATGCGGTATTGTTGTCCGAGGTTGCTGAGGCGGAACATGTATCCTTCCTGCAGCATCCATCCACCGAGGCCCATGCCACGCAGGATCACTTTTTCTCCTTTGTCGTTGACGATGAGCTTGCCTTGTGCTTTGAGTAACTGGGCATTTGATTGCAGGGTTAACAGGGTGATGGCGAGAACCGGGATTATTTTGAACATAAAAGGGGTTGCGTTTTGTTGTTGGTTGAAAAAGCGTTGCCCCTACAGGGCAAAAAAAACGTTCTACATAAATTGCTACAAAGCTATAGCCCCTAAAGGGGCAGAAAACACTTTTGGTACAAGTTGAAACAAAGCCAGAGGCTTTGAAATACCGTGACCAGCCAGCCGCTGGCGACTGAAAACTGAAAAAAGCCCTTCGACAAGCTCAGGGCGACATTCCTACCACACGTAGGTAGCCATGGCGCCAGCATTGAGGGTGGCGGTGAATGTTTTCTTTTTGTATTGCACTTCGAAGGTGGCGGGTTCTTTGCCATCATTGAGTGCGATGAGTACTATTTTACCTTGTTGTGTTCTAAAAGCTACGTTGTGTATGCTGCCTGCTACATTGGAAGCTACACGCACAGAACCGGGGCGAACAAATTTGCCGGCATGGGCAATGGAATAGTATGCAGGGTTGCGCTTCACGTTGTCTTTGTCGATGGTAACTGCGCCGAGGCAACGATCGCATCCTCCCCTGTCTGTATGAGGCTTCAGTTCGGGATTGGATGACAGGTTCCATTCTATTACCGTGCGGCTCCAGTTGCGCGACGCGCCGATAATGAGGTTGCGTACGTGTTCCTGTATATCGCGCTTCATGTTGCCGGGTGCCCCTACCCACTGTTCTGTAAAGTACAGGTTCTTATCGGGGTGTGCGTCGTGCACTTTCGACATCGCTTCTATCTTTCCTCCGTACAGGTGAAAGGCGGAACCATCGATGTATTGTTTTGCCTGCGGATCGTCGAGTATGGAGATCGGGTATTCCGGCTTATCGCAGTTGTGATCGTAGATGATGATCTTCGTTTTGATGCCTGCTTTTTTAAAGGCCGGGCCGAGGTGGTCTTTAACAAAGATCGCCTGATCGGGCGCCAGCATCAACAGGCTGGGCGTGTTGCCCGGGTGCAATGGCTCGTTCTGCACCGTGATGGCCTCTATGTTGATGCCTTCTGCCTTCATGGCCTGGATGTATTTTACAAAGTATTTAGCGTAGGCCGGATAGTATTCCGGTTTAAGGCTTCCTCCCCGCGTATCGTTGTTGGTCTTCATCCATACCGGTGGCGACCAGGGTGATCCCATGATCTTTATTTTAGGAAACAGGGCCAGTATCTCTTTAACCGCAGGTATTACAGCAACGCGATCGTGGCCAAGGTCGAAGTGCTCCATGGCTGTATCGGTTTGTCCGGTTGGCATATCATCGTATGAGAATACTTTTTCGTCGAGGTCGGATGCGCCGATGCTCAGGCGTATATAACTACCGCCAATGTTATTGGCGTCGGCCGTGAACAGTTCTTTCAATAGAGCTGTACGTGCAGCCGGCGTCATTTGCTGCAGGTGTCCGGCGCTGCCTCCTGTCAAGGCCCAGCCAAAGCCGTCTATTGCCTGAAACTTCTGCACATCGTCTATGGTAATGACTGTTGTGCCAGCTTCCTTCTTTTTGGCAAAGGCTGTTTGTTGTGTTTGCTGTTGAAAGAATACGTTGGCGGCGGGATCGGTGAGCCAGGTTTGTACTTTCTGGGCGTGTGTATTCGTTGCTGCTGCCAGCAACAGGCTGAATCCAATTGCTTTTTTCACTGTCATCATCTTCTTAAGGATTGGATGTGGTAATTATTTTATAACGAGGGTGCTGATGGAATGGGGTAAACTTTCTGTTTCGGCGCCTTTTCCATCTATCCACAAGTGGTAGGGAAACTTTTGATCCGTGGTATTCATCACTATCACGACCATGCTTCCATCCGTGTTGCGGAACGCTGTGGTTTGCAATTGCGCCCTGCTGGAAGAGGAAGCTATGCGTTTAGCGCCCGGGCGGATGAATTTGGAAAAGTGTCCTATATAATAATAGGCATTGGTATAGATCAGTTTTCCATTTTTGGTATCTGCGTGTATGGGTGCAAAGCAAAAGTTGCCTACGTGGTTGGGGCCGCCTTGTTCATCGAGGAGGATGTTCCAGTCTGTCCAGGCTACTGTGCCATTGTTGAAATCGTTGATCATGGAGTATCCATATCTTTCACCCAGGGACCAGTTGTTAACGCTGTCGAGGCTGAACTTTTCTTTACAGCCTTCTGTGAAGATGAGGTTCTTGCCAGGGAATGCCTGGTTGACGAGGCGCAGGTTATCAAACTGCATCGGGCCGCCTGTCCAGGTTTCGTACCAATGGAATCCAATGCCCCATACGTATTTAGCTGCTTCTTTGTCATTGAGGATCGTGCTGGCGCGTTGGAAGAGGAGATCACGGTTGTGGTCCCAGGCAATCAGTTTTTTAGCTGCCAATCCTTGTTTCTGCAAGGTGGGGCCAAGGTATTGCTTGATGAAGTCGCGCTCTTCTTCGGCGGTAAAGATGCAAGACTCCCACCTTTGTTTTGCCATTGGTTCGTTTTGTACCGACAATCCCCAGATGGGTATGCCTTTGGCTTCGTAAGTCTTGATAAACTTCACGTAGTAGTTGGCCCATTGTTGTCTTGAGGCTGCTTTCAGCTTACCGCCCTGCAGCATGCTGTTGTTGTCTTTCATCCAGGCGGGTGGGCTCCATGGGCTTACGTACATGGTCAATTTTCCGCCGGCTGCCGCTATGGCTTGTTTGATGAATGGAATGCGGTATTGTTCGTCGTGGGCTACACTGAATGTTTTAAGTTCAGTGTCGTTATCGTTTACATAGGTGTAGCTACCGCTGGAAAAGTCGCAACTGTGGATGGTGGTGCGACCAAGGGTATAACCGATGCCTTTTTCCTTATCGAAGTATGCTTTGAGGAATTCCTGCTGTTCGGCCTTCGGCAATTTGGCGAATGTTTCTGCGGATGCATCGGTAAGTGCCCCACCAATGCCTACAAAGGACTGGAAGGTGTTTTTGGGATCGATAAACACGCATGGTTGTGTTTCGAGGGGCTGCTTAAAATCTTTAAAGTTGAGTTCTGCGTTTTGGGAGATGCGGAGGTCCGTTTGGCTGGCAGTGGTGTATACCGTCACTTTCTTCTGGGCCTGTACGGACATGCAGACAGGTACGATCAATATGGCAACTAATCTTTTCATCAGTAACTTATTGTTTATTTCAATGAAGGACCAAAAGTGCTGATTTCCAAGGGTTGGCTCAAATTTACCACTACGCCAAAAACACTACAAAGTAAAAATTAAATATTGACTATCAGAGGGTTAATAGTACGCAACTGTCTGAACCAGGATTACATGGATTTGGAGGATTTAGAGGAATTAAATTGTGTACGAGAACAGCGATTGGTAAATGGTCCCGGCAGTCATCAGGAGCCAGAATATTCTTATTGACAAGTCTATCGCTACAAGTTACTTTTTGAAGGTACTTGTTATCAGGGATATCAATCATTAAATTTCAACTCATGCGACAAGGTGTCAGGTTTTTACTGGCAATAACGATTAGCTGCCTGTTGGGTGTGAGTGGCCGGGGGCAGGCAAAGGGGCCGCGCTTCCGGGCGCTGGTGTTGTATGAAAATGGCGGGCACCATATTCAGTATTCAAAGGTGGCGCGACCCTGGCTTGATAAGTTGGCGATTGACAGCAATTTTGCCGTAGACTATATTAATAATACCAACCCGATCACCGAGGAATACCTCGCGCAATACCAGCTATTCATTCAACTGGACTACCCGCCGTACAGCTGGCCTGCCAAAGCTGTCGAAGCTTTTCAACGGTACATCGAGGAAGGCAAAGGAGGCTGGATCGGATTCCACCATGCTACGCTACTGGGTGAGTTTGACAACTATGGTATCTGGCCCTGGTTTTCCCGCTTCATGGGTGATATCCGTTTTAAGAATTACATCCCCGACTTTGCCTCCGGCCAAGTGAATGTTGAAGACTCGACTCATCCTGTCCTGAAGGGTGTGCCCCGTCAATTCACTATCCAAAAGGAAGAATGGTATACCTGGAATAAGAGTCCGCGCCCTAACGTGAAGGTGCTGGCCAGCGTGGATGAAAATTCTTACCATCCTGCTTCCACGACGACTATGGGTGATCATCCTGTGATATGGAGCAATCCTCACCTTCGCGCGAGGAATGTATATATTTTTATGGGGCATGGACCAGACTTGTTTGAGAATACGGCTTATACTACTCTTTTCCGGAATGCTGTTTTTTGGGCAAGTGGCAAATAGCTTCGAGCTCCCGCCATGGCGGGACAAGTTGTGAGCGGCGAGTTACGAGGAAATACAGGTTTATGGCTACCGCGCCTTCGACAAGCTCAGGCTGACATTAACCTGGCTGACACTAACAATATAATTACTTGCTATGATAAAAACTTCTGCTATCCTTTTTGCTTTATTGATGGTTTCTTCTTTTGTGCACAGTCAAAATGATTATTCCAAGCCCGTGGTGATCGGTTATGTTGGGGGCTATAACGGACGGGTAACAGCAGGTAATATCGATGCTACCAAGCTCACGCATATCAATTATGCTTTTGTGGACGTGAAGGACAACCGTGCCTGGCTCCATAATGAAAGGACCGACACTGTTAATTTCCGGCTCCTGAATACGCTGAAAGAAAAAAATCCTGCGTTGAAAATATTAATCTCGATCGGCGGCTGGTCCTGGAGCAAGAACTTTTCTGATGCCGTGCTGACTGATACCAGCCGCAGGGCTTTTGCGGTAACTTCTGTTGACATTATCAGGAAGTATCAGCTTGACGGCGTAGATATCGACTGGGAATATCCGGGCATGTCGGGTGATGGTAACAAGTTCCGTCCTGAGGATAAGCAAAATTATACGCTGATGTTCCAGGCTATCCGTGAGGAACTGACCAAACTGCAACAGGAAACCGGCCGTTATTACTTGCTCACTACGGCCACCGGTGGCTTTACTGCCTTCCTCGATCATTCGGAAATGGGCAAGGCGCAGGAATACCTCGATTATGTAAACCTGATGACTTATGATTATAGTTATGGTCAGGCTGGTCACCATACCAACCTGTACCCTTCCAAAGATTATAACAAGGAGAACTCTGCTCATAAGGCGGTGACTACTTATATGGCGGCCGGCGTACCTGCGCATAAGCTGGTGGTAGGTCTCGCTTTTTATGGCAAGGGTGGTATTGTGGGCACTACCGACAACAAAGGTTTTCAACAGAAGTATGCTTCCAACTTTCGCGTAGGGGGTTATTCTTATATCAAAGATTCTTTATCGCACAAGGAAGGTTTTAAAACTTACTGGGACAAGAAGGCTAAAGCGCCTTATATCTTCAATGCTGCTGAAAAGAAGTTTGCCACTTATGATAATGAGCGGTCTGTGAAGTACAAATGCAAGTATGTGAAGAAGCACAAACTGGGTGGTGTGATGTTTTGGGAGTATTCTTCTGATCCAAAGTTGTATTTGTTGAATGCTGTTTGGAAGTATCTCTATTAGGTTGATAAGTTGAAAGGTTGACGGGTTGAAAAGGAAATACGTTTGCTTCGATAGCAGATTTCTCACCCTGCATAAGTTGCTAAGCAGAGTAAGGACGTATGGCAGGGTTCGAAATGACAAAACGAGCGTGATGCATTATGAAGTAATGCTGATGAGGTAATCGAATAGGTTTACTTCGTTGGAGATGCCGAGTTTTTTGCGGAGGCGGTAGCGGCTGGTTTCGACGCCACGGATGGAGATGTTCATCAGCTGGGCAATCTCCTTGGAGGAAAGGCTAAGCCGCAGGTAGGCTGCCAGCTTCAGCTCCGAGGCTGTGATCTCCGGACATAGTTCTTTCAGCTTGCGCAGGTAGTTGGTGTGTACCGTATCGAAGTGATTGGCAAACTGCTCCCACTCGACATCGTGATCCAGTTCTTTATCGAGCATGCGCATGATCTTCTGGAACTCTTTGCTGCCTTTATCGGTGCCTGCGCTGTTTTTGTATTGTACCAGGTCTTCTTTGAGGCGTGACAGTATTTCCATTTTCTGCACCAGGCTCATGGCTGATGATGCCAGCTCTGCATTTTTGTGTCCTATTTCTGCTTCGAGCTTTTCATTGTTCAGGCGCATGATCTCTTTCTCACTTTTGCCCATCTCCAGTTCGTGTTGTATCTGTAACTGTTTTTGCTCTTCGTCATATTTGCGCTGCTGCTCCTGGAGTTTCAATTGCTGTAAGCGCTTGTACTTTTCCTGCTGGCGCTTGTAAAAGATATACAATACGCCAAATGAGACTACCGCATATAGCAGGAATGCCCACCAGGTCCGGTACCAGGGTGGTAACACCTTGAATGACCAGGCTGCGGCGGCTGATTCATTGTCTGTTGCGTTGCGGCATTTTACTTTGAAGGTGTATTCTCCTTCGGGCAGGTTAGTGTAATCTCTTTCTGTTTTCCGGGCCCAGGGCGACCAGTCTTTATCAAATCCTTCAAGGTAATAGCTGTATTCTGTATTGTACTCTTGTCCGTAGATATTGGAAGCGCTTTCAAAATGGAGTGAATTGTCGCCGTATTTAATGGCAGGCAATTCTTTATTATCTGTTCCGCCAGCATATCCTCCAAATACCGTTCCGTCCTGTTGTGCCGCAGACCTCACCATCCTGATACGTACCTGTAATGGATGTTTGCTTCTTTTGTACTCTGCATAGTTAACATGGAAGAAGCCTTTTTCGGCTGCTATGAAAACGTTGTTGCTGTCTACCACATTGATGTGCTCAAAGCCGCTGGCCATTACTTTATCGTCGATCTCGGAAATGTATACCAGCCTGAGCTCTTTGGATGATTTATCAACGATCCCCACGCGCTTGTCGCGGCAGAACCACAGGTTGCCAAACTGGTCTTCTTTCAGGTAGCTTGGCGGGGTTGGGCCAAATATCTTCTCCAGGTAGCTGGAGCGAATGAAATCTTTCTGTGTGTTGTCGTATTCGAAAATGCCGTTATCGGAAGTAAGCACCATCTTCCCCAATATTTTATAGAGGTGGTTGCGATTGGCCGACAGGATGCCCCGCATATCCTTGTAGGTCAATGCATATGGTTCGCCTTTGGCGTTGAAGGCTACTTTGTACAATCCTTTGTAGGGGTGAGCAATCCAGATCGTGTCTTTGTTGATGGCAATGTACCGGGCTGATTCGAACAGGGCGTGTATGACCGGGTTGGTAATAACGCCGTTGTTGTAGTTGTAAAAGTTTACTCCATTATAGGTTCCGGCAATGATCACCGAAGATGGCCGGGCATCGTTTAAAGGCTGAAAGTTCCAGAATCCTGTTTTATCGTCAATGGCTCTCATGGTGTTTCCTTCTACCTGGTATGCGCCTCTGTTGTGGCCTACCAACAGCAGATCGTTGACGATTGACATTCCCCAAACCTGTCCTTCTGTTTTGGGCACAAATTCAATATTGGCATTGGTGTAGCTGAAGTCTTTATACCCTCCCTGCAAATCCACTTTATACAATCCCGTGGACAGGCCAAAATACAGTTGTCCTTTGTGGAATATCGATGTGTATCCCGAGTTACGGTCTTCTCCATCGGGAAAGATATTCTTGATAGCATTGCTATAAGTAACGAGATCGATGCCATTGTCGAGGCCGAGCCAAAGGTTTTTATCCCTGTCCATTTTTATGCTCAGGATGTTGTTGCTCTGTATGCCTTCTTTTTTGGAGAAGCGCTGGACGAATTCTCCGCGTTTGTTGATGATAATGCAACCCACCATGTTGGTGACCAGTGCTATCCTGTCGGGGGATAGCAGGGTGGCGTTGTAGATATTTTTTCCCCGGATGTTTTTTATGCCTGGTGCATCGAACGCTGTTACTGTATCGTTTTTCAGGATGTACAATCCGTGGTTGAGGGTACAAAGCAGGATGCTGTCTTTTCCTATGGGGAGGGTTGTAGTTAAGCGTACATCGGGGGGCAGGGTCCCTGTTTTGATGACGGGCAGCCATTCTCCTCTGTTGTAAGTAACCAGTTTCTTTACATAGTCCCAGGCGATAGGACCAGCAGGCGTAACGTTCATGAATGCCCAATCGACGCTCTTGTGTGCTGTTACCGTGTTTCTTTCCAGCTCAAATATTCTTTTATTGGAACGGAAGAATACTCGTTGCTGCCAGATGCAGATGTTCCATACATCTGCAAAATCATTATCTCCCGGCGGCACAAGTGACTTTAGTGAAGTATAATATAGCTCTCCATTCTTTGCGGGGGAGAAGTAGCCAAAGTCGCCCTGTCCGCCTACATATATTTTATTGCTATCTCCGATTGCCAGTGAGCGCACAATGGTGCCACCGGGCAGCGGGTAGGTCCTCCAGCTGGTTCCATCAAATACCAACAGGCCTTTGTTGTTGGCAAAATACATGATCCCGCTGCTATCCTGTGCAATGTTCCAGTTCTGATTGCCAGCGTCGTATGTCTGCCGGGAATAATTAATAATGGGAGGAATGCCAATGGTGTTTTGGGCAGCGGCAGTAGAAAGAATAAATAGAGTAGTAACGAATAATATGGCAGTTCTCATCAGCAGCATGGTTTCCTTAAGTAGTACGGCCAAGGCGCCTTCGACAAGCTCAGGCTGACACGTGTTACTTTGCGCGTGAAGTTAAGGCCAGCCGCTGATTTTTCTGCAACTATTTATTAAATATCTGTGTGTTGGCAAGGTGAATTTCGTCCTGTGTGATGGTGTGCCCCATATCAGGATAAATCTTCTCTGTTACATCGGCGTTCATCTCTTTCAGGATATTGGTAGTGGCGTATACTCTTTCAACGGGTACGTGCATATCGGGATCGCTGCTGCCAATAAAGACGGGCGTGCCGCCAAAATCACCGGAGTAGTGTTCCCGGTATATCTTGTCCCCGATCAATCCTCCGGTAAATGCTACTACGCCTCCATAACGGGTGGCATTACGGGTCACAAATTCCAGTGTAAGGCATGCGCCTTGCGAGAACCCGAGGAAGTATATCTGTTTTTCTGTGAAGCCCTGGGCAATGTACCCATTTACCACATCGCCCAGTATGGACAGGGCAGACGTGAGCCAGGGTTCATTTTGTTGTATGGGCGCTATGAAGGAATATGGATACCAGGTATTGTTGGTAGCCTGTGGCGCCACCAATGCATAATCTTTTACATCGAGGTGTTCTGCAAGGGACAATATGTTGTCTGCCGTGCCTCCCCGACCGTGTATCATGATCAATATCTTCTTCGCTTCTGTTATTTTCTTTCCTGCCGTAATGATCTCTTTCGTGTGCATAAATCGCTGATTAAACTGATTTGTGTTGATTTCGCGGAAGGCTTCGACAAGCTCAGTCCCGCCATGCGGGATAACCTCTGATAAAAGCTTACTTGTAGTCGCTCAGGTTGATGGATACAGCGGGGAGTAGTTGTTCCAGGCGTGCACGTTCTTTCTCGAACTGTGCGGGCAGCTTCAATGCTTCGCCAAGGTGCTCAACGCTTTCATCCACAGTAAATCCCGGTACTGCTGTTGCTACTTCAAAGAGTACTCCGCCGGGTTCACGGAAATAAATGGAGGTGAAATAATTCCTGTCTAATACCGGTGTGGGGTTCAACATGCGTTTTACGATCCTGTCCCTCACCTCCAGTTGTTCCGTTTTTCCAGGTGTACTGAATGCAATGTGGTGTACGGTACCGCTGCCGCCTAATCCGCGCAAACTATCCGGCGTGCATATGATGTCTACATAATTGCCGGGTGAGTCGTTGGCTGCAAAGCGAAAGCGATTGGCTTTCTCTGCTATCAATGTGTGTTCTAATTGTTCTGTCAGTAATCCTGCCGTGCGTTCGTATCCTTCTTCCCACACTTCCACATTGTAAAATCCCCTGATCGTATGTTCTGCCGGTACTGGTCCACCGCTGTAAGCCGGCCTTGCATCTTTATCGTTGAACACCAGTTCTAATCCCAATCCATCTGTATCTTCAAAATAGACTACTACTTCTCCGTCAAATCTTTCCTGGGGTTCTTTGTATGCAATGCCATATTTCTTCAGGCGGTTCAACCAATAATCGAGTGATGTTAACGGTACTGAGAAAGTGGTGGTATTCAACATGCCTTTGCCATGCCGCCCTCTGACGAGTCCCTGGTATGGAAAGAAGGTCAGTATGCTTCCTGGTTGTCCTGTTTCATCACCGTAGTAAAAGTGATATACTTCAGGGCCGTCGAAGTTGACTGTTTTCTTTACCATTCTTATTCCAAGGATGCCGGCGTAAAACTCAAGGTTTTTCTGTGCGTCGCCGGCGATGGCTGTGACGTGGTGAATGCCTGTTATTATCTTTCCCATTGCGTAAGGAGTTGATGGTTTCTTTAAAAGGTGAGCCGCCCTTTGAGGGCGACCCACCTTTTATAAGGCTTCGACAAGCTCAGCCTGACAACATAAGTGCAGGTTGATCTTTCGATTTTATTAATGCAGTACCGGTAATTGTTGTTCTATGTCTTTCCGGATGGATTCGTATTGGGCTGGCAGTTTGAGGTTGGTACCTAATTCTGCTACTGGTTCGTCGGTAGCAAAGCCGGGGTTATCGGTTGCTATCTCGAATAATACGCCTCCGGGTTCACGGAAGTACAATGAATAGAAATAGTTACGGTCGATCTTCGGTGTGATATTAAACCCACGCTTTGCAACTTTCTCTCTGAACTCCATCAACACTGTGTCATTTGCTACGCGGAATGCCACGTGGTGGTTTGTTCCACCTGCTACCTGTCCTATTCGTCCTTCGGGATCTTCGATGATGTCTACTATTGCGGCATTCTCTATAGCATCTGTTACAAAGCGGTAGCGATTGCCTTCCTGCTCCAACAGTTTATAACCGAATACATCCGTCAATACACTTACTGTTCCCTTGATGCTTTTCAGGGTAAGTGTAATGCTGTGGAAGCCTTTTGTAGCTGCCTGTTCTGTCACATCATTTGTTGTCCAGGGCTTCCTGTTGTCTCCGGCTTTCGGTACTGTGAGTGCGAGGTTCAATCCATCAGGGTCCTGGAATGGCAAGTACAATTCACCAAACCGTTCGCCGGTATTTCCCTGTTTCACTTTGTACTGGTCAAATCTTTCTTTCCAAAAGTCGAGGCTACCGGCGGGCACTGCATATCCGATCTCAGTGGCCATGCCTGTTCCGGCGTATCCGGGGGCCACACCTTCCCAGGGGAAGAAAGTGAGGATGGTGCCGGGTGTACCCTCCTCGTTTCCGTAGTAGAAGTGGTATGTTCCCGGATCATCGAAGTTGACTGTTTTCTTTACCAATCTTAATCCAAGCACCTTGGTATAGAAATCAAAGTTACGTTGGGCATTTCCTGCGATGGCAGTGATGTGGTGCAATCCCAATATCCTGTTGTCCATATAAAACTCCTTTCGAGCTTTGTGCTCTTTTTATGCTTGTTTGATTAACTGGAACTCTCCGGCGAATTTCACTTCATCGCTTACTACGATGCTACCGGCTTCTGTTACGGCTCCCCAGTTAAGGCCGAACTCTTTACGATTCAATTTACCTGTGATGGTGAAACCTGCTTTTGTTTGACCATATGGGTCAACTGTGATACCTCCAAATTCTACGTTGGCGGTTACATTACCGGCAACTCCTCTCAGTGTGAGTGTACCTTGCAGTTTACCTTCTTCTTTTGTACCGGTGTATTTGGTACCTACGAATTTGATCTCCTGGTGCTCGGCTGCGTTGAAGAAGTCGGCTGAACGGAGGTGGTTATCTCTTTGCTCATTGTTGGTATCGATCGAGTTTACATCGGCCGTAAATTCAACATTGGAAGCGCTGGTGAAGTCGTCGCCTTCTGTTTCCGCTGTCAGGTTGAATTTTTTAAAGTAGCCTGTTACGGTAGTGATCATCAGGTGCTTTACTTTAAACTGGATTTCGCTGTGTGAGGGGTCGAGTACCCATTTAGTCTTTGCCATGTTGTGTAATTTATTGATTATCAATTTAATTATTTGTCATATTGACTATACAAAGTTGCAACATTAATTGATATTGGAGAATAGCTATACCGCGGAAAGAGTTGTACATATCGCGGATTTTAGGATTGGAAGGGATTACGCTGACAGCAACAGATTACGAATTATGATACCACTTATCGACGCTTCTTCCAAGGATAAGGTTACGGGCTTTAAACGGTTCGCTACAAAAAGGTGGCCCGCGTTGGTGTTGGTTGTGGAATTGCGGGTATCAGGGCAGCTTCAATAGTTGTACATCGCAATGGAGTACCACTTCATCGGACAGTAATAATCCATGTTTATCGATGTACTGGTTCCAGGTAATGTTGAAATCTTTGCGGTTCAGGGTAGTTTCGAGGGTAAAGCCGGCTTTAATATTGCCCATGGGATCGGGTGTTGTGCCTACGTGGGTAGCCTGCAGGGTAATGTCTTGTCCGATGCCTTTGATCGTCAACGGTCCGGTTGCCTGTATGTCGTTTCCCTGTACGGTGACGGTGTCCGACTTCCAGGTGATGATGGGGAACTTCGCGGCATCAAAGAAATCGGCCGACCTGAGGTGGGCATCTCTTTCTTCATTGCCTGTATATACTGAGTTTGTATAGATGGTGAGTTGTGCGCGACTGTTGTTGAAGCTACCATTGGTAGTTACCACTGCTCCTTCGAACTGGGTGAACCAGCCGGATACGGGGGTAAGTAGTAAATATTTGGTATCAAACCGTATTCTTGTGTGTACCGGATCAATCACCCAAACTTCTTCCTTATGTGCATCTTCCATACCTGAGACCTTTATTGCTTAGGACTTCTTACTTTGTTGTCCTATCGTTTGTGAATATAATGTTGTAGCACACTGCGGCCAAATCTTAATGTGGCAAGCTTCTTCACCTCTTACTGCAAAGCTATACCTAACTGTGAGGTTAGTCAATTGACAATTAGAGGTAGTGGTTGTACATATTATAGAAGGCGAGCGAGTGCGCTAATTAATCCTGCAAATTTACGTCAAGGTGGGTGTGGAGTGATGCCTAAATAAAGGCGGGAGTTGTACATATCGCGGATTTTAGGATTGGGTGGGATTTCGCGGAATAGCTATGAATGGTAACCCTGACCTGATTAATAGCTTCTTCGGGCAACTGTTTGTTTCGACGATAATATGATCCGCCATTTATACAAGAAATGCGCGTATGTGTCTATTGACATGGGGGTGTTGCGCGGGTGATATTTGCAATAAATCAAAAACATCAATCATGAAACTGAGTTTATCGTTAAGAAACATCGCTGGTTCTTTGCTGGCAGCTTTGCTTTTATTGTCGTCTGCCGGTAGCCAGGCGCAAAGTTCAACGCCCGTTAAAAATATATTGTTGGTCCACGGTGCTTTTGCCGATGGATCGGGATGGGAAGACATCTATAAAATATTAAGCAGCCGCGGTTATAATGTGGTCATTGTTCAAAATCCTTTGTTGTCGCTGGAGGAAGATGTAGCTGCAGTGAACCGTGCTTTGGACAGGGTTGAAGGCCCTACGCTGCTGGTAGGTCATTCATGGGGTGGCGCCGTGATCACACAAGCTGGCACTTCTCCTAAAGTGGTAGGGTTGGTTTATGTGGCAGCATTCGTTCCTGATGCGGGTGAAACTGTGATCGGGTTGGTGACTTCTGTTCCGCCTGCTCCTGAAAATGGTATTCAGCCTCCCGATGCCAAGGGTTTCATTTACTTCGATCTTTCCAAGTATCATGCTGGTTTCGCTGCTGACCTCAGCAAGGACAAGGCTGCTTTCATGGCTGCTTCGCAAGGTGCGTGGTCTGCCAAAGGCCCCACCACCCCACTTACGCAAACTGCCTGGAAGAGCAAACCTTCCTGGGCTGTTCTTGCTACTGAAGATAAGGCTATTGTTCCCGAGCTTCAACGTACCATGTACAAGCGTGCGGGCGCAACGGTCACTGAAATAAAAGGTAGCCATGTGGTTTTTATGTCCAAGGCTAAGGCTGTAGCTGACGTGATCGAGGCGGCAGCGAAGGGGAAGTAAGTTCAGAGTCGAGAGTTCAGAGTAGCGTTTGCTTTGAGGGCTTTTGCGTGGATAGGACTGTTCAGTGTTTGGAATTAAGTTATAAGCACAGGGGATAGGGTATAAACAAGGACCCGACTTCGTCGGGCAAAAGGAAATGCCACTGTTTATTCAGTGGCATTTTTTGTATAAAGTGAAGTGTGACGCCTGGTTTAGTGTAACGCTTTATGCTTGCAGTGCTGACCTACCGAACTGGTATGCGACCTGTTTCTTGAAATCGGTGAAACTCTGGCCTGATACGTTCTTAAAGAATTTGCTGAAGTGGGCGATGTCATCGAAGCCTAAATGGTAGGCAATCTCTTTCATGCTGGAATTGGAATAGGTAGCGTGGCGTTTTGCTTCCAACACTATACGCTGCTGGATATGGTAGCTGGCTGAAAAGCCGGATATCTTTTTTACAATCTCATTGAGGTAGTTCGGTGTTACGGCGAGGTGTTCCGCATATTCGGTTACCTTTTTATGGGTAATGAATTTCTTCTCCATCGCCGTGAAGAACTTTTTGACCAGGTCTGCGCTTCTTGTTTGTGGCGCCGCCTGTCCTACTTCTTCCGACTGCCGTGCCATGTAGATAAGGAATATCTTAAAGAAGCCCATGAGTATTTCTGTCCGGAGCAGAAAGAAGTTGTCGAACTCTCTTATCATCTGCTGCATCAAGTGTTCCATTTCCATGCTTGTGTCTTCGCTCAGCCTGATCATGTTGCTTTGTGACAGTACTGTATCTTTTGGGCTTGTTGCTGCGCCCGATTGGTTCTGTGCCAGCAAGAGTATATCGCTGTTGAAGGATATTACGTATCCTTTTGCGCGTTCTCTAATTTTTAACTGGTGTACCTGGCCTGGCGAAGCGCAGCAGATGCCGCTGCCGGCGATCTCGAATTTTTCGAGGTCTACAAAGTATGTTCCTTCTCCCTCCGTGATCCAGGTTATTTCGTAATAGCTGTGGCGGTGGGGGGCCTGGTTTTGTTGGCGGTTCTTTTCCATCCAATCAATGGTGCGTATCTCAAATGGCAGGTTGTTCTGCTCAAAAGGGATCCGTTCTTTAACCTGTGTGACAGGTTTTACCGGGCGTTCTTTTTCTTGCAACATACTGGTCAATTTTGGCTGATAGCTGATATGGTTATTTGGTTAATGCTCTGCCCTAATGTTTCAATTAGCAAGCCATAATTGTTTCAGTTGATCGTGTGGTGGCTGCCCTGGCCTCAGACGTATGACTGGCAAGCTATTAAGCTTTAATAATTTATTTTTTGGGTCTTATGCCAATTAAAAGCGCCTCCATTTTTTTCGGAGTTTGTTTTCGTGAACTCCGAAAAAAATGGAGGCGGTCTCGTATGTGTCACCAGCTGGCGAGTATCAGATATATTTTAACCACCATTTATTGTGGGTGGCTTTGTAGCGGGCATACCAGACGCAGGGCATGTAAAGGAGGGCAACGACCGTGATCCACACCAGGTAAACCTGCCAAAGGTTGAGCCCTGTGTTTACATTCCGGGGCCGGCCAAACGTGCCTGTAGCAAATTGCATTTGCTGCCAACTGATCCCCTGCATCCATAATACTATTATGAGGATGATGTGTATGAGATAGAAGTGCAGGATATAATAGAACAGTGGTACTTTTCCATAGGTGGTTATGACTTTTGCAATATTGCCGCGAGCTTTTTCGGCAGCAGACAAGATCAAAAACATGATTCCCAACATAGTCAGGGTAAACTGTAATGAGGGTGGATATTTCGTGTTATTGATGAAAGAGAGGATGGTGTAGATGGCATTTTTTCGTGGCTGCCATTGCACGGGGTCGCCGTAGATATTGATAAAGCGGAGCAGTATGAATAGCAACAATGCGGCACCACCTATTTTTATGAACAGCTGTTTGCGCCTGGGGGCTTCCCATTCAAATGTTTTTCCGGTTGCATATCCCACCAGCATGATGCCCAGCCAGGGTATGGGTGGGTAGGCCATTAATAATGTGCGGCCGCCTACGGAAACAGCGCCGGGAGCAAAGAGGGGGTTTATGATCGCTGCCACAATGGAGTCTTTGCCGAATGGGACGACCGCCAGCAGGTTGTGTAAAAAGATTATGCTCAGCCCAATGATCGCAATGGTCTTTACGGTCCATTTACTCATGAGGCTGAGCATGATAAACCCAAATCCTATTGTGGCTATCACCGCAAAGATGATCGTGTGAAACCCAAGGTCGAAGAAGAGTGCAAAGTTCATCAGGGTCAACTCCAGCAGGATCAACCACAGTCCACGCTTCTGCAGGAAGCGCCTGCTCCCCTTCAGATCGGCGCTTCGCTGTAGGGTGAGGTAGACCGATGTGCCGGACAGGAATACAAATACCGGTGCACAAAGGTGGGTGACCCAACGCGTCATGAATAACGGGGGTGTGGTGGTGTCGAGGTTGGTGGGTGATTGCGTGATCGCATTTACGTGCAACAGATCGCGCACATGGTCAAGGGCCATGATGATCATGACGATGCCGCGTGTGAGATCGATGCTGTGTATCCTTTTCATGGCTATAGTTTGGGTAGTTCAAAATTGCAGGGTTTTGTTGTGTTGCGTCCTGTTTACAAGTGGCTTTTCGGCAAGTTGGCGGTGAGAATTGTCCGTTTGAAGGTGGGATGGCAATTTTGGGTAATTTGAGTGTTTATTATTGTATGGATGTATAAGCTGGTAACGAGATACCGTTTGAAGGAGGGCCTGTTTGTGTCGCTGTTTTTCCCGGCTGCTTTTGCGCTGTCGGACAGCAGCCGTACGACTACGTTGCTTCATTTTGCTTCATCCTTCCTGATCATCTTCGCTCAATGGTGTATGAATTTCGCACTGGTCAGTTTCCGGACTCCCAGGGCGGGCACACCAACACGGGGTATTCCGGTTCTCTACGGCCGGATATTCTTATCGTATGTGTTGTCTGTTTTGATCTACCTCTGTATCGGGTTGGTGCTGCATGTTGTTTCTGGCAGCTTGCTTTCTCCTTCGAGGGGGAATTGGGGGCATTCTTTCAGTTCATGGTTCTTCATCTGTTTGCAATTGTTTTTGTTCAATACGCTGATCCTGCTGATCAAGCATGCTTATGATAGTAATGCGGAGAAGCGGGATATTGCGCTGGAGAATGAACGGCTGAAGCGTGAAAACTTACATGCTACGCATGAGGCTTTGAAGCAGCAGATCAATCCTCATTTTTTGTTCAACTCACTGACGACGTTGAAGTCATTAACGAAGCATGATCCGCCGCAGGCGGTTGATTTTATCAGTGAGCTGGCTTCTGTTTACAGGTATATGCTACAGCACCAGGACAAGAACATGGTGACCGTGGGTGAAGAGCTGGATTTTGTACGCTCTTATCTTTATCTGTTGAGGATCCGGTTTGGTGATGCCATCTTTACGGATATCCAGGTTCCTGAAGGGGTATTGAGTCATTCCATGCCACCCAACACTCTGCAATTGCTGGTGGAGAATGTCGTAAAGCACAACCGGCTTTCGCAGAAAAAGCCGTTGTACATTTCTATCTATATCGCGGGTGATTTTCTTGCCGTGAAGAATAACCTGCAGCCCAAGCCTGCTGAATCTGATTCTTCGGGGCTGGGATTGCATAATATCAGCAGCCGTTATGTTTTGTTGAAGGGGCGGGATATTGTCGTGCAGGTGGATGACCGTGATTTTTGGGTTTTATTGCCCTTGGGGTGAATGGTGAATGGTGTGTAGTGAGTGGCAAAACGCGAAAGGAAACAGTTTATTTTATATGAATGTATTGATTATTGAAGATGAGGTGGCTACTGCGCGGGACTTGCAGGCGTCTATTAAGGCGTTGCGTCCTGCGTGTCGCATTGTTGGCATCGTTGACAGTGTGGAGGCTGGCCTCGAGTGGTTTGAGCTGCATACTATGCCTGACCTTATCTTCTCCGATATTCAACTGGGCGACGGGCTCGTATTCGATATTTTCCGGCAGGTGCGTGTACAATGTCCGGTGGTGTTTTGTACTGCGTATGATCAATATGCTATCGAGGCTTTCCGTAATAATGGCATCGATTATTTGCTGAAGCCTCTGGAGGAGGAGTTGCTGAAGCAATGCCTGGATAAGATAGACCTCTTGCTTAAACGGACTTCTTCGGAAAATGAAAGGGCAGACCTCTCTACTTTTTTATTGTCCATGCATGGAACGCCCAAGAGTTATAAGTCTACTTTTCTCGTTAGCTACCGGGAGAAGCTGGTGCCCGTGAACATTCATGATGTGTTGTTTTTCCGTATCGCGGGTGAGGCTGTAGAACTTCATACCAAGAATAATCAGCAGTTCCGTTTGCCTGATTCATTGGACCGTATTGAATCGCTTGTTGATCCGTCTCTTTTTTACCGGGCCAACCGGCAGTTTCTTGTAGCATTTGCTGCGATCAAGGAGGTGGAGTTATATTTTGAGCGTAAGTTGCTGGTACATCTTGTGCAGGAAACGCCTGAGCCTATCATTATCAGTAAGGCGAAGGCAACGGATTTTATTGCCTGGATGGAGAGCCATTGAGGGGACAGTTGATAAGTTTATAGGTTGAAAAGTTGATAGGGAAAGCGGTAATAGCGTTCAATTTTATAGGTTCTCTTTTTTGATGCCGAGCTTGAGCATTTTGGATTCGAGGGTGGTTGGTTTCAGGTTGAGTAATTGGGCGGCTCCGCCTTCTCCTCTGATGCGTCCGTTGGTTTTGCGAAGTATAGTAATAATGTATTCGCGTTCTGTTTCGTCCTGTATTTTCCTCACATCGGTCAATGATCGTGCTGCGGCTACACCGGGCTGCTGTTGCGCCGGTACTGGTTCGGTTAAGGGATTCCCTGCCAGTGGCCGTTTGAGCTCAAGGGGTGAATTGCCATCATTGAGTATGACCGATTGTTCTATTACGTTTTCCAGTTCCCTGATGTTTCCAGGCCAATGCCATGCTTCCAGTTCGGCCATCATTTTAGGGGCTATTCCCTGAAAGGTTTTGTTGTTGCGACTGGCTGCCATTTGTGCAAAATGATAGGCCAGCTGCGGGATGTCTTCTTTGCGTTCTCTCAGTGGCGGCAGCATTACCGGAAATACATTGAGGCGGTAATAGAGGTCGAGCCGGAACCTTCCTTCTGCTACTTCTTTTTCCAACTGACGGTTGGTGGCAGCTACCACGCGCACGTTGATCTTAAAGGGTGCTTTGCCTCCAATGCGTTCTATCTCTTTTTCCTGCAACACACGCAATAGCTTCACTTGTAGCTCGGCCGGCATTTCTCCTATTTCATCGAGGAAGATCGTGCCTTCATGTGCCTGCTCAAATTTGCCGATCCGCTTATCGGTAGCGCCGGTAAAGGCTCCTTTTTCGTGGCCAAACAGTTCCGACTCTATCAATGCCGGTGGCAGTGCTGCGCAATTTATTTTTATGAAGGGTTTGTTCTTACGGGGTGAATTGTGGTGCAGGCAATGGGCTATGCGTTCTTTCCCCGTACCGCTTTCGCCCAATATCAACACGGATGTTTCGAAGGGGGCGACCTGTGCAATGTAATCGAGTACGGATAGTAGCTGGTGGCTGCTTCCGATGACGCCTTCAAATCCGGATTTGGTTTTTGTTTCTTTCTGCACAACCTGTTCCTGCACGGGTTGTTTTTCAACAGGGGTAGTTGTTTCAGCGGGTGTCTTCCTATTGATGATAGCAGCCAACGGATGGTGCAATCTTTCCAGCAGCCCGAGGTGGCCTGCATGCCAGGCATCGGGCTTCCTGCTGTAGAATGATAGGGTGCATGCTATTGTATTCCTGCTACTGACCGGCAACTCCAGCAATGCGGTCATATTGAAGGTCTGTGCTATCAGTTGTTTTACGGGGTCTTCTTTGCAGGCTTTGAGGAATGTATCTGCGTTGTACCAAATGGCTCCTTTTTGTGTGGCCGCCTTTTTATGGCATGTGCTCCATTCGTTCTTTGCAAGGCCTGTGATGGTCAATAGTTCATTGACGCCTATCTGCTGGTATTCTTCGAATCCTATGCGCAAAAATCCCTGCCATTCGTCTTGTGCATTTGATGGGGTGGTATTGCAGATCGCTATCAGATCAAATGGTATAAATGGTTGCAGGGTAGTGACGGCTGTGAGCATTTTCTGTTCGCTGGTGGTAGCCTGTACGGCGATGGCGGTCAATTTATCCTGCAATACTGCTTCCTGCCGCAAACCGGCTTCAAGGCTGTGCTTGTGGCGATAACGTGCAATATCAAGGGTAATGAGCACATCTTTCGTGCGGAATGGCTTTACAAGAAATCCATAGGGTTCCGTAGCCTTCGCCGCTTCAAGCACACGCTGATTGGAGTTGGCAGACAGGTATACGAAGGCAATATGCCGTTCTCTCAAATGATAGGCAAGGTCTATGCCCGTTGATTTTCCTTTGAGGTGTATATCCAGCAGCACCACATCGGGCTGTTCTGTCTGGATGATCTGTTTGGCTTCTTCCACGGATGCAGCTATGCCAATGACCCTGTAGCCTGCTTTTTCCAGGATCAGCCTCAGGTCATTGGCCACAATAAATTCGTCCTCTACTATTAATATCTTTTCGGTCATAGTTTTCTTTTCAGAATGTAACTGTGATCGTTACTCCCTCGTCGCTTTTCATTTCAAAGTCACCATTCAGTTGTTTGGTAAGTCCCTGTATAAGGCTCATTCCTAAAGAATGGCTACCAGCCACATCAAATGCCGGTGGCAATCCTTGTCCGTTGTCTGTAATGGTAAGCTTTATATATTCGTCTGTTTGCCGCTGCATGGAAATAATGACGTTCCCCTGTTTATTGTCGGGGAAGGCATATTTGATCGCATTGGTAATGGCTTCATTCAGGATCAGGCCAAGGGGCACTGCCTGTGCCACGTCCAGTTCGATAGGCGGTATATCCAATTCAAATTTAATCCTGTTGTTTACATTGAAGTTATCATCGAGGTAGCTGGTGAGTTCCTGTATATAGACCTGCATATCGATGGTGGCCATTTTATCGGACTGGTATAGCTTCTGATGAATAAGGGACATGGCGCGCATTCTATGTTGGCTATCGCGGATGGCCATGATGGCCGAATCGCTGTCGAGGTAGGCTGACTGTGAATTAAGCAAGCTCATCACAATCTGCAGGTTGTTGTTTACACGGTGGTGTATTTCCTTGATCAACCATTCTTTTTCCGTGAGCAGGTTCTCTTTCTCGTCCAGCAGCTTTTGCAGGGATGTGTTTTTATGGTTGATCTCTATTTGCTGGCTTTCGAGCTGTATGTTGCTTTGTTGCCTGATCCTGTAACGGTTGTATAGTAATGCTATTATTATCAACAGCAGGATAATAACTGCAATGGTTATATTTCTGCTCAGGGAAGCTTGTTTCAGTTCGGTCTGTTGCAGCAGGCTTTCTTTGCGTAGTATCTGTATGTCCTGTTCTTTTTTATCCGTCTCGAATTTTGCCTGCATTTCTTCCATCTGCCAGTTCCTGGTAATGTCGTATAGTGTATCGCTGATGGATTTGTATTTCTGGTAGTGTTCTATCGCGGCTATGTATTTCCCTGCCGCCGAATCTACGCGGAATAGCAGGAGTTGTACATTTCGCTGATTAGCATGGTTAATAAACCCCTTGGTGGCAGCGGCCTGTAAGAGGTAGTAGCGGGACTGTTCGTATTGCCGCTGATCGTTGTAGAACTTGCCGACATTGTAATAGATATTAAAATGCATGCTGTAGCCATGTGGGTTCTTCTCTTCCAAGGTCACAGATTCGATAAAATATTTTTCGGCGAGTTTATATTGTTTCAGCTCATTGTAGCATTCACCCAACATAGACGCCCGGACTACTTTTTCGGCAGACCTCTCTGCCGGATATTTTGTTGTGACCTCCAGCACCAGGTCAAGCGCTTCCTTTGCACGTGCCAGTGGCAACAGATCATGTACAATGCTCCACGTCATGTTGTATACTACAAATGCATTTTTCTGACGACTCTTATACTGCCATTCAAGTGCTTTCCGATGCCATACCAATGCTTTATCGTACTGGTTCAGGTCTTTGTACACAGCGCCCAGCCTGCCGTAAACACGGGCAAACATAGCTGTATCGTTTACTGCTTCTGCTTTTTCAATAGCTTGTACAGCATAGTAGAATGCCTGACTGAGGGCTCCTTTGGAACGGTATATGGTTGTCAGCAGGTCGTAGGTAATTGATATATCCTTGCTACCGTTCGACTGCTGGTAGTGTAATAGTTGTTGTACTTCCTGTTCTGCCAGCTGCCATTTATCCTGCCTGATGTGCAGTACTGCAATCTGATCGAGCAACGCTTCCCAGGCTGTGTCTATCTGCAATGTGTCGTATAAAGCCAGTGCTTTTTGCAGTGTCGCCACTTTTCCCGTGGCTGAGGTGTCGCTCTCGGGCAAGCTATCTCCCAGCTTGCGGAATCTTTCTGCCTGTGCGATCAGGCTATCGCGCTTTGGTGGTATTTTTTGTGCAGCAGGCTGCTGTGCCGTAGCATGTAGTACGGCAACTCCTATGCAATATATTATAAGCAGCCATTTAGGCATATTGTTTTATGGAATGCAACATGCTAAAACCTCATTCCTACTACTATAAAGGGTAACCAGCCTTCGCTTGACCAGCCTGCCAGTCCACGTATGACGATCATTTGTGCAGGGGCAAAGAATACTCCTCCTCCTACTCCATTGTGCCACTTACCGGAGTGCTCGTCTTTTTGCCATACACGGCCTATGTCATAGAAACCAATCAATCCCATCACACCGGGCAGTACATATCCTCCAATGTCTGCCAGTTTAACACGCATTTCGAGGTTGTTGTATATGCTGTGTTCACCGGCAAAGCGGTATTGCCTGTAACCCAACAGATTTTCATGACCACCCAGGAATACCGACTGGTAGAATGCTGCCTTGCCTACTGTAACTGCGCCTCCTATTCTATTGGCCAGTACGATTGTGTTGCGTGCGTTGAGTGGTTTATAGATCGATACTTCGGGTATCAACTGGGCAAATGATTTTGAATAATCATTCATGCCGGCAAATCCCTGCAGGCGAATGTTGATGTAAGAGCCCCAGGTTGTGAGTACCGGATTGTTCCTTTTATCTCTGATATAGTTTACGATCAGCCCGCCGTGTGCTTTGTCCTTATCGAGGGTAGCGCTATCGTATGATCCAATGAGGGAAGTGTTTTCTATAAATCTTCCTTTGTTGCCTCCGTCGTCGAAACGATAGAACTGTACAGCAGGGCCTACGCTGATGCTGCTGCCTTTCATATTGCCCCAACGGAGGGCTACGTGTGCATTGTAGGTATTGAATCTTGTGCGGTAAAATCTTTTGAAGTTGTCTATCTTATTGAACTGGGTTTCGTTGCCGCGTCCAAAGAAGTTGATCGTGTTGTTGGGGGCTCTGATGAGTGCCTGGGCAATGAAGTCGGCTTTTCCTATGGCATGTATCCACTCTCCTCTGTAATCGATCTTAAAGGCTTCTGTAGAGAAGGAGTGCGATACCAGCAGTTGCTGCAAGCCGGAATATTTAGCTATTTTGGTATAGGGTTTTGTACGGAATCCTTGTCTGCGTATGTGTTTGAAGCCGGCACCCAGCAGAAAGCCATCATCTGCATTGAGGCCGATGGAGGCCAGTGGCTGTGTAATGTTGTACAGGTCTACCTGGTTGAATGCTGTGTGGGCACTGTCATTACCAAAACGTTTACGAAGTCTGCCTGCATCACCATTGAAGGTAGCGTTGTCTTCCCGCTCGTAGAGCTTTATATGGCCTTTGCCATCTGCTACATCATAGCTTTTGCTGCCTTCTCCTCCAATGATACGCAGCTTCACACCGTTGGTGGTATTGTTGATGCGCACGCTGTCGTCTCCTTTTGACAGGTACAAGCGTACTTCTTTGGTGATGTCGGGCGAGAAGGTCCTTTTAAACATCAGGTCTTCTGCTTTCCTGTTTTTGGACAGTTTGCGCATTTCTATTGTGATGCCATCGCCGGGCGCATCGGTGATCTCTACCAGCTCATGTTTATCGGTTGCTTTCACATCTACAATTTTGTTGAGAAAGTTGTAGTAGCGCTTCATGGCTTTCGGCAGGTTGTCTCTCCTGCTCTTGAGTTTCTTAAGGAACTCATCGTGGCGGAGGTTGTATGCTGCTGCGGGCAATTGTTTCAAGCCTTGCTCCAATACGTCGTCTGTTATCTGTGCAACAAACTCGTTGGTGATGCGCATCCAGTCGTCGTAACTGAACTGTACCAGGAATCTGCCATTTACGGCGCGGCTTTCCCACATTTCTCCTTCTATATTTCGGTAATCTTCATTGAAGCCCTGAAGGAATGGCAACAACCAACGCCACCTGGCTGCGTGGGGTATCACACCCTGATTGATGTAGAACACCTGGTCGCGGTCGCGGGGGATGGCTTTGTATCTTTTTCCTTTGCCGTCTTTTTCGGGCAGCCAGCGCCATTGGTCTTCATGACGATCCCAATCGCCAATGACCAGATCGAGTAAGCGGGCGCGGAGGTATGAAGTACTATCGAAGCTGTTGTCGTTGTCCTCATCCATTTTGCGGCGCATCTTGGGCGTATTATCCGATTCGCCCAGTGGCTCCCGCTCTTCGAGCAGGCAAAGTGTGTTGGCAAATGTGTTGCCGTAAATACCAAAGGCCGTATCGGGTGCTATCCAACCGATGATGGGGTTAGAATGGGGAATGCCTAACTTCTTTGCGATGGGTGGAACGATCAATGCGCCATAGGGGTAGTTGGACGACATGTTGTCGGAGAGCAAGTCTTTCACAAAAGTTTCGCGGAGGGCTTCGGGTAACAGTACGTCCGGATATTTCTCCACGCTTCTCAATGCCCATTCTTTTCCATCTTTATCTAACAGGCGGAGTGATTTGGACTGGTGACCGCCACCAAGGCGACTGGGTTTCAATCCTCCTTTTATTTCTGATATATGGATAACCGGGAAGGTCGTTGGCGTAGCGTAGTCTTTCCGGTAGTTCTCTCCAAAGAGCCAGCGGTGAAACCGGCTAACGCTGTCGAAGCGGGGAAGCGGTACAATAGTGATGCTATCCTGCTCCAGGGCTTTGATGGCAAGGCGTTCCTGCTCTGCTACTTTTACATAGGGTTGTGCATAGGTGAAGGAAGATTTTACGCCGTCTTTCGTTTCTGTATAGTAGGTAATGCGGAGGCTGTGATCGCGCAGCAGGTCGACAGTAACGAAGCCTGACCGGCTGGTAGCAAATTGTGAGTTCTTTCCTTCTCTTGCGTAGTTTCTTTTGGCGCCTGCTCCGCTTACTATTTGTGTCTGATCGCTTTTGATGAATTGTAGTCCGTGTTCATGACCCGCCACGTGTATGAGGTTGGGTGAACGGCCTGCTATTTCATCTATTCTTTTGATCATGTTTTTGTAGAGGGGGTGGCCCATGTCTTCGGGGCTTACGATCGTTTTCCGGAGTATAGGATACAGGGAGCCCACCACCGGCATCGGTATGTACAGGTTTTTATTAACAGCCGTGAAAGGGAAGATATGGTCTTTGAGTGAGTAGTATCCACCATGATGGCCATATGATTGGAAGGGGTGGTGCGCCGCCAGCAGGATCGTTTTGTAACGATTTTTATAGAGCAATTCTACCATTTTCGCCGTTACATCGTCGTTGGTATTGCAATCGCATTCTGCTTCTTTGTTGTCTTTGTTATAAGGGAACAACCACCACTCACTGTCGAATGCGATGATGGTGAGGCTATCGCCTACATTGATCTCCACCGGGTCGGGGCATCCATTGGCTGGCACCATTTTCAATAATGGATCGTTCTGCTGTTCGAGGAAGTTCCACTGGCTTTTGATCTTCGCCAGTCCATCGGTTCCCATCCTGTCCCAATCATGGTTGCCGGGCACAAAGTATACGGCGGCGCCATTGCTGCGCATGGGTGAAAATTGCGACCGCAGGATATCGCCGGTGGCTTGTTCGTTCTTAGAGCCGGGCAGGGCCATGCCTGTAGGGTAAATGTTATCGCCAAGGTAGAGCACGGTTGTTTTATCTTTTATGACCATGCCTGCCGCGAGGGGTATAATGTGTTGCTGGAATTTGCTGATCTCGCCGGCATCTCCAATGAGAATAACCCGACGCACGATGCTGTCCTGTGCATTCACTCCAAAAGCAATCATCAATCCGAGGAGGGTGTGTATGTATCTTTTCATGTCAGTTAGTTTAGTCGGCAATCGGCAGTCGTGAATCGGCAATGGAGCAACGATCTAAGACGAGCCGTGAGCCTTTTGCTACGAGTCATTTGTTTCGTCAGTTGCCTTCTGGTGTTTTAAAGTTACGCCAGATTGGCTGCTTTATTTTTAATATAATGGTAGATGGCTTCCTGGGAACGGATGCTTTGTTCTGTGTTTTCTATGGGGTGGTTTTGCAATCGGCTGTCCAGTTGTACTGCCTGGACCGTATCGCGGAGCTGCAGGTCTATGAGGTCTTTTATTTCCTGCTGCACGGCTTTATCGTATATGGGAAAGCAAACTTCTATGCGTCGGTATATATTACGGTCCATCCAGTCGGCTGAACCAAGGTATATTTCCTCATCGCCGCCATTGTGAAAAATGAACACGCGTCCATGCTCCAGATAGCGGTCTACTATACGCCTCACAGTAATGTTCTCACTCATTCCTACTACGCCGGGCATCAGGCAACATATGCTTCTTACCAACAGCTGGACCTGCACGCCTGCCTGGGATGCTTCGTACAGTTTGCTGATGAGTTTTTTCTCTTCGAGGTTGTTGAGCTTGATGATGATCTTTGCCGGCCTGCCCTGACGTGCCCAGGCTATTTCCCGGTCGATCTTATTTATAAATACCTGCTGCAGGTTGAACTGGGCTACCAACAGGTGGTTGAACTTTATGTTGGTATTGCCTGTCTTCTTACGCTGGCTGAGGTACACGAACAGTTGTTCCACTTCATTCAGCATGGCATAGTCGGCGGTAAGCAATATATGGTCTGTGTAAAAACGGGCTGTGCTTTCATTGAGATTGCCCGTAGCCAAGAGTCCTGCATAGTATGTGCCAATTTTATCTTTTCGCTTCACCAGGGCTATTTTAGCGTGTACTTTCAAGGCCTGGTCGGAATAAATGATCTTTACGCCTGCTTCTTTCATCTTTCGTGCCCAACGGATGTTGTTGGCTTCATCGAATCGGGCTTTCAATTCTACCAGCACCGTTACCTGCTTACCATTGCGGGCAGCGCTGATGAGGGCATTCACGATCTTTGAATCGTCGGCCACCCGGTACAGGGTTACATATATTTCCGACACAGCCGGGTCGATGGCGGCTTCGTTGAAATATCGCAGTACGGTATTATATGACTGGTAGGGTGGATGTATGATGATGTCTTTCGCTGCTATCGCTTCGAAAATGGAGTGGGTTTTACCGGTTGCCGGATGTAGTATGGCAGGCCAAGGTTCGTACTCAGCAATAAACAAAGGTGAGCCGCCTTTGGAAGGCGACCCACCTTTGTTTATTGGCAGTGATGCCAGGTCTTTCAAATTGTGGTATACGCCTCCTGCGACAATGCCTGCTTTGGCCAGCCCCAACTTATCGATGATCATTTCCAGGCCAGTTGGCGGTATGCCAGGTTGGTACAGAAAGCGGGTGGCAAAACCGTAATCGCGTTTCATAATCTGCTTCTCTATCTTTTCGGCCATATCTTCTGCGAAGTCATCTTCAAGGTTCAACTCTGCATCGCGGGTGATCTTAAAGTTCCACGCTCCTGCCACCGTGGCCTGGCGAAACATGTAGGGCAGGTGTTGCTTAACGATATCTTCTATAAAGATTATGTACGTTGTCTCGTTTACGGTACCGGACTTAAACCGTGGCAAAGCATCGGATGGAATGTTAATTATCACATATCCCGACTCCCGCCCGGCGTATTGCAACTGTACCAGCATGTACAATTTATTGT
>JAGIBF010000090.1:0-33413 GCA_017744515.1 Niastella sp.
CACGAATGTCATAAAAAGAAGAAAACCTCCCGGAACAGAGCCGGGAGGTCATCAGATCAATAATATTACTACTTGAAAATCATTTACAACAGACCACACTACTCACTTTTTCAAAAGTTGACCTGCCATCTTCAAGATCAACTAACCTTGTCATCCTGAATCGTTGTCATCCTGAGCCTGTCGAAGGATTGTCGAATGGCCATAGCTGGATAATACACTTCGGTCACTTCCCTTAAACTGGCGTAAGTATGCGGCTTGGCACTTGTGAGTTGGCGTACTTGTGCCTGTATGAACTTACCCTGGAAAACGAACCCCTGTCGCTTCTTCAGACAGTTGCCAAAGCCTTTTGGCAATAGCTTCGTCCAGCGCATGAGGAGCAATGATAGCCCGCGCAGGATAACCCCTTACGCCACCATCCTGGTCTGGACCATAAAATTCACCACCTTTCACTGCAGGCGATGCAGCTGCATACAAAGAAGGCAATGCTCCTTGCCAGGGCTCCATCAATGTGCCAAACCGCTCGAGCGCTGCAGCATATTCTGCTGCGTTCATATTCCGGGCCAGCTCAGTATTATTAGCGCCGGGTTGAACGACAAGGGAAAGAACGCCATCCCCCGATGCAGATATCCTGCGTTGCAGTTCAAGCGCAAAAAATACATTGGCCAGTTTACTTTGACAATATTCACGCATCGGGTCATACGAGTTTTTCGAATACAAATTATCAAAATCAATACTTCCTCGCAGGTAAGCGAGACTACTAACTGTCACAATCCTGGCGCCCGGTGTTGCCTTCAATAAAGGATAAAGGCGGCCAGTGAGCGCAAAGTGCCCGATATGATTAACCCCAAATTGCAGTTCAAAACCTGCTGCTGTTTGGGAAGCAGGAGGAATCATCACGCCGGCATTGTTGATGAGCACATGAAGAAACTGATACTGCTGAGTAAACTCGGTAGCAAAACGTTCTATGGATACCAGGCAGGTAAGATCGAGTTGCGCACCTGCAAGGCTACCGGGGCCTTTTCGTTGCTGAATAGAGGCGATAGCTTCAGTCGCTTTGTTAAGGTCTCTGCAGGCGAGGATCACCTGTGCGCCTGCTTCATACAGACCAGCTGCTGTTTCAAATCCAATACCGGTATTAGCGCCGGTAACGATCACCGTTTTTCCGGTCAGATCAGGTAAATTGTCTTTTGTCCACATATATCATCTATTTAGATGACACAAAGTTCCCACAACCCCAATCAGCACAACTACCGATATGAAACCAAAAACTACAAAAATCAATCAGCTTACCTGTCACCCTGAGCTTGTCGAAGGGTTGTCGAAGGGTTGTCGAAGGGTTGTCGAAGGACGCCGAAGGGCGGCTCACCCTCAAGGGGCGGCTCACCCTGTAGCAGGAAGCCAGGCAAAGAGAGTGTTCTTCCCCTATCAACTTTTCAACCTGTTAACCTATTAGCTCCTCAATCCATCAACTACCCCCCTGAACCGCTTCGGCGTAACCTTCGCCCGTGATTTAAAGAAACTCGAAAAATGATTAGGCTCTTCAAAGCCAAGACTCCAGGCTATTTCATTGATAGTCCAGTTCGTGCTTTTAAGCAGGATTTTAGCCTCCTGCAATAACCGGTCATTGATCAGTTGAGAAGTGGTTTGACCGGTGGTCTCCTTTAACGCCTTGTTGAGGTGATTGACATGAATATTCAATTGCCTGGCAAAAGCAGCAGGCGTATGTAAGCCAACGACCTGGCTGCTGAGTTCAATGGGGAATTGCCTTTCAAGCAGGTCGGCAAACAATGCAGTGATTCTTTCCGAAGCATTGGAATCGGTAGCAGGGCTGCCGGAGGCAGGTTGCTTTTTCTGCACACTATGGATCACTTCCATCAGCAAGCTGCGCAGAAGATCATACTTAAAAGCATAATCACTCTGCAACTCGTTAAACATCCTCAGAAAAAGGGCTGCATAAAAAGACAGGTCAGCGTCGGTAAGAGGAATAACAGCCCTGTCGGCAAATTGGAAAACGGGATAATCCTTTATATTGCCAAACCGGCTGAAGAACGCCTCGGTAAAAATACACACATAACCACTTTGCACCTTACTGATCCTTTCCCAGTTGTAAGGAAGCATAGGGTTAGTGAACACCAGCACAGCGCCATCCACGTCGATAGATTGATCTGCATAGTGGATTTTGCTATGACCGATCACGAGGCTGATCTTGTAAAAATTACGGCGGCTGTAAGTAACAGGCTTGCGTTCTGGTAGCAACAGATCCTCGATCTTGAAAATATTGAAATGCCCTGCATCCTGTTGCAAAGGATCAGGGTCTTGGTTCACCAGTTTGTAAAAAGTATGTAGTCCAACGAACGTTGCCATACCCTAAAAGTACGAAAAACACTATCTTCAAACCCATGGAAGGATACTCCGTAGTCATAATCATTATGGCCATCATGATCGGCCTTTCTGCAATAGCAGATAAGATCAAATTGCCATATCCCATCCTGTTGATCGCGGCGGGCATTGGAATAGGCTTTATTCCAACAATGCCAGAGATAAAACTTAATCCGGAAGTAGTTTTCCTGATCTTCCTGCCACCCTTGCTATACGATGCGGCGTTCAATATTTCCTTCAAAGATTTCAGAACACACATCAATACCATAAGCACGTTGGCGATAGGGTTGGTTTTTGTTACCACGTTGGGTATCGCTGCCATCGCACATTACGTAATCCCCGGCATGAGCTGGCCGGTATCATTTGTATTGGGCGCTATCCTGTCCGCTACAGATGCAGTGGCAGCTATTGGAATCACCAAAGGGCTGGGCCTTTCACATAAAACAACCACGATATTGGAAGGAGAGAGCCTGGTGAATGATGCCTCTGCACTCGTAGCCTACCGTTTTGCTGTAGCAGCAGTTACAGGAGCGGCATTTGTATTTTGGAAAGCAGGCTTGCAATTCCTGGGACTGCTGGCTGGCGGCTATGGCGTAGGGTTTGCGGCCGCTAAGATCCTTGGCCTCATTCTAAGGCGCATACACAACAATACACTGGTGTCTATGAGCTTTATGTTGCTCATGCCATTTGTGACGTACAGAATTGCAGAAGAACTGCATGTTTCAGGCGTTATCGCAGTGGTAGTGCTGGGGCTCGGTATATCACGCTACAGTCAGCTGATTTTCCCCGAAGCCCTGAAGCAGCAATCAAAATCCACTTGGGATATTATCATCTTCCTGCTCAACGGGCTCATCTTTATTCTCATTGGACTGGAGTTTCCCTATGTATTAAAGAACATCGACAGCCAGGAGGTATTACCCTATATTGGCTATGCCTTCCTGATAGCAGTAGTGGCATTGGCTTTACGTACAGTGCGGGTGTTTATGCAACAAAGCAACCTGACCCATGCATTTCAAAGCAAGCGTGCCCGGCGCAAGATATCGGAAGAAGCATTACTCGACTGGCAAACAAGCCTCGTCATCAGTTGGTCAGGCATGCGGGGCATTGTTTCACTGGCAATAGCCATCGGTTTGCCGGTTGAGCTGGAAGATGGCACGCCCTTTCCGCAGCGCAACACGATCATATTTATATCAGTCGTAGTAGTCCTGTTCACCCTCATCGGGCAGGGACTCACCTTGCCATGGATCGTAAGACAGGTAAAGAAAACACGGGAGATGCCAAAAACAGAAATACACCAATAGACATGTTAGCCACTGAAGCATTTCAAACTTTATTTCCCTCCCGCCATACAACCAAGTATTGCCAGCAAAGCACTCAATACATTAGCAACAGTACGGATAGCATGGAATGTATTCCATTTCTGCTCAAACAGCGAGCGTTGCAAAGCAAGCTGCTCCTGACTGGCACCGCCGATATTGAATTTATCCAGCGCTTCATTCAACGGCACATTCCCACCTATGGTTACGCCAAACACCCCAATTGCATAAACGATGGTAGCAGCCAGGAAATACCAGAAACGCGAAGTGTCATAACTGAGCCACGTACTTACAGGTAACAGAATAAGCGTACCCATGAAAGTCATGAAAAATAAGGGATTCAAAATAGCCCTGTTGATAGATTGCATGGCACTTAAATATTCTAAATCAGTCAATCGGCCAAGACCAGGATTGACAGAACAGGAATAAGCATACATCAGCCCGGCAATAAGACCGGTTGACAAAGTAGAGATGATAAATACAAGCTGAGACATTTGTTTATTTTTCATGGTTATACTAAAATGATTTATTAAGATTAAGTGTCACCGGGGTACCTGTCACCCTGAGCTTGTCGAAGGGCTGTCAAGAGTGGGTCGCCCTGGTCGGAAGAAAAACCTTGCAGCTACTTCCGCAAAGTTTTCACATACTCCACAACAAGCCCCATTTCCGTACTGTCCAGTTTCTTCTCCCACGAAGGCATTACCTTTCGGCCCTTGGCAATGGTCATATATAAAGCGTCATCTGCCAACAAGCTTGTTTGGAGGTTCTTGGCGCCAAATAAACCCCGGGTGCCATCCTTGCCATGACATTGTTTACAGTACCGTTCAAAAAGTTCCTTGCCTGTCCTTGCAACCCGGGGTTTTTGAGGAGCAAAAGCAAAGAAGGCTGTCAAACCTGCTATACTTCCTATGATGAATAAGAACCGTTTCATGTGGTATTATTTGACACAAAACTAAAATCGCCTCGTCTGCCTAAATAGAACAAAACCGACATGCCAAAAAAAAGAGGCTGCCCGGTAAAGGACAGCCTCTTGGAATAACAGAAGTATGTTAGAAACTATTCTCCCAGCAACTGGTTGAACAGCATTTTGAACGTACCATGCGTTTGAGCGCGGAAAGTGATTTCCGGGCCAAAAGCGTACAACTTGCCAGAACCTACAGAAGCCTCGAAAGCTGTTACGCCACCTTCAAGATAAGCCTGGCCCCAGGCCCAGCCACTGCGCAAAGGCTTGTTGTTGGGAAACCACAAAAGAGGCTTTATAGTTCCTTTAGCCACAGCTTCAGGTGCAAGGGTAAATACGGGGCTGGCATCGAAGTAAACATCACAATCATTGGGCAGACCATAAGTCGCCTGTTGAGTAGAATCGAGACTTACCTGTAAAATACTGCCCGGAATATAATACTTCTCACCAGGCAGCCTTTGTTCCTCTCCATTCACCATTTCTACCAGCGCATTGCGCACAGGCAGCTTCAGGTGATAAGCAAGACTGGTGCTGGAACCGATGGTCACAACGCGGCCACCGGCTTCGAGGAACTTCTTCAGTTCAGGAATAGATTTCTCTGGAGTGATCCTGCCACGGCGTCCGCGATATTCAGCAGGGATAGAACTGTCACCAGGTTGGTTACTAAAACCTCCTCCGCCGAAACCACCACGGCCACCACCTTCAGCAGCAACACCCGGAATAGCGCCACCAACAAATACGATCACATCATATTTGGAGCGCAGGTTGCCAGAGTCGATGGTAGGAGGATAGATCACCTCAGCATCGAAATGGAATTGCTCAAACAGGAAACGCAGCCAGCCGGAGGGCATGGAGCCGCCATACGTATCCCACAAAGCAATACGCAGGTGCTTTACTTCGCTCAAACCAGATGGACGTTTGGCAACTGTACCGGTAGAAACACCATAGTCGGCAGCACTTTTATCGATGATAGATTTGGACTTGGCAGAAGAAGGCACAAAGAAAGAACCGGCAGCATAACCGGTAACGCCATCTTTCATGCGGAATACGGGAGCACCCGCCTTTAATAACTCATTTACTACAAGGAAGGAGTTGTTGGCAGCACTGCTCAGTACATAACCAGCAGAAGCCTTGGCGGTTGTACCCTTAGGCAATTGAGCTTCGCCATAAGGAATACGTTGGAACGGACCATCGAAATCTTCGAGGAAGCGGTCAAACTGTACACCCATCTGGTAAGCCAGTGTCCAGCCGGCAGCATCATAAGGAGCTACGGGAGGACCGCCTGGATAACGGAAATCGTTGGGGTGATCCTGAGGCTCAAACATATCCAGCACGTGCGGACGGAAAGCCTGGTTGGTCTTTATTACATAAGAACCTGCAGGATACTTCTTACCCTTCACGGTAAAATCAGCGGTAGCCTTATGAACCAATACGCCGGTTTTAATCAATGCATTTACAAATTTTGCAGCAGTAGGGAAGTCAGGCTGGTCAGAAGGCAGGATAAAACCACGGGGATCACGGGTGGCAGGATCTTTCATTACAGAATCGTAAAACTTTACAGGCATGCCACCACCACGGAAGCCGCCACCGGCAGCTTCAGCGCTTGGGCCTTGTCCGCCACCCCTTGAATTACCTGTTGTTCTGCGTTGGTCATTCTGAAAAGCAGTATTGATAGCATTCACACGTTTGGGTGAAAGACCCCAATAATCCTTGCTGCCACGTTCGATGGAGTTCTTCCCCATCTTATAAAAATTATACAGCAACTCATCACGGTAGCGAACGGCATAATTCAATACGGCATAGTTCAGAGAGATAGAATAGTCGATAGATTGACGGAAAAGCCACTTTTGCGGCGTTACAGGAAAAGGCGTCGCTCCGTCAGGGATCAGACGCTGAGGAACCAGCGGTACTTCAGAAGGAGTAGGGCTGCCGATGATCTCGGTGAGCAACCCGATGATATTATGAAAATAAGTCGTCGTGCGTAAGCCACCATTGTACCAGGTAGAAAAAGTAGAACCGGTACGTTGCGTATAGCCAGGTTTACCTTCAGCATTCAGCCGGTTGATCATGGCTGCACCCACGGCATCGAGGCTGGTCATCAGCAATGGATCAAACACGTAGTTGAAAGGATCGCGGTAAGGAGCGCCGGCCACTACAGAACCTGCCGGGCCAGCCTGGTGGTGGTTGTACATGATCTGAGGCAGCCACTCGATATACAACTGGCGGTTCATATTCTGCGTCTCCTTCAGGTTCATCATAAAGAAGTCGCGGTTGTTATCGTGCCCGGCATACTTCTCGTACAGGCGGGGCAAACCTTGCAAGCTACGCTTCTTGGGGTCCGATTCCTTCATATACCAGTTGCTCACCAGTTCCTGACCATCAGGATTGGCATGCACCATCAGGATAATGGCATTGTCAAGAATGCGCATCGTCTCGGGGTCCTTGCGGCTGGAAAGCTGGTAGGCAGTTTCGATCAGTTGGTGAGCGCCCACCGTTTCAGTGGCGTGCAAACCACCGTCGATCCATACGATAGCCTTGCCTTCAGCAGCAAGAGCACGCGCCTGCTCATCGGTCAGGTCTTCTGCATGCGCCAGCTTTTGAGAAATAGATTTGTACTTGTCCAGGTTCTTATGATTCTCCGGAGAAGTAACGATCAGCATCCATTGCGTACGGCCTTCTTCCGTAAGCCCCATGTCTACCAATTTTACACGGTCAGAAGCGGCATCCAGTTTTTTGAAATAAGCTTCCGCCTGCGTATAAGTAGTAAGCTTATAATCGTCGCCAATATTGAATCCGAAATGCTCCTTCGGAGTGGGGATCGATTGTGCCTGAGACAAGGCGGTGGAAACAAAAAAGAGTAAGGAAAACGTTAAGCAGTGTTTTGTACGACTCATCGAGCAGTAGAATTTATGAAATAATAGGGTTTTCTCATGTGTATAATGCTGTGTTTTGGTTGATACACACCGATGATCCATCAGACGCCCTTTCCGGAAAATGCCTTTGACGGCAGCCCCGGAAGTTATTAACACATTATGCCCCGTAGATCAAAGCATTATATCTTCAAATGTAATGGTAAATCCTGTTACCTGCGCCTCGAAGAAATGGCCACCCTTTTTGGGGTAAATAATCGTATAAGGAGAAAACCAACAATAAAACCACCGATATGAGCGGCATAAGCAATGCCACTGGCCTCTTCGCCACCCAATGTGCCCAGCCCGTTCAGCACCTGGAAAACAAACCAAAGCCCCACCACGATCAGCGCGGGAACAGGAAGGATGAAAATGAAGAATATCCAGACATGTACAGTCCTGGTAGGATATAACATGATATAGGCGCCGAGTACGGCGGAGATAGCGCCGGAAGCACCCAGGCTGGGGATCAGCAGGTTTTGGTCCAGCAACAATGTGCTGAACACATGAGAAAGCCCTGCCAGCATGCCACACAACAAATAAAATATAAGATACCTCATGTGACCAAGTGCATCCTCGATGTTGTCTCCGAATATCCATAAGAACAACATGTTCCCACCAAGGTGAGCAAGACCGCCATGCATGAACATGGAGGTAAACAAGGTCAGGAACACAGGAATAGGAGTACGCTGCAGGCCCGGCAGTTCAACTTGCTGCCCCGTAAGAGGATCGACCAATATCTTTGAATTGGTAACTACATCCTCATTCGTTAAAATTTCTGCGGGAATAGCCGAATAAGCAAAACTCACATTGAGATCGCGGCCCCAATCCTGCCAGAAGATGAACGCCAGAATATTACCTATGATAAGTAAATAATTTACGATAGGAGTAATGCGTCTGTCCCTGTTATCATCGCCAATCGGAAGGACCATGTTCTTTTTTGAATTGATGTGCAAATATTGTTCCTGCCTCCAAACGACCATTCAACCATTAGCCACTGCAGTAAAATAATAAAAAGCCGGGACTTTCCCGGCCTTATGATCACTGCTCCTTATGGTTCTTCTGTTAATTCCGCGTAGCAGCATCCCGCACTTTCTGTACGGCAGGCAACAACAATCCAATTGAAACAACATAATCATCACTCTTGATATCAGTCGGTCTGCAGATACACATACCAACAGATTGGTTGTTGGGAATACTATAGCAGGCATCCGGTAAAGGATATTTGCAGGGAGTGTTGGGCGCTCCGCCGGTGCCGGGTTTGGTAGGAGCAAGGCGTATGGTTTTGCCCGCAGCATCGGTGTATACTACATCACTGATACGATCGCCTCTTTTCACAAAAGAGATAGAACCCTGGTCATTGGGAACACGAACAGTGTTCTTGCCATCACTCAGTTTCATATGAAAATCCTGAGTAGATACCTTTCCTTGAGCCATCAGGCTGCCAGTGGCAAACACAAGCATCGCAAAAACGAAACATACTTTTTTCATAAATCGGGTTGTTTAAAATGATTATTGATAAAATAATTACGAAACAAAAATTGCAAGAGCAGATGCCGGGCAAACGCACATTGCCCGGCCCTTTAGGGCCGGGATAACGATCACCCCAACGCACTGGGCTTTAGCCCAATTTTTTTTGACAGCCAATTAATAAAATTGGTACTCCGCTTTAGTTGTAGGCCGCGAAGCAGTTTCCTGCTTATTGCCACGCAACAATTGGTGATAATCAGCAGGATTGATAGGCTTCAGGTATTCATGCGGCCAGCGGCTAAGTTTCACAGGTAAGCCCATATCCCTCATCAGTTGGTCGAGGTGCATGAAGTTGAAAGGAGCGATACAGGTGCCGCTGAACTCGGCAGCAATAGGCCTGTCATGCCGGCGCCATTGATCCATAAAGTCCATCTCTGCATTGATAATGCCGGAGGAGGGCAGCGACAACCGGTTTTCCATATACCGCACCAGCCAGTTGGCAGCTACTTCCGATGTAAGCGTGGTAAACAAGCTGGAGTTGAAACCCACAAAACCCAGTTGAGGCACCAGCGGATGAATGATATTGCGGAATAGTTGATAACCACCTTGGTTGGGGACGATCAGCTTGCGGTAACTCTCTTCCAGGAAAGGAAGCTCCTGCGTAAAACCGGTTCCCAATACGAGGATGTCAGGAGAGATGGATTCTCCGTTTTGCAGGAACACCTGTTTGCCATCCATCCGCACGATCTCGGTACGTTTAGCCTGGATCTTTCCATTCCTTACATGCTCATAAAAACCTTCAGGCGCTACACCCAGGCTACAGCTGATTTGATCTTCGATGCGGTGCTTGGGCACCATATCGCAAGCCTTCAGCTTGAATTGCATTTTCAGCAAGGCTTCCAGTCCACGCCACTGAGCCCATACCAATGGTTTGCCGGCAGTATGAAGCAATCGTTGCAACAATGATTTGCGCGGAGCGTTGAAGAAAGCCTCCGATAAGCGGGAGAATAGCAGGTAGCGCATATTCACCTTGTTGCCAAAATAACGCGGCACTTTCCACTGCGCCTTACGATACAGCAAGGTAGTGCTTTCACCCAACTCAGCTGACAGTGTAGCTATATCGGTAGCAGACTTCGCAAAACCGACTACGGCCACTTTCTTGCCACGAAGAATGGATTTATCCTTTACCTGGCTCGAATGAAGGATCTGTCCGCCAGCCTTGATAAAACTTTCACTGCCGGGAAAAGAAGGAATAAAAGGCTTATGAAAAGTACCGGTACAGATCGCCACGAAGTCGAACGACAAAGATTGAGTAGCCTGGTTGGTAAGATCAGTCACCTTTATTTCCCAGTTAGGTTGCCGGTATGCCAGTGTATCTACCTGAACGTTGAACCAGATATAAGGCATGACGTTGAACCGCGTTGCATAAGCAGTAAGATAAGCCTGGACCTGATCGCCCGAAGGCCACAAAGGATAATCCTTCGGCATAGGGAAGTCGGAAAAGGCATACTCATCGCGGGTCGTTTGCGTGGCTACTCCCACATATGAACGGCTTTTTTCCCACACGCCACCAATAGCGGCAGCTTTTTCCAGCACAGTTACGCGGTAGCCCCTTTCCATAAAAGCCTTGGCAGTGGTCAGTCCGCTGATCCCGGCGCCTATAATCGCTACATGTTTCATATTGATCGTTTTGATTGATGCAGCTAAATTACCGGCAGCCGGAGCCCTGTTACAGCCTGAATTAATAGAACAGCTCTGCGGCTTAACGGATTCATTTGAACATTGAAAATGCAGGTAGTGTCAGGCTGAGCTTGTCGAAGCCTCCATCTTCCTGGCTCTTTTGCCGGAATCTGCACCCTGAAACCGGCAACTTGTAACCCGTAACAGGACCTCTCCGCAAAATCCGTTAAGTCAAACTACCCATCCACTAAGTAAGACCCCGCTTTTATACCATATTTCCCAATCTTTGCCCAAACCACCCAATACATGAGGAGCCCGGGATCCGTAAAAAGGTTAAGTGTAGTAGTTCTGTTAATGAGCCTCATCAGCATCGCTGTTGCCCAGCCGGTCAGCAGCAGGGGCGACTCATGGGAAGAAGTATTCAGGAATAAAAAAGGTACCGTTGTAGCCCTATGGGATGATATAGAGCCTTTTATCTATAAAAACAAAGAAGGAATTTTGGAAGGAGTAGAGTACGAGATCATGGAATCCATGAAATCATACTTGCAGCTTAAATATGGAATAGAACTCACCATACAATGGGAGCCTGCTGGTAATTTTGATAGCATTTATTACAAGGTCAAAAACAGTAAGCAGGCAGGCGTATTTGGCTGGTCATACTTTTCCATTACACCCGCCCGGCAAAAAGAAGTACAGTTCACCATGCCCTATATGCCCGATTTGAATGTGTTGGTCACCAATAACCTGGAACCTATGTACGCCAGCTCGCAGGAGTTTACGGGCAAAATAAAAGAGATGCGGGCCTATGCCATGGCCAATACCACCATGACAGAGGATGTGCTCTCGTTGAAAAAGAACTTCTATCCCGGCTTGCCGGTCATATATAAAGAGGAGGACTATGAGGTGATGCGACACATTGCAACCGATAACAAAGGGTTCGGATATATTCCGCTGTCCGTATACATCGTGGCCCTGCAAAAAGGCATCAAAGTAAAAAGACAGCACGTGCTCTCCAGCCGCCGCCAGGGATTTGCAGCCGTCATGCCCATGCAGTCCGATTGGAAAGCGGTGATGGATGAATACTTCTCGTCGGATTTGTTCCGCATGCGGGTAGGCCCGATCATAGCCAAACACCTTGGGTCAGAAGTCAAAGACCTGGTATTCGGGAACGTGCAGGAAAGCGCCCCGGCCCTCGATCTGGTTTCTTTGGAGAAAGAGATCGTTACCAAAAGACTGATGGATACGGCCATAGAAGTACAGAAACACCGCTCATTCAGGAATATCATGCTGGTGCTTTTCTTCTTCGTGATCATATTATCATTGCTGTTGTACAATCGCTTTCAGACCAAGCAGAAATTAAACCGGCAGCTGAGCGCCAAGAACGACCAGATAGAACAGATGAACCAGCTGCTGAAGCTGAAAATATTACAGGCGAGGATGAACCCCCATTTCCTGTTCAACTCCCTCAACTCGATACAGTACTTCGTTACCGGCGATGACAAAAAAGCCACCCTGCAATACATGGGCCGTTTCTCGGTCTTTCTGCGAAAGGTGATCAACTTTGGAGATGAACTATTCATAAATGTGAAAGAAGAAGCGGAGCTGTTGACGGAGTACCTGTGGTTGGAGCAATGCCGCTTTCAGGATAAATTTGATTATGAGATCAAAGTAGCACCAGGAACCAATGCTGCATCCACCTTGCCATTGTTGACCCTCAGCCTGGTGGAAGAGGCGCTGTACAGAGGAGTGTTGAACAACGGAAATGAACACAAAGGAAAACTAACAGTCGAGTTTGTAAACAAACAGGACACACTGGTAGTAACCGTAACCGACAATGGTATGACGCGCAACGAAGCCGGGAAACTGGAAAAGCGGAAAGGTATGCTCAATGGTGATGATACGATGCTGCAGCGCCGCATAGAGCAGTTCAATGCACAGGGAAAAAGAAAGATCACAAGCAATAAAGGAATAGAAGAAGAGAACGGATCTTCACTCAATACAGCTACATTGGAAATACCACAGCCTTTATTTGAGCAGGTCCGTTTTTAATAAACACAACAAACCCGTTGAAACAACATAACTATTATAACTTTTGCTATGAAATACAAAGCCATCATCGTTGAAGATGAAACAATGAACAGCGACTTCCTGAAGCACCTGCTGCGCGAGTTCTGTCCGAATATTGAAGTGGTAGGAGCCGCCTCGAATGTGGAAGATGCCGTGTCAGCCATCAATACACAGCAGCCACAGATCGTTTTCATGGATATTGAACTGCAAACTGCCACAGGGTTCGATGTACTTCAACAAGTGAAGAACCAGGACTTTGAGGTCATCTTTACAACAGCCTATGATCATTATGCGATCAAAGCCATTAAGTTCAGCGCCATCGACTACCTGCTTAAGCCGATCAATTTTGAAGAACTGCAGCAGGCCGTAAACAAAGCAATAGAAAGCCTGCAGGTAAAAGAAAAAGAGAACAAACTGGAGCTGCTGATCAGGAATGTGCGTCGTCCGGTAGGCGAAGATTTCTCCATCAGCCTGGCCACTTCAGAAGGAGTGGAGTATGTGCCCCTCAGCCAGATCATCAGGTTGGAGGCCAAAGGCCCTTACACCACATTCTTTATGAAAAACGGCAATAGCCTCATGGTCTGCAAGAACCTCAAAGAATATGAATTATTACTCACAGAATATGGCTTCTTCCGATTGCACAATTCCTACATGGTCAACATGAAAGAAGTAAAGAAGATGGTCAAAGCCGACGGCGGATACGCAGTCATGAACGACGACGCCATGATCGCCATTTCCCCCAAAAAGAAAGACGAGTTCCTCGCCCTGATGTCACAACGGTTAGTGTAGCGAAGTAAGAGATCTGTTATCGAAGCAAAGAAGGGCTATAGAAGCAAACGGAATTGCCCGGTCCCTTTAGGGCCGGGATAAAGATAAACCCCAACCCTACTGGGCTTTAGCCCAATTAAACAAGCCGTCACTCAAACTCCTTCAAGTCCGTCACAGCTTGCTTACACACTAAACTAACTTTCTCGAAAAGCTGCATGATCCTTTCCGCATCCTCCGATGCCATAGCCAGCTTCTCCATAGTCAGCAGCTCAGCGCCAATAGCAGGCGTTAGCCCGAAAAAACCAATGGTGTTACGCAGTGAATGTGTGGTCTTGTAAATGGTCTTGAAGTCAGCTTTACCAATAGCCGTTTTCAGCCTGGCAAGATCACGCGGATTCTGCTTCCGGAAGATGGCAATCATTTCATTGATAAAAGCCCTGTTATTACTCGTTTGTTGAATGAGAAAGGAAAGATCGATGCGGGGAATGGAACTATCGGATGATGCGGGAGAAGATTGATGATGCAACACCTGCGCCCAATGACCGATCTTGTCCAGCAGGTCATGCTCCTTGAAAGGCTTGGCGAGGTAATCATTCATACCCGCTTGCAGGCATTTTTCCCTTTCGCCGGATAAAGCGTGAGCAGTCATCGCAATGATGGGCGTCGCAAGATGCAATTCATCCCTTATCAGCTGAGTGGTTTTATAACCATCCATTACGGGCATTTGAATGTCCATAAGGATGAGGTCAGCTTGATGCTCCTGCAGATATTCAATAGCCTTCTTACCATTCCGCGCCACAATCACCTCGAAACCTTGCGCCTGCAAAATAATAGAAGTCAGCTTCTGATTCATAAGATTGTCTTCCACAACAAGGATTTTCCGGAGTGAGAAGAACTGCCGGGGCACATTACTTTCCCGCGAAGAAGCAAGCACCTGTTCCTGCGCTTTGCGATAAGGGATGATAAAAGTGCATTCCGTGCCGGAACCCTCTTTGCTGGTAATGGAAATGGTGCCACCCAACAATTCTACGAGCTGTTTGGTAATGGCCAGCCCCAGTCCGGTACCACCATACTTGCGGGTAATATGCGTATCCACTTGCATAAAGCGTTCGAAAATGGAATCGATCTTGTTAGCCGGAATGCCAATACCGGTATCCCGTACACTAAAGCACAATTCCACGGCATCCTCTGTTTCATGCTGAATGATACAGTTCACATACACGCCCCCGGCTTCCGTAAACTTGATGGCATTACCCATCAGGTTCACCAGTATTTGCGTCAGCCGCATCGGGTCACCCAATACAGGGAAACTGATACCCATGTCCACGCTGCAGCTGAGGCGCAGGTCTTTGCCACTGGCTTTGGAAGCAAACATTACCTGCAGCGAGTGCATCAATTCAGGGACGCTGAATGCAATAGATTCAGTAAGGAATTTACCGGCATCCAGCTTCGATAGATCGAGAATATCATTGATGATGGAGAGCAGGGTTTTGCCCGATGTGTTGATCGCTTCGAGGTAATCCTGCTGAACAGTATCCAGCGTTGTCTTTTGCAGCAGATCGGTAAAGCCAAGGATGGCGCCCAGAGGCGTACGCAATTCATGACTCATATTGGCTACGAAATCAGCCTTGGCGCGTGCCGATTCTTCCGCCAGAACACGGGAGCGCTCCATTTCCTCCTCCACCTGCTTACGTTCAAAAAAGGTGGGAATATTATAGTTCCCTGCCGAAGCATACTGCTTTTTATGCGAAGCATTGAACCGCTCCAGATGCTCATGGATCTTATGAGGCGGCGACATGATGAATGTACAACGCGCATCACCCTTGGCCCTGCAGCTAACCTCTACAGCCGTCAGTTCAATCCCAAAGCTCTCCTCGCACCACCCCGAAGAATAACCGGCATTCATAATACAGACTGGTTCCTTCGACTGCACACCTGCCCGAGTCCACGAATCAGCTTCGAAAGAATAAGGATGATCATAGATCAGGCAGAAGTTCTCATCCGGACTGGGATGGCTGTCAGCAGAGATATCTACAAAAGCCCAGCCCGAGTAAGCAAAATGAACAGGGCCGGCCGATAGCTTGGCAATGGGATCAGTTACATGCATACGCGCATGAAAATCCCGCGCATCATGCAGGCCTATCACATGCGCATAATCGAACAGGAAATTACGCCCGATGGCAAAAGCTTCACTTTCACCCTTGTCGGCGTATAAACGTTGAATAGTTTCCAGGAACCCTTTGGAAAAAGCGGAGGCCCTCACCAGCACATACCGTTGATCGTTGATCTCGATAGTGCCCTTGGAGGGGTCCATGCGAAGGTCTTTGAAATATTCCCGTACCGTTTGCTGAGCAATATCAAAAAGAGGCTGCATAGCAGGTGGTACGGTAACCGAATGTTTGGCAGGCAACAAGCTGAGATCGCGCCTGAGCATGGCATTCTCGAGTTCGAGCGTCTCTATGCGTTGCAAAAGAGCAGTTACATCAGGTAACGTTGATGACATACAATCAATTTACGTTGCAGCTAAAGAGTGATACAAGGGATAAAATTAATGGTTGAAGGCGCAAAAACAGAAAATGCTTAATAAAAAGCCCCTTTCACTTAACGGAATCGCGAGCCTTCCCACCATATATTTTGTATTGCTCGAAGCTCGTTGCTCACAACTTGTCCCGCCTTAGCGGGAGCCCGCAGCTTGTATTCCCCCATTCTTCCTTAACTTCAACCAATAGCAAATGAAAAATAAAAAACATGTACACCGAACTACAGGTCAATAAGGCCGTTACCTTCAAAGCCCTCCATGAACGGGCGGGCATATTCGCATTTCCCAACCCCTGGGATGCAGGCTCCGCAAAAATGCTGGCAGCCCTCGGATTTGAGGCCCTGGCCACTACCAGTGCCGGATTAGCCTTTTCTTTGGGTAAACCCGATGGGGAAGGAGCGCTTACCCGTACCGACACATTGGCCAACGCCCGGGCTATTGTGGAAGCTACGCCACTACCGGTAGCCGCTGATCTGGAGAACGGCTATGGAGATGAACCGGAAGATTGTGCAGCCACTATTTTACGTGCAGCAGACATCGGTTTGGTGGGAGGCTCTATTGAAGACGCTACGGGACGGCCCGAAGATACGATCTATCCATTCGAACAGTCAGTTGAGCGGGTGAAAGCAGCCGTACAGGCGGCACGCAGTTTGCCCTTTCCCTTCACGCTCACGGCCCGTGCCGAGAACCTGATCTATGGCCGGCCCGATCTGAAAGATACTATCCGGCGCTTGGAAGCTTACGCCGAAGCAGGCGCCGATGTGCTCTTTGCACCTGGTCTCAAAAATGAAGACGAAATACAGGCCGTAGTAAAAGCGGTGGCGCCTAAACCAGTGAACGTAGTAATAGGACTGGGCATAACCGGCTTGTCGCTCGAAACACTGGATAAATTAGGCGTGAAACGCGTGAGCCTGGGATCGTCGTTGGTTCGCGCCGCCTACAGCAGTTTCCTGCGTGCCGCAGAAGAGATCAAAGAGAAAGGAACATTCAGCTTCACACAGGCAACGACATCTTATACAGATATCAATAAACTGCTGAGATCATGAGCTTGTATGGTTAGTCCGCAGCCTCGAAACCTGATCTTATCAATTAAATCCATTCAATCCAATAAATCATGATTCAGACATAAACGAAAAGCCCCGCATAGAAATGCAGGGCGACACTAATCAAATTCGTTAACCATTAAACCTTATCCTTTCTATTATAACAAGTATTCAGACTTGCTGTACCAAAGAAAAACCGGAATAATTTTTAACCATCAGAAATGAATGGAAAAACTGATGCAAGCAGTGCCAAAAACACGCCGTGCATCATGAAAGCAAACGTTTGAGTATAGAAAAAACATTATAGGGGATACCTGCTATGAAAAAACAAATCCTGAATTACATCACCGAAGCCTGGAGCGTACAACAAATTACCTGCACATTTTCATTTCAGCCCTTCCTTCAATGGCTGCAACAACGGGTGACCACCGAAACATCGGCTAAAGTACATTTCTATAAAATGGTGCTGCAGCGCCTGGAAGCATGGCCCGGCATACAGGAAGATATCCCGGTAGGAAATATATACCAGTACGAAGAACTGTTGGAGTGGATATACGCCTGCCTCACACCAGTTGCAACATCGGAGCAGGATATCATGTGGGCCTTGTGGTTGCCGGTACAGCCAATAATGGTCTATGGCACAGATGCTTTTTACGAGTTGATCCAGTCCCATAAAATTGATCTTAGTCATCGTACACCCGAAGACTTCCGGCGTGAACAGTTACAGATGGTATACACCTACATATTAAAAAAGATATACCATTTCAATCCCCGGCAAAACGAATACTACCACGCCTACCTCAATCCGGCTACCAACCTGTTGCAATACTATACCATCGACATCAATGCCGATTTTATAGAAGTGATCCCCAACGGTCCCTTGCCACAACTTAGCAGGCAACAGCTTGCCAACCTGCTGCAGGAAGGAGCAGGCTACACAGCACTGGAAAATATACTCCCGCTGAACCTTTTTCGCTTCCGGGGTATTTCAGTTTCTACCATCACAGATGTAACAGTTCACCATGCCCTCGATAATCTCCGGCAGGTACGCCTTACCCGTGATCCGGAAGAGCGGGAGGCCGCTTACCAGCAGGTCATTCGTTCACTTAAAACACTCGTGCGCAACGATAAGACCCAGTTCGATCTGTTTCCTATGGTGCTGGTCAATGGCCGTTACGTATATGGTTATGAAGTAGGCGGTACGGGTATCTTGTATTCCATATGGGGCGATCGCACACTCACTCCCCAACAGTTTGAAATGCAGGCAGCAGCATATGCGGCCAACCCTAAAGCCTTCTTCTCACCCGATGTTCGGAAAGAAGAGGCCACCGGAATGAATCAATGGCTCATTCACTTCGTACAAGCCGGCGTTCGTTCCCTCGCCACCTTGCCGGTATTCCATGCACAAAAAATGGTAGGCACCTTTTGCATGTACACACTGGGTGAAGAAATATTCGACGAACAGAACTTCACTTTGCTGGAAACAGCCATGCCAGCCATTGGACAAATATTGCAGATATTTATAGATGAGTTTAACCTCGAAATAGAAGACATCATCCGTGAAAGATATACATCCGTTCAGCCAGCCGTACAATGGAAGTTCAGAGAAGCTGCCTGGCAACACCTCTACCACACGAAAAAGCAACTGCCGCCAGCCCGTTATCCTATTCAGTTTAAAGACCTGTATCCCCTGTACGGAGCAATCGATATCAGAAGCTCCAGCACCGAAAGAAATAAAGCCATTATTCTCGACCTCGGCGCACACCTGCAGCTACTGCACAATACACTCGATAACCTGAAATCGGCACATCCCTCTCCATTGATGGAGCAAATGAACTATACCATACACAAATGGCAACAGGTATTGGCACAGGGAATCATAACAGCAACAGACGAAACAAACATCAATACGTTCCTCACCGGTGAATCAGGTGCATGGCTCGAACACCTGGCCACACAACATCCGGATGCCCGAAAAGTGATAGATGATTATAGGCAAATAATTAATGACGAACAAAGTATCGTCTTTGCGGCCAGGCAGGCGTTGGAGACATCGATGCAGCTCATCAATAGCAAAATAGGAGCCTACCTCGATGAAGAAAACACGCAATTACAAAAACAATACCCTTGCTATTTTGAAAAGTTCAGGACCGACGGAATAGAATACGATTGCTACATCGGACAGTCTATCGCACCTGATAAGGCGTTCAATCATTTCCACCTCAAAAGCTTGCGCTTGTGGCAGCTCACATCTATGGCTGCTATTGCACGACTTACCCAGTCACTGGTAGGAGAAATGCCGGTGCAGTTACAAACCACACAACTCATCTTTGTCCATAACACACCTATAGATATTACCTTTCGGACAGATGAAAGACGCTTCGATGTGGAAGGCGCTTACAACATTCGCTACCAGGTGATCAAAAAGCGCATCGACAAAGTACATGTACGCCATACCGGGCAGCGCCTCACACAACCCGGTACACTGGCCATCATCTACTTCCATCGTAGCGATCTCGACGATTACATGCCCTCATTACAATACCTGCAGGAAACAGGCGTCTTCCTGCCCAACATCGAAGAACTGGAACTGGAAGACCTTCAGGGCGTTACCGGCCTCCGCGCATTACGGATAACAATAGCATTATAAAAAAGCTATCGCAGATTCCTTTTCAACCTTTCAACTTAACTCCACATTAAAAATTCCACCTTTCTTGGCAGAACAAAGAAAAAGGACTTAATTTGCCTACTAAATTAGTGGACTATTAGTAAATAGTAGTCTTAATTTGTGGGACCTTGTCACCTGCAACCTGGCTGATTAAACAGGTTCACCGTTAAAACTGACTGAAATGAAAACCATGCAACCAACATCGCCCGTGAAGGCGATGGCGTTTATTCGCACCATTCATTCCTCCTGCAACTTTACTTGTTGCTGCTGATCCAATCCACATTATTACAGGTATCACCGATGCAAGACGTCTTTCTTTCAACTCGCTGAAAGAAAGAAATTATTATGCCACCCTGAGCTTGTCGAAGGGTTGTCTAAAGTTTAAACCTGACAGACTTTCTCCTATGAAGCACTGTAGTGATCAATACACTGCAGCAGACATTCATTTTTCAAACTAACCAGGAAAACGTCATGCACAAGAATGTATTAGCGGGCATTTGGATGATACTGATATTCCCCCTGCTGTCACCTGCACAAACAGGTACTGATCCCATCATAAATTCAACCCTTACCGGGAAAGTAATAGATGCAAAAAATAAACTGCCACTGGCAGGCGCGGGCATTGCCATCAAAGGCACTACCCACCAGGTCATTGCAGACAATGACGGCAGCTTCAGCTTTAAAACAGGACAACGGTTTCCTTACATACTCATCATTACCAATGTAGGATACGAAACAACAGAGGTCGTAGTAAACGAGCCCAATGTAGTCATAGCATTGAAAGAGGCACACAAAGACCTCGATGAAGTAGTAGTGGTGGGCTACGGAGTACAAAAGAAGAAAAGCCTGATTGGTTCAGTAGCGAAAGTAAGCCCGGCACAAACAAAGAACATTCCTGTTGCCAGCTTTGATGCCCAGCTGCAGGGGCAGGCAGCCGGTGTACAGGTAAACACATTCTCAGGATTGCCCGGAGAAGGCGTAAGAGTACAGGTGCGCGGCACAAGCTCGATCAACTCCAGCAACGATCCTCTGTATGTAATAGACGGCGTATTTGCCAACAACAATACCCTGTCCACAATCAACCTTGGCAGCAAGTTCACCTCACCACTGGCTGATATCAACCCGGCCGACTTCGAAAGCATAGAAGTACTGAAAGATGCAAGCGCTATCGCTATCTATGGTTCCCGTGGCGCCAACGGAGTAGTGCTGGTCACAACACGTCGCGGGGATTTTGGCAACGGCAAGCCAAAGTTCAACCTGAATGTTTACCAGGGCTGGCAGTGGGCCGACCAATCCCGCATGTGGGATCTCACCACGGGCCCCGAACATGCCATGCTGGTAAATGAAGCCTATACCAACTCGGGCATAGAAAATCCGGGGCAAACAAAATATAGCTTTGCCACCCGTCCATTCCAGCCAAATGCACAAGGTATCGCACAGCCCTTTGCAATTGATAAACGCGGTAATCCCGAAGATCAGAGCACCTACGACCGGTTGAAAGAAGTATTCAGAACTGCGCAGGTAAGGAACATCGACTTCAATGTCCGTGGAGGCAGCAAAACAGTGCGCTATTACCTGGGCATTGGCTACACGGATCAGGAAGGTATTTTGAAGCCCTATAAATTCACACGCGGCAGCTTTAAGTTCAATGTCGATGCAAAGTTGAGCGATCATGTGTTGTTAGGTTCCAGCAACGGCGTCTACCGTTCATTCCGCCAGCAGGTACGCGGCGGGGCAGGGCAGGAGGCAGGCCACCTGCTATCAGCATTGCATCACCCAACATACTTCCCACTCACCTATCCGGATGGAACACCTTCCCGTGGCTCCATTTATGAAAGCATTCTGAATCTGGTTAATACGGATATCGCCGACATCAATACCAAAAGCATCCGCTACCTCGGCAACCAGTTTCTGGAAGTCAACATAATACCTGGTCTCAAATTCAAAACATCCTTTGGTCTCGATTATAACGCCTACAACGAAAGCGAGTACTTCAATGACCAAACCCAGATAGGAGGCGTATTGAATATCGGCGGCTACAAAAACGAAGCATTGACCAGCTACAGCGTATTCCTCAATGAGCAGACGTTGAGCTACAACAACGGGCCAAATGCCATACACAGCATATCGGCAGTGATAGGAAATACCTTTCAAACTACCCAGCTCAATTTCAACTCCCTTACAGGGTCAGGTTTTCCCAACAACTCCTTCAAAGAAATATCTGCAGCCTCCAACCGCACAGCAGCACAAAGCCAAACAAAATCTACATTGGCCTCTTTCTTCGGTCGTGTCAACTATAGCTACAACAACAGGTACTTCGTAGAAGCAACCCTGCGCGCTGATGGTTCTTCGAAATTCGGTGCCAACAACCGCTGGGGATATTTCCCCGGGTTTGGGGTGGCATGGCGGCTCAAAGAAGAAACATTCCTGCGTAATGTAGATGCGGTATCCGATCTGAAAGTAAGAGCAAGCGTGGGAGCAGCCGGCAATCAGAATGGCATTAGCGACTTTGCTTCACGGGGCCTCTGGTCAGGAAATGCACAGTATTCCGACAATCCAACCAGTGGGGAAAAGCCTGGCACTGCCCACTTCCAGTTGGAGAACCCCAACCTGAAATGGGAAAAGACGACCACCTACAACCTGGGTGTTGATGCAGGCTTCTTTCGCAACCGGCTGAACGTAGACCTCAACCTCTATTATAAATACACTACTGATGCCCTCCTGTATGTACCGGTACCCGGCTCTACTGGTTATGTTAGCTCATTGGCGAATGGTGGAGAGATCAGCAACAAGGGCATCGAGTTGGGCATCAACACGGTCAACATCAGTACAAAAGATTTTGAATGGAGCACCAGCTTCAACATCGCACGCAATGTAAACCGTGCCGAAAAACTGGTAAGCCCCATTACCTTCGAAGCCCGCGAATACATTCGCACGGAAGAAGGCGCACAACTGGGATCATACTGGCTGTACAAACAATTGTATGTAGACCCGCAAACCGGAAACGCAGCGTTCGATGACGTAGACAAAGATGGCAAACTCACCGCTGCCGACCGTCAGTTGCTCGGCAACCTGATTCCGGATTTCTTCGGTGGTATATCCAATCGCTTTACCTTTAAAGGATTTGACCTGAACGTATTGTTTACCTACCAGTACGGCAACAAAGTATACAACTTCAACCGCTTTATCCTCGAAGGAGGCGGCACCCGCGATGCATCACGCTCTATCCTCAAAAGCCAGCTCAACAGATGGCAGAAGCCTGGCGATATTACAGATGTACCCCGTCTCACATTCTTTGGCAACAACTATACCATCGAGCAGAACAGCAGGTTCCTCGAAGACGCATCCTTCCTGCGCCTGAAAGCGGTAACACTTGGATACACACTGCCCGATAGCTGGAGTGCAAAACTGAAACTGGAAAAAGTACGCTTCTATGCACAGGGAACAAACCTGTGGATATGGACAAAATACACTGGCGCAGATCCTGAATCATCCGGCAGCGCTCTCCAAAACCGTCAGGGACTCGACACGGCTACACCGCCACAACCAGTAGGTATTCAAATAGGCGCTAACATTTCATTCTAATCGCTGCAAAAAATACTACCATGAAAAAGATAACATTCATCATATTGATCTCACTTGCAGCAGCTACCACCTCCTGCAAAAAATACCTCGATGTAGAACCATCGGACCTTGTATCCGATGAGCAGACGATCTTCGACAAAACATCTGCAGAAACTGCCCTTCGCGGGGCGTACCGTGGATTGGCAAGCCTCAATTACAGCGGTGGCTTTCAAAACACCATTCTGCAATCAGGCGCCGATGTGATCTCGGTAAACACAAGCCTTACCGATCTGTCCGTAACAAACTACGACCTGCGTTCGGATATTCCGTTCCTGCAAACATATTGGAACAACAATTACAACACGATCAATCGCGCCAACCACATCATAGAAAAGGTGCCGGCCGTTACAGATCTCAAGCTCACTGATCCTGCCCGCGATCAGATACTGGGTGAGGCTTATTTCATCAGGGCTTTGTCATACTTTGATCTGGTACGACTATATGGCAACGTGCAAATATTCCTGACACCAACTAAAACCGTAGCCGATAAACTGGGTGTGAAGAAAAGCACGAAAGACCAGGTATTGGCACAGGTGCTGGACGATTTGAATAAGGCAGAAGGATTACTGACCACCACAGTCAATAGGAACAGAGCGAATAAATATACGGTGTATGCTTTGCGCGCAAGATTGAACCTGTACCAGCAGAAATATGCAGAAGCAGAACAGGATGCGGATAAGGTACTTGCCAGCACGAGCTTCCGGCTTATCAAGCCATTCAATCTGGCAGCAGGTACGACTGAATCCATCCTGGAACTCACCTACAGCATCAATGACCAGAACCCTGGCTTTACATTGTGGAGAGGCAACAGGCAGTTATCACCCTCTACTACTTTGCACAATCTGCTCAACGATCCCGCAGTAGGAGGAAGCCGGAAGATACTATCGGTGGTAAATACCTCTAATCAATACATAGGAGGTATCTTCCCGGTCAATACTTCGCCCAACTACGTATTGCGAACAGCAGAAATATACCTGATCAGGGCAGAAGCGCGCGTCAAAAAAACAACCCCCGATCTGGATGGAGCAGTGGCCGATCTCAATGAAGTAAGATTACGCTCAGGCATCGATAAAACAACAGCCACTACAAAAGATCAGATTACATTGGCAATAGAAAATGAGCGTAGAGTAGAGTTCGCCCTCGAGCCACACCGCTGGTTCGATCTGGTACGTACAGGCCGTGCGCCTGCCGTACTCGGATTGAAAAATCCAAATAAATACATATTCCCGATACCGGCCGCCGAAATACTCGCCAACCCCGCACTCGAACAAAACCCGGACTATTAAAGGAGACGCGAATCTCCCTTAGATGTCATTTCGAACGGAGCCATCAGAGATTTCAAAGAAGTATGAAGCAACGACGTAGTGAGAAATCTGCTAACGAAGCAAAAGAAATCATCAAGTTATTAAAGCCATCCTAAAATGAGTAAACTAACATTCCAGGCGGCAACCCCATTGGGTAGGTGGTTGGAGCCGGTCAACAACCGGCTGCAAAAAATTGCACAGCCAGGCTACGAATGGAAAGCATGGAAGACACGGGAGATCATCCTCTTCCGTTTCTTCTTCATCTTCTTCCTGCTGCTTATCCTGCCTATAGATTGGAAATTCTACCGCGACCTGTTTACCATCAACTGGACGCACCTGCATTTCCACGACCTGTTCCGGTTGTCCAAATACCAAACACAATTCATAGCGCAGGACAGGCTGCCGCAATGGGGTATAGGCGTGTTCACAAACTGGGGCATTGCCATCGTATTGGCTGCCATAGGAGCAGCAATATGGGGCCGCGTGGATAAAACGAGAAAAGAATACAATGTACTCTATTACTGGTTGCGCGTATTATTGCGTTACCGCCTTGCACTGGTGTTGGTTACCTATGGCTTTATCAAGCTGTTCCCGCTGCAAATGCCGTATCCATCACTCAGCAACCTGCAAACCAATTACGGAGATTACTTTGCGTGGAAGATCTACTTCCAGACCACAGGCATAGCGCCCAATTACCAATCCTTCCTCGGCTTTGTGGAAATACTGGCAGCCTTCCTGTTGTTTTACAGGCGCACGGCCACTTTCGGAGTAGGGCTGATCTTCGGTTTCATCGGCAATGTAGCAGTAGTGAATGGCTTTTATGATATAGGAGAGCTGATCACCAGCACCTTCATTGTATTGGTAACTTCCTTCCTCTTTGTATATGATATTCCAAGGCTGTGGCGCTTTCTCGTAAGAGAATTGCCAACGAAAGCCAACAGGCTGAAGCCCAACTTCTCTGATAAGCGACTGAAAGCATGGCGCACTGGATTACGCTATGCCTTCCTGCTTTTTGTAGTGGTCTTTGCTTACAAAACCTTCGATAACTATACACACGATCCCTACAAAATACCTAAAACACCGGGACTGGCAAATGCCTATGGGTTTTATAATGTGAAACAGTTCATTCTGAACAACGATACCATCCCATACTCGAAGACAGATCCCAACAGGTGGCAGGATGTAATCTTCGAAAAATGGTCGACACTTACCATCAAATCCAACCGGCCCGTTAAAGTAGATTTCACCAGCGGAGAAAAAGCAGCGGAAAAAGACATAGACCGCAACTATGAGTTGGCCGGTCTCGCAGGGCGGCACTATTTCTACTACGACGCAGATACGGTAAACCATACCCTGGCCCTGCAAAATAAGAACATCAACCACCGTGAAGAGAAATTATCCCTGCAGTACACAATACCCAATGATTCAACCATAATTCTGAGTGGCATCAATGAGAACAGAGATTCCATCCAGGTAGTGCTCAACAGGATCAATAAAAAATACATGATGTTTGAAGGCCGTCGCCGGCCGGTTAAAATTTAAAAATATGTCAAACACCATCACACACCCGGTATTGCCGGCAGAAGTAACAACGGTGATCAGGGAGGCCGCAGCCAATGGCGCACCGGTTTCACCACAGGCGCCGTGGACACACTTCCAGAAAATAGCATTCCGGATAGGATGCCTTTACATGCTGTTCCTCTGCATACCGACATACCCCAAATTTTACGAACACCTGTTTGGACTGCAGTGGAGTAAGATTACCTACCACGATTTTCAGACCATTGTAGCATTCTGGCCACCGCAGATCATCCTCATCGAATCTGAAGAAGGAGTGTTTGGTCTGCTCAACTACATCAATCTTATCCTGGTTTTTGTAGCTGCAGTAGCCGGGGGACTCATTTGGACAGCGTTCGATAAAAAAGCAGTGCGGTACGATAAACTGTATTACTGGATACTCGTGCTGGCGCGTTACCGTCTCGCGTATGGCATGATCGGGTGGGGGCTCAAAAAAGCATTCCCCATGCAAATGGTATACCCCACAGTGGGCATGCTCAATACCCCGTTTGTAGATATGGCAGAAAAGAAGCTCTACTGGTCGCACGTAGGCGTTTCCTTTGGCTACACTGTTTTCCTCGGTTTTGCAGAGATCATTCCTGGCCTGTTGTTGCTACACCGGAAAACCGCAGTATTAGGTGCAGCCCTGGCCGCTGTGGTCACTTTCAATATCTGCATTGCCAACCACGCCTATGATGCAGGCGTTGCAGTCCCTGCCGCTTACTTTGCGATCATCGGAACCTTCATAGCCTGGTACGAACTGCCCAAGATCTGGAAACTGGTAGTGCAGGAAAAAGACATCACCTTTGCAAAAAGATATTATCCCGTATTCAAAGAAAGATGGAAGCGCAACCTGCGCACCGGTATAAAGTTCACCTTCAACTTTATATTCGTTCCACTCGCAGCAGCCATGTGGGCCTACGGATTTTTTTACGGCAATAACTACAACATACCCAGCACCCCCGGGCTGCCGGAAACGAAAGGCGTATACACCGTTACCGAATTCAGGCTAAACAATCGATTGCTTCAATACGATCCCTATGACTCAGTTAGGTGGCAGGACGCTATCTTTGAGAACTGGTCAACCCTGAGTTACAGGGTCAACCGGGGAGCAATCGCCGATCGTATGATAGGATATTCTCCCCTCCGGGTGAAGGATGATAAGAAAAATACACGTCTAAACCAGGTCAATACACAGGATTCGGACCAGTTGGCCAAACAAAAGAAGAACCGCGACCTCGGGGTGACCCGCTGGGAAGTAGGAGGGATGGCAGGAGATAGAAGATACTTTTTTTACACAGCCGATACGGTGAAACAAGTACTGTACCTGCAAAACAAGAATAAAAATCACCAGGATGAAACACAGGTATTACATTATAGCAGGCCATCGCCCAACAGGGTCATCCTTACAGGAATAAATGAATTCAGCGATTCCATTTACGTAGTGCTGGATAAATTTGATAAACACTATCCGCTGGTAGAAGGTCGCCAAACAAGCATTAAAGCCTTTTAACAGCCAGAATAAAATAAGAACATGTCATACGAAAACACAAACCAGGCAGTAAGCCTCGATGCGGAGGCACTGCAAACATCAACTAAGAAGAGCTTTTTCTCGTCCCTTACCGAAGACTGGTGGGCGGTCATCATTGGCGGCATCATTATCATTGCTGCATTGGTAATCGCTTTCTCCGCTACCGGATTCAAATTCAGTGTGCCTGTCTACCAATGGGCCACTACGGATGATCTTGTGGGCAAGGTGCTGTCAGGCTCCAACCTTACACTCATTGCGGGCATTGGTGTCCTCTTTGCTATCCTGTCTTCTATAGCCATTGCCTTGTCAGGCGGTAGCATAGCGAATTACCTGAGAGGTTTCTTCCTGGTATTTGTATTGGGCATCATTTCACTCATCATAGCCGGAAACAAAACCATTGCCTACTACGGCATAGAATACGTCATATTCGCATTGATCATTGGCTTGTTGATAGGCAACTTAACGAAAATACCCGACTGGTTGCGTGAAGCAGCACGCTCGGAATTTTTCATCAAAACAGGATTGGTGATATTGGGTTCCAGCGTACTCTTTACCGACATCATAAAAGCTGGCTTGCCAGGCATCTTGCAGGCAGTATTGGTGGTGAGCGTGGTGTGGTTCTTTGCATTATGGCTCAGCCGTCGCCTGAAAGTAGATGATGAGTTTGGCGTAATACTGGCATCAGCCGTAGCCATTTGCGGTGTATCGGCAGCCATCGTAGCCAGCGGAGCCATCAAAGGCGATAAAAAGAAACTCTCTTACATTACTACACTGGTATTGTTGGTAGCCATACCAATGATGATATTGCAGCCCTGGTTGATAAAAGTGCTGAACATTCCTGAAGTAGTGGGTGGTGCCTGGTTGGGCGGCACATTGGATACCACTGCATCAGTAACCGCTGCTGCTGCGCTGGTTGGCCCTGCGGCGTTGAAAGCAGGAGTCATCATCAAATTCTCCCAGAACGTATTGATAGGCGTAGCGGCATTCTTCATCGCCATCTGGTGGACATACCGCAAAAATGCCGAAGCCAAACAACAGGCAAACGCAGAAACGCCGGGCCTCGGTGTAGTATGGGAGCGCTTCCCCAAGTTTGTATTAGGTTTTATTGCGGTATCATTGATCTTCTCATTCCAGATACCTGCCGATATCGGCAAATCAGTAAGCGGTATCCTCAATAGCCTGCGTACAGTGTGGTTTGCCCTCGCCTTTGTGGCCATCGGCCTCGAAGCACGCTTTACCGATCTGGTAAAAATAGAAGGCGGTCGCCCCGCAATCGCCTTTATTGGTGCACAGATATTCAACGTCATTTGGACACTCCTATGGGCCTGGCTTCTCTTCGGAGGCATCCTCCTCGCCATACCGGATATTAAATAATAGTTATTGTCAGACTGAGCCTGTCGAAGTCTCCAAAGTTTGAAAGGATTGTCAGACTGAGCCTGTCGAAGTCCGTATAAAAATTGACCTGACAGTTTCGTTCGCGACGTAAACGAAACATGCCAGGTCTTTCTAACAACTGATTGCATATTTCAGCAAAGGGTGGGTCGCCTTCGAAAGGCGGCTCACCCTTTGCTGTTATTGAGCTCGTTCTTTCACATCATCAGCCGTATTATCATTATACCGGCGTTTGCGGGCAAAAGTCTCTTTACCGAAGTTGTAGCTGAAAGAAATGCCTATGCGCCGCGTATCGTTAGTGCCAATGTGATACGCCATTGTATTCGCTAACCCCTTGGTCTCATCCTTCCAGCGCAGTGTATAAAAAATATCCTCGAAGTTGACTTTCAGAGAACCCTTCCCCTTCAACACTTTCTTTTGAACCGCTGAATTTACCCAGTACCGGGCCTTAACAATACGCTGCCAGTTGATATTCGGCGCATTGTAAGCGGCATACACTTCTATGCCCCAGTCGTCAGGCAGCTTGAACTGGCACAGTAAATTGGTGCGCCAGGTGTACATGTGAATATTCAGATTTTCAGTAGATATCTGCCCCTTTGTTTCAAACCGGGCGCCTGCAATGTGAAAATTAGCCGTCCACCACTTGGTAGGATTAAGGTTCAGGTACAACAACAGAGCAGCCATCTGCCGGGTAGCAATATTTTCCGACCGGGTGATCTGGATATTATCCTCTATCCGCGCAGCACCGGTAATGCCATCCGTATTGCGCTCAAACATGGCAATCAAATTCACCAGTTGCTTATAGCGGTAAGTTACTTCTCCCCGGTTGCTGTAAGAAGGTTTCAGATAAGGATTACCGGTATTGTAAGAATACTGATCAATAAAAAACAGGAAAGGATTCAGTTGTTGATAACCCGGCCGGTTTACCCTGCGGGCATAGTTAAGTGCCAAAGTATGCTTGCCCAGGCTGTCGAGTTTATACGAGAAGAAAGCAGTAGGAAACAGCCCATTATAACTATTGGTAAACGAACTGGCAGGCACTGCGGCGTTGCCCAACTGGTTACCCTTGATCTGTGTATTTTCAAACCGCAGGCCAAGCTGCATACCAAACCTCTTCCATTCTTTCCGGCCATTCACATACGCAGCGTTGATATTTTCATCATAAATAAAATGATTCGATCGGCCATAATCGGGCGTCTGACTGCTGCCATCCACAGCAAAATAATCAGATATATTATCGTTTCTGACGAAACTGGTCTTGAGCCCGCCACTCAAAGAAGCCTTGTACTTTAAAGGATGCGAATAGTCGGCCCGCGCGGTATAAATATCGATGTTGGAAGGAAGGTCATACAAAAACTCATTGTCAATAGACTGACCACCTGAAGCACCATTTACAAAATTCTGCAGCAACTGTTTCCCTTTATTGCTATAATTGATGTAATTCACGTCCGCTGTCAGCTCTTTCCCGGCGTTATCAAACTTATGCTGAATATTCACATTGCCATTCAGTTGATACCAGGTACTCCTCGTAGTGCCGTTACCCCAGCCAACAGAATCCAGCACATCACCGGCGCTATAACGTTCACTTACATATCCCATCAGTTCTTTTCTTCTTCTGCTGGAAGCGTTGCCGATTATGCCAATGGTTGTTTTACTGGAAAGCGTATAATCCATGCCCAGCCTGCCCGAAAACTCATTACTGCCCGTCGAGGTATAAGTTCCTAATGAGGTCGAGGCGCTTTTTTGCGAATTACCGGAATAAAACTGCCTGTTGTTTACCTCATCACCAAAGTCAGCATACCGGCCATAACTAAAATTGCCAAACAAGTTCACCTCTCTATTGAGATAATTCAGGTTGAGCGAATTGTAGCTCCTTGCCAGTTTACCCTGGTTATAATTGACAGTGGCGCTGCCGGCGTATCCCTGCGTCCTTTTCCTTTTGAGGCGAATATTGATCACAGTCCCGCCATTGGCGTCAAAGCGTGCAGGAGGATTAGTCATCAGTTCGATCTTGTCCAGCATGCTGCCCGGTAAAGACCTTAAATAAGCAGCAAGATCACGCCCGCTCATATAAGTAGGCCTGCCGTCGATGAGTACGTTCACGCCGGCTGCACCATTCAGGCTGATCTCCCCATTGACATCCACGGTGATGCCAGGCGTTTTCTCCAGCACCTCCAGCGTATTGCTGGTAGCACTGCTGATCATGGACTCTACATTCACGATGGTTTTATCGATGTCCTGCTCGAGCAGCGGCTTCCTGGCGGTCACCACTACCTCCTTCAGGTCTGCCTTCTTTTGAGGCATCAGGATAATGGCAGGTAGCACCAGCTGGTTGCGGTCACCTTCCAGCGTAAGGGGCGCACTGGTATAACGTTGAGTGCCGGTTGCCGTAATGGTCAGCAGGTATATGCCCTGAGGCAGATTGGTAAATTCAAACCGCCCATTATCCCTGGCCGTTTTCGTTTGCACAATAGCCGAATCGCTGGCCTTTCGCAGTTGCAGCGTAGCGCCCGCTACGGGTTCATTTTGTATATCTTTGACCTGGCCGTTGATCGATTTACCGGATTGCCGGGCCTGGACGAAGAGTGTAAGCAGTAATGTACAAAAGAGGGTGAAAATTGTCTTCATGGCGTTGTCAGTTTTAAGAGCGATACAAGGTTTAGGGCAAATTTGGCCTATAGATACAGCCTGTTGAAATAATCATGTCGTACGCCGTGATTTGGAGGGCAGAAGGGCGTTTGGGCGGGATGAAATGGTTGGTCAGGCTTTACGAGGTGTCTGACACATGAACAGCCAGGTTGATCAGGTAAGTTTTCCGATACAGAATTTGCCCGGCAGATTTGCAGACAATACTAAAAAGAAAAATATTTAATATGGCGAAGCTGGCAAATACAGCAGGATCGATATGGCGAAGCAGGGCGCTGCGATATGTATTCTTTACCTTGTTGGCGTTTATTCCATTGGTGATGACAGTACACTCATTTGCACGTATGATGACCGACCGTTCAGATGAGCCCATCTCATTTATTATTGCTGTTTACTTTCTTGCGGGAGTATATGCCGGCATGTACCTGGCGCAGATCTGGACAAACAAGTATAAGATCATCCCTCAAAGATTCTTTATTGTATTAGGCGTGATTATTACGGCAAGCCTCGTGCTGATCTTTTTTACCATTCAGTTTGCGATCGTGGTTGAAAAACATATCCTGTCCCTGCTGTTTATTGCCCTTCCCCTTTTGATAACGAGTCTAAGTACGGGCGTGCTCATCAGAATGGTACGTGAAACCGTAAAGAACCAGTTACGGGAAGCAAGAACCGATGCAGAGCAAAGCCATAGCGAGCTAAAATTGTTGCAAAGCCAGCTAAGCCCGCATTTCCTCTTTAATACACTTAATAATATTTATGGGATCTCATTGTCCCGGCACGAAAGTGTGCCACCTTTGCTGCTGAAATTGTCCGACCTGCTCCGGTATTCAGTCTATGATGCCAGAGAACAATTCGTGCCCTTGAAAAATGAATTGGAATACATTCATAACTACATTGACTTCGAAAAGATAAGAGTCGGAGAAAAGCTGGTATTGACCACCGAACTGGAATACCACATAGACCCTAGGATCAGAATAGCACCACTGCTGCTGATCGTATTCATTGAAAATGCTTTCAAACATGCCAAGAATACGACAGAACAAAAAATATTTATAGATATCAAATTGAAGGTATGGGGTAAAAACATCCTGTTCTCCGTAAAAAATTCAAGCCAACCCGATAAGAGAGGAAAAGGAGTATTGAATGAACATAGCGGATTCGGCTTGGATAATGTGCGGAAAAGACTTGAATTGATGTACAGGAACGAGTATACACTTAACATTGATGACGAAGAAGATCATTACATTGTGGTGTTGCAGCTAAAATCGAAATAACGATGGAGCAGTATAATTGCCTTATTGCGGATGATGAGCCCATTGCCCGGGAGATCATAGAAGGATATTGTAAACATTTGCCAACCCTCAAAGTAGTAGCCTCCTGCGCCAATGCGTTGGAAGCAAAAGCGATCATGCAGCAACAACGGATAGAGATACTCTTCCTCGATATCAACATGCCGGTGCTGGATGGCATTGCATTCCTTAAAACAGTAAAAGATCCACCGGAAGTTATATTCACAACAGCTTACAAAGAATACGCCCTGAATGCATTCGACCTCGCAG
>JAGIBF010000090.1:33423-33666 GCA_017744515.1 Niastella sp.
GATTACCTGCTCAAACCCTTTTCCCTGGAGCGGTTCATCGTGGCAGTAGACAAAGCCATAGAAAAGCTGAATAAATACATCCCACCTGCACAACAGGTACCCGGCGAAACCAGGGTAGAAGATGCTCTATTTGTCAAAACCGATAGTAAAATATTCAGGATACCCCACAAAGACATTTTATATGCCGAAGCCAGCGGCAACTACATCAAGATCGTGACGCCCCAAACAACCTACATGCCCGGC
>JAGIBF010000091.1 GCA_017744515.1 Niastella sp.
ACCCTGGTGCCTTTGGTCATAAGGTTAAGTACCTCCTTGATCACCGCCATGTGTGAAGCTGGAAAGTACCGTTTGGAGAATTGCCAACCGTCGATGATGTCACCATTGAGGATAAGAATGTTGGGCGCTATACTTTTTAAGTAAGCAACCAGTTCCCGCGCATGACAACCGTAGGTGCCCAGGTGAACATCGGAGATAACCACTACGTCTACAGGACGTTTTTCCATGGAGTTTGGGTTTTGCAAATTTCCCCGGCGAGTATTACCCCAGTTTTAAGCAGAGGTTAAGTAATTGTTTTATAAATATGAACAGACTATTAACAGACTACATTCTTTTACCTATAGTTTAATTGGAATCCACACGGATTCGGGCGCCCGCCTGTTTTTTTATTTAATATTGTACTCCCTTAAACGTATCCCTTATTATCATGCAGGAAGATCTGATCTTATTAATTGGTGAAAAGCTTAAATCGAAGCGCACGCAGAAGAATATTACCCTCGAAGAGCTGGCCAACAGGGCCGGCGTCACGAAAGGACTTATCTCGCAGGTAGAGAACAACCGCACAGTACCCTCCCTCCCCGTATTATTCAACCTGATCCATTCGCTGGGCGAAGACCTCAAAAGCTTCTTCGAAGACATGCACGAGCATTTTACCAATGGCCACGTACTGATCGTTCGCAAAGGCGAAGAGAAGCCTTTTGAGAAGGAGCCGGTTAAAGGGTTCTCCTACAAGCGTATCCTTACCAGGAGCATTGTAGCGCAGGCTATTGATATTGCGGTACTCGACCTGAAGAAAGGCGCCTCACGCAAACAGATGATACAAACAGATGCCTTTGAGTGTAAACATATCCTGAAAGGAAGCATCGAGTACCAGATCGAAAAGGAAAAGTTTGAACTGCATGCAGGAGATACATTATTCTTCGACGGACGCGCCAAACACCGTTTACGCAACATCGGCAACACCGAAGCCTCCATCCTGATAGCCTATTTGTTTTAATGCGATGATTTTCATCCACTCTATTCTTGATAAAGCATATTTATATATACTAAACCTGCGTTTAGTGTTTATAAACAATTAATGCTTTGTTAAAACCGGCATAACCTTCTCTTTACACAGCCCGTCTATTTTCGGGCTGCAATTTTATTATCACTCCCTCTATTTAAAAAATCTGTTTATGAGTAAATGCTACCTTATTACAAGGTTGGTAACGGCATGTCTATTGTTGATGTTACCATTGCTCTCACTTGCACAAGAAACGGTTTCCGGAAAAGTTGTTTCCACCAAAGATCAATCGCCTGTAGCAGGTGTAACTGTTATGGTAAAAGGCAGTTCTGCAGGAACTTCCACCAAAACAGATGGTACTTTCTCCATTGAAGCCAAAAAAGGCGATGTACTGGTATTTAGCGGAGTGGGTATCTTATCTAAAGAAGTAGTGGTGAGTGGAAGTAATATCGAAGTGGCGCTTGAGCAGGATAGCAAGTCTCTGAATGAAGTAGTGGTAACGGCGCTGGGTATCAGGAAAGAAAAGAAAAGACTTGGATATGCCCTCCAGGAAGTAAAAGGCGAAGACCTCACAGTGGCGCGCGAAAGCAACCTGGTGAACCAGTTGGCCGGAAAAGTGGCTGGCGTAACGGTGATCGGAAGCCCTTCCGGTATTGGCGGTTCTGCCCGCGTAAGTATCCGTGGCGAGCGCTCTGTAGACCTGAATAAGAATCAGCCTTTATATGTAGTGGATGGTGTACCTATCAGCAACTCACTGACAGGTGGATCTGGCCGCAATAACCTCGAAGTTGATTTTGGTAACGGCGCCAGCTTCATCAATCCGGATGATGTGGAATCAATGACGGTATTGAAAGGCCCTGCAGCTTCAGCCCTCTATGGTTCAAGAGCTGCTAATGGTGTTATCCTTATTAAAACAAAATCAGGAAGAGGTAATAAAGGCATCGGTGTAGAAGTGAACAGCAACCTTACCATGGAGTCGGCGCTGAAATTGCCCGAGTACCAGAATGTCTACGGACAAGGTAATGGCAACGGCGGTGCCTTTGCGTTTGTGAATGGAGGTGGTGCTGGTCTTACAGATGGTACCGATGAAGGCTGGGGACCTGCTTTCAACGGACAATTATATCCCCAGTTCAATTCTCCCCGTACACTGAATGGACAGGCAATCCCTTATACAGGTGGTGACCTGAATGCACCCGCAGGTAGTGTGATCTCACCTACCCCCTGGCTGGCAGATGTGGATGGTGTAAAAGATTTCTTCAAAACAGGCCGCACATTAACCAATAACGTTGCCCTGACTGGTAAGAATGACTTTGGCGATTTCCGTTTATCTTATACCAATCTCGACCAGACAGGCATCGTGCCCAACACCGATCTGAAGCGCAATACGGTTTCCTTGAGCGGTGGCTACAATTTCAATACTAAATTCTCAGCCCGCGCCTTTGTATCTTATATCAAGAGCGAAAGCGGCAACAGGCCCTCTATCAGCTACGGTACAGAAAGCATCATGTATTTGTTCAACTGCTGGCTGCCCCGCTCTGTAAAAGTAAGCGACATGCAAAGACTTTGGCAAAATGGCCTTACAGGTCTGAAGCAATACAGCTGGAACTACAACTACCATGACAATCCTTACCTGACGGTGATGGAAAATACAAACGGACAAGATGTAAACCGTGTTATTGGTAACATCGTGCTGAAGTATGACTTTACCAGCTGGTTGAGCCTGCAATTGAGAACAGCAACCGATTATGGTAATGAAAAAAGGCAATACAAACGTGGATTCAGCACACAGCGTTTCCCCTTTGGTCAGTATCGCGAGACGAACATCATAACAGAAGAACGTAACTCCGACTTCCTGTTGACTGCCAATAAAAAGATCAATAGCGACTTCTCTATCTCAGGTTCATTCGGTGGCAACCAGATGAGACAAAAATCTGATTTCGACGAAACGAATGCTGGTCAGTTGAATATCCCCGGTATTTACAACCTGACCAACTCACGCATTCCGCTGGAAGTATCCCAATCGGTAGTGCAGAAAAGAGTGAACAGCTTATACGGTTCTGCGCAGATCGCTTTCCGTAACTACCTGTTCCTCGATATCACTGCCCGTAACGACTGGTCAAGCGCATTGACGCTGCCTGAAGCCTTGAAGACATTTGGTAATGAGCAGAACGCTTATTTCTACCCTTCAGTAGCATTAAGTGCCATGATCAGCGAAATGTTCAGGCTGCCGGAGTTTGTAACCTACGCAAAACTGCGTGGTAGCTTTGCCCAGGTAGGTAACGATACTGATCCATTTACTTTCACACAAGCTTATAACCCCAGCACACCTTATGGTGGCGCCCAGGTATATGGCGAAACAGACAGGCTGGCAAACCTGAGCCTGAAACCCGAGATCAGCACAGCCTATGAAGTAGGGTTGGATGCCCGTTTCCTGAACAGCCGGGTTGGTATTGACCTCACTTTCTACCAAAGCAATACCCGCAACCAGATCCTCAATATTCCTTTATCACTTACCAGTGGATATTCTTCCCGCTCTATCAATGCAGGTAAGATCAAGAACTGGGGTTTTGAAGCAGTGCTGAACCTGGTGCCGGTAAAAACAAAAGACCTGACCTGGAACATAGACCTCAATTTCTCTACCAACCGCAGCAAGGTGGTTGAGTTGTCCGACAATCTTAAAAACTTCGTAATGGCCAGCAGGCGCGTAAGCATCGAAGCACGCGTAGGTGAGCGCATGGGCGATATGTATGGTATCGGTTTTGCCCGCGTACAAAACACCGACGCCGGCAAGCCTTACTATGACGCTTCCGGCAAGAATGTAGGACAGATGGTGTATTCCAATGGCCGTCCCGTACCCACTACAACATTGATGAAGCTGGGTAATTACAATCCTGACTGGCTGGCTGGTATCTACAACACACTTAACTACAAAGGCGTAAAGCTTGGCTTCCTGTTCGATATCCGCCAGGGCGGTGAGCTGTATTCCGAAACACAGACTGTAGGCCGTGAAGGTGGAATCATTATCGAAACCCTCGAAGGACGTGCTGATGGCTACGACCTGAGCAAACCCGGTAATGGTGTTATCGGTGCAGGTGTGATCCAGAATCCCGACGGAACCTTCAAGCCCAACGATGTTAAAAGAACGGCCCGCGAATGGCATAGCGCCTGGACTGGTGGCAGAAGCATAGCAGAAGGTGTAATGTATGACGCTTCATTTGTAAAGTTGCGTGAAGTACAGATCGGTTACATGATCCCCGACAAATGGTTTGGCAAGCTGCCCTTCAGAAGCTGCACAGTAAGCCTGGTAGGAAGAAACCTCGCCCTGTGGTCTGATGTGCCCCATATCGATCCGGAAACAATGTCTTACAGCGGCGGCACCGCATTGCCAGGTATCGAGTACATGTCTATCCCTTCCACAAGAAGCTATGGCGTAAACCTGAGCTTCAGGTTCTGATACCGGCAGCAAAAAAGAGCAATTGTTAAAACGAACCAATTCAAAGCAATGAAACAAACAAAATATTTAGCAGCGATCCTTTGCCTCTCGTTAGGCGTATCGTCCTGCACGAAAGATTTCGAGGATATCAACACCAACAAAAACGTACCCATTGCCGTAAACCCTGATCTTCTTTTATCAGGCGTGATCCGCAACACCCTCAACGATCAGGTAGGCGAAGCCTGGGGTATCGGCAACATTGTGGTGCAACACACCGCAAAGATCCAGTTCGTAAATGAAGACCGCTACCTGTGGGGTGAAAAGAACGGTGTTTGGAGTAGCGTATATGGCAACATGCGGAACGTACAGAACATTATCGACATCGCTACAAATGCGAAGCCCGTTCAGAATAATTACCTGGGCATAGCACTGGTAATGAAATCATGGATGTTCTCACTGGCTACAGATGCCTACGGAGATATCCCTTACAGCAAGGCTACACAAGGTAAAGCTGCCGGTATCTATACGCCGGAGTATGATACCCAGGAAGCTATTTATACCGGTATCCTCGCCGACCTGAAGAAAGCCAATGAACTGCTGGGTACCAGCAATGAAACGGTTAGCGGAGATATTCTGTTTGGCGGTGGCGCCGGCTCTATTATCAAGTGGCGTAAGCTGGCCAACTCACTTCGCCTGCGCTACATGATGCGCATTTCTGCTAAAAAGAATGTGGGCGCCGATATGCAGGCTATAGTAAGCAACCCTGCACAAACCCCCATATTTGAAAGCAACGATGACAATGCCGCCCTTAAATACTTCGAAGCAGCTCCCAACCAGTGGCCCATGTATGGATCACGCGTAGGTTCTTTCGACGAGTTCAGGGTTAGTAAGTCGATGAGCGATCGCCTGACCGCATTGAGCGATCCCCGCCTACCGGTTTTTGGTCGTCCTTCTGAGAAATCAGTAGCTGCCGGTACGCCTAAGATCGAAGGCATTCCCAACGGTCTTGGTGATGTAGCTGCGCTGAACTATAATGGCGGTCCTCAAGGCGTATCACGCGTAGGGTTGAGCTATGCCTGTCTGGTTTGTAACGACAATGGCCCTGCACCGGTAGCCAATGTGGCACAAAGCCTGTTGATGACCTATGCCGAATTGCAGTTTATCCTGGCCGAAGCAAGAGAAAAAGGCCTGATCACTACAGGTACGGCTGAAGGTTATTACCTCGCAGGTATCGCAGCCAACTTCGATTACTACAAGCGCATTGTACCCGTTCAATATAATATCAACGTAACGCCTCCCGCCAGCTATTATACCCAAACCGGTGTGGCCTATACAGGCACACAGGCAGAGAAGTTGGGCAAAATTGCCTTGCAAAAATGGGTGGCGCTGTTCTTTAACGGACTGGAAGCCTGGTTCGATTGGAGACGTACAGGCATGCCCGCTGTAGTGCCGGGCCCCGATAACCTCAACAACAACAAAGTGCCGCTTCGCTATATTTATCCACTTTCAGAACAATCGCTGAATGGGGTAAATCGTAAGGCAGCAGTAGACAGGCAAGGCGCGGATGATCTGAATACCAGGATGTGGTCGATTAAATAATAATTCCTTAATCCTGATATTCCATTGCGATTAAAGTTCTTTGTTAGCTTCGAGCCCGAAATAACACTCACCCCCGGGCGTAATTGAGAATAATAACCTTGCTAAAAGAAGTATTCTACAAATTATAAGCAATCGTAGCAGTTTCTTAATGTTGACGGCGAAGCTTTTCTAAGTTTCGCCCTTTTTTTATTCACCTGCTTACACCATTTTCCATGAAGCAATATTTCATTTCAATCATAGCAATCGTGATTGTTGCAACAGCAATGGCGCAACAACGTAAAACCGAAAACCTCATCATTGTAACGCTCGACGGCATGCGCTGGCAGGAAGTGTTCAAAGGTGCTGACCCGGTATTGATGAACGACAGTACGTTCAACCATGATAAAGAAGGCATTAAGCAACGCTTCTGGGCAGAAGACGAAGCGGCAAGAAGACAAAAGCTGTTCCCCTTCTTTTGGTCAACCATAGTTCAACAAGGCCAGCTATACGGTAACCGTGCATTCGACAATAAGATCGACAATGCCAACCCCCATTGGTTCTCTTACCCCGGCTACAATGAAATATTCACAGGTTATCCCGATACAGCCGTCAACTCCAATGATAAAATATGGAACAAGCATGAGAATGTATTGGAGTATATCAACAAGCAGGCAAAGTACAAAGGCAAAGTAGCCGCCTTTTCTACCTGGGATGTTTTCCCGTATATCCTGCATGAGCCCCGCAGCGGTGTATATGTAAATGCCGATGTGGATACCCTTGCCTTCAAAGCACCCGGCCTTCAGCTCCTGAACGATATGCAGTTTCTGACGACAAAGCCGATCGGCGTGCGCCCCGACATCATTACTTACATGGCGGCCCGCGAATATCTCAAAGTATACAAGCCAAAAGTGCTGTATATTGCTTTTGACGAAACAGACGACTTTGCCCACGCCGGGATGTATGACCAATACCTGGGCAGCGCCTATGCTGAAGATGCTATGATCCGTGATATATGGAATACAGTACAGTCGATGCCGGAATACAAAGGCAAGACTACACTGCTGGTAACAGTAGATCATGGACGTGGCGACAAGGTAAAGTCGAACTGGAAGCACCACGGCGCTAAGATTGAAGATGCACATGAAATATGGCTGGCGGTAATGGGACCCGATACAAAACCTGTTGGAGAAGTGAAAACGTCTGTGCAGTTGTACCAAAAGCAGATAGCTGCTACCATTGCCCGGTTATTGGGAATGAATTTCACAGCCAATCATCCTGTGGCAGATCCTATTACTACAGCCTACTAAATTAACTTTTATGAATAATGTACAGGCCCAGGCCATTGCTACAGAGATCATTGGTTTATACCAGCACCATGGCGGAGAAGAATACGCCGGTGAAAAAGTAACCCAGTTGGAGCACATGGTGCAGGCAGCCCAATTGGCAGAGCAGCAGGGGCATGATGAAGAAGTGATCCTGGCCGCCTTCCTCCATGATATAGGCCATATCTGCGTATCTGCCGAAGGTGATAATGAGATGGGCGGCTTTGGCATAAAAGACCATGAAGAAGTAGGTGGCGCCTTCCTGCTGGAGAAAGGATTCTCAAAGCGGTTGATCCGGTTGGTAGAAGCCCACGTAGAAGCCAAGCGCTACCTCACCTGGAAATCGCCGGCCTATTACGAGCAATTGTCCGAAGCCAGCAAGCGTACACTGGAATACCAGGGCGGCCGCATGGACGATGAAGAAGCATTGGCTTTTGAACAATATCCCCTCTTTGACCTCATCATTAAAATGCGGCTGTGGGATGAAGAAGCAAAGATCGAAGGACTCCCGGTGCCCGACCTGCAAAAGTATCATGGAATGATCGTACGTCATTTGGAACGATAACAAGTAAAATATTTACATATGTCAGTACAGTTGGTTGTGTTTGATATGGCGGGTACTACAGTGCGTGATAAAGGAAGCGTGGCAGATGCTTTCATGGAAGCGGCCAGTCAATATGGAGTTCAGGTGCCACGCGGGGAGGTGAACAAAGTAATGGGATTCCGGAAAAAAGAAGCCATCCGCATATTGCTCGATAAGTTCTATCTTGAACCAGTAGAAGATCTGGATGGGCTCATTGAAAATATCCACGAAACTTTTACGCGTAACATGGTGAGTTTTTATGAGCAGGACCAGGACTTGGCTCCCTTGCCATATGCAGAGAAAATATTTGCCTGGCTGAAAGAGCGGGGGATCAAAATTGCACTCAATACTGGTTTTACCAGGCCCATCACCAACGCAATTTTGCATCGCCTGCAATGGGACAACAAAGATGTGATCGATATGGTCATCTCCAGCGATGAGGTGCCGGAAGGCAGGCCCCATCCCTATATGATCGAAGCCATCATGCAGCAATTGCAGGTGGCCGATCCGGCGCAGGTAGTAAAAGTAGGAGATACGGAAGTAGATGTGGCCGAAGGCAGGAATGCCGGTTGTGGACTGGTGGTGAGTGTAACCACCGGCGCTTACACCCGCAAGGAACTGGAACAATATAGCCCTGATAACATTATCGATAGCCTTGCTGAACTTCCACCTTTAATTCAATAAAAATTTGTCAACCATTACGGCCAATCCTGCTGCGCTTTCAAAGAAACAAATACTGACAGCGCTCTACGCTGCCGCTGTTGCTTTTCTTACCTATGCTTCTGTGTACGCTTATCGCAAGCCTTTTACGGTAGCTACTTTTGAAGGTATCAGCTTTTGGGGTATTAAGTACCAAACCTTGCTGATCATCAGCCAGGGATTGGGTTATATGTTCAGTAAGTTCTATGGTATTAAGTTCATTGCCGAACTAAAGCGTGCAGGCCGTTGGAAAACGAGTGGCGTTCTGGTGGGTGTTTCCTGGCTGAGCCTGCTGATCTTCGCTGTGCTGCCGGCGCCCTGGGGTATGATATGCATGTTTGTAAATGGCTTTATGCTCGGCTTCATGTGGGGCATTGTATTTAGCTATGTGGAAGGGCGGAGAGCTACCGATTTCATAGGCGCTGCCATGGCAGTAAGTTTCATTTTTGCCGGAGGCTTCACGCGCTCCGTAGCCTTATGGCTGCGGGATAGCTGGCAGGTACCGGAACAATGGCTGGCCTTTACGACCGGGTTGGTATTCGCAGTGCCCCTTATCCTCTTTATATACTTGCTGGAACGTGTTCCCGCCCCTGATGCCGATGATGTGGCAGAAAGAACGGTGCGACTGCCCATGACGAAGGAGCAGCGCCTGCGTTTCCTGCGGATGTTTGGCGCGGGCACCATTATGATCATCATTACCTACGTGTTCCTGACGATCATGCGCGATATACGAGATAATTTTATGGCCAATCTGTGGAATGAATTAGGCTATGGACAGAAGCCCTCCATTTTCACCAAAACAGAGACCATCACTTCCATTGTCATATTGGCAATGATCAGCCTGCTGGTAGGCATTCGTAAGAATATCCGGGCTTTCCGGCTGGCACATATCATGGTGCTGGTGGGGTTTATATTGGCGGGTATTTCTTCTGCATTATTCCTCGCAGGCATCATGGGAGGAGCGATGTGGATGCAACTGGTAGGACTTGGCCTGTATATGGGATACATTCCTTTCAATTGTATTTTTTTCGAACGCCTGATCGCAGCATTCAGGATCGCTGGCAATGTAGGTTTCCTGATCTACCTCGTAGATGCATACGGATATATGGGTAGTATGCTCGTGATGCTTTCCAAAGAAATATTTCAAATAAACTTAACGTGGACGCAGTTCTATCCTGCCGGTGTAGTAATATTTTCGGTCATAGGTAGCGCGGGGTGCATTTATTCCCTGCTCTATTTCAACCGGAAATATAAATTACTAAAACCTGTTCAATGACACAGCCATCTGCCATCGTGATAGGAGCCGGTATTGTGGGATTGGCCACTGCCCGTGCACTCGCTGTTAAAGGATATACAGTGAAAGTATTTGAGCGCACGCATAAAGCGATAGGCGCTTCCGTACGCAATTTTGGGATGGTGTGGCCTATCGGCCAGCCTGGTATGCTATATGATCGTGCCCTGCACAGCCGCGGGATCTGGAAAGAGATGGGCGATGCAGGCGCATTTTGGTATGATACCCCCGGCAGTTTGCACCTTGCTTATCACCAGGACGAATGGCAGGTGTTGCAGGAACTGTATGAACTGTTCCGGCAGGAAAGACCGGTAGAGTTATTATCTGCGCGGGAAGTGGCCGATCGTTCCGGAGCTGCCGTTCAGCAACATTTACTGGGCGGTCTGTACAGTGCAGATGAACTGATCGTTGATCCCCGTGAAGCCATCGCTGCTGTACCGGCTTATCTGGAGGAAAAATACGGTGTGCAGTTTTTCTGGGGCAAATGCGTAAGCTATATTTCCGACAATACTATTTACATCGGCAATGAAGAAGAGCATGAATGTGATGTGGTCTTTATTTGCAGCGGTGCCGATTTTGAAACATTATATCCCGAAGCATTCGCTGCCCATCCCCTCACCAGGTGCAAGCTGCAGATGATGCGCTTTGCTGCGCAGCCCGATGACTGGCGTATTGGCCCCGCTCTATGTGGCGGCTTGTCCCTGATCCACTACAAAAGCTTTGCCGCTGCTACTTCCCTTACAGCTTTAAAGCAACGCTACGAACAGGAAATGAGCAATTACCTCGACTGGGGTATCCATGTAATGGTAGCACAAAATGGCCGCGGCGAATTGACGGTGGGCGACTCGCATGAATATGGAACTACACTCGATCCATTTGATAAAGAGTTTATCAATACCATGATCGTAAATTACCTGAATACGTTTGCCCGCTTCAAAGATGCCAGGATCGTAGAGACCTGGAATGGCATTTATCCCAAGCTCACCAATGGCGAAACTGATCTGTTCTTCTCTCCCGAACCTGCAGTGTATGTGCTGAATGCCCTTAGCGGTGCAGGCATGACACTTTCCTTCGGCCTGGCAGAAGAAATGACAGCCTTTTTGTAGCAGAGAGCCGGTGTTGGCTCACCGCTGACAACGCACCACTCACTGCTTCACAGTTCATTAATGTTGTGGTAATACTGTGGTTATATCTGCAGGGTAGGTTTGTATAACCTTTAAAACAACATGAACCCATTTATTCGCACCCTGCATGGGAGACGGCAATATATTATTGCCTTCACCCTCTATTTACTGCTTGCCTTTATTTATTGCAGCCTGAATTCGAAGACAACCTGTTTTATTGAACTGAACGGAACGCACACCGCGTCATTGAACACCTTTTTCACCTGGTACACCATGCTGGGCGATGGTGTGGTAGCACTGATACTGTTTGCTGTGTTCCTGCTACGCCGCCAGTATTTGCAGGGAGTTCATATGTTGGCTGCCTTTTTAGCTTCTGGTATTGTAGCGCAGCTCATCAAACAGTTTACACACATGCCCCGCCCCAAAGTGTTCCTGCATTCCGATCAGTACAACCAGTTTATTGAAGGAGTAACGCGTGGTGGTTGGTCCAGCTTTCCTTCGGGGCATACGGCTACTGCCTTTGCTGTAGCAACCATCCTGGCGCTTTACAGTTCCAACAAATGGGCCTCGCTGGTTTATCTGTTGCTGGCCATTTTAGTAGGGTATTCCCGCATCTATCTTGGTTCGCATTTCCCGGAAGATGTGCAGGCAGGGTCTATCATCGGCGTTGTTTTTGCCGGCTGGGTATTTGTAGCCATTCCGGAGTTGCGGTTCTTTGGCCGCAGGCTGGAGAAAAAGCGCCCGACACCTTCGCTGGCTGCCATTCAATCGTAAATTTGTTATTACTTGGATCATCGAAAGAAAGTCATACTGCTTATTCTTATTGCTTCCCTGGTACGGATGTTCGTAGCAGGTAGTACTGAACTGTCCAACGATGAAGTGTATTACTGGACATATGCCCAATACCTTCAATGGAATTATTTTGATCATCCCCCTGCAATCGCGTTGCTCATCCGTTTTTTTACCGGTAACCTGTTTGTGGAGCAAGAGCTTTTTGTACGGCTGGGCGCAGTTGCCTGCGGTGCGGTCAATACATGGTTGATATACCTGCTGGGCTGTCGTGTAAGAGATGAATATACCGGCTGGCTGGCGGCCTGTTTATTTACCGCCTCGGTATATGCAGGTTTACTGGCCGGGATGATGATATTACCCGATGCGCCTCAAATGGTGTGCTGGTTATGGGCGTTGCTGTTGATCATGAATATTTTTAAAAACGCAGGCAGCCGGCGCAACCGCAACAAGCGGCTGTTGTTGTTGGGTATAGTGATAGGTCTCTGCATCATGAGCAAAGTACATGGCGTATTCATATGGGCAGGCGTTTTTTTATACATTGTCTTGTATAATCGTCCCTTGCTCAAAAATCCTTTTCTCTACCTCGCAGGGCTACTGACCGCGATCATCATATCACCCATCTTTTTATGGAACCTCGACAATGAGTTTATCACCTTGAATTATCATGGCAACCGCGTAGGCTTTTTCAGCAAGATTCAATGGGATACTTTTTTTAGACAGATTTTTGGAGAGATACTTTATAATAACCCGGTCAACGTAGTGCTCATTATAATGGCTTTGCTATTGATGCGCAGGAGCAAACTGCTGAATGATGCGGCTCAGCAACGACTGCTGCTGTGTATAAGTGTGCCTTTGATCATAGTGGTGTGGTTCATGTCCTTGTTTAAAGATACCCTGCCACACTGGACGGGGCCGGCTTATACGAGCCTGTTGCCGATTGCAGCAGCTTATCTTGCCCGGCGCCTCCAAAGCAAACAGCTGAGCATATCCTTTCCCCCGATAGTAAAAGCTGCCCTCATCTTGCCTGCTGTATTATTGGCATTGCTGCTGGTAGGCATTCGTTGGATGCCGGCGGGTCTGGGCAGCAAGGAAGACCTGCGTTTAGGAGCCGGTGATATTTTACTGGACATGAGTGGCTGGAAACAATTTGGACAGGACTTTAATCGCCTTTACAAAGAAGATATAGCCAACCGCAAAATGGCATCCGGCGCTTTTATAATGGCCGATTATTGGTTTCCCGCTGCTCACCTCGATTACTATGTAGCACATCCTTTGGCGATCAATTTTATGGCTGTTGGTTCTTATAGCGGTATTCACCATTATGCCTGGCTCAATACCTGGTGCCCTGCTTTGGAACCCGGGCAGGATGCTTACTATATCGCTGTATCCAACTACTTCGATCCATTGCCTCCTTCATTGGCACATGCTTTCCGGCAAACCGACTCACCAGTGCTTCTCCACCAAACCAGGCACGGAAAAGTAGTACGCCATTTCTTCATTTACAGGCTCAAAGGCTACCAGGGTGGCATTCCCCGCAATGGCATCATGGAATGAGGTGGCATATTTTTTTAGAGACTAATGGAATGAACCTCGACAAGTTTTATGACAAGGCCATGGATTGGATCATTGCGGTGGGGCCACGCATCATTGCGGCTATCATTGTGCTGTTTATAGGCATCTGGTTTATCAGATTTGTCAAACGTCAGGCACGGCACCGCATGGAAAAACGGGCGGTATCTTCCACACTGGCTCCTTTTCTCCAAAGCCTGCTCATTACTATTTTGTATATCCTGCTCGTGTTGCTGCTGATGCAGATACTGGGCATTCAGATGACGCTGTTTGCAGCTATTGTTGGTGGTCTTGGTGTGGCGGCGGGTCTGGCGTTATCAGGCACGTTGCAAAACTTTGCCAGCGGCATTTTGATCCTCCTGATAAAACCCTTCCGTATGGGGGACATCATTATCACACAAGGGCAGGAGGGAACAGTGACCTCTATTCAGGTATTCTACACAACAATCGTCACTTTCGATAACAAAACGGTGATCGTGCCCAATAGTAAATTATCCAACGAGATCATTATTAATACCAGCCGCGAAGGCAAACGCCGGATGGATATAGAGCTGAAGTTGAATTACGGTGTAGATATAGAGCAGGTGAAAAAAGTCATAGAAGAGGTGGTACGCCAGGACAAAGATGTACTGGATAATCCGGCGCCCCGCATAGGCATTTCAGTCCTTGATCCGGATGGATATAAAGTGATGGTCAATGCATGGGTGGAGCCCCAGGGCTTCCAGGATGAAAAGCTGGACCTGCAGGAAAAGATCATTCAAAAGATAAAAGGAGCTGGCATTAAGCTGCCGGGAATGGCTTAAGTAAGCTGTCACCCTGACTAATGTCACCCTGAGCCTGTCGAAGGGTTTGTCGAAGGGTTGTCGAAGGGTTTTCAGGAAAGAAAAACACTTGTTAAGAGGCTTCGACAAGTTCAGCCTGACATTCGTTTCTTAATTCAACGATAATGGTTTAGGCATTATCTCTTTTGGCTTCGAGTGAGAAGCCGATAGTTGTGCCTACATCGGGTGTACTACGAACGTGGATGCTTTGTCCGTGCGCTTCGATGATATGTTTGCAGATGGCCAATCCCAGACCAGTGCCGCCTTTATCACGGCTGCGGGCTGTATCGGTACGGTAAAAGCGCTCAAAGATGCGGTTCAGGTGCTCTTCTTCAATGCCAATGCCGTCATCACCTATTTCGATCAATACATGCTGGTCATCGGTTTTATAAACACTGGCTACTATCGTGCCATTGGGCTTGCCATATTTGGTAGCATTCTCCACCAGGTTGATCAACACCTGTTTGATCTTTTCCTTATCGGCAAAGACGGTGATAGGTGCCTCACATCCCTTCTTGATAGTGGTTTTGATACCCTTCTCCTGGATTTTGATAGAGAGAGAATCATAGATCTCACGGATCAGGTCCTGGATAATGAAGTTCTGCTTGTACAACAGTTGCTCCCCACTTTCCAGCCTTGATATAGCATCGAGGTCATTGACGAGGTTCACGAGCCTGTCTACGTTCTTGGCGGTATTCTCGAGGAATTTCTTGCGGATCTTTTCCTCTTCCATAGCGCCACCCAGCAGGGTATCTACATAACCCTGTATCGCAAAGATGGGTGTCTTGATCTCATGCGCGAGGTTTTGCAGGAACTCTTTGCGGTACGCCTCGTTCTTCTGCAACAACTCGATCTCCTTCATGCGCCTTTCGCCCCAGGCCTCCACGTCTTCACGCACTTCATCGATACTCTTTTGAGGAAGGATGTACTTGAAGTAAACCTCTTCTTTTTTGGTAGCCTTGGTTTGGTAGATGAGCTTATAGATCAGCTTGATCTTCCGATAGATGAATTTTTCCAGCGTAAAGATGATCAGACCATAGCTGCCGGCAAATACAATGGCAAGGGAGCCAATACCTACGCGCCAGTCGAAAGTGAACAAAAAGATACCTATAGCAATAGGTACCGATATGATACCAGCTGTAAAAGCGGCCAACTGCCGCGGGGAAAGATTTTTAGTGGAGAACATGCCCCTTTACTTGACTACGTTTTGATGTGGTACGAAATTAACGCAAGCTGATCAGACATCAAACTTATAGCCTACACCCTTAACGGTGGTGATGCAATCGATGCCCAGCTTCTGACGCACTTTACGGATATGCACGTCGATGGTACGGTCGCCTACGATCACATCATTGCCCCAAACCTGGTTCAATATCTCGTTGCGGAGGAATACACGGCCAGGTTTGGAAGCCAGCAGGTACAGAAGTTCAAACTCCTTCTTTGCCAGCACCACTGCTTTACCGTCCACCTTTGCTTCAAACTTTACGGGGTCGATCTCGAGGTTATCGATACGGATCACTTTTTCTCCTTCGGGCTCTTTGGCTGCCGTGCGGCGAAAAAGAGCATTTACCCGGCTGACCAGTATTTTAGGACTTACTGGTTTGCTGATGTAGTCATCGGCTCCGGTTTCCAGCCCCTTTACATGAGAGCCTTCATCACTAAGGGCAGTCAGGAAAAGGATCAGTGTATCTTTGAAAGAGGGTTGTCCACGCAGGATCTCACAAACTTCCACCCCGTTTTTCTTCGGCATCATAATGTCCAGCACGATCAGGTCGGGTTGATTGGAACGGGCTTTGGTCAAGGCTTCATCTCCGTCTTTAGCCGTCACTACATCATAGCCTTCTTTCTGCAGGTTATATTGTATGATCTCCAGGATATCGGGTTCGTCGTCAGCGATCAGGATCTTCTTACCTTTAGAATCCATGTTAACAATAAATTTACGCAAAGTTAATTTTCAACTGCATGCGACAAGGGGTGCTCCAATTATGAAATTGTTAACAGATAATATACCGCAAGCATTGATTTTCCGTTCTATACAACCAATTGGTAGTATTTTTGCTCTTGTAACTGATGCAGATAGCTTATTTATCGTATGAAACCATCTATACTTGTTAGTGCTGTTTTATTGCTGATAGGAAGTGTTGGTCGCGGCCAAACAAGTTCTTCTCCCTACAAGATCGCCATGCAACGCGTGCTTTGGCACGAAAATATTGATAAACAACAAGTAAGGTTGATTTCCAACATCTCCAGAGTAGTTCCCGACGAGTCGGTAGCCCTGCAGATCACCGACGCCCTTGGCCGGGAGGTAGACCAGCTCCAGGAACAACTGGAAACCGATTCCACACTCAGCAGCCAGGGCAAGATCAAGTACTTACGAACTGTAGAATCCACGCTACAACAATTCGACAACCATAAAGGCAAAAAAGACTTTCCGGCCGCCGCCGCCCCCGCACTGATAAAAGGCCTTACCGAATCCATCATGCTGGACAGAAAAGGCGAAAGTGTGGAGCCGGTAGTAGAAGCCAGTGATTATGGGGTCGCCAAAATGCTGGTGGATGGGCTGGCGCCTTTTTCCAATCCCGAGAACCCCGGTCTGCGTCCCGCTAAAAACATCCTGATCCGCAAATATTGTGGCTTACATCCCGACGAAATATTGCAGGAACTGCGCAAGAACCCCTACGTTCCTTTTGCCGACAGCCTGCTTAAAATATCTGCACACCGCAACATTGGGAAATTCTATGATTATGCCCAGGCTAAGGGGCCACTGACCAGCCGTATCAACAGCCATCCGGATACACTGGTGCGTATGATCGGCCGTATGGCCGGCAGCCGTAACGGACAGATCTATTTTCCCTTTCTCGATAACCTGCTCCGGGGTAAGATCACCCTGCAACAGATAGATAGCGTAAAAGACAATGATTTCAATTATTTCAGGCTGCTCGTAAAGACGCGCATCGAGTATGCAGGTCGTTTGTTGCCACCCGTGCGTGACACGCCAACCGAGCTCAAAGCCCTGACTACGATGTTGCGCAGCAAGGCCCATCAGCTGTTCGTGCGTGAGATCAATGGCCTGCATGATGTAAATGATCCAAATGTCAGGTTCAGGAGCCTGCAAAATCTCACACCACAGGAGTTATACTATGTAGCTGTGTTGAGTGAAGATGAGATATATACTTCCAGCTATGTAAGCGGTGTATACCCCCGTATTTTTCAACGTATGCCCAACCCGCGTGGCGACAGCCTGCTGATGAGTGTGAACGGCGATTACTTCCGCAAGTTCATCAAGATGGCAGCGGGTTATAATACACTTAATGATTTCCTGGGCACCATGGGTAAGGAAGAAGCCGAAACACTGATGAAGGCATTCGTGATTGGCCTGGAAAGAAATAAGAATGATCGTGCCGATGACCTCGAAGATGCAGTGGATGTGGCCGACTCCTACAGCAGCATCATGGATAAAAATAAAGAGCTGGCCAGCTTTATCCTCAACGAAGTGAAATGGAACTACGATAAGAACGTGCAGGATAATAACAAGCGCGGTATCGTGATCTATAAGTTACTGAAGATATTGTTTGAGTCGGCTGATACCTCCCGCAAGATGGACCTCTCGGCCATGCTGGGAATTCCTTCTATTTACGGCCAGGATTATGGTCCCCTTGCTGACGACAGTGGCCGGGTGATCCAGCAGGTGTTTTTCTATGGTGATGAGGATAAAGACGGTCAAAATTCTTACATCAACTTCATGGGCATGTTCCGCAACAAGCCCGAATGGAAAGTAGATGAGCGCAATCCTGATTGGACCGCTATCCGGTCGGCCAAAGGAAAGCCCGTATACATTTACGCCAATAAGCCGTTGTACAAACCTAATGTGGAAGAAGACCTCGATGAGAAGGCACAGATGAAATTGATCGAACACCTCGAAAAGCATAACCTGAAGCCTACAGTCGTAGTGCATAGAGGACATAGTTATCACCTGCCTTATACACTTAAGAAATTGTCGCCATACGCCCGTATCGTGGTGTTGGGTTCCTGTGGAGGTTACAACAACCTGAATGAGGTGTTGACCATTTGCCGCGATGCGCACATTATCTCTTCCAAGCAGGTGGGCACCAAAACGGTAAATGAGCCTATCCTGGAGGCGATTAACGCCAACCTGGTGGCCGGCAAGAATATCGACTGGATCACCATGTGGAAAGAATTGGGTGGTCGCTTTAAGACCGGTCCTGCCAAAGAGAAGTTCGACGACTATATTCCTCCCTATAAAAACCTGGGTGCGATCTTCATCAAAGCCTACTTCAAAGCCATGGGCGAGTAAGTTGCGGGTTCCGGGTTTAGTGTTTCGGGTTGCTACGCGATTTTGACTTCAGGATCAGTTTACAGCTTCCATTGCGTTAAATTACTGTTACAATTCAGGTAAAACAACATGTATAGCAGGTTGCTACGTCCAAAGAACCCGAAACCTGAAACGCAATACCCGAAACAGTCGTTATCTTTGCCCGCTTCCATTATGTCAGAAAAAGGTTCAGCCAAGAGGATATTTGATTTTAGTTTGCTTCGCCGGGTATTCCGGTTTGCAGCGCCCTATAAAAAGAAGTTCTACATTTCTTTAGGGCTGGCTATCCTGCTGGCTATTCTTTCTCCCGTACGCCCCTGGCTGATACAAATTACCATCAATGACTGGGTGCCCAAAGGCGCCAACGCACTGGATAAGATCACCAAAGCATCCATTGTAGATGTCGTGATCTGGATTACCCTTATTCAGGTTGGCCTGTTGGTGGTGGAAGTATTATTCCGCTTTTATTTCTCTTTCATTACAGCCTGGCTGGGACAAACAGTGGTAAAAGACCTGCGGGTAAAAGTGTACAGGAAGGTATTGGGTCTGAATCTTTCGCAGTTCGATACCACACCCATCGGCACCCTCACTACCCGTACCATCAATGATATTGAGGCTATCAACGATGTTTTTGCAGAAGGGCTGATCCCCATCATTGCCGACCTGCTTTCTATCATCGCTATCCTGGTGTTCATGTTCTGGGTCGATTGGCGGCTCACGCTGATCAGCCTGGCGCCTTTTCCCTTCCTGATCATTGCCACGTACTATTTCAAAGAAAGCGTGAACAAGTCATTTATCCGCGTGCGGAATGCCGTGTCAGCCTTGAATGCTTTTGTACAGGAGCACATTACCGGTATGGGTATCGTACAGGCTTTTGCTTCAGAAGAAAGACAGCTCAACAAATTCAAGAAGATCAACCGTGAGCACCGCAATGCCAATACCAATGCCATCTTTGCTTACTCTGTATTTTTTCCACTGGTAGAGATTGTACTGGCAGTGAGCATTGGCCTGATGGTATGGTGGGCTGCCAACCAATCGCTGGCTTTAAAAGAGTTGCTGAGGGCTGAAGATGCGCAAAGCCTGATCGGTAAAATGATCTCTTTCTATCTCTGCTTAAACCTGCTGTTCCGTCCGCTGCGGGTAATAGCTGATAAGTTCAACGTATTACAGATGGGCATGGTGGCCAGTGAGCGTGTGTTCAAGGTGTTGGATAATGACGATTACATTAAAACAGAAGGCGCCTATGCGCCCGATCACGTAAAAGGCAAGATCGAATTCGATCATGTGTCTTTTGCCTATGTGGAAGATCGCTATGTGCTGAAAGATATTTCCTTCACTGCCATGCCGGGTGAAACGATCGCGATCGTGGGACATACAGGCAGTGGCAAAACTTCCATCATCAGCCTGCTGAACCGGCTTTATCATATTCAGAAAGGTACCCTCAGCATCGACGATGTAAAGATCGAAGAGTATAAGCTGGATGCTTTGCGTAAAAATATCGGGGTAGTATTGCAGGATGTGTTCCTGTTCTCCGGTTCTGTGCTGGACAACATTACCCTGCGCAACTCGGCCATCAGCCGTGAGCAGGTGATTGCCGCCGCCAAAATGATCGACATGCATGACTTCATCATGCAGTTGCCCGGTGGCTACGATTACAATGTGATGGAGCGGGGAAGTAGTCTTTCCCTGGGGCAGCGGCAGTTGTTGTCTTTCATCCGGGCCCTTTTATACAATCCTTCCATCCTCATCCTTGATGAGGCCACCTCTTCAGTAGACACTGAAAGCGAAATGCTCATTCAAAAAGCTATCGATAAGCTCATTGCCGGCCGCACTTCCATTGTCATTGCCCACCGCCTTTCCACCATCCGCAAAGCCAGCAAGATCATCGTACTCGACAAAGGCGAGATCAAAGAGATCGGCAACCACGAAGAGCTCATGCGCAACCAGGGTTTCTACTTCAAACTCCACCAGATGCAGTTTGAGAAACAAGGGATTATGTAAGCTTGATCACCCTTCTGAAATTTAACAGAAACGATAAATTATTTAGTAATTTAGAGTTATGAAACAGTATCAGTCGGATAATGAAGAGCAGAAGAATGTCCTCAAAGAGGATCCTGTTCCATACGGCAATGCTGAAGAGCAGGAGGAAGCACGTTTACGGGAAGCTCTCAAAAGAACCGATACTGAAAAGTTCCAATACTTAATGACGCTCATGAAGATGGGCAATACGATGCGTAAAGCCGTCATCCATTACAAAAAATAATGTAGCCTCGAAAGATGGATATCTATTCTGACGCTTTCCTCAGTCTCTGGCATTATCTCAATAAAAATAACGTACGGTACATCATGGTAGGTGGCTTCGCCACTAACCTACATGGTTTTCAACGATATACAGGAGATATAGACGTATATCTGGAAGATACCCTGGAAAATAGGAAAAAACTCAGGCAAGCCTTTGTAGACTTGGAATTGGGTGATTTCGAACCACTGGAACGCATGGCTTTTATTCCCGGTTGGGTAGATTTTCAACTGAACAATGGCGTCAAACTTGACATTATGACCTCGTTGAAGGGAGTGGATTTGACTTTTGATGAATGTCTTCAAATGGCACCTATAGCTGAAATAGATGGCCTGTTTGTTCCTTTCCTCCATATTAATCACTTGATAAACAATAAGAAAGCTGTAAATCGCCCTAAAGACCAAATAGATGTGATAGAATTGGAGAAAATCAAAGAGATTAGGGAGGATTCTGATCAATAACCACTTCATTTACCATTTCCGGCAATTGTTCATAAATACTTCATTCCAACGCTCATTTTTGGTACCCCATCCTTATCTTTGCGCCAAATTTCAGGAACAGTATGGCTTTCAAACGTTTCAAATCCTTATCAGTAGCGGTTTTCAGCCTGTTTTTAGTGCTTTTCTCCGGTTCGGCCATGGCCAATAATGGAGGAGGTGCTAACGGCAAGTTTGACCCAGGTAAGGAAATGCTGGATCACATTGCAGATGCACACGAATTTCATTTTTTTACCATAAAACATGAAGGTGGTCATGATTTTCATGCTACCCTTCCTCTACCTGTCATACTGTATTCTCCCCAAAGAGGCTTAAGCGTATTCATGTCTTCTAAATTCCACCACGGAACAGAGGCGCATGAAGGCTACAAGCTGGTAGAGAACGCGATCATCCCTGTTAAGGAAGATGGTTCTGTGGACGAGTCTGTAAAAGTGTACGATTTCTCCCTTACCAAGAACGTGGTACAAATGCTCCTGGCACTGCTCGTACTGGTCCTGATAATGATCAGAATGGCTAAAAAATACAAGTCTGGTCAGGGCCTTACTTCTGCTCCTAAAGGCTTGCAAAACGCCGTAGAGCCAGTTATCCTGTTTGTGCGTGACGATGTGGCCAAGCCCAACCTGCACCACAAAGCAGATAAATACATGCCCTATCTGCTTACCCTGTTCTTTTTTATCCTGATCAATAACCTGTTTGGTTTGCTGCCTGGCAGTGCCAACGTAACCGGTAATATTGCTTTCACAGCTGTTTTAGGACTTATTTCCCTGATCGTTATCCTGTTCAGCACCAATTCACATTTCTGGGGTCACATCTTCTGGTATCCTGGTGTGCCAGTGCCGGTAAAGATCCTGATGCTGCCTGTGGAGCTGATGGGTGTGTTTACCAAGCCTTTTGCCCTCATCGTGCGTTTGTTCGCCAACATGACGGCAGGTCACATCATCATCCTGAGCTTTGTGAGTCTGATCTTCATCTTCACTGAAATGACAAAGACTGCGGGTATCGCGTTTACGCCGGTATCTATCGCTTTCGCTGTTTTCATTTATATGATCGAGATCCTGGTGGCATTCATCCAGGCGTACATCTTCACCAACCTGACTGCTGTATTCATCAGCCAGGCCATCGGGGATCATCATTTTGAAGAAGATCCTCATCACTAAACCGAATTAAAGTTTCTTTTTAATTATAAAAATCAGAATCATGGATTTAATGAACATCATGTTGGAAGTTTCCGGTAGCTGGTCACACTTTGGTGGTGCTGTAGGTGCTGGTCTTGCTGCTATTGGCGCAGGTATCGGTATCGGTCAGATCGGTAAAGGTGCTACTGAAGCTATTGCACGTCAGCCGGAAGCTGCAAACGACATCCGTGGTGGTATGATCCTGACAGCTGCCTTCGTAGAAGGTGTTGCGCTGTTCGCAGTAATCGCTGGTCTGCTGGCGGTACTGAAAGCATAATCATACTTTCCCAACTTAGTACTGCACCTGAAGCACAGGGCGGAGGGTGCAGTTCTTCTAAACCTTGCTTAAAAAAGATATAATATTATATATATGATTTTGTTAGATTCTTCTTCTGCTTTATTAACGCCAGGTCTTGGTTTCTTTGTTTGGACACTGGTTGCTTTTATCGTTGTATTCCTGTTACTGAAGAAGTTTGCCTGGAAGCCTATCCTGAAGTCTTTGAAGGACAGGGAAACCGGCATTGCTGAATCACTTGCTTCTGCAGAGAAAGTAAAGGCTGAAATGGCCCAGTTGAAAAGCGAGAACGAAGCCCTGCTGGCTAAGGCTCGTGAAGAAAGAGCACAGCTGCTGAAAGAAGCCCGTGACACTAAAGACAAGATCATCAACGAAGCTAAAGAACAAGCTAAAGTTGAAGCCAATAAGATCATTGCAGAAGCACAGGCTGCTATTCAAAACCAGAAGATGGCTGCCATCACCGAAGTGAAGAACCAGGTGGGTACGCTCGTGATCGAAGTAGCTGAGAAGGTATTGCGTCGTGAGCTGTCTGGCAAAGCCGAGCAGGAGACTTTCATTAAACAACTGACGAACGAAGTAAAGCTTAATTAATTTGATAATTTGAAGATGTGCTGATCTGAAAATGATTAGCGGGCTGAGCTGAGGTATTGTCAAATTTTCAAATTATCTAATTCTCAAATTAATAAGATGCTTAATCCCCGGTTAGCAGGCAGGTACGCGAAGAGTTTGATTGATCTGGCTATCGAGCGCAATCAACTGGAAACAGTTTATAATGACATGCTTTTTTTACAATCTGTATGTAAGAAGAGCCGTGAATTTGTAACGCTGTTAAAGAGCCCTGTAATTCCTGCCGACAAGAAAGATGCAATTTTACAAGCTGTTGCAGGAGGTAAAGTGAGCGAGATCACTGCAGCTTTCAATAAATTACTGGTAAAGAAAGGTCGTGAGGCCGGACTGCCAGAGATCATCACTGCTTTTATCGAGCAATACAAGAAGAAAAAAGGTATCCACACTGTAAAGCTGACTACTGCAGTACCGGTAAGTGATGAGCTGAAACAACAGATCATTGCAAAGATCCAACAGCAGACTGCTATGCAGAATGTAGACCTGGAAACTGCCGTTAAGGATGAACTGATCGGTGGTTTTGTACTGGAGTTGGGCGATACACTGGTTGATGGCAGCATTGCCTACGATCTGAACAAGATCAAGGCCCAGTTCATGAACAATGACTTTATCTACAAGATTAGATAAGATAATAACAAACAAACAAACTATAAACAGTTAGATATGGTAGACATTAAGCCTGATGAAATATCAGCGATATTACGCCAGCAGCTGAGCAACTTCAACGCGGCTGCCGACCTCGAAGAGGTTGGTACCGTACTGCAGGTGGGCGACGGTATTGCCCGTGTTTACGGGTTGAACAATGTAAGTTCCGGGGAACTGGTTGAATTTGAGAACGGAGTACGTGCGATTGCCCTGAACCTGGAAGAAGACAACGTGGGTGTGGTATTGATGGGTGAAAGCGGTGATATCAAAGAAGGTGCGAAAGTGCGCCGTACTGGTAAGATCGCTTCTATCAATGTTGGTGAAGGCATGCTGGGTCGCGTGGTAAATACATTGGGTCAGCCGATCGATGGTAAAGGTCCCATCGCTGGCGAGCGTTACGAAATGCCCCTGGAGCGTAAAGCCCCCGGTGTTATCTTCCGCGAGCCTGTAAAGGAGCCTCTCCAGACTGGTTTGAAAGCCATCGACGCCATGATCCCTGTTGGTCGTGGACAGCGTGAGCTGATCATCGGTGACCGTCAGACTGGTAAAACGGCGATCGCGATCGATACCATTATCAATCAGAAAGAGTTTTTTGAAGCCGGCAAACCGGTTTATTGCATATATGTAGCTATCGGGCAGAAGGCCTCTACCATCGCCGGTGTGATGAAAACACTGGAAGATGCTGGCGCGATGGCTTTTACTACCATCGTAGCAGCTTCTGCGTCTGATCCTGCTCCTTTGCAGTTCTACGCTCCTTTTGCTGGTGCTGCCATCGGTGAGTTCTTCCGTGATACCGGACGTCCTGCCCTGATCATTTATGATGATCTCTCCAAGCAAGCCGTAGCTTACCGTGAGGTGTCTCTGCTGCTGCGTCGTCCTCCAGGCCGTGAGGCTTACCCTGGTGACGTATTCTACCTGCACAGCCGTTTGCTGGAGCGCGCCGCCAAGGTTATCAATGACGACGGTGTTGCCAGGAACATGAACGACCTGCCAGAGTCTATCAGACACCTGGTAAAAGGTGGTGGTTCTTTGACAGCCCTGCCAATCATCGAAACACAAGCAGGTGACGTATCTGCTTACATCCCTACAAACGTAATCTCTATCACCGACGGTCAGATCTTCCTCGAAGGTAACCTGTTCAACAGCGGTATCCGTCCTGCGATCAACGTAGGTATCTCCGTTAGCCGTGTGGGTGGTAACGCTCAGATAAAGTCGATGAAGAAAGTAGCCGGTACCCTGAAGCTCGACCAGGCGCTTTACCGTGAGATGGAAGCCTTCTCTAAGTTTGGTGGTGACCTCGATGCTGCTACCAAGCTGGTACTGGATAAAGGTGCCCGTAACGTGGAGATCCTGAAACAACCTCAATACACTCCGTTTGCTGTAGAAAAGCAAGTTGCTATTATCTACCTCGGTACACAAGGCTTGCTGCGTGAAGTAGCAGTTAAACGTGTAAGAGAATTTGAAGAACACTTCCTGATGGAAATGGACAACAAATTGCCTGATGTATTGGCGCAGTTCAAGAAAGGAAATCTGCCTGAAGATGGCATCAAGAAGATGGTTACATTGGCTAAATCTTTAATGCCTCAGTATAAGTAATCAGCAATTAAACGTTCTTACGTATAGCAAAAGCCCCTTCGTAAATTAACGAAGGGGCTTTTTGTTTATTGTAAATCAATGTATAACCGAAACAGTCACGACATAAGTCAAAAAAAGTTGGCTGGGGCTATTGCATTAGTCAAATATTGTTTCAATCTTTGACCCACGATCAACGATAACGCATCACGATCGTCTCTCTCAAAACAGTACCAATCTCCCTGTTAAAACCGTACCCAGTTCCTCCCATCCAATTCCATTTTCACAGTTATTAGTTTATCTATTAGTCTATCCTACATTCTACGAAATAAACCGGTCGTTTCCAACTCCTGTGGGGCCTGAGCATCGCTTTTCCGTCCCTAAAATATAAGTTATGAAAACGTACCTGTACCCAAAATTGAATGCTACACCCATTATTCTGCAACATATTTTCAGGTGGTTATTATTGCCCCTGTTGTTACTAACCTGGTCATTGACCAGCTTCTCTCAGAAAACTAAAACGAGCACTGGCAAGAATGTAGTATTGAATTGGAGCACGCCTGTATCTGCCAGCTATAGTCACTTTGTAATTGAACGCAGTTTGAACAATGCCGACTTTTCGGAAGTAGGTTTATTGTTTACCAGCGATGATGCACAGATTGGAGAAAATGTAAGCTATGTTTTTTCAGACGACGTTAAGAATGTACGCAAAGGATTTATTTACTACCGTATCAAGATGGTAGATATGAAAGGAAAAGTGCAGAAGTCGGTTAATCATACGGTATATACATTGGATCATCAGCCAACGCCGGTAGTAAAGGTTTCTCCTAACCCTGTATCAAGTGATCTCCGCATCAACCTGCCTGTGTCATGGAAAGATAAGTTTGTCTCTATCGAGTTGTTGAACAACAATGGCCAGGTGGTGAAGCAGTCTCTGAACCAGCAAACTACGTTAACGGAGACTATCTCTGTAGCAGACCTGACCGATGGCATGTATGTGCTTCGTGTGTCGAATGGCAGTGAAACAGTAATTCAACGGATCATCAAGTCTAAATAAGATATTCAACGATTTATTTAAAGGGTACGATCAACAAACGCCGTCCCGATTCCTCGGGATGGCTTTTCTAAAGCTTTAACAAGTTTTTTTAGTACCCCGCTTAGTGTTTTTGAAGTGTCGCTTGTCATAGTAGAAAGGGCATTTGTGAAAGAATGAACTTGTGTTGTTACTAATTGATTTTAAGTTATCTACATAAGAGTTTATTTTAAAGGGTACGATCAACAAACGCCGTCCCGATTCCTCGGGATGGCTCTTTTAAAACTGCAACGGATATCATGCAGTCATCTACCCAAGCCAACTGCTTATAAAAATATTTAGCTTTTTTAAAGGGTACGATCAACAAATGCCGTCCCGATTCCTCGGGATGGCTCTTTTAAAAACTGCAACAGATACCCTGCAGCCATCTGCCCGAACCAACTGCTTATAAAAATATTTAACCTTTTTTAAAGGGTACGATCAACAAACGGCCAGGCTTTTCTAAGTCAGGCCTTATTTTTTTAATGCACCAGAACGGTTATGTTTGCACTCATATGAACCGTATCAAACTCCTTCTTATAATAGCCCTTTTATTGCCGGGTACATTACTTGCCTGTATCAATGAATATTATCGTGCTGAGCTTCCTTTGTCTGGTGGAAAGTTGGACCTGTCTGTTTTATTATATAGTAAAGAAGATGTACTTCCCTACTGGAAACATTACATTCCAGATGAAATGGTTGTAGATAATCCATTAGCAAAGAGAAAAGATTCCTTACAGAAAATAGGATTGAATAAGCTTGATTACAAGAGCCTGTCAGACTATGCAGCGATTGAGTTAAGGATTGGTGATCGAAAAAAAGCTGTTGAAATATTGGAGAAGCTGTATACGCAGTATCCAAATGAATATAATATTGTGGCTAACCTGGGCACTGGGTATGAATTAGCAGGTAATGATGCTAAAGCATTGGAGTTGCTGCGGAAAGCAGTAGCGATTAACCCGCGCTCTCATTATGGATCGGAGTGGATACATGTAAGGATACTGGAGCAGAAAATAGGCGCAAAAAAGTATGATCAGATCATCAACCTCGGCATCAAAGACTTCTCTCAATGGATCATCGATAAGAATTATGTATTCCCACAACCTGCCGATTCCCTCAAAATACAGATCGCTTACCAATTGCATGAACGTATCGCTTTTATCGCTCCTCCGGATGATATTATAGGTCAACTGGTATTGGACTTTGCTGATGTTGTTGCTAAAAGTGAATCGTATGATGCCGCTATTCCTTTTTACGAGTACGCCGGACATTATAGTGCCTCCCTGCAAAAGGTAGTCGAGGACCGTAAGGTGGTATTGAAATCTGAAAAGAAGGAGATCGTAAAGAATTTCCGTTGGGCCAGTGTGGTATGGGCGCTGCCTTTAATAGTCTTTTTCATGATCTTATTTTCCTGGCTAAGGACCATACGAAGGCAGAAGTCAGAGGGAGGTGATAAGAGGTAAGAGGATTGCTTTCAATGGCTTTAGGCTTCAGATTTCTGACTTCCTACTTCTGACCTCGGATCTCCGGCCTCCGATTTCACGAAGTTGCGCATGCGGCTCAGGAATTGTGTAAGCTGCTGCATGTCTTTGATATTGTCTGCTATTAACAGGAACAGCTTACCTGTTTGCTTCAGCCTCGCGTTGTTGGTATACTTCTGAATATAGGTAAGTATTTCCCTGAATGTATCGGATTCGAAGTAAGGCGAATCTGCTTTATTGATGAAGAAGCACTTCAATGTTTCATCTCTCAACAGCATCTTCTCAAAGCCCAGCTCTACGGCCAGCTTACGGCTGCGAACGGTATCAAACAAGTCTTCCACCTGCTTGGGGATAGGGCCAAAGCGATCCTGCAGTTCCTGTGCAAACTCCTGCAGGGCTGCTTCATCTTCACAGTTATCGAGGCGGGTATAGAGTGAAAGTCTCTCTGTAATGCTTTCTACATAACTGTCCGGGATCAGTATCTCCAGGTCGGTATCGATGGTGCAATCCTGCACATAATCTTCCTGCTTGGATATCTCCTCTTTGAAGAGCGCGCGGAATTCTGTGCGCTTGAGTTCCTTGATCGCTTCGTCCAGGATCTTCTGGTACATCTCAAAACCGATCTCGGCCATGAAGCCGCTCTGCTCTCCACCCAGCATATTGCCGGCGCCGCGTATATCGAGATCGCGCATAGCGATCTGGAAGCCGCTGCCCAGCTCACTGTGTTGCTCCAGGGTTTGTAAGCGTTTCCTGGAATCATCGGGCAAGGTGCTGACCGGAGGCGCCATCAGGTAACAGAATGCTTTCTTATTGCTCCTGCCCACACGGCCGCGCAACTGGTGAAGGTCGCTAAGGCCAAACTGGTGGGCATTGTTGATGATAATGGTATTTACGTTGGCGATGTCCACACCACTTTCCACGATATTGGTACACACGAGCACATCGTATTTCTTATCGATGAAATCCATGATGCGTTCTTCGAGGTCGTGCCCTTCCATTTGTCCATGGGCGGTACCGATACTGAGATCGGGACATAAACCCTGGATAAGGCCGGCCATTTCGGTGAGACCAAGCACCCGGTTGTGAATAAAGAATACCTGCCCCCCACGCTCTGTTTCAAAGTAGATGGCATCGCGGATGGCATCTTCATTGAATACGATCACCTCTGTTTGGATGGGCTGGCGGTTGGGCGGTGGCGTATTGATGATGCTCAGGTCACGCGCGCCCATGAGACTGAACTGCAAGGTGCGTGGTATAGGTGTAGCCGTAAGCGTAAGACAGTCTACATTGGTACGCAGGGTCTTGATCTTTTCTTTGTGTGCTACGCCAAACTTCTGTTCTTCGTCGATGACCAGTAAGCCAAGGTCTTTAAACTTCACTTCCTTGCCCAGTAACCCGTGGGTGCCTACGATGATATCTATCTTTCCTTCTTCCAGGCGCTTCAGGGTCTCTTTCTTTTCCTTAGCTGATTTGAAGCGATTGATATAGTCCACCGTTACCGGGAAGTCCTTTAAACGTTCTTTAAATGTTTTATAATGCTGGAAGGCCAGGATGGTGGTGGGCACCAATACAGCCGCCTGCTTGCTGTCGCAGCAGGTTTTAAAGGCAGCCCGTACAGCGATCTCCGTTTTACCAAATCCTACGTCGCCGCAAACCAGCCTGTCCATAGGGGAAGGCAGTTCCATGTCCTTCTTCACATCGGCCGAAGCCTTGCTTTGATCAGGTGTATCCTCATAAATGAAAGAAGCTTCCAACTCGGTTTGCATGTAGTTATCAGGCGAGTGTTGGAATCCTTGTTGCGCCTTGCGCTGCGCGTATAGTTTGATAAGATCGAAGGCAATTTCCTTGACCTTGACCTTTGTTTTCTCTTTCAGTTTGGCCCAGGCGTCGCTACCCAGTTTATTGACCTTGGGTATAGTGCCTTCCTTGCCGGTGTATTTGGATATTTTGTGGAGTGAGTTGATGTTCACATACAAAATATCACTGTCCTTATACAGGATACGCACCGCTTCCTGCATTTTGCCATTCACCTCTATCTTCTGTAATCCACTGTATGTACCTACACCGTGGTCGATGTGCGTTACATAATCACCCGGCTGCAACTCCCGCAGCGTACGCAGGGTAAGGGCTTTATTTTTATTGTACGCCTGCTTTACTTTGTACTTGTGGTACCGTTGGAATATCTGGTGATCGGTATAGCAAATTACTTTGAGGTCTTCTTCAATGAAGCCCTGGTGTATGGAGGTAGGTACAGGGGTAAACTGTATTTCGGCTTTCAGGTCTTCAAAGATGCTGTTGAGCCTTTCCAGCTGCCGCGGGTTCTCTGCAAAGAGGTAGAGCGCAAATCCTTTGGCAGACCATTGCTTCAGGTCCTTGATCAGCATATCGAACTGGCGGTTGAAGGCCGGCTGATCTTTGGTGTTGAAGAGAATCGTAAATGGTGAGTAGTCATTGCCTTTTGCTTCGTTGAAGCTGGAGGTATGACCATACTCTATGATGTGGCGATTTTGTAGTTGTTGTTCCAGCATGTTGGCCGGTACAAAGTCGTCGGTTTTGATGTTGGCCTTTACGAGTCTTACCTCTTCATCATCTTCCTGCGCTTTATTTCTGGCTTCTTTTCCCTTTAGGGGCGGCGCTGCACTGGCTGCTGCGGCGGCTTCCCGCTGCATGTTCAGGAACAGGCCCAGGTCTTCTTCCTGCGTGAGCAGCCTCTCTTTGGTGAGCGCCCAATCCTGTATCCATACCACGGTGTTTTCCGGCAGGAAGTCGAACAGGGAGGTTTTTTCTTCGCTGTCGAACTGGGTTTCCACGTTGGGAATGATGGTCACCTGCAGCAGTTTGCGTTCGCTCAGCTGCGATTCCGGATCGAAGATGCGGATGGAGTCTACATCATTACCAAACAGCTCAACGCGGTAAGGCTTTTCGTTGCCAAAAGAATAGATATCGAGGATACCGCCCCGCAGTGCAAACTGCCCGGGCTCGTATACAAAGTCGGTACGTTGAAAGCCATAACCTACCAGTTGCTCCATCAGTCCATCGACGTTGATGGTGTCGCCTGATTTGAGGTAGATGATATTGCCGGAGAGTGAATCGGGCAATACTACTTTCTCAAACAATGCTTCAGGATAGGTAACCAGCAGTCCGGCACGGTTGCCTTTTCCGGCAGCGTGTGCTGCAAAGCGGGTAAGGGCTTCAGTGCGCAGCATTACGTGCGAGGAGTTCAGCAGACGGAAGTTCTTCCTGTTCTTGAATGAAGAAGGGAAGAAGTAGATGTTCAACGCACTGGTAAGGTTCTCCAGCGAATTGTGCAGGTAAGCTGCCGCTTCTGCATCTTCACAAATGACAATATGGTTCTGCTGACTGTTGGAAGCGTTTTGAAAGATGGTGCTGATAACAAAGGCTGATGCGCTTCCATAGAGGTGGCTGCAGTAGATATGTTGTGGCTGGGCAAATGAGATCCTGTCCGCCAATTGAAAAAGGCGGGGGTTATTTTTATAACTATCCAACAACGTCTGCAAATTCATAACAACGGGCGCAAAGATACGAAAAAGCAGGGAGAGGTTGAGGTGGTTGATAAGTTAACAGGTTGATAAGATGAAAAGGTGAGTGGTGAATTGTCAGTTGTGAGGGTGTTTGCAACGATGACAGCGGAGAGCTTTGGCGCGGATCGGCGATGCTAAATTGTTATAGCAATTGATTGAAATCAAGGTAGTTAGTGTTTACTGCAAAGCACTGAAAAAACGAAAAATATTAATGCACCTAAAGTGGAAATAAAGTAATTGTCTGCGTCATGGTGGAATTAAAAAATGCTCTACATTAGCACCCGACTCGATTGCTTGCCATTAAGGCACTTGCTGGAGCAACTATAAGTTGCTCCTTTTTTTTGTGCCCTGCCTGCCCGGGGGCATTCCTGCTAATGCGTGCGCTTTTTCGTATATTTAAGTAAACTCATCTTATGGTACAACCCTGGCGCACAGGTAAGGTTATACGCATTACAGATGAAACTTCCATTACTAAACGTTTCTGGATACAGGTGCCTGAACTGGAGTCCTTCGATTTTACACCTGGCCAGTTTGTAACGCTTGACCTGCCTATTCATGAGAAGCCCAACAAGCGTTGGCGCAGTTATTCCATTGCTTCCTGGCCTGATGGTTCCAATGTTTTTGAACTGGTGATCGTACTGCTGGAAGGTGGCGCGGGGACGCATTATCTCTTCAATGAAGTGCGGGAAGGTTCCGAGCTTATTCTGCGTGGCCCGCAGGGAGTGTTTGTGTTGCCCGAGCCGGTAGACCGTGATCTGTTCTTTATTTGCACTGGTACCGGCGTGGCGCCTTTCCGGTCTATGAGTTATCATATCCTGAACAACCACGTTCCTCATCAAACCATTTACCTGGTGTTTGGCTGCCGCAGGTTTGGTGATGCCTTGTATGCTAACGAGCTGAAGGAGCTGGAAACTAAAGTGTCGAGCTTTCGCTATATACCTACTTTTTCGCGGGAAACGCCAGGTGATTACTGTACCGGCTATGTTCATGGGGTGTATGAAAACATCTGTAAAGAGAATAAATTCCCTTCTCCAGACAATCCTGAACTGCTGGTACCCAAGCCGGCGTATTTCTTTTTATGTGGCTGGAAAGATATGATCGATGAGGCTAAACAACGTATACAGGGTCTGGGCTATGATAAAAAGTCCATTCACCAGGAACTGTACGGATAGCTCGATTAGTTCTTGCCGCTGCTACCGGTTTGCTGCGACATTTTCCTTTTGGAAATATCCGACAGCTTCGCATTGGCGCTATCATCCTTGGAAGTAATAGGAATAACCGGAATATGGTGCTCCTTTAATCTCAGTTCGAGGCCGGCTTTTTCTTTCTGGAGCTCCAAAATGTCGGCATGGTTGCTCAACATTTCATTTTCTAACTCCAATACTTTCTTATTAAGCGATTTGATCTGACCTTTTCTAAGCAAAAAACCCGTCAGAAAAGTAAATAGGATAATGCCCCCTAACAGGTAAACATTCACAGGAATAATGATTGCAAGCATAGACAGCTTTTTAGGGTAAAGAACCTCTGGTTTTTAAATGCCAGCTATCCTGTTACAAGGACTTGGTTACCAATTTGTCCAGGTCGTCATC
>JAGIBF010000092.1 GCA_017744515.1 Niastella sp.
AACTAACTAACTAACTAACTAACTAACTAACTAACTAACTAACTAACTAACTAACTAACGATCTTATTGAAATACAGCAAATTAAGCGTGAACGAGAGTGACCTGTAGCGGGCTGAGATGAATGCGTTAAAAAAAAGCAACTTGTTTATTTCTTAGTCTATCAACTATTTAGGATATTGTGTAGCTAACTATGAGGGTCATTTGCTACTTCCAATAACTTATTAACAATGGACTTGGTAAAAGAGGAACGTCGGTTACAGGCATTGCAGTGTTACAACATACTCGACACTCCTCCTGAAGAGGAATTTGATCATATTACCCGGTTAACGGCTTCCATCTTAAAAGTTCCCGTTGCCATCATTTCACTGATCGATGACACCCGGCAATGGTATAAATCAAAAACCGGCCTGCTGATCAATGAAGTGCCGCGCGAACTGGCTTTTTGCAATTTCACCATTCAGCAAACGCAGATGCTGGAAGTGGAGGACGCTGCCAAAGATCCCCGCTTTCGTACACACCCGATGGTGGTTGCCGATCAGGGCATCCGCTTCTATGCCGGTTACCCATTGATCGATGATGAAGATTTTGTGCTCGGCACTTTTTGCATAGTAGATTATGTGCCCAGGAGACTCACGCCCTCCGAAAAAGAGCAGTTTCTGCTGCTGGCGCAAGCGGCAACAGCGCTTATCAAGAATTATAAAAAGAAGAATGAAGCGCAGCAATTTGAACGGATCTTTAATGTATCTACCGATTTTGTTTGTTTGTTCAACCGAAATGGCGCCATCCTCAAAGCGAATCCTGCTTTTTACCGATCTGTTCCCATAGATAAGGATGAACACCAGCCCCAGGCTTCTTTTTTCCCACTGGTACATCCAGCCGACCGGGCAGCCACCCTGGTGCTCTTCCAGGAGTGCCATGTATATAACGCTCCTATCCATTTCACCCATCGCATACAGTCGCGGCTCAACCGATACCGAACGATACAATGGACGATCACCATCGAAGACCCTTCGGGACACCTCATCGCCATTGGACGTGATATAACGGAGGAAAACCGGGAAAGGTCCATGCTGGCCGCCTTTGTGGAGCATGCACCGGTAGCGGTAGCCATGTTCGATACGGAATTGCGCTACCTCGCCGTGACCAACCAATGGCTGGTGGAAAATAACCTCCAGGAACAGCAGCTCATTGGCAAACATCATTATGATGTAGTACCCAACCTACCCGATGAATGGAAGGCGATTCATCAAAAATGCCTTGCTGGTGCAGTAGAGTTTTGTGAAGAGGATGTATGGCGGCCTGCCGGCGCCACCGAAGACCGGTACATTCGCTGGAGTGTTCGTCCCTGGTACAATCAATTGAATGGCTCCATCGGTGGCATCCTTATTCAAACGCAGGACATCACCGAAGCGGCCCGGCAACGGAGCGAATTAAAACGGGCCAAACTGCAGGCCGAACAAGCCAGCATGGCGAAAAGTGGATTCCTGGCGAATATGAGCCATGAGATCCGCACACCACTCAATGGCATCATCGGTTTCTCCGATCTGTTACAGGAAACACCACTCAACCTCATCCAGTCGCAATACAGCAGCATCATTAACCAGTCGGCCAATACCCTGCTCGGTATCATCAACGACATCCTCGACTTTTCCAAGATAGAATCGGGAAAGTTGGAGCTGTATCCGGAGAAAACGAATCTATATGACCTGATCTGCGAAACGGTCAATCTCATAGCTTTTCAAACGCAGCAAAAAGGTGTGGAAGTAATTCTGAATACTTCCTTCCGGCTACCCGAATACGCATTTATCGATCCCTTACGGGTGAAGCAGGTACTTACCAACCTCCTCGGTAATGCCGTGAAGTTTACCGAACAGGGTGAGATTGCTGTTACGGCAGCGCCTGTTCGCACGTACGACAATGGGTTGATGGATATTCTTTTCGAGGTACGCGATACCGGTATAGGCATCAACAAGGAACATTGTACTACGATATTTGAATCTTTTTCACAGGCAGACCCCAGTACCACCAAAAAGTATGGCGGAACGGGCCTGGGCCTCACCATCAGCAACCAATTGCTGAAAATGATGCACAGCCACCTGGCGCTATCGAGTGAACCAGGCAAAGGCAGCACTTTCTCTTTCGTACTCAAGGTCTCTACTGAAGGCAAAACGCTTTTGCAAGTGTTAAAACAGCCTGATATTCATTCGGCTTTGATAGTGGATAGCAACACGGGCAGCCGGCAGTTGATAGCCGACCTGCTCGCGGCAAAGCATGTTGAAACAGTGCAGGCCGACACAGCCGGCATGGCTATTGCGCTTATTGAAAAGCAGGCATTTGACGTAGCATTTATCAACTACAACATGCCCGGCATGAATGGTATCGAGATCATCAGGCATGTGCGGCAACAGGCCGGCCCTTCCACGAAAAGACTGAAAATAGTATTGCTCTGTACCGTGTTTGAAGTGGAACAATTTTCATTGAACAGCCAGTCACTCGATATTTACAATTACCTGTTGAAACCGGTACGATTGCACCAACTTTTTCAAAGTATCAGCAACTCACAGGTGCAACGTGAAGAAAAGGTAATTACCGGCCCGCCTCAGGCCACGCATCGTGCCAACCTGGCATTGAAAGTGCTCATTGCAGAAGACAATATGGTGAATAAAATATTTACCCGTACCCTCATTGAACGTTTATTGCCTGCCGCTACTGTTTATGAAGCCAGCAATGGGCGGGAGGCCGTAGAAGTCTGCGCGCGCATTGTACCTGACCTGGTATTACTGGACGTACAAATGCCTGAAATGAATGGTATAGAGGCTTGTAAACACATCCGCCAACAGGAAGCCATGGGTAACAAACCGGTCATTGCTTTGACTGCCGGCAATGTAAAAGGTGACCGGGAAATTTGTTTGCAGGCAGGTATGAATGACTTTCTCGTAAAACCTTTTGTAGCGAATGACCTGGATACGATACTCAAAAAATGGGGCTTTACTCTCCCCCGGGAATAAAGATCTTGCCGGTTTCTTTGTCCATATATCCACGATAACCATTGGGCATTTCTACGTACCATGCTTTAAGGCGCTGCTCCTCGGCCAGTACCTGCTTCAGCACCGGCTTACTGAGCTCTGTAAGATCTCTTCTTAAAACCCCTGTTTTATTGTTCAGCGTTGTTTCCAGGAAAAAGGAATGAACTTTCAACTCCCCGATATTATCGTATATAAACGGTACCAGTACTTCTCCTTTAAGACCAATAATACCGGCTTTACCATCTTTTACTGCTTTTATAAGAGCGGGTATTTTATTTACCTCATCGTAAAACGAGACCTTTTCAACGTCTGCATAACCTTTCACTTCAAAAGTCTGATGTACTTTGGTACCTCCGGAACTACGGGTCTCGATGCTCAGTTTCCAGTTGCCGCCGCCCAGGTTGTACACATACAGGTCTTTCGGGTCCCACCGCTGATCATTATCATTTGTCGTCTCCATCCTGGCGACACCAGCCCCTCCTTGCTCCTTGCTACCTGCCTGGGGCTTTGATGGCTGTATGGGTTTGCCATTATAGTCGAGGTATTTCGTTACTCCTTTAGCCGTTACAGCAATAGCTATTTTATTATAGCGAAAGGTTTGTACGATCTCATCGTATTGGGCGGGAACGGTCCAGGTGCCGGTTTTGGCATCGAGCACACCAAACTTACCATTTGTTTTTACTACCGCTTTAGTGGTTAACCCTTCATACTGCCTGGGCAAAAACTAGGCAATGCCCTGGTAAATACCTTTACCCAGTTGTTTGCCGGTAATGCCGCTGATGAAGATCGTCTGCGTATCTTTTTGAATAATGAATATTTTGTCGGCACAGTGGCAATAATGCCAAATTTGGTCATAAGGTTCTTGTGATACTACTTTGCCGGTCCTGAGATCAAGTAGAACGAATTTTTGATACCCTTCCCTGGTATATCCGTTGGCTTTTGTATACCCCCGACCAAACCCTTCCGCTTGCACGTACAACTTATCGTATGTAAAGCCGGTGAGGGTTTTCCCATCGCGGCCAATGGCGCCGTATCTTTTATCTTTAATGGCTATGGCGTAAGATTCTTTGTCAAAAAAAACAGTAGTGTCGAATTGCGGCCTGGCAATAACTTCGAGATTGGCATTGGTCAATCCCCAACGATGACCATCAGAATAGGGATAAATGATCGTTTGTGCAGTACTTTTCAGTGAAAATAGTATCAGGGACAGATAAGCGATGTTTTTCATATATACGGATTGGGGTATAAAGATATATAACAGCCCGAAAAATACAAGTAGTATATTTAGTCGACCAAAGGGCATTACCATGGCAAATAAGTTATTGTTACTGCTGTTGCTTCATGCATCTTTATTTTGTGATGCACAAAGAGCACAAAACAAAAGAACTATTCTTTTTGTGGGAGCTCATCCTGATGACGAAACTGCCATCAGTGAAGTGCTGCATAAATATGCAAAATCGGGAAATAAAGTTTTTATAATCATTGCAACGGATGGTAAAGATGGTACAAGGGTTACAAAAATTCCTGCCGGAGATTCATTAGGTACGCTGAGAAAGGCTGAGTCGGCCTGCGGCTGTAAGGCATTGGGCGTAGAACCTCCGATATTCCTGGGAATAGAAAGACTGGATACAAAAATAGGAACAGGCAAATATTTTATAGAACATCAGCGATTCATGGATTCGTTGAAAGTAAAAATACCTTTACTTAATCCCAATATAATAATAACTGCCGGACCTGATGGTGACACGCATCACTCAGAACACATTGTCGCAGGCGCTACTGTAACTGAATTGCTTCTTGCTGAAGGTTGGGTGAAAAAATATCCGTTATATCATTTTGCCTGGGTAAAAGGGACGGAATCTGTGGATGATGGCGGCTATGTGGATGACCAGTATTATAATGTAAAAATCAGTTTTACAACGGAAGATGAAAAGAAAGCAATAGAAGCTTTGAATTGCTATGTGACGCAATATACCGCCGAAGAATTAAAACAAGAAGCAGCTAATAAGTTGAAAGACACATCCAATGCCATTTACTTCAGAAAGTTTGTAGTGAAGAAAGGATTGAAGAATGATTTTTGATGAGCAGCCGCTCTCAGGAAGCCACTACTTTTGATTCCGAGCGGGTGCCACTGTACAATTCATATTCCAGCAGTCGGCAGTCGATAATACTGGTATAAAACTCTATACGCCTTGTTGCTTTCAGGCCGATCTTCTTGGCCAGTTCAAGATTACCGGTAAATACATAGCCAAAATAACCGCCGCATTTTTGCTTCATGAAGTCTCCAATACGGCTATATGTTTTTTCCAATTCCGCTATTTCTCCCAACCGCTCTCCGTATTCAGGGTTCACATAAAAGATGCCAGGCACATTGGGCGGCACCTCTGTAGCGGCAAAATCACAAACGTCAAACTCAATCAGATTGGCCACACCAGCAGCCACTGCATTCTTACGGGCATTCTCGATGGCCCTGGCGCTGTAATCGGTAGCGATGATGCGAAGACCGGGCACGTCTTTGATCTGCTCTTCCAGCCGCGCATCCTCTTGAAAGTATACCTGTTCATCATATCCCTGTAAGTGCATAAAAGCATAGTTGGTCCTGAACAAGCCGGGCCTGCGGTTGGTAGCGATCATGGCGGCTTCGATAGCAATGGTGCCGGAGCCACACATAGGATTTACGAAAGGGCTCACCCTATCCCACCGGGTAGCATAAATGGTGCAGGCAGCCAGTGATTCCAGCATTGGCGCCTGGCCGGGTATTTTGCGGTATCCATGACGGGCGAGTGAATCGCCCGAGGTATCGACAAACACTTCAGCCTTTTCTTCCTTCCAAAACAAATGGATCACGGTGCCGGTTAAAGCAGAACCGGTAGAAGGGCGTATTCCTTTTTTGTCGCGCAGCCTGTCGACAATGGCGTCTTTCACACGCAGGTTGGCGTACATGTTGTTATTGATGCTGTCGTTGCTGACATTGCTGGTAATAGAGAAATAGCCTCCATCTGGTAAGATGTCTTCCCAGGGATAGTGCAGCAAGGTCTTATACACCTCGTCGGCATTACGAGCTTCGAATGACTGAAGACTATACAACACCTGGCTGGCACAACGGAGGTTCAGGTTGAGCCGGATACACTCATTGACCGTTGCTTTTAACTTTACGCCGGTAACAAAAGTTTCCAGGATGTCAAAGCCAAGCTCCTTTACCTCTTGTTCGAGGTAAGGCATCGTTCGTTTATGACAGGTAATGGTGACAGCCCCCGGCGTGGTGTAAATATTCATACTGCGCGAAAGTAGAACATCAGGCTGGTTGTAGCAAAAGTTGTGGATGGGGTTACCATTTCAATGCAGAGGAACTGATCACTTTTGTTTGGGGGTTTAGCGTATAAAGGATCTTATCATCAGATGAAACCGAAAAATCAACAATGTCATTCTTTAAGTTGATCTCTTTTACAGGGTTTCCTTCCCAGTCATATACCCATATTCTATTGCCATAAAACTGGTGAAACGATTGAAAGGAATAGCCGGAAAACAACAAATAGCAATACCTGGCGGTAACGTGGCCCTTCAGGAAACCGTACCGTGTGTCCCGGCCCGGTGTAGCTTCCGTTACCCCTGCGTTATTTTCGAAAGGTGCAAGTTTTGGCAAAAACCCTACTGGCCCCTTGATCTTCATATACTTTACGTTGTCAAGATCGAACAGCTCTAATTGATCGGAATACCGGCCGGCCAGCAGGAGCTTTTTCTTATCCGGCTTTAGCAGCATAAAGCTCTCATACGACATTTTATTTACCCTGGCCGAGCCAATATTGGAATCCTGCTGATAAGACAACAGCTGTTTATTGCGTGTACTATCCAGAAAATTGATATATACGAGCTTTTCATCTGTATCATAATTACCACTGAGCAATGCTTCATTCCGGTTCAACAGCATGGCATCGTAATAAAAGACCTGCGGTGTGATACGATACTCCGAATAGTATTCTACCCCTGCATTACTTTTTAGTACTGTGTCTATGTTGGCTACAATAAAGCCATTTTTACCTACATCGAACACCCATACCAAACTGTCGGAAATACCAAAGGACATAAATGCCATAGTTCCCCCTTTTCTTCGGCTTGCAGGCAGGATATTATTAACTGCTTTTTTTCGAACAATATCGAATACCCGCACATGGTGAGGGTTACGGTTGAGGTTGTTCATCACCAGCAGCAGCGAATCCCTGTATATGGTCATCAATTGAGGCATCGGCAGATCAACATCGATCAACCTGGTTTCTACCTGAGGAGAAGTATCGGGGAGCTTTTCTACATCGTTTATATTCTTTACGTTGCTACGCGCAGTAGAGCAAGCATAAATAACAACCGTAATATACAAGAGGAGTAAAAAGTTGCGTATTTTAGACATAAACAGATTTTATAAAATATCCACCTGATAAAGATATTTCAATCAGTCAAAAAGAACAATCATTGATACGCCACACTTCAAAGAACCTGCATTTGACCGTCTCGATACTTGTTATCATACCCATCGCGCTGGCCTATGGTGTATACCCGCAAAGGATGCTGCCGTGGCTGTTTGATTTTAAAGTAGACAATATCAACATGGGAAATATTTTCAGGGGTATGATGGGTTTATACCTGGCCATGTCCGTGATTTGGATGATGGGCATTATCAAACCCCGGTTATGGGCCACGGCTACCATTACCAATATTGCTTTTATGGGAGGGCTGGCTCTTGGCAGGTTAGTAAGCCTGGCTTTAGATGGGATTCCGGGCATTTATTTTTTGATAGGATTGGCGTTGGAGTCGGTTCTTGCTCTATGGGGATTAAGCAATTTAAAGAAGTACAAAACTGATTAATGCAACTACAGCTAAATGATCCTATATTGCTACTATGATAGACCTATCTCATGCTGAGCATCAAATTCACTGTGTCACGAATTTTGAAGACCTTGTATCTACACCCTTCAATGGAATAGTCAATGCTATTTGTTGGATGCGTAAACTAACAGGTGATTTTTCTGAGATTGTTAGAAAGGTAACGCTAAACGGAAATATAACGACGATTGAACAAGAAGAACTTTGTGCACTTCCCTTGAGTGAACAAGGGCACCTTGCCCGTGAAATTCTTTTAAATGACTGGAAGCTATTGGAAGCTCATGACGCATCGCCAATTCTTAATGTGATCAAGTACTATGACCAGGATGATACCTACCCGTTTTTTCCAACCGATGTTTATTCTTTTCATGTAGACCGCTCTCCCATACCGACCGATACCTTTTTGTGTACCTACTATGGCGATTCGAGTGAAATATTGCCAAACTCCAAAGGCAAAAAGAAAGTACTTATTCCGGAAATACGGGAGGAACTCAAAAAACTATATCATGGATCAGCGGATGGTTTTGAATCATTCCTGAGTGAACATTTCTTTGATCTCCACTATCAGGCTGAGCCTGATGCACGTCCGATAAGCCTGGGCATTGGCCACCTATGGAGATTGGCGGTGGATCATCCTGAAAGCAAGGTCCCTCCTTGCCTTCACCGTGCACCAAAGGAAAGATCCGGACAGCATCGATTATTGATGATCTGTTGAAAATAAGTATTAGAAATCCTACGATAGTGAATCCGTTGATTTAAACTACTGGTAGTGCACCGCCGTCAACGGAGTAATTGATTCCTGTGATATATTTTGCTTCCGATGAAACAAGAAAGGCAACAAGGTTAGCAATTTCTTCGGGTTCAGCCATTCTGCCTAATGGCACGCCAACTTTATCCATTACAGCTTTAAATGCGTCTTCCACCTTACTATTCGATGACTTTGCTATGTTTTCGATAAACTCAAGCATTAATGGTGTTTTAACCACACCTGGTGAAACCACATTTACACGTACTCCTTTTGCCCCTAATTCATTGGCCAACGCTTTGCTGTATATGTTCAACGCTGCTTTTGCAGCAGAATAAGACATGGTCATTTCCCAAATCGGTTGTTTTGCAGCTCCTGTTGAAATGTTAATGATCACACCACTTTGTTGTTCAATCATTGCTGGCAATAACGCTTTATTAATGCGCACAACAGACAGGAAGTTCAATTGCCAGTCATTGATCCAATGCTCATCTGAAAGTGTACTGAAACCACCACCGGGACTTAGATTGGCACCAGCGTTATTTACTATAATATCAATTCTGCCGAATGTTGTCAAAATTTCTTTAGCAATGGCCGCTGCACTTTCGGGTTGAGTAAGGTCTGCCGCTATGAAATAATGTCCGTTTGGGTTTTCCTTTGGCCCGGTCCTCGCAGTAACCACTACTTTACAACCTTCACTGCTTAATCTATCAGCAATCGCTTTGCCTATACCTTTTGTTCCACCTGTTATCAGTGCAACACGTCCTTTTAATGAATTGTCCATATTGTTTTATTGAAAATGAATTGCGAAGTACGGCTCAATACTTTACTTTTGAAAGTAGTAACACGAATGTATAGTAATAACACAGGGTAAAGTATTGCGGTAAATCAATCACTTATGGGTATTAAAAAAAATGAAAAAATTGGTGAGAGATGTGCGTTACAGGATATTTTGGGGGTAATAGGCGGAAAATGGTCCATGTCGATCATCTATGCATTGTTCTCCGGTAAAAAGCGGTTCAGTGAACTGGAGCGCCTGGTGCCGAACATAAATACCCGGATGCTGGTCAAGGAATTGAAGAATATGGAAGCGAATGGAATAGTTACAAGAGAAGTTTTTGCCACTGTGCCTCCTACCGTAGAATATACTTTAACTACAAAAGGGGAAAAGCTGGAGCCGATCATTAATGAATTGTATAAATGGGGATTGGCATACGTTAATTGATTGTTTTCTGGTGAACGACTGGCTTCGAACCTTCCTACTCAACTATCTACTCAACAGAAGTGGCTTATCGGATGATAACTCCGACCGTCTGCTCAAAGCTTAGAAAGATAAGCAGGGAATCGTGTACGTTGCACCAATGACTACCAGACTTATAAAGTTTTATCTGGCCATCATTCCGCTCCTGGTCGCAGCAGCAGGTTTTGGACTGGGCCATATCTCCTGGACCATTTATTTACCCATCTGGCTCATTCATACCATCCTCATGCTGGCGCTCCTGTGGTACCTTGGGGCCCGGGTGTTGGCAGGCAAAGAGGAAGTGCCCCGGCAACAGGCTGTTATGGCTTTGCTGCTGGTGCTACCCTGGCTTTTTATCTCGGTTTTCTTTGGCATGGGTCCGCCGCCTGCCACCATTGCAGCATGGGTGCATACGGCTACTGAACAGCAGGCGCGCTATGGTATTCTGATGGGCTGCGGCATCCTGGCTACCGGAGGATTCACGCTGCTGAGAGAAGAGCTGAAAAAAAGAGGAGAAAGGTTTTATTCAACACTGGGTATAGCTGCTCTATTGATGGCTGCACCGCTGTTTATCCTGAATATGGCTTATTGGGGCGGTTTCCTCACGCGTTCGTTCAGCACCTTCATCAATACCATCCCCGATGCTCCCAGGCCGGATTGGTACAAAGCTATGCAGGGATTGTTCTATTCGATCGGACTGGTGGAAGTAGCCTTGATCTACCTCGCAACTGCTGCCTTCGCGGCTGGTCTGAAAAAGGCGGGGCTTTTCAGGTCAGGTCCTTGCCGGCTTTACATCCTATTCAGCTTATTGGGCTTCGTGCTAAGCTGCCTCCCTTCCTGGTTGCCGGAACCTTTCGGCTCCATCTCCTATTTTGTCTCCATTCCCGCCATCCCCCTGGTAATCCCTTACCTGATGGGGCTCAACTTACTTCAACGCTCAAATGATCTTTCGTCTTAAAAACTTTTGCCTACTCTCTGATGCTATAAACTAAAAACCCTTCAATCCAACGATCTGAAGGGTTCACTTTTTAGGGTAGGAACTAAATAATAAGATTATCAGCGACTGCAAAAAGGTTGCAGCCTGGTGGTCATTTCCTATTTAATTTTTATTTCTGTAACATCAAATTTTTCAAATTAATACTTCCACAATTAATTTCTTTCTCGTCAACTAAGGTGGCTCCTTGTTTGCCGGTGTAGCGTGTAACTTTATAAATAAGATTTTGCCCCTTTATACTTAGTCCTGTTCGAAACGGACCAACCACTCCGTAATCAAAGAGGATTGCAAAATAAAAACCACTCGATTCTTTTGGATTAATAGTTCTTTTTAAAGATGACGGCTTATGAATACTATTATCTAAAAAAGATTTCAAATCTGTTATACCATAGTCGGGCAATGGCTCTTTTTCGAGTGTCATTGTATCGGAAGGAAGCAATATTTTAAAGAATCTACCAGGTAAAGACGGAACCTCATATTCTATAGGAAAGGCTATATTCAATTCTAATGGATTTTCTGTTTCATTGGTTATCCGGGTCCAAAATAAAACTTTATTTACTTTCTTCCCATGAGGGTCTGTGTATTCTATACCTCTTGAGAAACTGTTTTGTATGATAAGGCGCTTACCAACGGCATCAGTATACTCATACCTGGAATGAATATCAGGGCCCTTAAATCCGGGGGAAGTGACTTTGGCTTTGGTTTTGGACCTGATAATATTCTTTTTTACTTCTGTTTGATTTTGCCCACATGAGGTGTGAAAAACATACATTAAGAACAAAGTATAGATGAATACGTATTTCATAATTTTTTCTTTTTAATTATTGGGATCAGAAATACTGCCAGACCTCGCTGCTACATTACTTTTTGGATATCGAGCTGGTAAACGACATCTTAGCGCCAGGTTTTTGCTGAACCTGTGCAGGAGAGTGAATCAGACAGGCCAACATGATGAGTTTTAATATCATGGTAAAGTTTGATGCAGCGAACTTACTTTAATCCTTTCAGCCTGAAGGGTCAGGATTGTAAATTAAAATGTAAGCTTTGTAAATTATTGTAAAAGTACCCTGGACCTTAGAAACCTGTTGCTCAAGATCATCCATGACTGCAACAAAATCGCAAACCCGGTCGACTGTATTAGTATTTTGGGGATGGTCTTTTGTTTCTATGCTTTTGCAAGCAAGCTTGTAACGCTGCAAAACAAAAAGCCCTGGCTATCGCCAAGGCATGATCTGTTTGTCGGGAAGACAGGATTCGAACCTGCGGCCTCGTCGTCCCGAACGACGCGCGCTACCGGGCTGCGCTACTTCCCGAGACCGAGTATTCACGGAAAACAAAAGTAATAGACGGTCAGCATTTTTTCAAAAAGTTTGCTACCGGCAGCCCCCTTCATCCGGGCAGTTTCTCGGCAAACGCCAGCCCCAATAACTTCCTACTCCCTACTCCCTTGTGCCGGATCAGCACTTTGAAATGCATCCCATATCCAGCAAAAAAGTGCGGGTATCATTAAGCTGGTGCTGGTGGTAGCACATCAGCGTGCCATTACTTCGGCTATTACGGTAAAGCTCTTCGAAGAATAACGCTTTTGCTGCTTTTCACGGAGCGCAGCACTCTTTTCAATGATACAGTAATGCAGCCGGCCATATCGCTTGCAGACCGATTGCAGGTACCGGAGTATATCATAACCAAGCAGCCCCTCTCCTGCCCTATACACCAAAACAGTAAAATATTTTTCTCCCGAACGACTCCACATCTCTTCGATCTGCCGGCCCAGCCTGTTTGAAATGCTTACATTTATTGTATCAACCATCTACTTAAAACTCCAATCAGGACATATGGCATTCGACGAACTACTGGCCGACCGCGTACGGGAAATGATCGCCGCCACCGAAAAGAAAGTAGAAGAAAAGAAAATGTTTGGCGGGCTCTGCTTTATGGTCAACGATAAAATGTGCGTAGGTGTGGAGCAGGAAAGGCTTATGCTGCGCATTGGACCCGATGCGTATGAAGAAGCCCTGGAAAAAGATGGCTGCACACCGATGGACTTTACGGGCAAAGTCATGAAAGGATATGTGTTTGTAGACAAGGATGTATTGACCACCAACAAGCAACTCAGCTGGTGGATGAAGCTGGCGCTGGACTTCAACAAAAAGGCCAAGGCTTCTAAAAAGAAGAAGTAACCCTTCGACAAGCTCAGGGTGACATATTCCTTCAACTCCGCAAGAATCAGGTTTGCCGGGCTGTCAGCCACTGATAGCTTTGCAAACATGGAAAACATCATCAACAGGATCAATGCACAGGATTGGACAGCCGCCGAAGAACAACTTCACAATACCGGCTATGCGTTACTGCCCGGCGTATTGAATGAAGCGGAATGCAATCAACTCATCGAACAGTACAACGAAGCCACCCACTACCGCAAAACGATCGTCATGGAGCGGTATCGTTTTGGCCTGGGTGAATACAAATACTTCAAATATCCCCTACCCGGTCTGCTGCAGGATATCCGGCAAACCGTCTACGCAAAACTGGTCAACGTGGCCAACACCTGGATGAAAGTACTGGGTATATACCGTCAATACCCGCCAACCCATACGGCCATGCAGGCGCTCTGTCGCAAGGAAGGGCAAACTCATCCTACGGTATTGATCCTGCAATATGGCGAAGGTGGGCACAATACACTGCACCAGGATTTATATGGGGACTTATTCTTCCCCATTCAATTGGTGCTTTTCCTGAACGAACCGGGAGCAGATTATACAGGCGGCGAGTTTGTGCTTACCCAACAAATACCCCGGGCGCAATCCAAAGCCATTGTGTTGACGCCGCGCAAAGGCGATTTCCTGGTATTCACTACCAACTTTCGCCCCGTAAAAGGCAGCAAAGGATACTATCGTGTCAACATGAAACATGGCGTCAGTGAAGTACATAGCGGGCAACGCCACACATTGGGTATCATCTTTCATGACGCCTCCTGATCCTGGCAAACCTTTACAAGAAAAGAAAAAATGTAAGGTGAAACACTTATCACAAGCATCGATAGTATCTGACAGTTCATCCCGTATTCTTATCACTCATCTATTATACCCTTTTACCCTAACGCGGTAAAAGGTACCTTTAGAAGCATCAAAAACTACAACTGTCAAATATGAAAGCCCATGTGTTGCTTACGACTGCTTTGCTCGGCAGCCTCGCTGCTTGTCAAAACAACAATACCCAACCACCCCGACCCGATGTAGTAGCGGCCAATATGGACACTACCGTGAAGCCGGGCGATGATTTCTTCCTGTATACCAATGGCGGATGGATCAAAAATAACCCCATTCCCGATGAGGAAAGTCGCTGGGGTATTGGTAATATGGTGAATGAAGAACTGTACAAACGGGTACTCACCATCAATGAAAAAGCGGTGGCCGATTCTGCTGCCGGTGGCAATTCCAAAAAGCTGGCTGATTTCTGGCTCAGCGCCATGGATACCACGTTCATTGAACAAACCGGTATTAAACCACTCCAGCCTGAATTAGATAAGATCAATGCCCTCCAGGATATCCCTTCCCTCATGCAACTGATTGCCGATTGGGAAGTGAAAGGCATCTCCCCTGCTTTCAGCACCTTCATCTTCCAGGATGCCAAAAACAGCGAGCAGATGGCGCTCTACCTGTACCAGGGTGGTCTCGGCCTGCCCAACCGCGATTATTACTTCAATACTGACGCAAGGACTACCAACATACGCACTGAATACGTGAAGCACCTGGCAAAGATGTTCCGGTTGCTGGGCGATGATACCACCGCTGCTGCCAGCAATGCAGCTACCGTTATGAAGCTGGAAACAAGACTGGCGAAGGTGTCCCGCAAACTGGAAGCCCTGCGCGACCCCTATGCCAACTACAACAAGTTTGCCGTTGCCGATCTCAAAAAGCTGACACCTGCGGTAGACTGGAAAGTCTGGATGACCAATATCGGGGCCGGCAAAGTAGATTCTGTCATTGTAGGACAACCGGAGTTCTACAAAGAACTGCAAGCTGTACTCACTACTGTTCCCTTGAACGATTGGAAAACTTACCTGCGCTGGAACCTGGTCAACGAATCAGCCCAATACCTCAGCACACCTTTTGCCAACCAGGACTTTGAGTTTTACTCCAAAACCATCAGAGGTGTCAAGAAACAACGACCCCGTTGGAAAAGAGTGTTGGACACACAGAAAGGTGTAATGGGTGAACTGGTAGGTCAGCTGTTTGTGAAGGAGTACTTCAACGAAACTGCCAAGAAGCGTTATTCAGATATGGTAGAAGCCATCCGCACGGCCTTGAAGGATCGCATCAACAAGCTGGACTGGATGAGCGACAGCACCCGCCAGAAAGCCCTGCACAAGCTGGCTACCATGAAAAAGAAAGTAGGTTATCCTGATAAATGGAAAGATTTTTCGGGCATGCAGATAAGCCGCAGCGCTTACGTGCTGAACATGCAACGCGCCAACGCCTGGTGGCACGAGTACAATGTAAATAAACTGGGCAAACCGGTCGACCGTACTGATTGGGACATGGCGCCGCAGGAATACAACGCTTATTACAACCCCTCCAACAACGAGATCGTATTGCCTGCAGGCATCTTTACCGTACCGGGTTATCGCGATGAAGAACTGGACGATGCCGTGGTATATGGCTACGCTGCCGCTTCTACCATCGGTCATGAGATCACACACGGCTTCGATGATGAAGGCCGCCAGTTCGATGCCAATGGCAACCTCGTAAGCTGGTGGACGAAAGAAGATGAAGAGAAGTTCAAGAAGAGAGCACAGGTAATGATCGATCAGTTCAACGGATATGTAGTAGTAGATACGCTGCGCATCAATGGTCAGGCTACCCTTGGAGAAAACATTGCTGATCTGGGTGGCATCCTGCTGGGATGGGATGCTTTCCAAAAAACAGAGCAATACAAGAAAGGAGAAAAGCTGGCCGGCTATACGCCCTCTCAGCGTTACTTCTTTGGTTATGCTTTAGGGTGGCTGGGACATACCCGGAAGGAATCACTGGCCAATCAATTGCTGACAGATGTACACTCACCGGCTCAATACCGGGTGAATGGCCCCATGGCTGACGTAGATGCATTCTATCAAACATTCAATATTCAGCCGGGCGATAAACTATACAGGCCAGATAGCCTGCGCGTGAAGATCTGGTAAGCAGTCCGGAAGACCGAAAGTCCGGAAGTCGGAAAGCAAACAAGTTTGCGGTATCCAACTTCCGGACTTTCTGACTTTACTTACTTTCGGTCTTTTCACACTGCTTATTTTACCAACTCCCATTTTGCCTTTCGCAAGGTCCTTACAGTACCTACTATCATTTGCCTTTCCTCTTCACCTGGCTTCAGTGGTTCGAAGTGTTGTACGAGCAGCGTACCAGTTACTTTTACTTTCTTTCCAAGGATCTTTTCATCCCAGTGAGAAAGATCACCAACAAAATACCCAATACTATCAGGAATTGATACTACATAGGCACCACCTTTCCGGTTTTGAGCATAACCGACCACTATCATCTTTTTCTTTTTATCCTGAGCTGCCTGCTGCGGGGTAAAGAAAGAACAACTGATTAGTATAATGAGGGTTGAAAAGAGGGCAATATGTAACTTATTCATGGCAAAGGGATTTTCTGTAATATCCACTAACCGGCCAATATAAAGTTAAGCAACCTTTTCCACTATGCCTTCTCATATACATCCGTGAACTCCACCCCCAATCCGGCCTGGCCGGAGAACACAGCTTTTCCATTGTCGAAGTCCAGCCCCCTGGCAATATCTTCTTTCAACAACAATGGACCGTCCATATCCACATAATCCAGCAGCGGTGTTAAATGCGCAATAGCGGCCGTGCCGATAGAGCTTTCATTCATACTGCCCACCATTACCTTCATGCCCAGAGAGCGGGCCTTTTCGATCATAAAACGGGCGGGCGTAATGCCACTGCATTTGGTGAGTTTGATATTGATACCATGAAAATGCTGATAACATTTTTCTACATCGCCCTGCACCACACAAGCTTCGTCGGCAATCAGCGGCAAGGGAGATCTTTCATACAGTATTTTCATGCCTTCCCAGTTATCCTTTGCCAGTGGCTGCTCGATAAACTCTACGCCCAGTGCTGCCAGCTGAGGTATCTTTTCCAGTGCTTCCTCCACCGTCCAGCCTGCATTGGCATCGATGCGCAGGGTGGCGTCGGTATGCTTGCGCAAAGCGGTCACGATGGCTATATCTTCGGGCGTACCTAATTTGATCTTATAAATGGGCCAGGGCTTTTCCTTCATCTTTTCTACCATCTTGTCGATGGTATCGATGCCAATGGTATAATCGGTAAGCGGTGCTTTTTCAATGTCCAGGTTCCACAACTGGTATAAAGGCTTCTTGTATGCCTTGCCCCACATATCCCACACAGCGATGTCCAATGCACACACCAGGAAATTGTTCTGGGGAAACAGGTGGTGCAGGTAATGCCAGTAACGCTCAGGCTCCGTGAAGGCAAACTTCTCTACCATCATTTTCTTACGCTCCAGGTCTTCGATCATCTTCTCCACCGGGATATTATAATACGTGATGGCCGGCGCTTCGCCATAGCCCACTATACCGCGATGCTCCACCTCTACCACAAGAGAAGGCTGATGTGTTTTGGTACCTTTGGAAATCGTAAACGGATGACGGAAAGGGAGGTTATACGTGCGATACGTTACTTTCATTGAATTGCTTCTACTTTTTATTATTTCGAGTTTCGAGTTTGAGGTTTCGGGTTCTTCAAGCTCAACATCCTGCACAGTTTAAGGGCTTTCAGTTGTCTGCAAGTTGTGAATCGCGGAGCAACGCGAAACGCTAAACCCGAAACTCATTACCTTCCACTGCCTTCCACCTGTTCTTTCAACTCCTCATTAAATTCCTTCTCCTTGATAAGCTGCTCCAGCGGAATATGCATCCGGTATTTCCAATAATGCTGCGAAGTAGCAGGCACATTGATACGCTCTTCATGCGGGTTCTCGCGGCGGATCGTTTCACTGGTACCTAATATATCCTGTAGCTGGAAGACGGCCCACATGGCCGGCGAATGGAGGTGCTGCAATACGATGGCCTTATTGATCCAGGACTCACAGAAGAAAGGCGCTTCGCCCCATTGCTGCAGCTCATTATTATAAAAACGCTGGATCTTCTCCCGGTCCTCTTCCCACCAGCCGCGGATGGTGCTCATATCGTGGGTAGAAGGCGTCACTACCGAGAGGTAGGGCGCATGGGCCGGATTGAAGAATTCGTGGTGAGCGTCCTTAGGCATACGCTGTATCTCCAGACTCAGGATACCCAGTTGTTTCATCACATGCGGTACACAACCCGGCACCAGGCCAAGGTCTTCACCGCATACCAGCATATTGGTGCTACGCTTCAGCGCAGGCAGTTTCTTCATCGCTTCCTTCATCCAGAAGTCATCCTGCCGGCGGAAGAAGTAATCAACATACAACTCTTTCAACAGCCACTGCGTATGCCCGTCGAGGTAACGGAAACTGGTAGTGCTTTCAATACCAAACCGGAAGTGGAATTCCTGTCCGTTAGAACCCGGTTGTTCAAACAGGATCACGTTGGAGATCAGGTCGTACAACCCTTGCCTGATGTGTCCGTTGTCGACGGTAGGTTCCAGTGTAGCGAAGTGCTGCTCTACCTGCCGCTGGGTGGCATACTCAGGCTTCAGCTCATACGTGCCATCACCAATGGCGTGCAGGAAAGGTTTGAACTTATCATTGTTGGGACCAAATAGCTCCCACAAAATAGCATCATTGATACAAGGCTTGCAATACCGGTAATGATCGAACCAGATACCACGCTGGCCAAACTCATGCAGCTTTACCGATATGGCAGGCACAAAATGCCCCATGATACCCTCCACTGCATGCAGCGGTATACTCCAGATACGGAAAAAGCCAAGAATATGATCGATGCGGAAAGCATCGAAATAATTGCTCATCTGCACAAAGCGGCGGTGCCACCATTCAAAACCATCTTCGGCCATGCGCTCCCAGTTGTACGTTGGGAAGCCCCAGTTCTGTCCGCGTACGGCAAAGTCATCAGGCGGCGCACCAGACTGTACATCTATGTGGTACAGTTCGGGCTCCATCCACGCATCACAGCCATAACGGTATACACCAATAGGAATATCTCCCTTTAGGATAACATCATTCTTATGCGCATATTCAGCAGCCTCTTTCAACTGCAGGTGCAGGTGGTATTGTGTAAAATAGTGCAGCGCTATCTCATCGTAATGTTTCATTTTGGGAGAAACAAACTTGTCGATAGCCTCCTTGCTGTACTTGTTATGCGTTTTCCACTGGTTGAAGTCGGAAGTATTGTAACGGTCGCGCAGGCAACAAAAAGCAGCATACGGAACCAGCCAGTGTTTATTATGTTCGAAGAAGAGGTAAAAGTCTTTATCCTTCAGCAGTTCTTCTTTTTGCAGCGCATACAACTCCCGGATAGCCGCCAGCTTCAGTTTCATCACTGCCTCATAATCCATATCAGGCAGGGCGTTCAGCTCTTTCTGTTTCTTCTTCAGCGGCTTTATGATAGCTGCATGCTCTTTACCTGCCACCTTTTCGAGGTTCAGGTACAGCGGATGCAAAGCAAAAGCCGATATAGCAGCATAAGGATACGTATCTACCCAGGTATGTGTAGCAATGGTATCATTGACCGGTAATATCTGTATCAGCTTCAGGCCGGTTTTCTTTGCCCAGTCGGCCAGCAGTTTAAGATCAGTGAACTCACCGGTACCAAAAGAGTTTTTACTACGCAGGCTAAACACCGGAACAGAAACACCGGCGCCTTTCCAGGTATTGTTGGGAAGGTGCACAAAACCATCGTGCAGAATGGTAAGCGCCTGGTCGCCGGCTTCATCGCCCGGCAATCCATACAATACCCTGTTCTCGTCTGACTCGTAGCGTACAAAAGCCTCTTCTTTGGTATCGTACACGCCATACTTATACGTCAGGGGAAAATCTTCCCGGGGCAGTGTAAGCTTAACCGTCCACCAGCCGTTTTCACGGCTCAGCAATATGGGCGCTGTTGTATCCCAGTTGCCCGTTTCGGTAGTACTGCCCAGCAGGCAAACCACTTCATTGCGGTTGAGCAGCGGCGCTTTTACTTTAAAGAGGTGTGTAAATTTCTTAACAGCTTTTGCCTTGGTACGCACATGGTCATTGAGCAATACCTGCTGAAAAGGATCGGAATAAAAGACATTCTCATATTCACCCGCATGGTTCCAGGTATCTACGACCTGTATAAGGGCAAGGCCGCGCGATTTACCGGTCTCGATCACGCGCTCTCCCCATTCGAACACGCGGAAGCCGTCTTCATTCTTTAGAATATAGTTATAATGGATAGCGCCCGATGCCGGAAGATCCGTCTCGATGGTGCCATGCCAGTAATCATTATTCAGGTGATTGAGCGTAAACGCCTTTTCAACATCATGATTACCCAACGCTTCAATATTGCCGGTAACCGCCAGCAATTGACCATATTGGGTATGAAAGCGAACATAAAAGTGAATTGTCATCATTAGGTGTTTTCCAAACAGAAGCCCTTCCCACACTGGTCAGGATGGGCGAATTTATTACAAAGTGTACGAATTACGCTACGCTGCTGGCTGCGTTTTACAAACATGTTAATGAAATGCGGTATATGCAAACCGGCTAAAGTTCGCCAGCCCTACCTTTCAGCCTCCCAGTAGCAGAAACCAGGCCAGTGAATCATCTTAAAAAAAATGCGCTTATCCTTTCATAATTAACGCTTTCACCCTATTTTTGCGCAAATTCTTTTTGTACCATGGCTAATAAAAGACCCAAAGGCTTATACATGCTGTTATTCCTGCTCTCTACAGCAGCTTTGGCAGCGGCAATTTTTTATCGTTGGGAATACCTGACCCTGATCATTCCTTTTGTGTGCACCTATTTCGTACTGGCACTGGACATTATCTAAGATCTTTAGAACTTATTATACAAGCCATCCCGCAAGGATGGCTTTTTGTTTTACAGCCCTTTGAGGGCACTAAAAACAAAAGCCACCCAAAAGGTGGCTCATTATGAATAGATTGTAGAGCAAAATCATATCAATTGGCCGTATTGCCCCCGGAAGGCCCCGTTCCATTGCCCGTAGTCCCCGTTTCCAGGCGCTCGATGAAGATAGACTGCTTCAGCTTCACTGCCACGTTCTGTTCAAGGCGTATGGCAGGTACCCAATCGGGCATCTTATCAAAAGCTTCCATAAGGTGGTAGTTGAGCTCATCATTGCCGCCCTTGATCACTTTGGCATAACCAGGCTTACCATCCTTATCCACAATAAACTCTACCATCACATAAGCTTTCTTCTGATCTTCATCCAGGTATTGGGCCATGTCATGGCTCAGTTTATCGATAAAAGTCTGAAACCCGGCATTACCGCCCGGGAATACAGGAAGTTTATTAACGACAGCTACAATCTCTCCGGTAAACTCCTTCACGGGTCTTGGGTCCCGCTTCTTCTTCACCACTTTGGGCTGCTCGGCAGGTAGCGGAGGAATGACGCCCTCTACCACATAACTGCCTTTTTTAGACACCATGATCACCGGCAGCAATTTGGTCCTTTCAAAATAAGTATAAGCATGCTTCAGCTCATCAGCCATGGGCGCATACTCGGGAAAGTCCTTCATATACCTGGCCAGGTAATCGCTACTGCGCTGATTCTTGAAATGGATGGGGAAAATATGAACAGGAATAAAATCCTGCCCCTGGCTGCGTGCATGGGCCGCCAGGATATAGATCTCTTCAATCTGCTGATCGGTAATGGGAATACAGCCGGTAGTGACGCAGCTGCCGTGGATATAAATATCCCCACCCGGTTGCAGAGAATCACTGAGAATGCGGTCCGATGCATTGGGATAGTTGAGGCCCAGCGACAGGTGATATTGACTTCTGGGGTTGAACTCGTTGATGTAGTAAAACCCTTCCGGCACCTGGAAGTCTCCCTTCATGCGTTTGGGGCCTAAAGTTCCGGCCAGGGCACACACCTTATAGGTCTTGAACAATTTGAAAGGTTCGTTTTGCTCGTACTTCACCCACACTTCCAGCTGGCTATCATATTTGAATGAGCGGAGGTACATATACCGGAATGGCCAGGCAAGCCCCTTCTCCATGAACTGCTTCATGAGGGTATCTTCCTTGCGCTTCCAGGCATCATTTGTACGGGGAAAAGTCTTTTGATATTCAACGAAATTGAAACTGGAGGCAGCCGTTTGCGACTGCACATATCCTCCTGCGAGAAGGCACACTGCTACTATCAGTACATATTTCATCCGGTAGAATCCCACTTATTGATAACGAATTTTAAGACCCGTTATTTCGGAAAACGGTCTAATCAGGCATTAAAATTAGCACAAATGGCAGTGCAAAAATCAGCCCACATTGTTAACAATGTGAAAAACTAAGTGGAAACACGTGGTAGAAGTACGAGGAAATCCGAAGACAGAAAAGTCCGGAAGACCGAAAGTATTTTGCCATAACACTACTTTCGGTCTTCCGGACTTACCGACTTTCGGACTTGTATTATAAATTGCCTCTTAAACCCTGTTCACGCTCGATCGCCTCAAACAAGGCTTTGAAATTTCCCTTGCCAAAGCTCCTGGCGCCCTTACGTTGGATGATCTCGAAAAACAGCGTGGGCCTGTCTTCCACGGGTTTGGTAAATATCTGCAACAGGTATCCCTCATCATCACGATCTACAAGAATGCCCAATTCTTTCAAAGGCTCTATATCTTCATCGATCTTCCCTACCCGCTCCTGCAATTCATCATAATAGGAAGTAGGCACCTTCAGGAATTCCACACCACGATCGCGCAAAGCCGTTACGGTTTCAACGATGTTGTTGGTGGCGAGCGCCACGTGCTGACAACCTTCCCCATCATAAAAATCAAGGTACTCTTCTACCTGCGATTTCTTTTTGCCTTCAGCAGGCTCATTGATGGGAAACTTCACAAAACCATTTCCATTACTCATCACCTTACTCATGAGCGCAGAGTATTCAGTAGAAATATCTTTATCGTCGAAGCTGAGAATATTGCGGAAGCCCATTACTTCTTCATAGAAGCCTACCCATTTATTCATCTGGTTCCAACCCACATTACCTACGCAATGATCTACATATTGCAAACCGGTAGGAGCAGGATTATAGTCCGATTTCCAGGCACGGAACCCGGGCATAAAAGTTCCCTTGTAATTTTTGCGCTCGATAAACAGGTGCACAGTCTCGCCATACGTATGGATGCCACTCATCACCACTTCACCCTCCTTATCGCTCAGTTGCACAGGCTCAAGGTAGCTCTTCGCTCCTCTTTTGGTGGTTTCCTGCCAGGCGCTGGTGGCGTCATCTACCCGCAGGGCCAGCATTTTTACCCCATCACCATGCTTATAGATATGATCGGCAATGGCGTTATTCGCCCGCAAGGGGGTAGTAAATACAAAAGTCAGCTTCTCCTGGCGCACCGCATAGCTGGCGCGGTCCTTCACCCCGGTTTCAGGTCCGGCATAAGCCAGTGACTGAAAGCCGAAAGCAGTCTTATAAAAATGGGCCGCCTGTTTGGCGTTACCCACATAAAATTCCACGTAATCGGTCCCCTGAAGAGGTAAAAAATCGGATTTGGTATCAATGGCAGCATTGGTAGCCACTTGAGTAGGCATATCAATTTGGTTTTAAATTCATTAAATAAAGTCGGCGGTCAATAAAAGACTATAGAAAGCGGGAAACGGGGGTAGTAATTACAGCGAATCCATGGCCAGCGCCTCCATGAGCAGGCAATAACCCATTCGCTTGTCGTTGAATAATTTATGGTCGTAATCAGGACGCATGATACAAAGATAATTTTTTTTGGCATCTTTGCGCCTCAACCCACAGGCATGCAAAAAGTAGGTATTCTCGGCGGCGGACAGTTAGGAAGAATGTTATTACAGGCAGCAGCCAATTATCCCGTTGAAACATATGTAATGGAAAATGATCCCGCATGCCCTGCGGCCCATTTGTGTCATCATTTTACCAAAGGCGATATACAGAGTTTCGATGACGTATACAACTTTGGTAAGGGATTGGATGCCCTGACCATCGAGATAGAGGCCGTTAATGAAGACGCCCTCGAAAAGCTGGAACAGGAAGGCGTCAAGATCTATCCAAAACCCTCAGCCTTACGCACCATCAAGAACAAGATCCTGCAAAAACAATTCTATAAAGAACAGCAAATACCGACTGCCCCCTTCGTCATTACCCAAAACAAAGCCGAGCTGCAGGCACAGGCCGATTTCCTGCCTGCTGTGCATAAAGTAGGCGTAGGTGGCTATGATGGACGCGGCGTGCAGGTAATCAAAACACGGGATCAGCTGGACAAAGGATTTGATGCCCCCTCCGTGTTGGAAAAAATGGTGACCATCCACAAAGAGATCGCCATGATCGTAGCCATCAATGCCAAAGGCGAAACAGCCCTGTACCCGGCAGTCGACATGGTATTTGATCCATCGCTCAACCTCCTCGATTACCAGATCAGCCCGGCCGATATCCCCGATAAAACATTGTGGAAAGTGGAAGCGATGGCCCTCGCCGTTGTAAAAGGCCTGAAAAGCCCCGGCCTTTTTGCCGTAGAGCTGTTTGTAGACAAGCAAGGCGATGTATTTGTCAATGAAACCGCCCCCCGCGTACACAATAGCGGCCACCATACCATAGAAGCCAATTACAGCTCCCAGTTCGATATGCTGTGGCGTATCATGCTCGATTACCCCCTCGGCAATCCCGACCATATTGTACCCGCTGCTATCGTGAACCTATTAGGTGCCGACGGACACAGCGGAGAGGCTAAATACGACGGCCTGCAGGAAATACTCCAAATGGATAATGTTTTTGTCCACATCTATGGGAAAAAACAAACCAAACCCGGCCGCAAGATGGGACACATAACTATCGTCAGTAAGGACAAAACGGACCTGACCTATAAAGCTCATCGCATTAAAAACGTATTAAAAGTCATTGCATAAGGTTGTTACGTATACCACTTATAACCTTTTTAACATGGGAGCATTGTTAAAACACTAACTTAGCCGCGCTATAAAAACCCAACCAAAAGCGCCCTAAGCACATGAGACGTAGCATGCCAACTTTTTCCCGTACCAGGATGCGAGATAATACATGGTCATTGAAAGCCAAACAAACGCACATGAAAGGTAGAAGCCGGTTAGCTGTACTATTATTATTCGCATTTGCTCTTGCCTGCAAGGAAGAAAAAAAAGAAAACGGACCAGCCGCCGCCGGCCCCCGCAATAATGCCCCACTGCAGGTAGAAGCATTCATTGTAAAAACACAAGCCCTTAGTGAAAACCTCGAAGTTCCCGGCACCCTGATGCCGTTTGAACAAACAGAGATAAGACCCGAGATCAGCGGACGCATCGTGCGGCTGAATATCCCCGAAGGAAGTTTCGTAAAGAAAGGTACCCTGTTGGTGAAGTTATTTGATGAGGACTTACAGGCCCAGTTGAAGAAACTGCAGGTACAATTACAGATCAACGCCAAAACAGCCGAACGCCAAAAAGAACTGTTGACCATTGGTGGCATCAGCCAGCAGGAATACGACCTCAGTGAGCTGGCGGTGAATAACCTCAAAGCAGATATTGATTTAGTAAGAGTAAGCATCAGCAAAACCGAGATCTACGCCCCCTTCGATGGCCGTATTGGCCTGAAGGCCATCAGCGATGGCGCTTACATATCCCCCACTACCCTTATTACCACCATCAGCCAGGTAGGACAACTGAAGATGGAATTTTCTGTACCAGAGAAATACAGTGACCTGATGCGTAAAGGAAGACCGGTAACATTTACCATCGCAGGAGCTACCAAAACCTTCAACGCTGCTGTACTGGCTACCGAATCCGTAATTGAAGCCAACACCCGTACACTGCGTGTGAGAACAGTCGTGAAAGGAAGCGATCCCGCACTGGTACCTGGTGCATTCGCCAAAGTTGGATTAAAACTCGACGAAAATGACAAAGCACTGATCATACCCACCCAGGCAGTGATGCCACAAGCCCGCAACAAACGGGTGGCTGTTTACTCCAATGGCAAGGTTGAATACAAGGTGGTGGTTACCGGTATCCGCGACTCTTCCTATGTGCAGGTTACTGACGGATTGAAACTGGGCGACACCGTGATCACTACGGGCCTGCTGAGCATCCGCCCCGAGAGCAAAATCAAATTATCTAAAGTACAATAAGCGCTTGTCATGAATATTTCTGAGCTGAGTTTACGGCGTCCGGTATTGGCTACCGTGCTGAATATCGTGATCGTGTTGTTTGGGGTGATCGGCTTTACGTTCCTGGGCGTGCGCGACTATCCCGCCATCGACCCACCCAACGTGAGTGTAGGTACCTCCTACCCCGGCGCCAATGCAGAGATCGTAGAATCACAGATCACCGAACCGCTGGAAAAAGCCATCAACGGTATTGCCGGCGTAAAAAATATCACCTCCACCAGCAGCCAGGGCACCAGCCGTATCAACGTAGAGTTTGAACTGAGCATCGACCTCGAAGCTGCCGCCAACGACGTGCGCGATAAAGTATCACAAGCCTCCCGATCTTTACCGGATGACCTTCCCGCACCACCAGTAGTATCCAAAGCAGACGCCAGCTCCGATGCCATCATCTCCATGACGGTACAGAGCAACACCCGTAACCAGCTGGAAATGACAGAATATGCCAACAACGTGTTGGTAGAAAGACTGCAAACCATTCCCGGCGTAAGCGCCATACAGGTATGGGGCGAAAAACGCTGGGCCATGCGCGTGTGGTTCAACCCCGCCAAACTCAGCGCCTATGGGTTAACGCCCGGCGATGTTCAGTCGGCACTTGCCCGTGAGAACGTAGAACTTCCTTCCGGTAAAATATCCGGCAATACCACTGAATTATCGATCCGTACTTTTGGCCGCCTGTTCACAGAAGATGACTTCAACAATGTGATCATAAAAACGGTCAACGGCAACGAGATACGCCTTAAAGATGTAGCAGAAGCGGTACTGGGACCGGAGAACGAAGAGACTGTTTTAAAAGAAAGCCTGATCCCCATGATCGGTCTGGCACTGGTGCCACAACCGGGCTCCAACTACGTGGCTATCTCCAACGAGTTCTACAAACGCTTCGAACAACTGAAGAAAGAAGTTCCTGCTGACGTAAAACTGAACATCGCCCTCGATCAGACAAGGTTCATCAAACAATCCATTTCGGAAGTAGAGGAAACCCTCATCATCGCCCTTATACTGGTCGTATTGATTATCTACCTGTTCTTCCGTGACTGGATCATCTCCGTTCGTCCGTTGATCGATATCCCGGTATCATTGATAGGCGCCTTCTTCATCATGTACCTCAGCGGCTTTACCATCAATGTACTTTCCCTGTTAGGTATCGTACTGGCCACGGGCCTGGTGGTGGATGACGGTATCGTGGTAACGGAAAACATCTTCAAGAAAATGGAGCAGGGTATGAACAAATACCAGGCTGCCAAAGAAGGCTCCAAAGAGATCTACTTCGCGGTTATCGCTACCTCCATTACGCTGGCCGTTATCTTCTTACCCATCATCTTCCTCCAGGGCTTCGTAGGAAGATTGTTCCGCGAGTTTGGTATCGTGGTAGCCGGTGCGGTATTGATCTCTGCGCTGGTATCATTGACACTGACACCTGTACTCAACGTAAAACTTACCCGCAAGGAGCATAAACACGGGTGGTTCTATCGCAAAACGGAACCCTTCTTCGTGTGGATGGAAACAGGCTATTTCAACTCCCTCAAAGGATTTATGCGCGTACGCCATATATCGTGGTTGATGATCGCCGGGTGTTTTGCCGTCATATTGTTCATTGGTGGCAACCTCAAATCTGAGTTGGCGCCCATGGAAGACCGCAGCCAGTTCCGCCTGCAGGTAACGGCCCCCGAAGGCACTTCTTATGATTACATGGACAAGTACATGGACCGGCTGGGGCAACTCATGTTGGATTCCATCAAACCCGAAGAACGCCGCATCGTACTCACGATTACGGCGCCCGGCTTCAGCGGCGCAGGCTCTGTAAACAGCGGTAACGTACGGGTAACCCTTGTAGACCCTAAAGACCGTAAACGTTCACAGGAAGACATTGTGAACATGGTCAACCGCAACCTTGGTAAATATTCTGAAGGCCGCGCCTTTGCTGTACAAGAGCAAACGATCTCCGTAAACCGCCGTGGTGGACAGCCCGTGCAGTTTGTAATCCAAAATAACAACTTCGACAAGCTGAAAGAAGTATTACCCAAGTTTCTCGAAGCAGCCAATAAAAGCGGCGTCATGACCAACCTCGACGTCGATCTTAAGTTTAGCAAGCCCGAGCTTAACATCGATATCGACCGTATCAAGGCCAGCCAGCTGGGCGTGAGCATTGCCGATGTATCACAAACCCTGCAACTGGCATTGAGTAATCTGCGGCTCGGTTATTTCTACCGCGAAGGCAAGCAATACCAGGTAATCGGCCAGGTAGCCCGTAACGACCGTGACGACCCAACCGATCTTAAGAACATTTACGTGCGTAACAACCGCAATGAGATCATTTCATTGGACAACCTCGTAAGCATTCGCGAAGAGACAACCCCACCCCAACTGTATCACTTCAACCGGTATAAATCAGCGACCATTTCCGGCAGTCCTGCCAATGGCCGGACCCTCGGTGAAGCGATCCAGGCGATGCAGGACATTGCTAAAAATTTACTGGATGATACTTATTCCACATCGCTGTCAGGAGCCTCCAGGGACTTTGCAGAAAGCTCTGGCAATACAGCCTTTGCCTTCATCCTCGCGCTGGTATTGATCTTCCTCGTACTGGCGGCACAGTTCGAAAGCTTTATAGATCCTGTCATCATCCTTATTACGGTGCCACTGGCATTAGCCGGTGCCGTATTCTCCCTGTGGTTATTTGATCAAACACTCAATATCTTCTCACAGATCGGTATGATCATGTTGATCGGCCTGGTGACGAAGAACGGTATCCTCATCGTGGAATTTGCCAACCAGAAACAACTGGCAGGCCTATCGAAACGGCAGGCGGTTACCGAAGCGGCACAAGCCCGTTTACGTCCTATCTTAATGACGAGCCTGGCGATGGCGCTCGGCGCTCTCCCCATTGCCCTGTCATTGGGAGCAGCTGCTACGAGCCGTATTCCCCTGGGTATTGTAATTGTAGGAGGTATCATGTTTTCCCTCATTCTTACCCTGTATATAATCCCGGCTATATATAGTATCCTGTCCTTTAAAAAGAAAAAGAGCGAACTGGAGCTGATGGAAGAGGCGGAAAAAATAACTCCCCAACCAGAAGTTCACCATGCATAAATGCATTTCATTATGAGAAGTTTCTTAGTATTTGCTGTTTCATTCATCATACTGGTTCCCGTGGCCACCGCGCAGGATTCTCTTACCCTTGAACAGGCTATCGAAGCTGCGTTGAAGAACAACTATGATATTCAACTCACCCGTAATGATTCTGCATCCTATGCGCTCGACAACTCTTATTCCTGGGCAGCCTTCCTGCCGCAGCTGAATGGAACAGCAGGTACTACCTGGAACAGGAACAACCAGCGACTGAAGTTTACCAAGCGTTCCGGCGGCGGAGATAGTAGTGTGACCCGCGATGCGGTGAAAACACACAATACGCAATATTCACTCGCACTCAACTGGACGCTGTTTGATGGCCTTAAAATGTTTGCTACCCGCAATAGGTTGGAAGAACTGGCAACACTGGGAGAACTGGGAGTAAAAAATCAAGTGACCAACACAGTGGCGGCGGTGATCAATAACTACTTCAACATTGTACGCCAAAAGCAACAACTAAAGGCAGTAGAAGAACAAATATCCATCAATGAAGAGCGCGTAAAGCTGGCCGACAAAAAGTTGTCCGTTGGCCTCGGCAGCAAACCTGAATTATTGCAAGCGAGGGTTGACCTGAACGCGCAGAAAGCAGCCCAACTCCAGGCGTTAACACTCATCGCCCAACTTCGCGATCAATTGAACCAATTGATCGGCTTTCGCCAGGGAGCATCCTACCAGGTGAGTGACAGCATTCCGGTGAATACCACTTTACAATTTGGAGAGCTGGCACAGAAATTTGAAGAGACCAATCCTGCACTCTTATTTGCTAAAAAGAACATCGACATAGCCCGCATCGTTGTGAAAGAACGTAAGGCAGAGTTGTTTCCAACACTATCATTGAACTCGGCTTACAACTTTACACAAAATGACAACAGCGTAGCCGTAAACATCAACCAGCCCTTCTATAACCAGAATAAAGGTTTCAACTACGGCCTCAACCTGAACATTCCCATCCTGAATGGGTTCAATACAAAACGACTGATCAAACAAGCCCAGCTGGACGTACGCTATCAACAACTGGCCTACGACAATCAGCGTTCGCAGGTAGAAGTTGGCCTGGGCAACTCCTTCAAAAACTATGAGCTGCAAAAACGTTTGCTGGAGCTGGAACAAAACAACATCGAACTGGCCAAAGAAAACGTGATGATCGCGCTGGAACGTTTTCGCCAGGGCGTATCCACCTTCCTCGAACTGCGGGAAGCTCAGATCAGCCTGCAGGATGCCTACAACCGCCTTATAGCGGCCCGTTATAATACCAAATTAGCTGAAACAGAACTATTAAGGTTGAAAGGCGACCTGATCCGCTAATAGTACCAGCAACACCTGAATAAATACATGAGAAGGCACTTTTCTTAATGATGGTTACTTATAAATTTTCCCTTTCTTTGCCGTTCAAATCAATCCTTGCATGAATCCGCAGGTAGGAATAATAATGGGTAGCGATAGTGATCTGAATGTGATGCAGGCAGCTGCAGACGTGCTGAAAGAGTTAGGAGTAACATACGAACTAACAGTTGTTTCTGCTCACCGTACCCCCCTGCGGATGGTGGAATATGCCACCAAAGCCAAGGAAAGAGGCCTTAAAGTCATCATTGCCGGCGCTGGCGGTGCAGCCCATCTGCCCGGCATGGTAGCATCCCTCACTCCCCTGCCCGTAATCGGTGTCCCTGTAAAATCATCCAATTCCATAGATGGCTGGGATTCCATCTTGTCCATTCTCCAAATGCCCAATGGTATTCCCGTAGCTACCGTAGCCCTCAATGCAGCTAAGAATGCAGGTATATTAGCCGCCTCCATCATAGGCGCTTTTGATACTGCTGTGGGCGAAAAAGTAGCCGCGTACAAAAAGAACCTCGAAGCCGAAGTATTGAAAAAAGCAGACAAACTGAAGAAAGAAGGCTGGCAAAACCAGTTTGATCAATAACCTGTAGCCCCTAAATATTAGCGTTGCTACAGATGCTTATGCAGGTAGTATAAAGTACATTATATGAAATTGACGCTGACAGATTTTAAAGAACTCCCGTCCTTTCCTTCTGGCTCGGGCATTGAGTTCCATGATGAAAAAGTATTTCTGATAGGAGATGACGCCAAAGAGGTGCTGGTCATGAATAAGCGCTGGAAAGAATTGGAACGTATCCCTTTGTTTGAATCGACCGAAGCACGTATCCCTAAAAAGATCAAGTCTGATCTCGAAGCCACTACTGTAGTAGTAGTCAACAGCATTCCCCGCCTGTTGATCCTGGGCTCCGGATCCCGGGAAGAACACCGCAATAAAGCGATCCTGCTCGACCTCGATGAGTACAGGAAAGAAGAATTTGACATGACTGTTTTCTTCGATCGTATCAAAGCAGCCGGCATCGCCGACCTCAATATCGAATCAGCAGCAACCCTCGCAGAAGGCCATGTGATCATGGGCAACCGGGGCAATAAAAAGAACCCCGATAACCACCTCATCATTACCAAAAACACTTTCTGGAAGCATCAGGCCGACGCTGAACTGGAAATACTGCCCATCAAATTTCCGGGTAAGGACAATAAACTGAAGAACGCAGGCATTTCGGGGCTCACTTATTCTCCCGTTAACGACTGGCTGATCTTTACAGCCTCTACAGAAGATACCAATAATGCAGTAGATGATGGCCCTATCGGCGATAGCTACCTCGGTATCATCGAAAATGCTTCCCGCAAAATAGGCCGGAAAGACATGAAGGTAAACGAGATCATTACCCTCCGCGAATCAGAGAAGTCACTAAAAGGCTACAAAATAGAATCTGTATGTATTCAATCGGAAAAGAATGGACGGTTGAAGCTGCAGCTGGTAGCAGACAACGACGACGGTG
>JAGIBF010000093.1 GCA_017744515.1 Niastella sp.
CCTTTATAAAGTAAAAGTGCCATTCATGCAATCGCTCTTTACTTTATTAATTATGACCAGTTTTGCTCAAACACCCGATGCTCAATCTGCAGGTAATTATGCTACTGTCAATGGTTTAAAGATGTATTATGAAGTTCATGGTAAAGGCTTTCCGCTGGTGCTCATCCATGGGGGAGGTTCTACCATTGGCACCACCTGGGGCCGGGTATTGCCGGAGCTTGCGAAATCTCATAAAGTAATTGCTGTAGAGATGCAGGCGCATGGGCATACTGCCGATATCGACCGGCCACTCAGCTTTGAACAGGATGCCGATGATATCGCAGCCTTGCTAAAGCACCTTAAAATCGACAAGGCTGATATTTTTGGATTCAGTAATGGCGCCAGCACTACACTGGAAGTCGCTATCCGTCATCCGCAACTGGTCAATAAGATCATCGTAGCATCGACTTTTTATAAGAGATCGGGCGCACAGCCCTGGTTCTTCGATATGATGGCTAACGCCAGTTTTGAAACTATGCCCCAGGTGTATAAAGATGCTTTTCTGGCCATCAATCCGGATAAGGATGCATTGTTTGCGATGTTTAAAAGGGATGCGACGCGGATGCAAAACTTCAAGGATATCGAGGAGGAGGCTATTAGAAATATTAAAGTACCCACGCTTATTATATCTGGTGATAAGGATGTCAATACATTGGAGCACGCTGTAGAAATGTCCCGGCAGATCGAATATGCCAGTCTGGCCATTTTCCCCGGTGGACATGGTGATTATATCGGAGAGATCTTTTCGTTTAAACCGGGTCAAAAAGCTGTAACCGCCCTGCCCGTTATCGAAGTGTTTCTGTCTGCCAATCATCAATAATCAATTGCAGAAAACGGCTGGTAATAAATGTATTATAGAGTATGTATATAGGACAGCCTGCCTCGTTGTTGTGCCTGTTTGTATTGCAAGCAGGCATTTTTGTTAACGGCATACCCGTATCGGTTAACAATAATATTAAATAAAGAGCTTTGTTTTTTAATGTGGAGGCTGCGCAATTTGTTGCCTTCCAATGGAGTCTAACAAGTGCATTTTCTCATATTAGCAGTTAGTTTTGGTCGGCCTGGGTCTCTACCCAGGCTTCATTTTGTCTGCCTCTACCTATTAACTCCTATCTTTGCCCCTCTTTTTTAAATATGAAGTATTCTCAATGGATCGGCATAGCTGCCGCAGTAGTACTGGTAATCGCTTGTTTTTTGCCCTGGACTTTTCATCCTGATCTCAACAAGAACTTTACAGGGTTCTTTTCGGAGAATAATGACTATGGTAAACCGGGCAAGGTATTTACAGTGTTTGCAATAATAGCTTCTATACTTTTCCTGATACCCCGTGTATGGGCCAAGCGCTGGAACCTGCTCATGGGCGCGCTGACGGTGGCCTTTGCTATCAAGAGTTTTATTGTTTTTTCCGGTTGCTATCGCGGCATCTGTCCTGCGAAGCTGGCTGGCCTGTGGATTATGCTGTTGTCTGCTGTGGCCTTGTTGATAATGACTTTACTGCCGGATATGAAGGTTATTGATAAAAAGCAATAACCGGTTGCCGGTTATTGCTTTGGCTTTTTATTACCTCACCAGTGTCAGGACACCTTTTTCACTCTTCTCGTCCATACCCACCAGCTTGTATTGGCAGGTCCATACAAACATGCCGGTGTCTTGTGGTTTGCCATTGATGGTTCCATCCCATCCTTTGTAGATATCTGTGGTTTCGAATACGCGCTGCCCCCACCGGTTATAGATGGTGAGCCGGTATTTTTCAGGATACCCATAAACCGTTGGCCGGAACAGGTCATTGTTTCGGTCGTTGTTGGGTGAAAATGCATTGGGCAGGTATAATCCTTTCAGGCAATCTTTGGGTACTACTTTAACAGTATCTGCTCCGGCACAGCCAAAGTTGTCGGTTACTTTTAACCAATAGATTCCCGGCCCCGTAATGGTGATGGAAGGCGCAGTGGTATTGTTGTACCACTGGTATTGTTTGAAGGTGGTGAACGGCTTCAGTTCAAGTCGCTGCCAGTCGCAAAGCTGGGCAGTGTCTGGCAGGAAACCGGAAGGTAGTGCTTTGATATCTGTAATCGCAACAGTGTCGGCATTAACGCAGGTATGCTGGTCTGTTACTTTCACCCAATACATACCTGGCTGTGTAGCGGTCAATGCTGCACCGGTAGAGCCATCCTGCCATTCGTAAGCTGTAAAGCCTGCGCCGGCCCGGAAGGTGACGGAGGAATTTACACAGAGTATTGTATCATTACCAAGTTTGACAACCGGCAGTGCAAATACATTGGTGACCCTCAGTGTGTCATTAGATATGCAACCGTTGGCATTGGTAGCGTTGACAAAGAAATTGCCCGCCGTACCAATGGTGATCTGCTGTGTGTTGGCGCCTGTATTCCAGGTGTAGTTACTGAAGCCGGGACCTGCATCAAGGGTTATGGTTTCGTTCTGGCAAAAGCTGGTATCGTTGCCCAGGTTGAGCGGCGCAGTTGGTTTTACTTTCACCCGGATTGTATCTATAACAATACAGCCTGGCCCTTTCTCTGCGGTTACACTGTATAAGGTGTCCTGGTCTGTAAATATCCTCACTGTTTGTCCATATATGGAACTGATCATGTAGTTGCTGCTCCAGCGATAGTTGGTGAATCCGGCGGGTGCGGTGAGCTGTAATGTGTCATTGCTGCATCGTTCAAGATCGGGGCCAAGATCGAATGGAGGCGCGGGCGCCTGGCTGATGATCACGGTGTCACGGAAAACGTTGTTGCAATGATCGGTGGCTTCCACATGGTAGGTGCCTGTGTTGTAGGCGGTGAATACAGAGTCGGCTGAGTTGTCCTGCCACAGATAGGTTTTATAACCGGCGCCTGCGTTCAGTGGCCAGGTACTGACATTACACAATTGTATATCGGGACCAAGGTTCACTGGTTTATAAGGATCGAAGATGGATATCCCGATGCTGTCGGCAGTGGAAGTACAGGCCGTTGTGAGGCTCGCATATAGTTTAACGGTCCCCGATTGTTTAAAGAAAATGCGGATGGTAGAGTCTGTGGTGGATACTATCTGTGCGTAGGCCTGATCGATGTTCCAGGTGGTTGGCAGGACGCAGCCGGCATTGCGTAGTACCTTATAGGTGAAGGTGTCGGTACGGTTGCAAATGCTGTCGTCTCCATCGATGCCGTTGAACTGGCAGTTGCCGGAAACGCATAATACGGTAGCCTGCAGTGGTACATCGGCTTCATTGGATGTTACTGCTACAGGTTGTTGGTATACGAATGGGGTAATGGTAGGCCAGGTATGTGGTTGTGCACTGATCAGGGTATTGGTAAGCTGGTTATTTATATCGGTGGTAGTGCAACCTGGTGTGGTACCATTGGGGGCTGTTCTTACCACATGAATTTTGAAATCGGAGCCGCTGGACTGTTGGGCGGTAAAGGAGGCTGCTGTTATGAAAGTGCCATCTGTATACTGTTGTGCGTTGGCTGGTATTTGTGTTGAGAACCCTTGTCCGCTGCCGTAATATTTTTGCCAGCCAATGTTGCCTGCTCCATCTGCCTGCATCAATTGAAAGAAGCTGGCAATTCCCTGATTACCGGTTGAAATGATGACTTCTCCATTCTGTGCGGGCGTAGCATAACTCCAGAAGCCGGGTTCCGATGCAGATATTTTTTTATTGCTGATCACCTGCAAATTCTGGTCGAGGCGCAGGATGCCTACCTGCTTATTGAGGTAGCTGTTGCCATCGATGATATGAGCGGAGATCAGGAATCCTTCGGGTGTTTTGTAGATGCGGTTGGCAAAGTTGCCACGTCCGTCCGAGAGGAAACGCATGGCCGAATTGACAGCTCCTGTATTCTTATTGATCTTCGTAACAGTGCCATAGTAGCGATTTTCCGATGCTACCCAGTAATCGGCTGCTACTACCAGCGTATCGACATTTTCCAGCACACTGGATATATCTACTCCATCAGCTGTATGAAACTCATTCGCCCATATGATATTGCCGGTGGCGTCGGTTTTGGCCAGGAGACCATGAGCAAAAGGTGGTGAATAATTGATCGTGCCTGTAAGTACAAAGCCGCCGTCGGACGTTTCAATGACATCGAGTCCATAATCGTTGGTGGCAGAGTTGGTATTGAAGTTCTTCGACCAGCTTACGGTGCCCGTGGCTGTCAGTTTTACAAGGTATACATTCTGCCGGCCATTAAAGGACTTGCTTGCGCCGATAGCGATATATCCTCCATCGCTTACGGGCCTGATCTTCCTGAACTCATCGTACTGGCTGCCTCCAACGCGGCGTGCCCATTCGATCTCGCCATCTGGTTTCAATTTCATAGCAAGGGCATCGATGGATGCACTGGCCTGGTTGGCATCGCCAGCTACAGGGTTGGCGGTACCGCCAATGATGGAACCTCCATCGGGGGTAGTGTTGATATAAAAAACGTGGTAGTTGCCGACGCCGGTATATGTTTTTTGAAAGGCTTTTGTTACACAGGGATCGGGCGGGGGTGTGCAGGGGCCGCCTGAGCAGAGCAGGGTGGATGGTATCGTTGCAGGGCTTGCCTGTAATACCGGATGGGGTACTGCTGTGAAGTTGCTGTTGCGCTCATCATCCCATACAAATGGGGTAGTGGTAAAGGTGGGTGTGCTGACCTGTACCTGAACGGTTGTGGTGTTACAGGCTGGTATGTTGCCCATCGCATCGGTTCTTGCGATGTACATGTCATTGCCGCCTGTAGTGGTATAGCCTGCACTGATATAGCCACCATCAGGTGTCATCCGTAAGGTATAGGTATATTGATTACCGGGTTGTATATATTTCCTTGTCCATTCTACTGTTCCGGCCGGGCTTAGCTTTATGATGTTGAGGTCTGCATTGCCGTTGTCTTCGCTTTGCTGGAACAGGTATCCTCCATCGGGTGTTGGTATAAAGGTGCCGGTACTGCCATATATATAATCGGGAGCGATGATCTCTTTTACTTCTACGGCATCTCCGTTCAGGTCGATGCGCAGCATCATGGCGCGGCCTGTGTTGGTATTGGTAAAGTCGTTGATGGTGACGAGGGGCATGAGGTAAAAGTTACCTTGCCTGGTAAAGGCTGCACCGGCGGCATTGTTGCGTCCACCCACATCGTATTTTTTACTCCATTGAACGTTGCCATTGACATCCAGTTTCATGAGGAAGGCGTCGTGCCAGGTGGTGGATCGCGAGGTACCCGATACCAATATGCCTCCATTGTCTTCCATGATGCTGGTGCCGTTGTCGCTGTCACTGTCATCAAATATTTTGCTCCAGAGCAGGGTGCCTGTGGCATCCAGCTTTATGACCAGCACATTACCGGTGCCCGGATTATTGTTTTGTCTGCCTGTGATGTAGTAGCTGCCATTGCTGGCTTGTATCACGTTGGAGGCTATTTCTCCGAAGGTGGTGTTTTCTCCAAACTGGCGGTTCCATTGCAGGTTGCCTGCAGCATCTGTTTTAACCGCCCATGCTGCGCCGGTGAGGTAGCCGTATGATTTGGTTTGGCCTACTGCCATGAAGCCTCCATCGCTGGTGAGGATCACGCGATAGAATCCGTCTGTACGCGCAGCGCCGAAGGTCTTGCTCCATTGTACCGCGCCGAGCTGATCTATTTTAAGCAGGAAGCCGTCTTCATCGCCGGCGCCAAAGCTGCCTGTGCGTCCGGCAACGATGTAGCCGCCGTCGGGTGTAGACCTGATGTCGCTGATGATATCGCTTCTTTGCCCGCCATAGGTACGCTGGAAGGTTTCGCTGACGCAGGCATTGGTAACGACCACGAGGCGCGTCACTGAGTCTGTGCAAAATCCATTGGTGGCTTTCAGCTTTACCCGGTAATAGCCTGTGGCGGGAAAGGTATGCGAGTAATTGAGGGTAGTGCTTTGCGGAACATCATCGAGCAGCCATTGGTAGCTGGTAGCGCCTGCAGAGGTGTTGATAAAGTTGACGGTACTATTGATGGCTACTGTGGTGTCGGGCGGGGTGAAGCCAACAGTAAGCGGGCAGGTAACGGTAATGGTGACAATGGCAGCGGCGCTATCGCATAAAGGGCTACTGCTGTGCGCCGACATTTTGATCGTATAGGTGCCGGGTGTATTGAATGTATAAGAATAATGTTGGGTACCGGCTTGCTGTACATTATTGAGGTACCATTTGTAGGTGTTGCCGTTGACTGAGCTATTGGTAAAGGTGACCGTGGTACCGGTTGTTATATTGGTAGCCGAAGTGGTGAAGCTGGCAGATACCGGAGCCGGGCAGGGCGACAGACAGGACAGGCACGACAGGAGGCTCTTGCGCACGTTCTGGATGAACCAGTTCATGCGGTCGGCCTGGCCTTGGGTAAACACCTTCATACAGTTGAGGTTGCCATAATCCATGTAATCTTCTTTCAGATCGTTCTGGTCGTTGCTGAAGCCGGAGAGGATGTCGGTGGAACAGCTATTCATGGTTGTGCCGCAACTGGTGGAAGCGGTTGATTGATCGGGTGGGGTGTCACAGACTTTATCGCCATCGACAGAACAGTCATCATTTTTACAAGCGCCTTCGAAAGTATGGTAGAGGCCCAGGTAGTGGCCCATTTCATGGATGGTGACCACGCTGTTGGCCGGTGTGCTGCCAAAATAAGTTGATTCCATCAGGATGCCATCCACGGCGGATCCATGTGCCGAGGGCAGGTAAGCATAGCCTGCTACGTTGCCGGGTATGGATCGTACGAGCCAGATATTGATGTAGCAATTGGGATTCCAGCGGTTAAGGTTCTTGACGGCGATGTCGTCGGAATAATAATTGGCGCCACCCATTACCGTGAGTGGCGACACATCGCGGGTAATACCGTTGGTGAGGTTATTGTTCGGATCCCGTTGTGCCAGGCAGAACTGGATTTGTGTGTTGACACCATCGGCCGGATCATAAAATCCGGTGTTGGCATAGGCTTCATTGAGGTGCTGGATACCGGCCAGCACTTGTGCATTGCTGATATTTTCCGCCCCATTGTTGTGAATAATGTGTACAACAACAGGCAAAGTGACGATGGCTGTCGTGCGCTGTGGATTTATGGGGTTTGTCTTACGGGCCAATTGATACTGGCGGAGTTGTTGTTCGGCGTTTTCCTGGTAACGTTTTAGTTCAGGCTGATCGCGGAGCAGTCTATTGGTGATTTCCTGTTGTCCGCAATGTACGGGTGGTATTTCCTGGGCCTGTGAAAGGCATACGATGGCCAGATAAAAAAGGGTGATCAGGTACTGACGGTACATACGGGTGGGGGGACGTTGGCCGGGGTTTAACGGCTTTCAAAGATAATAAACGTCGGTCAACCTAAAAAGGTATGCGGGAGGTGGTTCTCCCGCATTAATTTCCTATAGTGTTTCGAGGCTTTTCCCGATGATATTAACGGATTCAAGTATCTGTTCGCGGTTAATGGTAAGCGGTGGGGATAATCTGATCTTATCTCCGTGTGTGGGCTTGGCCAGCAAACCATTGTCTTTCATGGTTAGACAAAGGTCCCAGGCTGCCTGTGGATTGGGATGGTCGATGACAATGGCATTCAGCAGGCCCTTGCCCCGGATGGTTTTGATGTGGGGTGATTGCAGGGCTTGTAGCTGCTGCCGGAAAAGTTCACCCATTTCATGGGCATTTTCCGCCATCTTTTCTTCTTTCAATACGGTGAGTGCTACCATGGATACTTTGCAGGCGAGGGGATTGCCTCCATACGTAGATCCATGTTCGCCGGGCTTGATGTTGAGCATGATCTCATCATCTGCCAGCACGGCTGATGCGGGCAGGGTGCCTCCGCTGAGGGCCTTGCCAATGATGAGTATATCGGGGTGTACGTTCTCATGATCGCAGGCCAGCAGTTTGCCTGTGCGGCTGAGGCCTGTTTGTATTTCATCGGCCATGAAGAGTACGTGAGCATCTTCGCAATATTGTTTGGCAGCGGTGAGGAATCCTTCATCGGGTATTACTACACCTGCTTCGCCCTGTATGGGTTCTATCAGCAGGCCTGCCACGTTTTTGTCCTGTAATGCTGTAGCCAGCGCAGACAGATCATTGTAGGGTATTACCTCGAAGCCTGGCATGTAGGGGCCAAAGCGATCGTAGGAGGAGGGATCGGTGCTGAATGATATGACTGTGCTTGTTCTTCCATGGAAGTTGTTGCCGCATACCAGTATTTTGGCTTTGTTGGCCGGTATGCCTTTTACGTCGTACCCCCAGCGGCGACAGAGTTTGATGGCTGTTTCCACTGCTTCCACGCCTGTATTCATAGGCAGCACTTTATCGTATCCAAAGTATTTGGTGATGAACTGTGTAAACTCACTGAGCAGTGCGCTGTGAAATGCCCGCGAGGTGAGTGTCAGCTGTTGTGCCTGTTCTATGAGTGCAGCAATGATGGCCGGGTGGCAGTGACCCTGGTTTACGGCGCTGTAACCGCTCAGGTAATCATAGTAGCGCTTGTTGTCTACATCCCACAGGAATACGCCTTGTCCTTTTTGTAATACTACCGGCAGGGGATGGTAGTTGTGGGCGCCGTATTTTTCTTCGAGATCAAGGTAGTATTGGGTGTTGTCGGTGTGCATAATAGTGGGTTGCATAATAACAATGATTAGCCATGAAGGGATGTAATGTATAATATCGGGATGGACCGGCATGTGTAAATGCCGGCTACAGGGGTGTGGCCCTTAGTGGTTGAGCAGATCGAGGTTCTGCCGGAGGAAATGTATTATGTGTGCGTTCGCTTTGATTGCGTGCTATTTGAGGACGAAGGTACGCAATTTTGCCGGTTGTATCAATAGCTTAATAGTAAGGCTGTGTGGCTGCGCATTATGCGTTTAAGATATAAAATTTATAGGAAGGAAATAAATCCTGCGGCACTTTCCCTTTGGGGAAGATGCCATAGAAGCAGGAGCCGCTGCCGGTCATAGAGGCGTATGCAGCGCCTGCTGTATACAGGGTTTCTTTAATGTTTTGGAGGGCGGGGTGGTGCTGGCATACCGGGGCTTCGAAATCGTTGATGAGTGTATTTTTCCAGGTTTCTACCGGTTGCCGGATGATCTCGCTTAGTGGTTGCAGGGGCGGGGCAGGGGTAATCTGCGAGAAGGCCCATCCTGTATTGATGTGAACGGCGGGATATACCAGCAGGAATGACCAGGCAGAGAGGTCAAGTGGTATGGCTTGCATCAGTTCGCCACGGCCGGTGGCAATGCAAGGTTTGTTGATGATAAAGAATGGACAATCGCTGCCCAATTGCAGGGAGTAATCAAGTAATTGTTCGGTAGTGAGGCCCAGCCGGAATTTGTTGTTGAGTAGCTGGAGGGTAAATGCTGCATCGGCAGAGCCTCCGCCCAAACCTGCGCCCATAGGAATGGCTTTGTGCAGGTGTAGCTGGATGGGTGGTAATTGCGGGAAGTCTTTTTTTAGCAGGTGCCAGGCTTTTACGCAGAGGTTGTCGGCTGTGGTGCCCTGTACGGGAAGGCCGCTCAGGAAAAGTTCAACGTCTTCAGCTCCCTGATGCAAAGGGAAACCTTGTGCTGAAACCGGACTGGTAATAACTTCTATTGCGTCCCGCAGGGGCAGGGGATAGAATACTGTTTCCAGATCGTGGTATCCATCCGGCCTTTTGCGGGTGATGTGCAGGCCAAGATTGATCTTGCAATTGGGAAAGACAATCATTACCGGCCTCTTTTTCGGCTGTTGATCTCATCACGGATGGCGATGGCGCGGATGTAGTCTTCCTGATCCAGTACCTCATTGAGCAGGGTATTCAGCTCTTCCACGGTCATAGAGCGCAGGTCGTCATGGGCGCCTCCTGTTTCGGCTGCTACTGCTTCTTTGGGTTGTTTTTTCTTGCCGGAGGGGTCTTCCATGAGGATGCCGGCGCTTTCGAGGATGTTGTCGTATGTGTAGATGGGGCAACCGAAACGTACGGCCAGTGCGAGTGCATCTGATGTACGGGAATCTATTTCCACAGTATCGTGCTCACTTACGCAGACCAGCTTGGAATAGAAGATGCCTTCCTGGAGGTCGCAGATGATGATCTCCTGGAGGTCTATATTGAAGGCATTCATGAAATTCTTCATCAGGTCATGTGTCAATGGCCTGCTGGGATGCATTTTTTCCAGTGCCACTGCAATGGCCTGTGCTTCAAAACCGCCGATCACGATGGGCAAACGCCGAAGCCCGTTTACTTCTCCCAACACAACGGCGTATGAATGTGTTTGGGTGATACTGTGTGACAGCGCAACTATTTCAAGCTCAATTTTTTTCATACGAAAGCACGAAACTAAGGGTTTTTTGCCTAAAAAAAATGCGGTTGGTTATCAACCGCATTTAAAGCCTTTATTGTATATGTCTACTAAATTTATGCCATTCCTTTTACTTTCTTCACTGCTTCTATGATTTTGGGCACCACCTCGAAGGCGTCGCCTACGATACCATAGTCTGCCGCCTTGAAGAAGGGGGCTTCGGGGTCTTTATTTATCACCACGATGGTCTTGCTGCGGTTTACGCCAGCGAGGTGCTGGATGGCACCGGATATGCCTATTGCGATATACAGATTGGGGGCAATGGCGAGGCCGGTTTGTCCTACGTGCTCGTGGTGCGGACGCCAGTGTACGTCGGCCACCGGGCGGCTGCAGGCTGTAGCTGCTCCCAGCAGTTTTGCGAGGTCTTCTACCAGACCCCAGTTTTCAGGACCTTTCAATCCACGGCCACCGCTCACTACGATCTCTGCTTCGCTGAGGGGCACTTCGCCGGTTACTTTATTGACAGTGGTTACTTTTACTTTGGAGGCTTCTACCGTAGCGTTTAGCGGCGCTACTTCTGCTGTTCCCTCTCCGGCTGCAATAGCGTAGGAGTTCGGGTTGAGGGATATGATCTTGATGGGTGAGTTGAGTGCGATGTTGGCAAATGCTTTGCCGGAGAATACGCTCTTTTTTACAGCGAATCCATTGCTCGTATTGGGCAGGGCCACAGCTCCGGACACCAATCCTGCCTTGAGGCGGGCGGCCAGGCGGGGTGCGATGGCTTTTCCGTCTACATTATTGGAGAAGATCACCACGTTGGCATTGGCGGCTGTAACGGCCTGTGCTATCACGCCTGTGAATACCTGCGCATCGAAATGGTTGAGGGTATCGTTGGCTACATGGTGTACTTTTTTAATTCCATATTTTCCCAGTGCGGCCAGGTCTTCCTTTACAGTACCGAGTACTACGCCTTCTGCAGTGGTGCCGAGTTGTTCTGCTACTTTGGCGCCATAGCTCAGGGCTTCCAGGGATGCTTTTTTTACATGGCCGTCGGCCTGGTCGATGAATATAAGAACTGACATATAGTTAATTTGAGAATGAGTTAATTGAAGGTTTGATTAGATGAGCTTCGCTTCTTCGTGGAGTAACCTTACCAGTTCTGCCGGGTTGTCGGCTGGTATCAGCTTCACGCCTGCTTTGGCTGGTGGCAGTTCAAAGCTCACTACAGCCGTGAGTGCTTCTACGGCTGCAGGCTCTACCACTTTCAATGGCTTGGTGCGGGCGCCCATGATACCTTTCATATTGGGAATGCGTTGCTCGGCCATTCCTTTCTGGCAACTTACTACTACGGGCAGTTGCACTTCGCATATTTCTTCTCCGCCTTCGATCTCGCGTGTGATGGTCGCGGTAGTTCCATTGAGGTCGAATTTGGTAGCCAGTGATACGTAAGGGAGATTAAGGAGCTCGGCTACCATGCCTCCGATGGATGATCCATTGTAGTCGATGGTTTCTTTACCGGTAAAGATGAGGTCGTAGCTGCCTTGTTTGGCTACTTCGGCGATCTGGGATGCTATATAGAAACTGTCCTGGCTGTCGGCATTGATGCGGATGGCCTCGTCTCCACCGAGGGCCAGTGCTTTGCGGATAACGGGGTCGGTATCGGCGCCGGCTACGGTAACGAGGTGTAATACGATGGAGGGGTCTTTTTCTTTGAGCTCGATGGCGCGTACGAGGGCATACCACTCGTCGTAGGGGTTGATAATCCATTGTACTCCATCTTGTGCGAATTTCGTATTGTTATCTGTGAAGGCTATTTTTGCCGTTGTGTCCGGCGTTTTGCTGATACAAACTAAAATCTTCATAACGATTATTTTTTGTAGCCCTGTCCCGTTTTAGTAACCAGGGCGGGTCTGACATGGTTGTTTATGCAACCAATCTGTATACAAATATAAGTGCCGCAAAGATAGTTTTGAAATATTTAATGGGGGAAAAAGATGGAACGAATTGACAAACTTAGAACATTTCTGGCCGCGAATCCGAAGGATAGCTTTCTGAAACATGCGCTGGCGTTGGAGTACGTGAAGCTGGGTGATGAGGCGGGCGCCCGGAAATTATTTGAGGAGCTACTGACGGCCGACGCTGGTTATGTTGGTTCTTATTATCATTTAGGGAAATTGCTGGAGCGGACAGGCGAGCAGGAGCAGGCTATTGCGTGGTATGAGAAAGGCTTAGCTGCTGCCAAAGCTGCCGGCGACCGGCATGCTTATGGGGAATTGCAGGGGGCGCTGGATGATGCGATGGATGTTTAAGTGAAATAATGGATAAGACCTGTCTGATATGTTATTATAAGTAGTACTTGCAGGATAATGACCAGCAGGTGTTTTTTAAAGAAGTAGAACCAGAGTGAGATGAGGAGTACAATGCCGGCTACCATGCTTGCATAAATATGTGGCCGGGCTATTTCCAGGATTGCAGATGGTGGTATAATCGGTGAGACCAACTGATATTCTGTTTGTATAAAGTCGATCAGGCCACTCATTGTTAGTATTACATTGATCGTGAGGAGCAGCCGGCAAATCCATTCTTTAGCTGGTTCATTACCTATATTTTTGTTTATTATTTGTTTGATATCCATAGCATGAGTTTATTAAAGGGGTTTACAGGGTACATAAATAAGGAAAATCTTTTTACCATAAAAGACAGGCTGCTGCTGGCGGTGAGTGGTGGTGTGGACTCTGCGGTATTGTGCGCGCTTTGTCATGAAGCCGGGTATGATTTTGTGATAGCGCATTGCAACTTCCGGCTGCGGGGCGAGGAGAGTGAGCGGGATGAAGCTTTTGTGAGCGCGCTGGGTGTGCAATATGGAAAGGAAGTGCTGGTAAAGCATTTTGATACGGCTGTTTATGCTGCGGAAAGAAAGGTGTCGATACAGGTGGCGGCGCGGGAGCTGCGGTATGCGTGGTTTGGGGAGCTTCTGAACCGGCAATCGGCAATCGACAATCGGCAGTTGGAACCTCTAACTGGTAGTATCAACGCAAATATTTTGAACCTGCCCTTTGTTGCTTACATCGTTACTGCGCATCATTTGGATGATAATGTGGAGACAGTGATGATGAAGTTTTTCAAAGGGACTGGTGTGGCCGGGTTGAGGGGTATTTTGCCAAAGCAGGGCAAGATCGTGCGGCCGTTGTTGTTTGCGCGGAAAGAGGAGTTGACGGCGTTTGCTACGGCTCATCAATTGTCGTGGGTAGAGGATAGTTCGAATGCGCAGGATAAGTATGCGCGTAATTATTTGCGTCATCAGGTGGTGCCATTGTTGGAAGGATTATATCCTGAGGTGATTAGTAATCTGTCAGACAATATTGCGCGCTTTCGTGATGTAGAAGTGTTGTATCAGCAGGCCATTGAGGTGCACAAGAAAAAGCTATTGGAGTTCAAGGGTAATGAAGTGCATATTCCCGTATTAAAGCTGAAGAGGGCTGCGCCTTTGCCAACGCTGGTGTATGAACTGGCTAAGCCTTATGGTTTTTCTGCTGCTCAAACGCCCGAGATCATTCATTTGCTGGATAGTGAGTCGGGCAGGTATGTAGCTTCTGCGTCTCATCGTATTATCAGGAACCGTAACTGGCTGATCATAGCTCCTGCGGTTGCGGAAGCTGCGAAGCATGTTATCGTTGAAGAGGGGGATAGGGTGGTGCAGTTTGCGGTTGGTAGTTTAAGGTTAGAAGCAGGAGGTAAGAAGTACGAGGTAGGAACATCTGGGAATGATGTAGCTTTCATCGATATGAAGGAGCTTCATTATCCGCTATTGTTGCGTCCATGGAAGGCGGGGGATTATTTTTATCCGCTGGGGATGAAGAAAAAGAAGAAGGTGGCCCGCTTCCTGATCGATCAGAAGGTGTCGAAAACGGATAAAGAAAATGTGTGGGTACTGGAATGTAACAAACGGATCGTTTGGGTCGTGGGTATGCGTATAGATGATCGTTTCAAGATCACTGACACTTCTAACACTGTAATAAAAATTGCATTTACCCCAGGTGCAAATAGTTCTTTACCTGCTCTATAAACATTTGCAGTACCGGATAGTTGGAAAGGGCTGCAGCCATTACGATGAGGAATCCCATTCCGTAGAGGGCGCCCCATATGTGGGCTGAGTGGTTGATGTTGCCGCCGCCTCGTTTATCAAGAAAGGAGGATATGCCGAGGTAGATGAAGCCGAAGATAAAGCCGGGAATCTTTATGCCGGGTATGATGATCAACCCGAGATTGGCTGTGGGATTAAGTAATATATACGCAAAGATGACTGCAGATACAGCTCCCGAGGCTCCCAAACTGCGGTAATAAGAATCGTCTTTGTGTTTCGCATATGTGGGTAACAGACACACGCCCAATGCCGATATATACATCAGCATATAAAAGAGCTTTCCTTTTTCCTGGAACAGCCGGTAACTGAAGAAGTCTTCTACTGCTTCTCCAAACATGTACAGGGCATACATATTGAAAATAAGGTGGAACCAATCTGCATGTATCAGTCCGCAGCTGAAGAAGCGGTACCATTGCCGCTGGTAGGTCACTGCGGGAGGGTAAAAGATAAGGTCGTTGTATATTTTTTCGCTGGAAAATGCCGAGATGGATATGAGGGACGTTATGATGATGATTATTAAAGTAATGCTCATTTGTTTCTTCTATTGGACTCAAATCTAATTAAAATAATTAAAAGGCAACGAGGGATTGAGGTAACGAGGGAAGGCTTTAGCTATGGTGATATTTTTCGTTGCGGATGATGGTGCAGGCCCGGTAAACCTGTTCGGCCAGTATGAGTCGCACCAGTTGGTGGGGGAATACGAGGTCGGAGAGGGACCATGTATAGTTGGCTCTCTGTAATACGGGTTTGTCGATGCCATAGGCGCCTCCGATAAGGAATACCAGTTTTTTCACACTTTCGTTGGCCCTGGTCTGTATGAATTTGGCCAGCCCTTCGGAGGTGAGGGCTTTGCCCCGTTCGTCCAACGCTACGAGGTAATCGCTGGCATCGAGCCATTCGAGTATCATTTCTCCTTCTTTTTTCTTCAGGTCCATTTCGCTGAGCATACCCGCGTTTTTGGGTACGGGTATGATGGTCCATTGCACCGGGTAGTATTTTGCAATACGATTGGTGAAGTCTTCTATACCCGCATTTACATACGGCTCATTTTTTTTGCCTATCGACCAGAAATGGATTTTCATGGGATAAAAATACGAAGTCTGAGGTAGGATGTAAGAAGTAAGCATCTGATATTGGTGAATCTTCACGATTTGGCTCCTTTGCCGCCTCTGACTTTGGTTTTGTCTTTGCTGCCTTCGTCTCCCAACAGGCGGCCCCAGGGTTTGAGGTCTTCTATGCGATCGAAGATGATCTTCAATATGGCAATGGCCGGGATAGACAGGAACATGCCTGAGACGCCGCACAACAGACCTCCAACAACGACGCCCACAATGGTCATAAGTGCATTGAGCTTCACTTTTGAACCGACTATGTTGGGCATGATGATATTATTGTCTATAAACTGCACGACCAGTAATACTACTAATACCCAGATGGGTTCGGAGATGTTGGTAGAAGTGGTGAGGGTAATGAGCATACAGAATATGGAGGCTATGAGCATGCCGATGTAGGGCAGGATATTTAATACTGCAGCGAATACCGCGAGGAAAATGGCATATTTGATTCCCAGGATCAGAAATCCTATGGCGTTGATGACTGCTACTATGATGAACTCGATGAGCAGCCCGACCATATAGCTCTGGACCACTACCCTCGATTCGTTCAGGATGGTGGCTACTTCATTTTTGGGTGTATTGCTGAATACATCAATGAAAAATTGTTTGATGAGTTGTCTATAGTATAACAGAAGAAATGTGTAGATGGGCAGCAGGGTGATGATGACAACAACATTGCTAAGTGAGGAAAAGGTGTTGCCAATAGCGCCCTGTCCGGAATCTTTCATGGAGGCTACGAGGTTGTTGACCATATCCTGCTGTTCGCGGAAGGAGAAGCCGAATCGTTGTTTGATCCAGCCTTGCAGGGTATTGAGGTGTATGTTGATCCCCTTTTTTATTTGATCAAAGTCGTTCAGAAAGGATGCTATCTGGGAAGACAGGAAGTAGAGGACACCTCCTGCAAAAAGTGCTGCAGCCAGCAGAGCCAGCAGGATAGCTGGCACACGGGGCATTCCTTTTCGTTGGAGAAAGTTGCACACGGGCATCAGCAGGATGGCAATGAGCATAGACAGGGCAAAGGGCACTACCAGATCGCTGCCGACATAAATGAAGAGCGCAATAAGGGCTACCATGAGCAAGACCATGGTAAATCTGAAGTAGAAGGGTTGTTGTGTGGTCATGTGTAATCGTTTAGGCATCAGTTGGTTTGGACCTATGGGGTATATGCCATCAATTCCTGTGCCGTGGAATACAGCTTCGGGCTACGAGCATTGAGCTGCGAGCCTTTGGCTTTAAAGTTCTACTGTCTTTAGCCCGCAGCTTGTAGTTCACTGCCCATAGCTTTGCGTGGCAACGGTTTTGCATGTGCTGTATAAACTTCGATCTATGAGCCGTATTATTCCTTTTTGCTTGTTATTATGGTGTATGGTTAGTCTGTCTTCCTGCGAAGTGATTGGTGGTATTTTTAAAGCCGGCGTGTGGACGGGAATCCTGATTGTGGCTGCCGTGGTGGGGCTGCTGATCTGGATCATTGCCCGCATGGGTGGTAAAAAATAAAGCCATCGGTAAGACTACCGGCGGCTAAGTTATGATTGCACCTTATTCTTTATCTTATAATGACAGGTTGTTTGACCAATACATTTTCTTCGCCGATGATGCGGATGATGTATGATCCTGTTGCACTTCCGGGAATTCCTGACAGGTTCAGGAGTTGACGGCCGGCTGTCAATGTGCGTTGCTCTGATTTCAACACGCGTCCGTTCATGTCTACCAGTTCTACTACCGCGCGATTGATCTTTTTGCTGCTTTCGATGTATACTTGTTTGTTCTCTACAATTGTAGGATAGATACGTACTGCATCGGCCTGTTGCAGGGATATGGCTACGATTGCTGAATATCTTATTGAGCCATCTTTATCTACCATCGCCAACCTGTACCATGTTTTGCTGCTGTTCACGTTCTGGTCTGTATAGGTATAGGTTTGTACCTGGCTGCCTGATTGGCCTGCTACTTTCGCGATGTTGCGGAAGTTTTGTGCGTCGTTGCTCTTTTGTACGATGAAGTGGTCGAAGTTTACTGCGTCTGCTGTTTTCCAGTTCAATGACACGTCATTGTTGTTGATCACTTTTGCGTTCCAGTCGAGAATGGTAACGGGCAGTATTGCCAATTGGGTCATATTAAATGTCAGGCGGTTATCTCCTCCGTTTTCGAAATACTCCAACACGATGTCATACGCACCATTAAGGTTGTTGACTGTTACTGAAGTGGAGTTGTAAGATTGTCCTGTCCACTTGTTGATGATCCAGGTTGCCCCTCCATTGAGACTGAGGCGGTATCCGTCGTCAGCTCCTACTGTAAAGTTATAGCTTCCTGACAGTGTAGTATGTGTACGGAAACGTGCACTGAAGTTTTCTGTTGTGATGCTGCAATTGCTGGTTACAAAGGTACCGTTGGTGGAGCCCCAGTTTTCGTCAAAGTTCAGGCTTGTGCCATTGCCTCTGGTAATAAAGCCTCTGTATTGATCGAAAAATACGCCCTGGTATAAATATCCGTTCCAAATATTGTTGCCTCCGTAAGTAGCAGGGTTGCCATTGCCTGTGCAAATGGGTATTACGCTAAAGGATACGCGGTTGCCACCAAAGCGCTCATAGTATTCCAGTACAATGTTATAAGTGCCATTCAGGTGTGCAGAGTAATCGGTAGTACCATAGCCGTGATCAGCCCAACTGTTGATTACCCAGGTAATGCCTCCGTCGAGACTAAGGCGGTATCCATCATCACCTCCGACTGTGAACCGGTAGTTAGAGTCGGCAAATGTTTTGGTGAGTTTGAAACGAACGCTAAAGGTATCTGTCAAAATAGAACAACCGTTGGTTGCAAAGTTGGTTTGGTCACCACCGAAGCTTTCATCAAAGGCAGGGTTGGTAGCGATGCCTTTGGTTACATATCCTTTATAGGTGTTGAAATTAACACCCTGGTATACGTATGCATTCCACACGTTGTTGGTGCCATAAGCGGTTTGATCTCCCTGTGGTGTGCAGGACTGGCCGAAACCAGTTGCTGCTGTAATCAGCAGGGCTGCGATGAAGAGAATTCGTTTGGTCGAATTGTAAAAAGGGTACATGACTTTCATTTTGAGTTCGACCGAATGATTTCCATCCGTGTGCCAAAATGCAGATAGGTATAAATCAGTTACTTATGGATGCGCTCTGAAATGGTTTATTCCCAGTGCGGGAAAGATATTATTAAAATGAGCCTTATTTGTCATAAGTCAAGGGTGCTAACCTATGGAGAAGAAGTAAGATGTAAGCTGTAGGAAGTAGGAGATAGGAGGAGCTGGCGCGCTGCGATCAGGATGTCAGCTCCTCTTATATGTTATTGTGTGATGGATGTTGCCTGCAGGGTAACTGCGGGGTGGCTGTTGGGGGAATGAATTGCATTGAGTACTTCGAAGTTGAGGTCAATGCTGCTGAGCTTGTCTTTTGTTTTTACCTGTAGTTTTGTCTTTTCTCCTGCCTTCAATGTGATAATGTCTGAGTTTTCTGCGAATGTGTATTTCGATCTGTTCTGCAAGGTGAATGTGGCGCTTGTCAGGTTTTCTATTTCCAGCTCCAATACGCTTGTTTTGGGCAGGTATTTAGCGCTGGTAATTTTTAAAGACTCTTTTATCAATGGTATGAGGTATTCATCGCGCCCGATGAGGAGGTCTTTAAAAAATGCTACCGTTCTTCTGTTTTCCAATCCTTCTTTAATGCCTTCGATGGTTGGTTCTTTTGCAAATACAAGGGTGATGGGGCGGTGGCCTCCCTGTGGTACGCCGAAGGTCCAGTCGATGAGCTTGTGCACATCGCTGGTACCCATGATGGTGAGGTTATTATCTAACGCTATCTGGAGTGCTTCGTCTGAATAGCTGCCATCGTTGACTACTTCTATTCCGTCGAGCAGCTTTTCTTTGATGAGCAATTTGTGCATGGGGGTGAGGGTGGATATGCCGTCGGGGCGCTGCGCCATCCACATCGGATGGTTCCAGAAGGTGAAGGCTTTTTGTCTTTTTGCTTCGCGGAATACGGCTACTGAATCATCGACCAGCATTTTGTTGGCATCTTCTATGAAGATGGCATTGTTGTGGCCGGGGGGCATTTTGCGGGTGATCTCTGAACCGCGTATGATAAGGAGGTTATGGTCTTTTGCTTCTTTGATGGCCAGCTCGTAGGAACGGTTGCGATCGGGATGGGGGATATCGGCTTTGTGGGGCTGGTATTCGAGGTGCTCGGTGAGGGAGATGGCATCGAGCCCGTCCATCAATGCTTCTGCCACGCGTATATCGGGCCAAACGCTGCCATCGGAGAATACGGTGTGCATGTGGAGGTCACATTTCATGACTTTATAGCCTGGCACATTGGGGAATTTGAGGCTACGGGCCAGCTTGTGGCTGTGGTCTTCTTGAGTTTGTGCAAATGCTGTAGTGCTTATGATGCAAAGAAGAAGTGTGGTGAGCTTATGCATGCCTGGTTGATTTTTGGGGGCAAAGGTTACTGTAATTTATAAAAAAGGTGTATTAATTAAATATGAACGTTGTTGTTTTATGCCTGCGTTTTTTTGCGGGGTGTGGAGGTGTGAGGGCGGGAATAATAAAGCCGGCATGTATGGCGCCGGCTTTATTGTAGATGTTATACCATTGCGGTGCATTGTTCGGCGCATTCGCGGCAGGCTTTGGCGCATTCTGCGCAGTGTTGCATGTGGGGTGCGTGTTTTTCGCATTCTTCGGCACAGGCGGTACAGATGTCTGCACAGATGCGACATACTTCTTCGGCATGATTGCTACCCAGGCTCATGAGTTGGGCGGCGCTGTAGCAAATGGCGGCGCATTCCATATCGAGCTGGATGCACTTTGTCATCATTTTGACGTCTTTTTCCTGCAGGCAGGAGGAGGCGCAATGGTTGCAGATGGCGGCACAGCGGAGGCAGGCGTCTATGCATTGCTGAAATTCGTGGTAGCCCATAGCTTTTGTATTTATTTGTTGATGAATAGCGGCGGGCGGTGTTGGACGTTTGATTGTGGGCAAAAAAATGATGCCACGCGCAGGTGGATGCGGTATTTTTGCGGGATTATTTAATGTGTTGTATGCAATTGACTGCTGAACAGAAGGCTATCGTTCAATCGACCGGTGATATCAGGATCAATGCTGTGGCGGGGTCGGGAAAAACGACTACGATTATCGAGTATGCGCGTGCCCGTCCGGGGAGCCGTATATTATATCTCGCTTTCAATAAGGCGGTGAAGCTGGAAGCGGCGCGGAAGTTCGAGGCGTTGAAGCTAAGCCATGTAACGGTGGAGACGGCGCATTCGCTGGCGTATAAGCATGTGGTGTTCCGTCATCAGTACAGGGTGCGGGCGCAGGGCTTCAAGACGCCGGAGATCGTTTCGATACTGGGGCTGGAGGGGAGTGGTGAACGTCATGCAGAATATATACTGGCTAATCATATCAACCGGTTCGTGGCTTATTTCTGCAATAGTGATAAGCTGCGGGTGCAGGACCTGAACTACCTCGATATTGTGACGGACAAGCAAGCGGCGAAGTTTGTGCAATCTTTTTATGAGCAGATAGCGCTTCATACGCGGCGTTTGCTGGCGAAGATGGATAAGGGGGAGATCGAGGTGACCCATGATTTCTACCTGAAGAAGTTTCAGCTGATGGCGCTGCGGCTGTCGTATGATGTGATCTTGTTTGATGAGGGGCAGGATGCTTCTGCTGCGATGCTGGATGTGTTTTTCAGGCAGCCGGCCACCAAGGTGATCGTGGGTGATACGCATCAGCAGATCTATGGCTGGCGGTTTGCGGTGAACTCTCTGGAGAAAGCGTCGTTTAAAACTTATCAGTTGTCTACCAGTTTCCGGTTTGGTCAGGACATTGCCGACCTGGCCATGCGTGTGCTTGCGTATAAGGAGATCATTGACCAGGATGTGGATATAAGTATAAAAGGGAAGGGCGATACGAAAGCTGTGAAATCCAAAGCAGTGGTGGCAAGGAGCAACCTTGGGCTGTTGCTGGCTGCGATCGATCTTGTTCAGGAGGGTAAGTTGAAGCAACTTTATTTCGAGGGTAATCTCAATTCTTATACTTATGCGGATGAAGGGGCTTCGCTGTATGATGTGCTGAATCTTTACAATGATAAAAGATCGTTGATACGGGACGACCTGATCAATGGTATGAAGGATATGAAAGACCTGGAGGCGTATATCGGGAAAACGGAGGATAAGCAACTGGCGATGATGGTGGAAGTGGTAAAAGAATATGGGAATGAGCTGCCTGTGATCCTGAAGCAGATCCGTGATAAGCATGTGAAGGATGGCGAAAGGGACAAGGCTGATATGGTATTCTCGACGGTGCACCGCTGTAAGGGAATCGAATATGATGAAGTGACGCTGGCCGATGATTTTATTACGGAAGCGCGACTGAATATGATCATGAATGATAAGAAGGAAGAGGATATTGATTTTGCACGTTTGAACGAGGAGGTGAACTTGTTGTACGTGGCTGTGACGCGTGCGAAGCGGTTGTTGTATATGCCGGAGGGTATGATGCCTGCAGGTTATTCTTTTTCTGCTCATATCAAGGCTGTGCCTGTGAAGAAGCGGACTGATGCAACGGCTACTGATGCTCACAAGCTGGTTGCCGGGCGATCTTTCAAAGGAGGGGATGCTGGTGTGCGTGGAAAGCCGGCGGGTAAGGCTTTGGGTATGCCGGGTAATGGTACAGGTGGTAAGGTGGGCGGGGTTGCGGGCAAGCTCAGCTTGCTGAGACGATTTGAGAAGGGGACCGAGGGGCAGGGTAATACGTATAGCCGTGTAAAGGAGGAAGTAAAAGATGCTAACAAGTCGTGGACGAATGCTATGGATGATGAGTTGACTATCATGTATGGGGATGGGGTGGGGCTGGCCGAACTGGCCGGGCATTTTGGCCGGACGAAGGGGGCTGTTCAAATGCGTATCCGGAAGCTGGGGTTGGAGTGAGGGCAAAGAGGAGTTGGGGCATATCTTCAATGCGACCCTTCGACAACCCTTCGACAGCCCTTCGACAACCCTTCGACAGCCCTTCGACAGCCCTTCGACAGGCTCAGGGTGACAGCGATTCAGGGTGACAAGAAACTCTTCTGTTGATCGTTTTTAGTTTGGAAATCTTCGAAAAACAGTGTAAATTACTGATAGTCAGCTGTTGGGGCCGGGTTCGGGTCGAATATTGAACCAAAGGGGCCTCAAACTGAAGGTATAAGTTTAATTTTTTAGCGTCTATTATGTTGTATATCATATCTATACATAATATCTGCAAATATTATAATCGCTACCAGTCTGCGTTTGAGTAATGTTCTCTTGCCTCTGTCTTGCTATTGTCTTGCAATTACCTTGTATTCGTCTTGCCTTCAGATAACCTGATCCTGCCTTGATCACGGGGGCATCCTGCCTGTATCTATGGGGGTGCTATTTTTTATCCCATCCCGGAAGTGTATCAGCGATAAGTAGGTGTTGGCTTCGGTCAGGGTTCGGTTGGGCTTCGATTGTCTAGGATTGGAAATTGCCTGATGCCGGGCATGGTAGACTATTTAAGAAAGGGAAGGGGCTGGCGCGACTGCCGGGCCGGTTGAAAGTGGCGGCTTGACCTTACTGTCAAAAAGGGCCTGAATTTTTTTTGGCGGGGTTGAGAATTTCTGATGGGCTGAAATGCAGATGGGGTGGGAGGTGTTGTTTTTTTTCCTGATAAAGATCAGATTTATAGGAATTTCTGTTTGGCTGGAATGGATAATCTCTTTATTTTTGCAACCCATTTGAGAGAAACGGTTTTTCCGAATCGATCAGGTTAGGCCCTGTAGCTCAATTGAATAGAGCATTTGACTACGGATCAAAAGGTTTCAGGTTTGAATCCTGACAGGGTCACAGAAAAGGGAAATCTTTTGATTTCCCTTTTTTATTTTCGGCAGTGAGTAAATTCGTTATCTCATTCCTCATCGTCTTCTTCACCATTCACAATTTCCTTCAATTCAGCTGTATACCTTCCCCAAACAATTGGTAACAGGCTTGCTTTTGTGCCGCCGCTGTTTGCGATCAGGTTATAGAATTTAACAGCAAACTCAATCTCTCCTTCATCAATGCACTTGCACATTTTGACCAGTGCGAAGTTTATGAATTCACTGGCATGAAAAGTGGTATGGCCGGGAATGAAGTCGAGGAAATTGTCGGTGCTATAAACTTTATCCAGGTAACTATTTGTTTTTCCCTGTATCCTTGCCACCAGGGCCAGACTTATTTGGAGCATTGGGCTGTGTGGGGCTATTTTTTCAGCATGTACTTTAGCTGCTGTTTCCAGCCTGTTCATGCCCATGATCAGAGAGCTTTCATAAAATGTGGCGATCAGTAAAGGGTTGGTAGCATAGCGGTTAGCCAGGTCGATTGATCTATCTTCCAGATGAAGCTTACCTTGTGCTCCTCCGGAGCCAGCATATTTTTTATCCAACAGTTCGTCCATGGCTTCCTGGTATTCATCGAACTGCTGCCGGGTCATCCCGGCAGGCAGGTCGCTAAAGGTAGCTGTCCATTTTTTCTCCCATTCCTTTTCAATCTCCGGTTCTATGTAGGTATATTCTTCAGGCAATAGTCTTGTATATAATTCTGCTTCGATATAAGTTCTCTCCATCAAATCCCGCTGCTGCACCTGTTCTTCATTCTGCAGATCTTCCGTTTCAATATTTTGCACATTTTGACAGTTCACCGTTCCCGGGGGATAATTTTCCAGGAAATATTCATCAAAGTCTTCTTCTTCAGCTACGGAATAATAATAATTGCCTTCCCCGGCATTCTTTTTCAATTTGGCCAATGCGTCGGGGCGGTCTGTTGTCCTTAGAACCACCAAATGGGGTATACCTTTCTTGCCTACCGGAATTTCGATAAGCGATATATCATCATTGTCTTCCTCAAGAATGTGACGGGTGATCTCAAAATCCTTATGGGGATGAATATCGAAGTCCATGGCAAAGTCATGACCGGCAAAGATGATGTTGTGTGCAAGCGCATACTCAATCTCTTCATATTCGTGTGGGTGATTACTGGTATAATCGTGTATTATCTTTTCTTCCACATTAAAGAAAAAGCTTGTTGCTTTGACGCCAAGGCAAAGCAGGTCAATATGGTATACGCCAGCTGTGATATTGCCATTGGTATGTTTGCGCATAACGATCACACTGGTAATTTGGGTTTCTTCCCAGTCTTTCCCGACCAGGCATTTGTAGACAGGAAGGGAGCGGGCTTTTGTTTGGATGTATTTTTTATCGGATAGTGTGTGCATGGGATCTTGTTTTGGGGTATGCAATGTTACGGGAAAAGCAGGGAATCCGGAGTATCCATCCGGATTGTACTTTTTGGGGTATTCCGTACTGCCAACAGGCTTCTTTTAACCTCTTCTACTTACATATTGACAATGTGCTTTCACAGGGGCAAAGAACATAAGTGGATCAACTACATTCGTAATATTAGTCATCGGGCTACTGTCAGGGCTGTGGTGCTACACTTTTAACTTACGAATCATGAAAGTACTCTGGTCATTAACCGCTATCTTATTGGTTAGTATCACAGCTTTTGGGCAAGGAAGTACCGAGATCCGGTACGGAAAAAGAAAAGCTGAACTGGTTATCAGTCAGGTTTCCGATCTGACGCTGGAGATCAAATTATCTCCTATTGGCGACAATGGTAATGCTGTTGCTTCTCCGGCTTCCGATGTTCTTGTCGATTATCCCCGCAAGGTATTGTGGCAAGGGCGGACCATCAACGGTGGTGAAGTGACTCAAAAAGCGGGAGGGCTAACGGTGCGGATACATGCTTCCCCGCTTTCGGTAAGCGTTGAAGATCTGCAAGGAAAGGTTGTTCAGCAATTTACCTGGCAGGATGATGATAGTGCAGCCACATCCTTCAACACACCTGCTCCCGTGTATGGACTTGGTGAAGGTGGACGATTCGATCATCTCGACAGAAGAGGGTTCCTTCATCCTATGCGGGATGGTAATGCGTCGTATGAACTGGCCACACATGGCGCCTATATTGCTGCGCCGATGTTGATCGGTATCGATGGCTGGTCTGTGTTTTTCCATCAGCCCATCAATAGAGGTAATGCTATAGATCTTCGTAATGGTGAAGGCAAATTCCGTCCAGTAGCCGAGGCTTCGGAACAGCCTTTAAAGTTGCTGATCACCTGCTGGAAAAAGCCTGCCGATATTTTTACGGAGTACCGTAAAATTGCTGGTGTGACGCCCATGCCTCCTGTATGGTCGCTGGGTTATATGCAATCGCACCGTACGCTGAAAGGGCCTGATGAAATGTTTTGGGTAGCCAATAATTTACGGGAGCGGAATCTTCCTTCCGATGCTTTAATTTATTTAGGAACAGGTTTTACGCCTACCGGGTGGAACGGGGGACATAATTCTTTTGATTTTAATCCCAAGATATTTCCCGACTCTGCCGCTATCATCAATGGTTTGAAGGACCTGGATTTTAAAGTGATTCTTCATAATTATTCGCCGCCCCGGAATCTCTATGGTGCTTCGGTGAATGGCAGTAAACCTACAGACTCCGGTGATATCAATCATTTCTGGGGAAGGCACCGCAAGGTGAATAGCATGATCGATGGCTGGTGGCCTGACGGCGGGGAAAACTTATCGGCTGAATCGCGCATCGCCCGGCATAAGATGTACTTTCAAGGTCCTTTGTTTGATAAACCTAATATAAGGCCATGGAGCCTGCACAGGACTGGTTATAATGGTGTTCACCGGTATGGTGGATGGATCTGGTCGGGAGATCCCAGCTGTACGTGGAAAACACTGGAAACTCATATTGGGGTTGGGCTCAATCATTCGGCAAGTCTCTCTCCGTTCTGGGGTACGGACATTGCCGGTTTTGTTCCAACGAATGAGCTTACCGGTGAGTTGTATATCCGGTGGCTGCAGTTTGCTGCTTTCACATCCTCATTTCGTGGCCACGGCCGCACCTGGCATCTCCGGTTGCCCTGGGGATGGAACCAGGGTACTGTTGGGCCTCCTGAATCTTCCATCTTCGATAGCGAAAACCGCGATGCCACTTATAAGAAAGGATATCCCTATCCTGAGGAGTTGAGGAATGCATTGATCGAGCCTATTGCACGTCAGTATCTCAATTTACGGTATCAATTGCTGCCGTATAATTATGGGCTGGTGCGTGAGACGCATGATAATGGTCTTCCTCCTATGCGGGCCATGTGGATCCATTATCCGGATGATCCTGTTGTGACTAATCTTGGTGATCAATTTCTCTGGGGCGCCGACCTGCTTGTGGCTCCTGTGTATGAGAAAGGTCAGACCAGCAGGAAGCTGTATCTCCCGAAGGGTAACTGGTATGACTTCTGGACGAATGAAAAGTTTGAAGGGGGGCGTTCTGTTTCCCGGCAAGTTGATCTGGGTACGATGCCGCTGTATGTGCGTGAAGGTGCTATCATACCTTTTGATCCTGTGCGGCAGTATACTTCTGAAAAAGTAGCTGGTAATACCACGTTGAAAATATACAGTGGCAGTAATGGTTCGTATACTTTGTATGAAGATGATGGCAGCTCGCAGGATTATCTTAAGGGTGTGTACACGCAAACGCTGATCACCTGGGATGAAGGAAAGCGAACACTGACCTTAAGGCCTGTTCATCAGAATGGCAGGAAAGTCATTTCCCGCAAGTTTACTATCGAACTGCTGCCTGAGGGTTTGTTCAGGCGTGTAGAATACAAAGGGAAAGAAGTTTCTATTAAATTGTAAAGGTAGGTGAGCGTAGCAAATTTTACTGCCTGCTGTTTTTAATCGTGGGTGTGGATGGCGGCGTGTACAGTGGGGGATATCCATTGTAGTTGCGTCTGCCTACTCCAAAGCTGCCGGAGATAGAGAATGTTTTGTCGTTGTTGATGTACATCAGGCCCATTTGTGCTGTGGTGTAGGTGTTGAAACTGTTGGCGTTCATGAAGCCCATATTCTTATTTACACCCGGCTGAAAGAAGGGGCTGTTGAAATGAACATAGGCAGGTACTGCCGCGACGCCTGCAAAGGCATACAGGTTGTTGGTCAATTGTCTGTTTAGTTGTAGTCCTACCGGGGCTGATAAGAAGGTGCCGCTTCCTCCATTAAAGCCAAAGAAGCCGGAGGAGAGTCCTATCTGTTTTGTCAAGAACCATTTCTTTTGGAGATGGGTGGTGTCGGCCGACTGGTTAAAGTTCCTGAAAGCCGGCAGTCCGGTGTTCATACTACCAAATGATAAAGGCGTCTGGGCCTTTAGGGATGCTCCAGTGAGCAGAATTATGGCAAAAAGGATTGTCCGGATCATCGGTATGAAGATACGCTTCTTTTTGTATTATTCCGATTGCCCGGCTGAACTTCTGCCACCGCCAGGCGGCCATTAACATCTCATTAGTTATTTCTGCCATTTACGGCCTATTTGATGCGTTTTATTCAATAAACTGCCCCAGTCACGAATAACAAATAGGCAAGGCTTCTTGTGGGTGATACCTTCGCCGAAATAATAAAGTATGTCATCTTATCCTTTCAACAATCGTTCTTTGTGGCATTGTGTGTGCCTGTCTTTCTGCCTGCTGGTAGTTGGCTGTAATACTGCTTCTCCTGACAAGTATTTTGGTATCGCTGTTTTAAGTACCAACATGATCAATGGTATATCTGGTCATGGTCAAATATATGAGCTGACATCTCCTTCTGTAAAAATGGTCGATGGTGACATCAATAAGACTGCAGTCATGAAGCGTAAAGAGGTGATGGACCAGAAGATCCAGTACCTGGAAGAGAACTTTGAAAAGCTCACAAACCTGAAGGAGACCTCGGAAACAAAAGAGATGTTACAGGCTTCTATATCGCTGAATAAATATGTGATCGCGATCTACAAGAATGAGTACCAGCAACTGGCGAAGCTTTATGATGATGGGGCGCCTGCTACTCAAATAAGGGAGATGGAGGAGTCTATTCATGCTAAATATAGCGCTACTTACGAAACGCTGTTGGGTAAACTTATCAGTGCCGGAAAAGTGTATGCTGCGAACAATGATATCAAAGTGAACTGGGGTGTGCAAAGTTCTCCTTTGTGATCAGGTAATTGTTTAAACATATTTTTAGTTTCCATTAATGTGAGGTCGCGGCTGCCTGTGCTGTAAAAGTTTGGGCAGCCTTTTGCTTGTTATTACCGAAAAAGATCATCAATCCAAATTATTATAGCAGAATTGACTTATTTTCGGGCGCTTGTTCACGTCATTGTCTTCCTTATTGTATGAAATCTGAAACCTGGATCATCTTCCGGGCGTATTACTAATCAATACCTTTTCGACTTTGTCCGATGCTGCTGTTTTTGTGACAGTGGTATAGTATTTATGTGTTTATGGGTGTAGTAGTTCATTTATTTCTCTAACCAAACCGTTCATAATCAATGTTTATTTCGTGTCCTGGGATTAAAGAAACCTACAGCGGCCCGTCCGGGGCGGTCTACCGAACCTGGTGGGTGAAGGTGTGGGGTTTTCTTTTAGCCATGGGGGCACGGATGTCTAAAAAGGCTGAGGGGGCAGAGGATTCCGGTAAGGTTGTATCTATTTCTTTGAATGAAAAGTTTGAAGCGCAAATCGGGGATGCGGAGTTTTCGGAAATATTTGAGGCATTGTATGCGCCTTTGACGCTCATGGCGAAGAATTTCGTTAATGATGTCCAGGTTGCGGAAGATGTTGTGAGTGAGGTGTTTGTCAGGTTTTGGCAGAGTCGAAAAGCTTTTCAGACATTTAATGATATCAGGGCTTATTTGTATGTATCTACCAGGAACAAATGTTACGATATATTAAGGCATCAAAAGGTGGAACAGCAAAATGAAAGGGCGCTTCGCCTGATCTTTGATGCTTCGCATGCGGTTGAGAGTTTGGATGATATGCATAAGGAGGCTGCTCTTGTGGAAACCATGAATCGTATTTATAAGGCTATCGAATCTCTTCCTGACCTATACCGGCGCGTTATCACGCTTTTGTATTTTGAGAATATGCCTATCCGGCAGATTGCCCAGGAATTGGGAAAGACTTACAAAGCAACAACTCATTTGCAATACAGGGCACTGAAGCAATTGAAAATCAGTATAGTTGAACAGGAATAAAAGGTGCCTCTCCGGTGCCTGACCTATTCCCTCATTTTACCTTACCGTTATCATTGTGATAATTTTCTTTTAATTTTTGCGGGGACAATCGGGGTTTTGTCCGTTGTATAATAAACGCCTTCTTTTGAAAATGTCAACGGACAGGATCACGTACCTATGGATGAAGCATTTCCAGGGGGATATTTCTGCTGCTGAAAAAGCGGAGCTCTCCGACTGGCTTAATGAGTCTGCATCCAACCGTGAGGCATTTAACCTTCTCCATGATAAAGCGTTCATTACAAGCCAGGTTGATGATCTAAAGGTCATTAACGAACGAAAGGGATTCGTCGAGCAGGGCATCAAGCAAAGGATTGCTGATCTTGCAACTGAATCTTCATCACTTCACCGTTCATTTGTAGTATCCATATTCCGATGGGCATCTGCTATTGGTGTTGCGGCAATTCTGGGGTTTGTTTTTTATTATGTTTTTAAATCGCCTGCCGAGCAACCAGCCATTGTACAAACAACTGATAGTATCGGGCCGCTTGCCGGCACCAACAAGGCTGTGTTGGTAATGGCTGATGGACGGCGGCTTGTGCTGGATAGTGCTGCCGGTAAGGCTATACCGCTTAAACAGGGGGAGGCCAGCCTGGATGTTGCGGAGGGGGTTCTTGCTTATAAAAGGCCTGCAGGTGTGTTGGCTAATGAGATGCAGGAATTACAAACTCCCGCGGGTGGGCAGTACCGTCTTGTATTGAGTGATGGAACTGTGATTTGGCTGAATGCCGGTTCTTCCGTTTCATACCCCACTTATTTTACTGGTAGTACGCGCTCAATTGGTGTGAAGGGGGAGGTTTATATCGAGGTGGCCAGGGATGCATCAAAGCCATTTATCGTGGAAGTGCCTGATGGTGGGAAGATCGAGGTGCTGGGTACAAAATTTGCAATCAACTGTTACGATAATGAACCTGTGCAGAAAACGACGCTGGTCGAGGGTTCTATCAGGATACAGGCTGATCTTAATAAAAAGATTATTACGCACACGCTCCACCCCGGACAACAAAGTATCAATAACCATTCCACCCTTTCTGTGATAAAAGAAGCAAATGTAGAGGAAGCTACAGCTTTTGCCCGGGGCTTCTTCTATTTTTCCAATGCGGATGCCAGGGCTGTGGCCAGGCAACTGGAGCGGTGGTATAACATAAAAGCTGAGTTTAAGGGTGCTATTCCGCCTGTGACTTTTTCGGGCAAAATGGAGAGGAGCCTTTCGTTGAAAGATGCGTTGGAAATACTCAAGTTTGGCAATATGGAGTTTGTGTTAAATGGAAACAAAATAAGTATGTGAGGAATACAAGGTGAGAGAGCCTACTTTTACCGAAATGGAATACCGACGATTGGTTTCTACCATTGTTTCAATTCCGAATAATGCCTATTGTTTACTTTATTCATAGTTCGCATTCGTGCAATTGATCCGTGAACGTTAATCATCGACCTTAGCCTGCCTATTTTTAACCAAGCAACCCAACCAGTTTATGAGCTTATCAACCTTCCCGTTCGTGCTTACCCGAAGCCCTTTTTCGGAGCAACCACATCAAATTCGTTCCTGTAATTATTATCCTATCGATTATTTGCCTCATTATCTTTTTGTTTGACATGTAGGCTCAATGCTTCACTGATCCCCTCAGAAG
>JAGIBF010000094.1 GCA_017744515.1 Niastella sp.
CTGCGCCATTGGGGCCAGACACGCTCCACCGTTCTCCGCGCTTTACTTCCCAGTTAATATGATCCAGGATATGTTTTCCATCGTATTGTATCGTTACGTCTACCATCCTGATGGCCGTGGAGAAGTCGGCATCCGGTACACCGATCAATGTTTGTAATGTTTCGGCTGTAACAGGCAGTGTTATCTTTTCTTGTGCAGGCGCCTGGTATTGTGCTATGGGTACTGCATTGGTGAGGGTGCCATTTTGTAAAGTGGCTACATGCGTGATGCAGGGTGATAGCTGATCGGGCGTGGTGATGAGGAGCAGGGTGATGCCGGTAGTGCTGATCTTTTGCAGGATATCATGCAGCACTTCTCTTCCTTTGACATCGAGGCCCACAAAAGGATTGTCCAGTACCAGGAGTTTGGGTTGCTGCAATAAAGCGATGATCAGTTGTAATCTTTTATTTTCTCCGTTGGAAAGTTGTATTAATGGTTCTTCCATCAGGCTGCTGATCTGCAATAGAGATATCCATTGTGTAGCCTGCTCTTTGTTGTCAGGAGAATATATTGCGATAATTCCTGCGCTACCGTGGCTGTTTGTTCAGCATCGAAGGAATTGAAGCGTTGCTGGTAATAAAAATCACTGCGGTTGGTGAGGTCTTTGAAGCGGTGTTGTTGTTCTACTATCACGATCGAATGATGATAGGTTTCAGGAGTGCCGAAGGAGGCCTGTATATGACCACTGAAGAAATGCCTGCCGGTTAGTGTGTGTGCCAATACTGTTTTACCGCTGCCCGATTGTCCGGTGATAGCCCAATGCTGCCCTTCGTAAATGGTGAGATCGATATTGTCTAAAACTTTTTGTGCGCCGAGCTTTACTGTTACCTGTTCCAGTTGCAATAATATATCCGCCATGGTGTTCTTTGCTTGAAAATTCCGGCAAAGATAGGGTATAAAAAAGCACACCACGGTTACGGGATGTTATTCCCGCTCCGTGGCGTGCTTTGAGTAAGGATCAATAAACTATATCAATGATAGACTATTGTTCCAGTTTGATTTCGCCAATGTCTGTAGGCTGTCCGTCTACTACTGTAACTCCATCTTTCGCTGCATTCTTATAAGGCGGTTTAGCCTCGATGATCACACGGTATGTACCAGCTTTTGCACCGGTAATTTCAAATGCGCCTTTATCGATGGTCGCTTTTAGTGTATCCGTGCCAGACAGAGCCCATGCACGTACAGCACCATCAGCGGGTGATACGGTACCTTTTACTGAACCTGTTTGTACAGCCTGGAATGCGAATAATCCTGCAGTGGCGGCAACAATACTTAATCCCACCAGTCTTGACTTGATGCTTTTCATAAAAACTAAAATTATAGGTTAATAAAAATGGTTACTACTTGCTAAATATAAAAGAGCGTTCTTACGGTTCGGTTGTTCGTGGAGTCATGGTAGTATAGACAAGGACTATGCCATAATCTTTTCTCCTTGATGAAAAATAAATTAACAACTCTTTGCTAACGCATAAGTTATCACGGTGTGGTTTATGGCACGATTGTTTTGGCAAGCGGTATTACATGCGTGAGCAAAAAAGTCTACACAGCCTGTTTGAAAATTTATTGTTGTCATGCTTTGTAGCTTGTTGAATAGAAGTATATCATGGCTAAACACCGGATTGTTTTATCAGTCGAAAGCCTGATCCGGTGATCGTAATGTCGCATTTCATTAAATGATTTTAATTCCTGTGCGTGATCCAGGCTGCCTGTTGCTTATGGAATATCCCGGGAGCCTGTTTACCGATCTATTTTGCCTGCTCATCCTATTTATAATGGAGCTACTTCTTAGTTTCTGTAATTTGTGGTTGTAACCGATGCCTTCAAAATGCAGACTGGCAGACAAAATACCCAGTTCCCTCGATTTTAGCCCAAGCCAGCCAACAGTTTGGAGCCATCGTACGTAGTTTATCATAATAAACATTTACATATGTTGGCCGCTCACCGATACTTCCTGCCTACCGTAGCTTTGTTGATGGTATATTGTATTGGCTTTGCTCAGCAAAAAGAGAAGACCGGCCGCTGTGCAACGGTAGAAGTATTACAAAGTGCACTGGAACGTAATCCCGCTTTAAAAACCAATTTCGAACGGTCTCTCCAGGATGTAAGGCAAGCTACTGTGTTGCGCAAGCAATCAAACCTGCGGGAGAATGGAGAGCCCATGTATGTGCCTGTAGTATTCCACATCGTATTGCAAAATCCAAACCTGGTGACGGATGCGCAGGTGTTGGCACAGCTCGATTCTCTGAATAAGGATTTCGCGGGTATTAATGCGGACTCTAATAAAATACCAGCTGCTTTCAAACCGCTTTTTGGCAAGGGAAGAATTCAATTCAAGCTGGCACAGCGTACGCCTAATGATGAGCCTTCTACTGGTATCAACCGCTATATTACTACTAAAAGCGCTTACGCTTATACTGACAATAGCCTCAAATACACTGCGCAGGGTGGCGCCGATGCCTGGGACCCTTCCCGTTACCTGAATATCTGGCTTACCAATCTTTCCGGCGGCATATTGGGATATGGTACTTTTCCCGGCGGCAGTGTTACTGCGGAACAGGGTGTGGTAGTGTTGTACAGAAGTTTGCCGGGTGGTACAGCAGCGCCTTATAACAAAGGTCGAACGCTTACGCATGAAACTGGCCACTTCTTTTTCCTGTACCATATCTGGGGTGATGATGATGGCGCCTGCACCGGTACTGATTATATAGATGAAACGCCCAACCAGGCTGAGGAAACGGGTGGTTGCCCCAGCGGTGTTCGTACAGACGACTGTACTACCCAGGCTCCCGGCATCATGTACCAGAACTTTATGGATTACACGGATGACGCCTGTATGGTGATGTTTACGGATGAGCAGGATGAGCGCATGGAAACGGCTTTCACGATGTACCGTGCATCGCTGCTTACCTCCAATGGCGCCGATCCTGTGGTGCTGAAGAATGTCAATGCTTCTTTGCGCAGCATCAATACACCTTCCCGTATTTGCAATGCCAGCTTTTCTCCTTCTATTACGTTGCGTAACCTTGGAGCGCAGGTGCTTTCTTCTGCCAGCATCTATGTAAGTGTTGACGGAGGCACGCCTGTACGCACGCAATGGACTGGTTCGCTGGCCAGCCGTTCAGCGATCGATATCACACTTTCGTCTCTTACGGTAAATGCAGGCAGGCATAACCTCAAAATATATGTGGCAGATCCCAATGGTACAACAGATGGTGAGCTTACCAATGATACGTTGACTGCTGCCATTGAATATTATCCTCCGGTTGAGCCACCGTTATCTGAAAGCTTCGAAGGCAATACATTTCCGCCGCAAGGCTGGGATATTGTAAACCCGGATGGTTTCTTTACCTGGGAAAGGGTAACCGGGGTGGGTAAAACAGGTAATGCTTCTGTCGTGATGCGCAACCTGCAATATGAACAGAATGGCCCCAAAGATTACCTGCGCCTGCCACAGATCAATATCAATTCCGCCGACTCGGCTTTCCTTTCTTTCCAGGTAGCTGCAGCGGTGCAGACCGATCCTTCCACGCCCAACAATGTGTGGGACACCTTACAGGTACTTGTCAGTACCGATTGTGGTAATACTTATACCAGCCTGTATAAGAAGTGGGGCAGTTCGCTGGTTACGCGCAGAACGGCTGTTACTACATCCTTCGTTCCGCTCTCTTCCGAATGGCGGAAGGATTCTGTAGACCTTACTGCTTACATTGGCCGTGGGCCTATCATGCTGGCTTTCCTGAACAGTTCGGAATTCGAGAATAATATTTACCTGGACGATATCAATGTGAACAAGGTGGTCATTAACCCGAACCTGAAAGAAAAGGGTATTCTGGTGACGCCCAATCCTACCTCCGGTGTGCTGAGCGTTCAGTTTTATCCCAATCCCACCAACCTGAAGGGCATAGGCATTTATGATGCGGCCGGGCAAAGGATCGTGGAAAGATTGATTGGCAGTAATGGCTCGACCAGGTATGATTTCGACCTCAGTCCTTATGCCAATGGCTTGTATACCGTGCGTATTGTATTCAGCGACAGGACAGTAGTGCACAAAGTGATCAAGAACCGCTAATTGGGTTATCTGTGTTAATAAGGCTAAACCCGGTTTCGCAGTGCGAAGGTGCTGTAGAGGCCGGGTTTTCCACATTTATCCGGGGAACGGATTAAAATATGATGCAAATTGTTCATCATCAATTGCTTTTTTCCACAAATCGTTAATATTTAGCGCAAAGGGCTTGTGACCTGCTTTTGCTATATTTGCCCGTCCCTGAAAAGAGGCACAGGGCACTGCCGTGTCCATGATGAAGTGTAAAAGGTTTATAACCAATACTATATAAAACCCGAGTTAATAACCAAAAAGATTGCTCCGCCCGGCGGAGGATTGGAATATGGCAAAAGAAAAAGATAGCAACCTGTTTGATTACAACGAAGAATCGATCCGTAGCCTTGACTGGCGGGAGCATATTCGCCTGCGCCCCGGTATGTATATCGGGAAACTGGGTGATGGCAGCAGTCCCGACGACGGTATTTATGTATTAATAAAAGAGGTGATCGACAACTGTATCGACGAGCATACCATGGGTTATGGCAAGCACGTGGATATTACGATCGAGGGTAAAACTGTTACCATACGGGATTATGGCCGCGGCATTCCGCTCGGTAAAGTGGTGGATGTAGTGAGCAAGATCAATACCGGCGCCAAATACGATAGTAAGGCTTTCCAGAAGAGTGTGGGTCTTAACGGTGTGGGTACCAAGGCGGTAAATGCCCTGAGTAACTACTTTAAAGTAACGGCTTACCGTGAAGGCAAGGAAAAGACGGCTGAGTTTGAACGTGGGGTTTTAACAAAAGAACATAAGGAAGTAAAGACTTCTGAAGAGAACGGTACCATGGTGACCTTTGTGCCGGATGATACGGTGTTCAAGAACTTCCATTTTATTCATGAATACCTCGATGGTCAGCTCTGGAACTATTGTTACCTCAATGCGGGCCTGGTCATCAACCTGAATGGTAAGAAGTATGTGAGTAAGAATGGCTTGCTCGATCTGTTGCATCGCAAGACCAATGAGGATGAGCTGCGCTATCCCGTTATCCACCTCAAAGGCGAGGATATCGAAGTAGCCATTACACATGAAAATCAATACGGCGAAGAATATTACTCTTTCGTAAATGGTCAATACACTACGCAGGGTGGTACGCACCTTGCGGCTTTCCGGGAAGGATATGTAAAGACTATCCGCGATTTCTTCAAGAAGGATTATGATGCGGCGGATATCCGCGCCAGCATTTGTGCGGCGGTGTCTGTTCGTGTACAGGAGCCTGTGTTCGAGAGCCAGACAAAAACGAAGCTGGGCTCACAGGTAGTATTCGATGGTGGTCCTACCATGCGGAACTTTGTAGGTGATTTCCTATCGAAAGAGCTGGATAACTTCCTGCACCGTAACCCCACTACTGCCGAAGCGTTGAAGAAACGTATCGAACAGAGTGAGCGGGAACGTAAGGAACTGGCGGGTATCAAGAAGCTGGCTAATGAGCGTGCCAAGAAGGCCAACCTGCACAACCGTAAGCTGCGCGACTGCCGCTTTCACCTCAATGATGAAGCGACCGGTAAAGAAAAGGATACCATTTTAGAAAAGCAAAAGGAGAGTACCATCTTCATTACCGAGGGTGACTCTGCGAGTGGTTCTATTACCAAGGCTCGTAGTGTGGAAACACAAGCGGTATTCAGCTTGCGTGGTAAGCCTTTGAACTGCTTTGGTCTTACCAAGAAAGTGGTGTATGAGAATGAAGAGTTCAACCTGCTGCAGCACGCGCTCAATATCGAAGAGGGGTATGAAGGGCTGCGCTATAACAATATCGTGATCGCTACGGATGCTGATGTGGATGGTATGCACATCCGCTTACTGCTGATGACTTTCTTCCTGCAGTTCTTCCCCGACCTGGTGAAGAACCAGCACGTCTATATTCTTGAAACGCCTTTGTTTCGCGTTCGTAACAAGCAGGAGACTATCTACTGTTATGATGAAGGCGAGAAGCAGGCGGCTATCAAAAAGCTGGGCGGCAAGCCGGAGATCACGCGCTTTAAAGGGTTGGGTGAAATTTCTCCCGATGAGTTTGCCCGCTTTATTGGGGTAGACATGCGCAAGGAGCCGGTGATCATCGAACAGGGTGAGCATATTCAGCAACTGCTGGAATATTATATGGGTAAGAACACGCAGGAGCGCCAGGAGTTCATCATCGATAACCTGAAAGTGGAGTTGGACCTGGTGGAAGAAGAGGCTGCAACTGAAAAGAAAGCGTAGTCTATGTTTGAGTTTCATGCCGACAGGAAGCGATATTTCGATATTCAGCGTGAGAATGCGTTGAAGTATGTGATCCCGTTCATTGAGGAGCGGGTTCCTGTGAAACCGGGGCAGCGTGTGCTGGAAATTGGTTGCGGTGAGGCTGGTGTGTTGCTGGCTTTCCTGGAAAAGGGGTGTACCGGGGTAGGGGTGGAGCTGGATTCTCCGCGTCTGGTGCATGCGGTTGAATGGACGAAGGAATATGTCGATGCCGGTAAAGTGATATACATAGATAAAGACATTTATAAAGTAGATGTTGAGCGGGAATTGGGCGGCAAGTTTGATATCATCATCTTAAAAGATGTTATTGAGCATATTCATGATCAGCCAAAGCTGATCGCTGAGATGAAGCGCCTGTTGCAGCCTAATGGAGTGATCTTCTTTGGCTTTCCACCCTGGCAAATGCCTTTCGGTGGTCATCAGCAGGTGTGTCGCGGCAAATGGCTCAGTAAACTGCCCTGGTACCACCTGTTGCCAAGAGGTCTGTACCGCTATATTCTGAAACGTAATGGTGAGCCAGTCGACGATCTGTTGGAAATAAGGGATACACGCATCTCTATAGAGAAGTTTGAAAGGATTGCTAAAAAGACGGGTTATAAGATCAGTTTGAAACGGCATTACCTGTTTAATCCGATCTATGAATATAAATTTGGATGGAAGGCCCGGGAGCAGTTCCCGATTATAAGGAATATTCCCTGGCTGCGCAATTTTGTAACTACTTGTGTTTATTATCTTATAACACCTGAATAACTGTTGTAATGATCCATATCGTTTTTAATGAAGCTGATGTTGATGTGCTGAAAAAGGCCATCGAGCTGGATACTTCTCTTGAAGGGGATGTCATTCAGGTAAAGGATGACTATGCAGTAGGCCCGCTGGCTGGTATCTATACTGCCGAAGGTATTGAAGCCCGCAAGCAATGGTGGCGTGATGTGTTGGCTGGTGGTGACTATGCCGGCAAGGTGGATGAGGGCGCCATCGATGATAATAAACTGGTGGCTGATCTGATCGAACGTTTGCAGAACGATCCAGCCGAGCTGGTATGGATATGGGCTGCGCAGAATAAGCATGATGTGAGTGGTTATTATTGGCTGATGAGCCAGTTGAAAGACTTCCAGAGCAGGATATATATTCTGTACCTGAACAATCTGCCTTTTATCAATGAAAAGGGATTGATCTTTTATCCTGAATGGTTGCATGTTATTCCGCCCAGGGAATTCCTGAAAGCAAGGAAGCTGGCGCGTCCTATTACGCTTAGTGAATTTGAAGTGGATCCGGATGAGTGGGCCAAATTGCAACAGGAAGAGGGGAAAGGTGTACGCTTGCTGGAAGGAGGCAAAAAACTGTCTCAACAGGATTATTCCTATTATGATGCCGACCTGCGGAAATACATTACCGGCGATTGGCAGAAGGCGTCTAAGATCATTAACCAATTCCTTAGTAAAAATAAGCAAACCACCGGGGATGCTTATTTATTGTGGCGCCTGAAGACATTGTTGTCGACAGGTGAATTTGATGTACAGGGTGAGGTAAGGAATATGAAAGAGTTTGAAGTAAAGAATAAAGTTGCGCAAACTTCGGAGGTCGCCAATGCTTAAGCATATCGTGAAATATAAAGGTTGGCTGGCACTGGTCATTGCTTTACAGTTTTGCTGTAGCGTTGATACGGCCAATGCTCAATCGGATGCAGACAAGATCAATGAGCTGTTGACGGCTTATGCCCGGCAATATAAGTTCAATGGCACTGCATTGGTAGTCAGCAAAGGGCAGGTTGTTTTCAGCAAGGGATATGGGTTTAAAAATGCAAAGGATAGTACGTACAATGACGTAAACTCCATTTTTCAGATAGGTTCGGTGACCAAGCAGTTTACGGCTACCATCATCCTGCAATTGCAGGAGCAGAAGAAGTTGTCGGTGCAGGATAAGCTCAGTAAGTATTTTCCTGCATTTTCATGGGCCGATTCCATCACCATTGAAAACCTGCTTACGCATACATCGGGCATTTATAACTATACCAACAATGGTAAGTTCATGTCTACCGAGGCTACTAAGCCTGCCTCACAGGAAAAGATCTTTGCTTTGTTTAAGGATAAGCCGCTGGACTTTAAGCCTGGCTCCGATTTCTCTTATAGCAACTCCGGCTATATGTTGCTGGGATACATCATTGAAAAGGTAACCGGCCAGCCGTATGAACAGGTAGTGCGGGATCGTATCTTCAAACCGTTGGGCATGACGCACAGTGGCTTTGACTTCGCTCACCTCGCTGATCCCAACCGGGCTACAGGTTATAATGTGTATACAGAGAAAGTCAAGATTCCATCGGTTATAGTTGACTCTTCGGCGTCCTTTGCGGCAGGTGCTATCTACTCGACCGTCAATGACCTGTGGGAATGGCATAAGGGACTGATGAAAAATACCGTTATCAAAGCTGCTACGCAGGAGAAGGCGTATACACCACATAAGAATAATTATGGCTATGGCTGGTTTATCGATACCATCTTTGGCAAAAGACGGATATCGCACGATGGCGGCATATTTGGATTCGTGTCCACGTTTGTACGCATACCGGCCGATGATGCCTGTATTGTGCTGCTGGCCAATATGGGTACCGGATCGTTGGGCGATATGAGCAAAGGCATCTTGTCTATTCTGTATAATCAGCCTTATGATTTGCCGAAAGAGAAGAAAGTAATCACAGTTGATTCTACTATACTGCAACAATATGTTGGGGAGTATGAGCTGACCCCCGGCTTTTCCATGGTGGTCAGGTTGAAGAAGGGTGTGTTGACCGTACAGGCTTCGGGCCAGGGCGAACTGGAAATGTATGCTGAAACGCCTGCTAAGTTCTTTTTGAAAGTGGTGGATGCGCAGATAGAATTTGTAAAAAATGCTGAAGGAAAGGTGGACAGACTGATCCTGAACCAGGGTGGTGCGGAAATGCCTGCTAAAAAAGTAAAATAACGTATAGGGTTCTTATAACATTATCTATGGCAAAATCAAAAATAAACGAACAGGCTTTTAATCTTGACAGTGGATTGACGGGTCAGTACAAGACCTGGTTTCTGGATTACGCTTCTTATGTGATCCTGGAAAGAGCGGTGCCTGCTGTTGAAGATGGGTTGAAACCCGTACAACGGCGTATTCTGCACGCCATGAAGGAAATGGATGATGGTCGTTATAATAAGGTGGCCAATATTATCGGACAGGCCATGCAATATCACCCACATGGTGACGCCAGCATTGGCGATGCGCTCGTGAATATGGGACAGAAAGACCTTTTGATCGATACACAGGGTAACTGGGGCGATGTGCGTACGGGTGATGATGCGGCCGCCGCCCGTTATATCGAGGCGCGCCTCAGCAAGTTTGCGCTTGATGTAGCTTTCAATGCCAAGACTACTGACTGGGCGCTGAGTTATGATGGCCGTAAGAACGAGCCGGTAACGCTGCCTATGAAGTTCCCGCTGCTGCTGGCGCAGGGTGCAGAAGGTATCGCAGTAGGTCTTGCTACAAAAATATTACCGCACAACTTCATCGAGTTGATCGAGGCGGCTATTAAATACCTGCGTGGTAAGAAGTTCGAGTTATTGCCCGACTTCCAGACCGGTGGTATGATCGATGCTACCAATTACAATGAAGGTAAGCGAGGTGGTAAAGTACGTGTGCGTGCCCATATTGAAGAGCTGGATAAAAAGACCTTGCTCATCAAGGATGTGCCTTATGGTGTGACCACTGCCCAGTTGATGGACTCTATTGTAAAGGCCAACGACCAGGGTAAGATCAAGATCAAGAAGGTAACGGATAATACTGCGGCTGAAGTAGAGGTACAGGTTGACCTGGCGCCCGGCATTTCTCCGGACATTACCATCGATGCGCTGTATGCTTTTACGGATTGTGAAGTAAGTATTTCACCCAATGCCTGCGTGATCGTTGAAAAGAAGCCTCAGTTTCTCAGCGTGCATGAGCTGCTACGCTTGTCGGTTGATAGAACTAAAGACCTCCTGAAGCGTGAACTGGAGATCAAGCTGGCCGAGCTACAGGAGAAATGGCATTATACTTCGCTTGAAAAGATCTTCTTCGAAGAAAAGATATATAAAGAATTAGAGAAGAAGCACGAGACCTGGGATAAGGTATTGCTGGCCATTGCCAAGGCATTTGAACCGTTCAGAAAGCAGCTGAGACGCGATATAACCCGGGAAGATATAGTGAAGCTGACTGAAAAGCCGGTACGCCGTATCTACAAGCTGGATATCGATGAGCTGAATGATCAGATCAAAGGTTTGGAGAAAGAGATCAAGCAGGTGAAGCATGACCTGAACAACCTCGTTGATTTTGCTGTAGCGTACTATGAAAACCTGCTGAGTAAATATGGTAAAGGCAGGGAACGTAAGACTGAGATCAAACAGTTTGAAGCTATACAGGCCAAGCAGGTTGCCATCGCTAATATCAAGCTGTATGTGAACCGTGCTGATGGTTTTGTGGGTTCTGGCCTGAAGAAAGATGAATTTGTAGGTGATGTATCTGCGCTGGATGATGTGATCGTATTTACCAAAAGTGGTAAGATGAAGATCGTGAAGGTATCTGATAAGGCTTTCATCGGTAAGGATATCATTCACGTAGCGATCTTCCAGAAGAACGACGAGCGTACTACTTACAATATGATCTACGTTGATAGCAAATCTGGCATTGCTTATGCCAAGCGCTTCAATGTAACGGGTATTACACGCGATAAGGAATATGACCTTACGAAGGGTGATGAGAAGAGTAAAGTACATTATTTTACCGCTAACCCCAATGGCGAAGCGGAGATCGTAAAGATCGTATTGAACCCCAATAGTTCTGCCCGTAACAAAGAGCTTGATTTTGCTTTTGAAGAGCTGGAGATCAAGAACCGGAGCAGTATGGGCAACCAGGTTACCAAGTACCCCATCAAGAGTGTCAAGTTCAAAGAGGCGGGGCGCTCTACGTTGGGCGGGCGCAAGCTTTGGTTTGATGATCAGTTTGGCCGCTTAAGTACGGAGGCCAAGGGTGAATACCTGGGCAGCTTCCAGCCGGAAGATAGACTGTTGGTGATGTATCATGATGGTACTTATCAAATTGCCGACCAGGAGCTGACCCGTAAGTTTGACCCTGAGCAGGTGGTAGAGATCGAAAAGTTCGATCCGGAGAAAACGGTTACCGCTATTTACCTCGATAACGATAAGCAGCAGTTCAATGTAAAGCGTTTCAAGATCGAGACCACTACACTGAACAATAAGTTTGCCTTTATCAAGGAAGGAGAGGGTAATTACCTCGAAGCGGTGACCACTCATCCTGAGCCTATTGTGATGATCAAATCGGGCCGTGGCGCACAGGCCCGTACGCAAAAGATCAAGATCAATGATTTTGTGGAAGTAATGGGCTGGAAAGCGGTTGGTAATAAGCTGGCTGACTTTACGAAGAGTACTGAGTTTGAATGGACCATGAAGGTGATCAAGGAAAAAGATTCCGATCAGCCTGAGCTATTTTAAACCAGGCTCTATACATGCATAAGATTGCAGGGCTGCCCATCGTTAATGGGTAGCCCTGTTTTACGATACCTTAAACCCAAATCGTGTATAATGAAAAGAATTTTACTCTATTGTCTGGTAATTGCGTCTTTAGCTACCAGTTGTAGCAAAGAGATCAGTGTTGAAACCAATGGCAATGGACCAGGCGGAGGCCCCGGAACTGGTGGGGGCGGTGGCGGTTCGTCATCCGGGAATGATACTTATCAGCCTGTAACTAAAAATAGCACCTGGAAATACGTACTTACCGGTGTATTCCCAGGAGAAACTACCATAACCAGCACAGGTAATACAAGAATTGTAAATGGCCTCTCGTGTTTTGTGTTTACAAGTACAAGTACTATTGCCAATGCTGCGGGCGAAGGGTTGTTTGCAATAAAAGATCATAATTACTACACAGTTCAGAAAGGGGCTTCCCCCAATACAGGTGCTGCGTTTGATGTTAACCTCTTATACCTGAATGACACTGCTTCTGTTGGATATAAGTGGAGTTATCAAGCTGGCCATGGTAACGGATTTACGGCCATTATAGATGGAGCCATCATTTCAAAAGGAACCACAATGACAGTGGAAGGAAAAGTTTATAATGATGTGATCCGTACGGAAATGGTGCTCAAATATGATATACCCATGCTGGGAGTATTGACATTTGCTACCTATGATTATTATGTGGCAAAGAATATCGGCATAATAAAAGTGGATTCAAAGGGGGATCCGGTGTGGGGAGGCGGATTACTGTCCGAAATGAACCTGGTTAGCTATTCTATAAAATAGTAGTCAATAATAGCTCGTCAGCTTTTCTTCTTTTTGCGCAACCGTACCAAAGCGTTTTGATTAAGGCTGCTGGACAGGTACATTTCATACCGGTGCTTGCCGTCTGTAACGACCATAAGGGCTGTGTTGGGTGGGTATTTACCAAGGTTTTCGGCAAACATGCCTATTTCACTTACTGGTCTTTTATCATCAAGCACCACATAGAGTGTTATTGCTTTTGCACTCAGTTCCTGCTTTACCATGATAGGCGTTTTATTCAGTAACACGCTGATGGTATCATGGTCGATATCACCGTTATCGTAAAAGCTTATGCGGATAGAGTCACCTTCTATTTCCAGCTCCTGTGTGTAGATGTTCTTCCTGTTCTCAAACTTTTCTACGAGTTTCTTTGCAACTTCATCTTCTACTTTGGTGGGTGTCAACACCAATGAGTCTTTAGCAAATGTTGCTGTAGCCGTGGCCGGCTTGTCCTCAGGTGTATTGGCAACGATCACATCTTCCTGTTGTGGTTTCCAGAACTTCTGGCCGGTTACTACATTGTCCAGCATGCTGTCCTGATCGGCGGCGATGTCCAACGTGAAGCTGGTGCGCAGTTCGGGGCAGGTGTATTTGTATTTCGGTTCGGTCAGGAAAGAGCCGCTTAGGGTGCTTTGGGCCTGGCTTACCATCAGTTTGCCATAGAAGTTCATAGGGCATTCAATACCTCCGCGTGTTGACGAGCTGTAATGGAACATGGATAGGTTGGGGATCGTTACTTCGCGGGTTGTTTTATTGTAACTACCGCGAACGAAGAAGCTTTGGTAACTATCCTTGAAGTAATAACCGAAAATGCCTTCTACTTCGTCGCCTTTTTGTTTCAGGATAAATTCCGTGAGGTAGTTATTCTTAGTGCCCTGGCCTACTACATCGGCCCTGCCAAACCAGGCGCCGGTTATTGTTTGTGCTGCCACGTGGTGGGCTGCAAAAATTGATAACAGAAGAAGCGTGTTTTTCAGCATACGTGAAATTAAGGAGAAAAAATCAAGCCAGTTTATTTGAGTCCTGAGTCTTCAGTTCAGAGTTCAGAGGCTGATCCTGGGGTGAAAATCGAGAATATAGTATGAGGTTGTTGATCTACTCACGACTCTGAACGCTCTACTCCCGGCTTATTTCATGTACCGTTTCAATTCGCGGTCGTTATCGCGTTGCTTGATGGTCTCACGTTTATCGTACAGCTTTTTGCCTTTGCCCAGCCCGATCTCTATTTTGGCGAGGCCCCCTTCGTTAAAGAAAATACGCAAGGGAACGATCGTATAACCTTTTTCTTTAACCTTGCCTTCAATCTTGCGCAATTCCTTTTTTTGTAGCAATAATTTCCGTTCGCGTATGGGGTTGTGGTTGTTGCCTATGCCATGCGAGTATTCTGAAATGTGCAGACTTTTGATCCACAGCTCGCCTTTTTGAAAGTAACAGTAGCTGTCATTGAAGCTGGCCCGGCCTTCGCGCAATGCTTTTACTTCAGTGCCCAGCAAAACAAGGCCTGCATCGTATTTGTCTTCGATGAAAAACTCATGATAGGCCGATTTGTTGCGAATTTCTGACATGGGAGTACAAGAATACAGAATTCAGGAGACAGAATACAGAATAAATACAGCGGTACAGGCTTCTGTATGCTGTGTACTGTATGCTGTATTCTCTTCTTAGTTCTTAAACAATGATAGTACAGTCGCCAGTTTGTCTTTCAACTCTTTGCGGTGTACAATGAAATCGAGGAAGCCATGCTCCAGCAGGAATTCACTGCGCTGGAATCCTTCGGGCAGGTCCTTCTTGATGGTTTCTTTGATCACACGGGGGCCGGCAAAGCCGATGAGGGCGCCGGGTTCTGCAATGTTCAGGTCGCCCAGCATTCCAAAGGAGGCTGAAATACCGCCGAAGGACGGGTCTGTCAGGAAAGATATATATGGAATACCGGCATCTGTAAGTTGAGATAACTTACCTGATACTTTGGCCAATTGCATCAGTGAGAAGGCGCTTTCCATCATCCGTGCTCCGCCCGATTTACAAATGATCATCAGGGGGATGCGGTGTTCCAGGCAAACATCGGCTGCCCGGGCTATCCGTTCTCCCATTACACTGCCCAATGACCCGCCGATGAACTCGAAGTCCATACAACCTATTACCAGGTCCAGGGATTTTACTTTCCCCCTGGCAACGCGGATGGAGTCTGTAATATCGGTCTTGGCCCAGGTTTCCTGTAACCGTTTGTCATATGACTTCAGGTCGGTAAAGTGCAGAAAATCTTTGGAACGGATGTTTTCAAACAGGACCTCAAAGTGGTCCTCATCGAAAATGACATCAAAGTATTCGGAACTGCCAATGCGGTGATGGTAATTGCATTTGGGGCAAACAAACATATTTTCCCGGAGCTCGGTAACGGTGCATATATAACCACATTCCGGGCATTTGCTCCAGAGTCCTTCAGGAGTTTCTTTTTTTTCGGCGGTACTGGTGAGAATCCCCTTCTTGATCCTTTTGAACCAACTGCTCTTCGTCTCTTCGCTTTGCCCTTCTTCTCCTGCCAGATTGGCCTCAAAATCCTCTTCTTGCTTCATTAGGTCGATTTTAAGGGGGCTAAGATAAGTATTTTAGAATAAGTGAAAGAACTACAGCGAAAAGTGAGCCTGAAATGGATAAAATTAGTAAGTGGAGCAGGGTTTTGAAAACGTGTCATTATTACAGTACAAAAAAATGATAGGCGATCATCCAATGTGTATGAGCCACATGGAATAACGAAATGATGCTATTAATTGTATATATAAGAGGAAATTTTTTACCGAAATATGATATTTCGCATTGCTGCGTTATTTTTGCGGTCGAAATCAGCCGAATAGATCACCTTGCCTCACGATGAATCCAATATACTCATCCTGAGACTCGCCCAAAGCAATCAATTATTTACAGATGGGACCACAGTTCCATCCGGCACTAAAAGGAAATATAAACGATGAAATGGTCTGCCTTCTTTACGTCCTCCATTGGTAAAAAACTGGTAATGAGCTTAACGGGTGTCTTTCTTATCACCTTCTTAGTTGTGCACGCGGGGATCAATGCCTGCATTTTTGCCGACCTGTTCAACCCCCAGGACGATGGCGAAATGTTTAACCGGGCCGCTCATTTTATGGGATCCAGCTGGGTGATCCGTGCTGCAGAGATCGGGCTCTTTGCGTTTATCCTGCTGCATGTTATACAGGGTTTTGCAGTAGAGATCCAAAACCGCAGCCGCCGGGGCGTAGGCTACGCTAAGCAAATGGGCAACAAGGGCAGCAAATGGTACAGCCGTTCCATGGGCTTGCTGGGTACTTTGCTATTGTTGTTCCTGATCATGCATATTTCTCACTTCTGGGTGCCTTCCCGTATCACCGGGTTGCCCGAAGCTTCTTATAATCCTGAGCACCACGACCTGTTCATTAAAATGATGGTAACTTTTGAGAACCCTTTCATCGTTATATTATATGTGCTGGGTTGTATTTCCCTGGCTTATCACCTGGCGCATGGTTTTCAAAGTGCCTTCAGGACGCTGGGTGTATTCAACAAGCGTTACCTGACCTTGCTTCATGGTGTTGGTCTTGGATTTTCCATCCTGATACCATTGGTATTCGCCCTTATGCCTATTGCCATGCATTTTCAGTGGATAGGTTTACAGAACTAAGCAAACAAAAAATTACTCCGGAGGCTTGCTCCGGATACATTAAAAACCATAAACTGGTTATATGTTGAATTCAAGAATCCCTGCAGGTCCTTTAGAAGACAAGTGGACAGATTATAAAGGCCATTGTAAGCTGGTGAACCCGGCCAATAAACGCAGCATCGAGATCATTATCATCGGAACTGGACTGGCTGGCGCTTCGGCGGCAGCAGCGCTCGGTGAACTGGGTTATAAAGTAAAGACCTTTTGCTTCCAGGATTCTCCCCGCAGGGCTCACTCCATTGCTGCGCAGGGTGGTATTAACGCTGCCAAGAACTATCAGAATGACGGTGACTCTGTGTTCCGTTTGTTTTACGATACTATTAAAGGTGGTGACTACCGCGCCCGTGAAGGCAACGTGCACCGTCTGGCTGAAGTAAGTGCCAACATCATCGACCAGTGCGTGGCGCAGGGTGTTCCTTTTGCCCGTGAATATGGTGGTTTGCTCAGCAACCGTTCTTTCGGTGGTACGCAGGTGCAAAGAACTTTTTATGCTGCCGGCCAAACCGGTCAGCAGTTATTAATAGGTGCTTACCAGGCGCTGGAACGTCAGGTAGCGCTTGGTAACGTAATTCAATACTCCCGCCATGAAATGCTGGACATCGTAAAGATCGATGGCAAGGCGCGCGGCATTATCGCGAGGGACCTGGTGACAGGACAACTGGAGCGTCATTTCGGACACGCTGTATTGTTGTGCAGTGGTGGATACGGCAACGTGTTCTACCTTTCTACCAATGCAATGGGTAGCAACGTTACTGCCGCATGGAAAGCGCACGTGAAGGGTGCTTATTTCGGTAACCCTTGCTATACGCAGATCCATCCCACCTGTATTCCGGTAAGTGGCGACCACCAGTCCAAGCTCACACTGATGTCGGAGAGCTTGCGTAATGACGGTCGTATCTGGGTGCCTAAAAAGCAAGGCGACAGCCGCCGCCCCAGTGAGATACCGGAAGATGAAAGAGATTATTACCTCGAAAGAAGATATCCTGCTTTTGGTAACCTCGTACCACGCGACGTGGCATCCCGGGCTGCTAAAGAGCGTTGCGATGCCGGTTATGGCGTAGGTACTTCCAAACAGGCTGTATACTTAGACTACGCTGCGGCCATCGAGCGTTATGGAAAGATAGAATGCCGCAAGCTGGGTATCGAGAATCCTTCTGCCGATGTGGTGCGCAAACAGGGTGTAGCTGTAGTAAAGGAAAAGTATGGTAACCTGTTCGATATGTACGAAAAGATTACCGGTGAGAACCCTTACGAAGTGCCGATGCGTATTTATCCTGCGGTACACTATACCATGGGTGGCCTGTGGGTGGATTATGAGTTGATGACCACTGTGCCTGGTCTCTATGCGTTGGGTGAAGCCAACTTCAGCGACCACGGTGCTAACCGTCTTGGTGCTTCTGCGTTGATGCAAGGGTTGGCCGATGGCTATTTTGTAATTCCTTATACCATTGGTAACTACCTGGCTGATGATATCCGTACCAAGCCTATCCCGACTACCGATCCGGCTTTTGAAGCAGCAGAAAAGGAAGTGAGAGATCGTATTGAAAAGCTGATGAACATCAAAGGAAAGCAGACAGTAGAAAGCTTTCACAAGCGTCTCGGCAAGATCATGTGGGATAAATGTGGTATGGCGCGCAATGAAAAAGGATTGCAGGAAGCGATCGTTGAAATACAACAGCTGAAAAAAGAATTCTGGAGCGATGTGCGTATCCCCGGTGGTATCAATGAAATGAACCCCGAGCTGGACAAGGCCAACCGTGTAGCCGACTTTATCGAGCTGGGTGAACTGATGTGTAAAGACGCTCTGAACCGTAGGGAAAGCTGTGGTGGTCACTTCCGCGAGGAGTCTCAAACCGAAGAAGGGGAAGCAGCACGCGACGACAACAACTTCCAATATGTAGCTGCCTGGGAATTCAAAGCTGATAGCCAGTGGGAACTGCATAAAGAGGCATTGGAATTTGAAGTAGCTAAACCATCTCAACGTTCTTACAAATAATCAAAAGTAAAGACACTTATACCCGGACTTAATAATATACTATGGAGCATTATAATATGAATCTGACCCTCAAGGTCTGGAGACAAAAGAATAAGGATGACAGGGGACAATTTGAAACTTACCAGGTGAAGAATGTTTCTTCGGAAATGTCTTTCCTGGAAATGTTCGACATCTTGAATGAAGAGTTGATCCGCGAAGGGAAGGACCCCATCACTTTCGACCACGACTGCCGTGAAGGTATTTGTGGCGCCTGCTCCATGTATATCGATGGCCGTCCGCATGGTCCCTGGCATGCCAACACTACCTGCCAGCTCCACATGCGCGCATACAAGGATGGTGACACCATCGTGGTAGAACCCTGGAGAGCCAAGGCTTTCCCGGTGATCAAAGACCTGATGGTAGACCGTTCTGCCTTCGACCGCATCATCCAGTCTGGCGGTTACATCTCTGTAAATACTGGTAATCCGGTAGATGCCAACGCTATCCCGATCGAAAAAGACAAGGCTGACCTGGCTTTTGCCAATGCTGCCTGTATCGGTTGCGGCGCCTGCGTAGCGGCTTGTAAGAATAGCTCTGCCATGCTCTTCGTATCTGCTAAAGTAAGTCACCTGGCCTTGTTGCCTCAGGGCGATCCTGAGCGTAAAGACCGTGCTATCAATATGATCGCGCAAATGGACAAGGAAGGATTTGGTGGCTGTACCAACACCGGCGCCTGCGAAGCGGTATGCCCTAAAGAGATCTCCATCAGCAACATTGCCCGCCTGAACAGCGAGTACCTGCGTGCGGGGCTGACTATAGATAAATAAGCAGGCAGACGTGCGTGCGGTGTGATCAGTATTACCCCGGTGAAAGAAGCCTTTACTGCTGCTTGACCGACACCTTGCGCGGTTTGGGTGGCAGTGGTTGTGGATTAAGTGCAGGAGTTGCTGTAGGTTTTTTGACTGTGGAGGTAGTAGGATTGGTTGTAGTGACTTTGTTGCCAGGTATGGCCGCTTGTGGTGATTGGCCGGGTTTTAATTCGGTATCGAGCAAAGGGCCGGCAGCATATTTTTCATTGGTATGATATATCGCTTTTTTATTGGCTCCCGATAGGATTACTCCATTTTGAAACTTACTGACCCGCGTGTAACCTGCCAGGCTCCAACTGGCCAGTTGGCCCTTCGCCCCGTCCTCTATAGCTTGTTCATCGGTTAAGGGAAACCCAAACTTGCTTACTCCCCCTTGCGCTTCATAATACCTGTAAATATCGCCCTGCACCAGGAAAATACCTGTAGCAGATTGGTAAATACGTGCGTTTTGAAAAGGAACGAACGTGCCTCTTAAGAGCCCAAGGCTTTCCACGTCGCCGGTAGGATAGCCGATCGCTCCATTTTGTTCCACCCATTTGCGTCGGATAGCCATATCTTTTATTTCCGGGCGTGAGTGACTTACGCGGAAAAAAACGCCTTCTATTCCGACTCCTTCACCCACAAAAGGATTGCGCCCGGTTTGCTTGCCACCCGTGGCTACTTTCACTTTAAAATGGTAGGGCAACCCATCTATATCTCTGTCGCCGGCCAAAGTACCTGTTATCTGCACTCCCTGCGCATCGAGATAGCTCCTTTTAATATAGAGCTTATTATCGTTTGTGGTAACATTGCCGGTCGCTTTTGTATTGAACTCATTCGTGAGGGTATTGATCGCGATCTGCGGATCGGTGCCACGAAAACGACTGCGTTGTAAAGCATCATAATCTTTCAGGAAATCCCCCGGCTGAATGTCGTCAATTTCATATGCGTTTACTTCCAGCACAAGATTGCCTGGAGCGCCTTCGTACAACAAGGCAGCTCCTTTCTGGTAAGTGCCTCCGGCATCCACTCCACCCTGATAACCTGATGAGGGAAACATTTTGCTGTATAGATATTTCCCATCTTTAAAAACGCCAATGAGGATAGATACCTCATCGCTGCCGGAAGTTTCCCCGGTTTCTGCATAGCAATGAAAACCGGTAAAATCGATCCTTACCTGTGCGTGGCCGGTTACGAAAAGCAGGATGGGTAATAAAACCAAAAGCATTGCTTTCATATAACGATATTAAAATGATGAGCAGATGGGTTACTTGTAATTCACGGAAATGATTTCATTAGCGCCGGGTATGTTCATATTGATCTGTGCGATGCTTCCCCGTTCAAAGCGCAATACCCTCGCAATAACTTTGGTGCTATTGCTGGCATACTGGACCTCAAGGGCTGTGGGGCATCCGAGGCGGGCGCCCAGGAAATCGGTTTCTTTCCACTTAAGGTAAAGCTTATCGGTAACGGCGAGGTCTATAACCGGGCTGCCGGGTACATACGCCATAATATGCTTTTGAAAAAACAATACCTTGCCAAAGCTGCCTGCAATGGGTGAAGGTCCCGAAGCACATTTATAACCCAGCGTATTTTCGAGTGGCCGCTCGATTTTTAGCTGGTCGAAAAAAGGCTGGTCTATCCGCAGGATGGTGGTGCCACAACCCCAAAAACAGGATTTTGAAAATGCCTGATAATTTAGATTGCTATTTTCAAGCCTTTTGTTGGTTTCTACTTCAAGGGGAACCCCATTAGTTGCTATACCACCTGTTTTTAAAAACTGCTGAAGGATAAATCCTGTTACAGGAAAAGTATATTCTCCATTGGTGATCACCCAGCCTTTTTCATATACCTGGTAGAAGATATCGCCCTCCTTTTTTATGGTGCCGTGCTCAAGTCCCAGCCGGCTTTGGTACTGTAGCCAGCAGGTAACAATATTATCTTTTGCCTGTTTTTCGAGCGACACATATACGGGTCGCTTCGCAGGGGGCGTTATTTTTTTCTGTAAAGTTGGTTTTATTGTTGTCTGCGCATTTATGCAGCATGGGCAGGCGATACTAAGGCTTATCAATAGAAGTAAAACTTTCATGCGATGAGATTTGAATAAACTATTGATTGATTACTTTATCTGCTTTTTCCTGCACCTTTTGCAGCCAACGGCCGATCCATTCTTTTAGTTTATTTTCTGCGCCGGATTCCTTGATGATATCACGTGCATGCTTGCGCACAATATCTTTGGCTTTAGCCTTGCCTGCGACTCCCTCAATGGTTGCATTGGCTGGTGGGGTAGTAGTGTTGTTTTCTATTTGATTATTCGTTTGTTGATGTGTTTCTGTTTCCTGCTGTGTATTTCCGGTAGCAGGTGTGGACCCGGCATATGTCATATCTGTGCCTGCTTCGGCATTGAGCTGGCTTTCGGGAACGATCAGCCATTTGTAAGCATCTTCGGTTTTATTGGTGCCCAATACCACTTCCGTATATTTCCCGGTGTGGTTTTTATTGGCGCAGGCGCGGCCCAACTTGCCAACTACCGATAGATAGTAGGAGCCATCGCCCGCATCGGTTACAACAAATACGGTGCTTTTTTCTTTGGTGCTGATCAGAGGTTTGCTCCCCCACACGGTAAATTCTACAAAGGTGGTGGGCTCTGCTGCCAGTGAAATGGAAAAGCCCTTGCCCGATTTTTTGAGCATCAGCAACTGGTTGGGGTTGGTTTCATCGGGATCACTGAAGGTAACATAGTTGGATTGCTCCGGACAGGAAAGCGCCTCTTGTGTTTCTACATTGATCAGGTAATAATTCCCGTTAGGCAATACGTAATTGGTTTTGCTGTAAGTGGATTGGGCCGATAGCCTGCCTGTGACAATAACCAAAGCCAACAGGCAATAGAGTATGTTTAATTTCATAACAAATGCTTTAATTATTGAGGTAATACGACTTCAAAATATAATTTCCAGGAGCCACCATACCGGCTGAACAGGGGTGTTTCGAAATGATAGGAAAGGCAATCGAAGTTCTTTTTAGAAGATTTGGCCATTTGCATGATCTGCTCGCCGGTAAATAGGAAGGTATGGCTGCCAAGCTCATCATCGCCCGAACTGGCCATAGCGGTAATAGCCCTGCTGAGCAGACTTTTGGCTTCATTAGGTACCGACACGGGCTTGCCATAAGCTGCCGAGGCTGTTTGAATGGCATAAGAAGTGAGCTGTACAGCTTCCGTAACGTATTGCAGATAGGCTTGCGAATTGCCCTGATCGCTTTCCACCAGCATGGTGTAAAAACAAATATCCTGAAGCGGCGTCACAGGGCCTTCATAGATAATACCCCTGTCGGCAACGCAGGCGCCTTTATCCATATTGCCATATTCCTTTTTTCCGAGGGAGTTTTTGGGGAACTCATAAGCGGCATTCTTTTGCTGTGCCTGGGCGTCGATACCCGCTACGCCTACTACCACATAATATTCGTCGGAGCCACCGTGTTCATTTTGACTATTACATTCGCCAAACACTTTCATGCCTCTATAAATGATCTTGTAGTTGCCTTTAAAGCCGGTAAGCACTATGTTGTCTTTAGACAAGTACAACCAGCCTCTTTCGAACTCCTGGCACCATACGCCATTGGCAAGTTGTTTTTCATCACTTACTGGATATCCGAGGGGGCTGTTTTCCATTCCTTTTTGTTGCCATTCATTCCTGAATACGCCTTTTAATACATAAGCACTTCCCTGGGGGGTAAGGTATATGGAGGACGTAGTTTTGCCATTGTAAAAATGAGTGTACCGGCCTTTGACGGTGGCTATAGGCTCGCCAAGTGCTTCCGCAAATGGTTTCCATTTCCTGTATATTTCTCCGTAAACAGAAATGGCTTGCGGAATGTTGTTTTTGTCATTCACCATAAATATCTCGGCCGCTGAATAGTCGGCGCCCAGAGTATCTTTTGCTGCATGCAGGGCCGGCAGGCCGGGGGCAGTACCGATCTTCCATCCTCTAAAGCTCCCGGCATTGATGGTGCGGGCTTCGGCTTCAATTTTAGCCCTGTTCTGTAAAACGAGCTTTTTTCTTGCAGCCTCCCGGGCAAACTTTTGTTTTTCAGCCGCAAGCGTAGTGGTTTGCATGGCAGGCGGTTTATTGCCGCTGGTGACGGGGGCATTTGTTACAGACTTTCCTTTATCGTTGGCCTTAATGCTTTGGGAAGGTTTGATGGTTTGCCCCGATGAAGAGTTCACAGAACAAGCCAGGAGCATAAGCAGACCCGGTATGACATTTTTTTTCATGAAGAATATTTAAAGTGTATAAAAGCAATAGCCCAAATGAGTGATAGCGGTTTTGCCGACTGTGGTGGAATATTGCATTGGCACACCAAACATCGGTAGTCCCGGGACCTGTTGAGGATACCTGGCGGGCGAACTGCAGAATTCTTGAGGGAATGACAGAACCGCTTAGTAAGGGCAAAGTGCTTTGGTATAACTTAGCGTATGCTTACGAAAACAATAGGCAAGGCATTGTTTTGTGTGGTCTTCCTGACCGTTTTTCAGGCAGGCTTTGCCCAGGGAAAGGCTGATTCATTGTTGCGGATAGCCATGGCCTGGCCCGCAGAAGATACTATAAAGCTGAATAAACTGCTGGTTGCAGCGAATGCCTTTATAGGCGTGGATGCCCGTAAAGTATTATCGTTGTGCGATACCCTGTTGCCTATGGACGAGCAAATCAATAACGGTTTAAAGAAAGGGTATATCTATTTTCTGCAGGCCAGTGCTTACCATAATTTAAAGCAAAAACAACAATCGCTTGAACTGCTTGATAAAGCATACCCTCGATTGATAGCGGTAAAAGAATGGGTAAACCTTGGGGCTGCCTATATTCTTACCGGCCAGGTTTATTCGGTCTATTCGGACTATGTGAGTGCGTTGGTATTTCTGGAAAAGGCTTATGCATTGTTCATTCAGATCGGTAATGCAGGAGGCATGGCATTGAGCAAAGGCCAGGCCGGATATGTGCATAGAATGACCGGCAACTACAAGGCTGCGCTCGAAAGCTATCTGGAGGCGATTGCCATATGCGAAAAAAACGGCTTTCAGGCAACGCTTATCGACAATATTAATTATACCGGCGACCTGTATAGTGACCTGAATAATAAAAAGCAGGCAATTACCTGGTACCAGAAAGCAATAGCATTGCTGGATAAGAGAGCGGAAAACCGCAGAAGTAAAACCTATACCTATATCCGGATTGCAGTGGCTTATGAAGGCATGCAGGACTACGCAAAGGCGCTTGAATACAGCCTTGTTGCCCTGGATACAGCAAACAGCCTTGGTAATGCTACCCTGATCGGTTATGTTTTGAATTATACAGGCTATGTATGCCAATTGCAAAAACAATACGATGAGGCAAAGGCGTACTTTGAACGTGCTATCGCAATCAATAAAAAAAGCCCCAACAACATCAGCCTTGGGACTAATTATAAAAATATGGGCGACTTGTCGACCAAGATGGGAAATTTTCAGTCAGCGAGGTCAAGTTATGAGCAGGCATTGTATTATTTGTCCCAATCCTCCTTCCGCCAAACCCTGCCTGAAATTTATTACTCGTTGGCGCTATTGCACGATACGCTGGAGCAACAGGCCGTCGCTGGTAAAAAAGTTTCCGCGAATGTTGTAGAAAGCCAGTTTCTCCTGCACATGAAGAAGGCATTGCAAACTGCGGAGGAGAATAAAGATTACCGATGGCAGCGAATGATCTGGGAGAAATTGTCGGCTTTCTATGAAGTAAATGGAGAGGATGCGTTGGCATTGCTGGCCTACAAGCGCAGTACCAGGATACATGACAGCCTGATGAATGATAAAGTGCGGCTGGATATTATGCGGGCCGGAATAGATTATGATTATAGCCGGAAAGAAGATTCCATCAGGCTGCAACAAGCCATCGTGAATGAAGAATTGAAGCGCCAGGTGCTGTTGGCGGAAAAGCAAAAACAGCAGATACTGCTCAATAATACTGCCATGGAGCTATTGAGCAAGGATAAGGAAGTGCAACATGCCGAATACGCTAAGATGCAGGCGCTGCTGCAGAATGAGCAACTGGAGAAGCAACAGAATGAAAAAGAGCTGATGCTGGCCAAAAAAGACAGGCAACTGAAAGAGGAGTTGTTAAAAACATTCGGGCAGGAAAAGGAATTGGAGAAGCTCAATAGGCAACGATGGTGGACGTATGCCGGGGCATGTATATTTCTCTCGGTCCTTGCTTTGGGATATTTTCTTTACCGTAACCAACTCCAAAAGGTCAGGCTGGCTGCAGAACTGGTGCAACAGCAATCTTTGCTGCAGGTGAGGGATGCGGCATTTCAAAAGAAGCTGGGCGATATCAGCTTGTCGGCCTTGCGCAGCCAGATGAACCCTCATTTTATATTCAATTGTCTTAATTCCATCAACCTGTATATTTCTAAAAACGATGCCGATGCCGCCTCTTTGTATATTTCCCGGTTCAGCCGGCTTATCCGTCTTATGCTGGAGAACAGCCGTAGCGAAAAGATCACACTGGCAGCAGAAGTGGAGGCGCTTGAGCTATACCTCCAGATGGAAACACTCCGGTTCAAAGATAAACTCACTTACAAGATTGATATAGGCAATGTCGATATCAGCTATACAGAAATACCCCCGCTGCTGTTGCAGCCCTTTGTGGAAAATGCGATCTGGCATGGCCTTATGCAAAAGCCGGGCGGAGGGCATATCGGCATATCCATTGAAGAGAATAATGATCATACCCTGCTGATGGCCTGTATTACAGACAACGGTATAGGACGGGAGAAATCCATGGAACTGAAAAGCAGTAATGCAGCGCAGCATAATTCCTTTGGCATGAAGTTGATCGAAGAAAGGATCAGCCTGATCAACCATCTTTATAACAGCCAGATGAAGATTGAAGTGGAGGATCTGTATAACGGTGCTCAGGCATCGGGCACCCGTGTTACCGTTACGATCCCTGTATAACCCTTGTCATTTAAAAAAACTATGGCGATGATCCGAACAATATTGATCGATGATGAACCGGACAGCACGGAACTGCTGGCCATGCACCTGGCACGGTACTGCCCGCAGGTGAACATTATAGGCCGGTATACAAGTCCGGCTGAAGGATTGGAAGCGATCCGGCAGTTAAGTCCGGAATTGGTATTACTGGATATTCAGATGCCTGCCATGAATGGGTTTGACCTGATAGCCCATTTACCGGAAATCAATTTCTCACTCATATTTATCACGGCCTACAACGAGTTCGCATTGAAAGCGTTTCGATTCAACGCACTGGATTACCTGATGAAACCGGTAGACGTCACTGAATTGATCAGTGCTGTGCGCAAGGCCGAGAACAAAGCATTCCCTTATCCCGGACAACTGAACAGCCTGCAGAAGCACCTCAGAGGAGAACCTATTAACCGGCTGGCCGTGCCACATCAGCAGGGAGTAGTTTTCCTTGAGTTGGCAGATATTTTATATGCGGAAAGCAGTAGCAATTATACTAAGCTGGTGGTGACCGGCGGGCGTCATTTTATTATTTCGAAAACGCTGGGCGATGTCCAGAAAGTGCTGGAAGACCATTCCTTCCTGCGCGTGCACCGGCAATATATTGTGAACCTCAACAGGGTGAAGCAGTTTTTCCGGGATGAGGGCAACTACCTTATCCTCGATGATGGAAGCAACATTCCTGTAGGCAGGAACCAGAAAGACAGACTGGTAGAACGCTTCGGCTGGTTGTAAGGTTTCATGAACTTCACCGGTCATTCCTTGTTATTATTGCATAATGGAATACAAAATACCTCCCGCTACAAGGATCGGGCACGTACATCTCAAAGTTTCTGACCTGGACAGATCGCTTGCTTTTTATCACGATCTATTAGGGTTTGAGATAATGCAACGATATGGTTCTCAGGCTGTCTTTATTTCTGCCGGCGGCTATCACCATCATATTGGCCTCAATACCTGGTACAGTCGTAATGCTCCCAAGGCATCGCAAAATGCACCGGGGTTATTCCATACGGCCATCTTGTACCCCACCCGTAAAGACCTGGCCGTCATTCTTAAACGGTTGATAGATGCTCAATATCCATTGACGGGTCTGTCAGATCACGGGGTATCGGAAGCAATTTATCTTGATGATCCCGATGGTAATGGTGTTGAGTTGTATTGGGACAAGCCAAAAGAGCAATGGCCACTGGATGCTGCAGGTAACCTGCAAATGGTAACTGAGCGTCTCGATGTGAAAAGTCTGCTGGCGGAGGCAGAGTAATACCCACTACCCATTTTCCTTGAATTTTCTTTCTTTACACCAGAGGTAGTATTAGCTCGCTTGGGAATGAGTACTTTCATTCCCACTAAATTTACCTGCTGCATGAAAAATCTATGTTTCTTGTTTTTGGCTGCTGCTTCTGTGACAGCCTGTAATCAAAGTTCTACTACTATGAAACCATATGAATGGCCAAAGGATATTAAGACGCCTGTTGTTGACAAAGAACCCAAAGAATTTAAAGCGCACGGCGATGTGCGTATCGATAATTACTACTGGCTGAACCAGCGCGAGAACGCAAAAGTGATCGATTATCTTAAAGCAGAAAATGCTTACCTCGATACCATGATGTCGGGCACAAAAGCCTTGCAGGAAAAGCTGTTTGCTGAAATGAAAGGCCGTATCAAGGAAAAGGATGAATCATTGCCTTTCAAGAATAATGGCTATTGGTATTATTCCCGTTTTGAAGAAGGAAAGCAATATCCTCTATTCTGCCGCAAAAAGGAAACGCTGGATGCGCCTGAAGAGATCATGCTCGACCAGAACAAGATGGCCGAAGGGTTCAAGTACTACTCTGTGAGTGGCCGGGTAGTGAGCGACAACAATGAGTTGCTGGCTTACACCGTGGATTCTGTTAGCCGCCGCTTGTACGGCCTGCGTGTGAAGAACCTGAAGACGGGTGAGATCTATCCTGAGAACATCCCTAACGTGGACGGTGGTAGCCTGGCCTGGGCTGCTGATAATAAAACGATCTTTTATGTTAAGAAAGATGTGACTACTCTGTTGGGCTACCAGGTATGGCGTCATGAGTTGGGTACTGATCCCAAAAAGGATGTACTGGTGTATGAAGAAAAGGACAACCGTTTTTACATGGGCCTGTTCCGCAGTAAGTCGAAGAAATACATTGGCATTGTTTCCGATCTCAACAATGTATCTACCGAATACCGCCTGCTGGAAGCCGCCAATCCTACCGGTGCTTTCAAAGTTTTTGAGCCACGCCAGGACAACCTGCAGTATACCGTGGAGCATTTCAATGATAAGTTCTACATCGTTACCGATTGGGAGGCACCCAATTATAAACTGATGGAAACGCCTGAAAATGCTACTGCGAAAACAAACTGGAAAGAAGTGATCGCTCATCGTAAAGATGTATTTATTTCAGGTCTTACCGTGTTTAAGGATCACCTTGTACTGGGTGAAGTGAAAGATGCCATGAACCAGATCCGTGTCATCAATCTCACCAACAAAAAGGATTACTATATCTCATTTGATGAGCCGGTATATACTGCTTTCGTGAATGTGAATCCTGATTTCAATACCAACGTATTGCGTTTCTCTTATACTTCCATGACTACGCCTTCTTCCATTTACGATTATAATATGGACACGCAACAGCGTGAGCTGAAGAAGCAAACGGAAGTGTTGGGCGGGTTTAAGAAAGATGAATATGCTTCTGAGCGCATTTGGGCCACTGCCCGTGATGGCGCCAAAGTGCCTATATCACTGGTATACAAAAAAGGCATGAAGAAGGATGGCAGCAATCCCTTGTTGCTATACGCTTATGGTTCTTATGGTTCCAGCATGTTCCCTGGCTTCAACGGCAATGTGATCAGCCTGCTCGACCGTGGTTTTGTATACGCCGTGGCGCATATACGCGGTGGCCAGGAAATGGGCCGCCAGTGGTATGATGACGGTCACCTGTTCAAAAAGAAAAATACCTTCTATGATTTCATCGATTGCGGCGAATACCTCATCAGTGAAAAGTATACTACCAAAGAACACCTGTATGCCAATGGCGGTAGTGCCGGCGGCTTGCTGATGGGTGCTATTACCAATATTCGTCCCGACCTGTGGCATGGTGTGGTGGCCGATGTGCCTTTTGTGGATGTGATCACTACCATGAGCGACCCCTCCATTCCGCTTACTACCGGTGAATACAAAGAGTGGGGTAACCCGGCCGATAGCGCGGAGTACTTCTACATCAAGTCTTATTCTCCTTACGATAATGTTGAAAAGAAAGCCTATCCCAACTTGCTGGTAACAACAGGGTTACATGATTCTCAGGTGCAATACTTCGAGCCTGCCAAGTGGGTGGCCAAGCTGCGCGAACTGAAAACCGACAGCAACATAGTGCTTTTCAAAACGAATATGGAAGCAGGCCACGGTGGCGCATCCGGCCGGTTCGATTACCTGAAAGATGTAGCGCTGCGCTATGCATTCTTCCTGGCGCTGGAGGGGAAAACGGAGTAATTCCCGATTTCGGATTTAGTATGTAGGATTGTTCTGAAGGCAAAACCTGTCAATTTATAGAGGAACCCGCCGTATAGCGGGTTCCTCTATTTTGTACCCTATTGATTATCAAATTGCTGGATTTGGTCAGGGGAATGC
>JAGIBF010000095.1 GCA_017744515.1 Niastella sp.
CGCTCTATCCCGGGAGTATCCCAGGAGTATCCCGGGAGCATCTACGGAGTAACCCGGCTTCATACTGTCTCTATCCAGTTATTACATCGTCTGCTTTTATTGCCATTCTGTCAAGTCCGGTACGGCCAGTGCTTCATAGATATCTATTTCACGACCTTCTGTCAGATCAGGACAAACGTAGATAATAAAGGCGGTGTAATAAAATGTGGGCGTCCGTTTTTGGATGTTTTGGCAAAACTGGCCGGATTGTCCGTTTTGTTCTTTAATTTTTCCTGAATCGCAGGATTGCTTCTCCGCCCAGTTCTATCTGGTCGCCTTCCTGGAGTTGGTGGGCGATGCCATACATGTTGAGGGTTTTTATTTTATCGTCGACTGTATGCACTTTGATCTTGTTGCCGCTGTCGGGCAATCCCCCCTTGTCGGGGTAGAGTAAGAATTTATCGGTCTTGGGATCATAGACGATGTAGGCGTGGTTGCGGCTGACGTGGAGGTTGGCACGGCCGGCCACTTCATCGAATCCCGGCTCGCCTACTGCGAGGAAAACTATATCATTCAACTGTACCTTACCGGTTGACAGTTGTGGTGTTTTGCTTCTGCCGATATTGAATCTCAATTGTGTATGTGGATCGAGGATGTATTCGAATTGCTCTGCCTGACCGACCAATACCTGCAGGCAGGCTGTTGAAAATTTCTCTACTACCCGGTCTCCTGCCCTGATCACTTTCAAACCGAAGTTCCCTTGCTGTATGCATCCTTCGGGCAGCTCGTCTTTCAGCAGGTGGTATTCAAAGAACCAATCGGGTTCCAGTTGTATAAAATGGTTGAGCAATTTTCTTTCGAGTTGTTCTGTTTTGAACATGCCCGGCTTATCAGTATATAAGGCAATGCGTGCGGCTTCTTCCTGTTCCTGATCGGCACAAACCATGTAGAAGCGCAGGCCGGCTACCGACATGCTTTTTTCATCTACATAAGGATTCAATGCCTGTATAATAAACTTAATGATGGCATCGCGCTTCATGGGTGTAGCTGGCACGAATGAAACGGGCTTCTCCTCATGTACAGTTGTGGGCTGCCCGACTGTTGTCGTTTCTTCTTCGTCTGCGAGCCCAAAGCTTTTCCTGAGTTTGTTGATCAAGTTTTTCATTGTTCAATTTTTTGGTCCAACTGCCATTTGTTTATCATGGCTTTATCACCAGGAGCTTATGTAAGCTCTCCGTTGTAATATTTTGGCTATCGTGTTTCCTAATAATACTGCATTGGCAGAGCTTTGTCCGCTTTCGATGCGTATACATGTGACAGTGGCGGATGTACCGTCGGCTCTGGGCGCAAAGAATACATACCAACCATCTTGTGCCAATTCTCCTTTCACGATGCGTTCGGGTGTACCTGTTTTGCCTGCTACGCGTATATCCTTAATTTTCAGTTTTCCCGGTGTGCTCGACTGATCGATCATATATCGTTTGAGCAACCCGGCGAACGCTGTGTCTTTGGCTATTTTAACGCCTTCCTGTGCTGGTTCTTTTTGTCCGGCTTCCTGTAATACATAACGTGATGGTTGCATGATGCCGTTGTTGGCAATGCCGCCAGCCATCCTCGCCATGGATGCAGGCGTGGCCGTCAATACGCTTTGTCCCCAGGCGATGCCTGAGAAATCGCTACGGTATCGTTTTGTGGTGCCTGCGTATTTAGGATTGTTGTATTGTTTGTGGTCGTTGTTGAGCACCGTATTTCTCCAGGCTGCGAGGTTGGCGGATCGTTTCAGCTGATCGTTGCTATATATATAATTATAGCCACCCCGTTGTTCAAGGTTCATACCTGTAGCGAGGTATAAGTTTGCCATTTCTTCTTCGAGGTAATTTTCGTTGGCCATGCGGATGAAATAGATGTTGCTGGAATTTACGATGGCTTCGTGCATGTCTACAAATGGCACTTTGGGGATAAATGGCTCTTGTTCTTTTTTATTGTCGCGAAATATTTCCGGTCGATATATGTCGGTGTATTTTACTTCTGTTGCTGCCATGCCCATTTTATTCAACGCGGCCATGGCGGTAAGTATTTTGGCCGTGGAGCCGGGGGCTGTGGCATAGGTCATACCCAGGTCTCTTTCTGTAACAGGTGTTTCGAGCCGATTGCGCTCTCTGTCGGGCAGCTCCATCAACTCAGGTGATTGGAGGTTGGGCAGCGGATATAGTGCCGATGCCAACACATCCCCGGAGGAAGCATCGAGTACTACGACGGAGATGCGTTTATTGTTAAAGAGGCTATGGCTCAGTGAATCCTGTATTTCTACCTGCAGGGCAGCATCGAGGGTCAAATGTATATTGCGGTCTTTGTCTGTTATCTTACGAATGGCAGTGGAGTTGCTATCTATGCCTTCTTTGAGGCCGTCTACCAAGGCAGTATAATCGTAGCGGGACATCGCCACCGTTTTGTAGAATGGCTTTGTAAAGCGATCGGGCTGGTAAAGGGTATATACCGAATCCTGCAATTCGCGGGTAACACCAAATCCACGCAGTGCGGTGAGGTGTTTCGATTCTGCAAAGTATCCGTTGGCTTGTCCCCAGAACAAGCGGGTGTTGTAATCGCCTGTCCAGAAGAATAATTTTTCTTCGAAGGGATAGTATCTTCTCACCCGTTTATGCATCAGCCCGTGCAGCTCAGCTCCGGTGATCCCCGCTTTTTGGAGTGAATCCATATTCTGTTGTATATCGGCTGCATCACTGGTTGCCACCACAAGGCCATTGCGGTCGTACACGTTTCCGGCTGCCAACAAGCGCATGAGTTTATCGATGCGTGGGTTGTAGCTATATATTGGCACGCCGTTGCGCATCACCACCCGTGCCTGTTTTACGATGTATTCATCCCGATCAACTACCTGTACAAAGAATAGTTTCGTTGCCAATACTATAATGCCTACGAGGAAAAAGGCTATGCCCGTTGTCAGCACCGGATCGTAGCTCTTTTGCACTTTTTCGCGTTGCACTTCCTGTCCTTCGCGGGCTGAAATGCCTGCTACAATACCCAGGGCAGCGAGGTTGATGATGAGCGATATTTTGCCGTAGCTTAGGAATGGTACTGCTACACCAGTAAGTGGCAACAAGCCGATAGAACCACCCGCTATAATAAGTAACTGTATGCCGATCGTGATGGCAATGCCTGCACAGAGGTAAAAGGTAAAGGGTTGTCCTGAACGGCGGGCATGCAGGAAGGTGCGGTGAATGAGCATGCCGAACAGCAGCAACACTGCTACAAGGCCCAACCATCCCATTTCTTCGCCAATGCTCGGCAGTATCATATCTGTGTGCGCTGCCGGCATCGTGTTGGGGAATCCGCGGCCAATGCCTTGTCCTGACAATCCGCCTGAAGAAAGTGTCCAATAGCTGTGTGCTAAGTGATCGCCTCCAAACACATCGTTGTTCCACTGGCTCAGCCACATGGCTTTTCGATCGGCCAGGCGATCTCCTATACCGGGCACCTGATCACCAAATGCAAAGGCGGCAATGACCATTATCACGATCACCGGTGCATCGGCAATGGCTGCGAAGGCTCCATACCATTTGCTGCTGCGCAGGTGTCCCTGCGCCAATGATGCAATCAATACCAATAGTAATGCTGCTACGGTAGCCATCCAACCGGGCAGTTGCCATAGCAGTATGGCGTAGGTCAATGCCGACAGCACCGTAAACAGCAGATTACCGCGGGCAATGCTGTAAAAGAACAGGAAGGTAAAGCATACCACCAATGCGGGGCCCATATCGCCCATGAACAGATAAAGGGCCAGGATGGCTCCTATGCCAAGGAACACACCCCAGTTGATGTAAAAGCGTGAACGTATGTCGGTGAAGTTGCGGATGTGCTCTTCATTGGCAGCGAAAAATGCTGCAAGGAAAAACAGCAGCAGGTATTTAGTGATCTCGCTGGGCTGAAAGATCAATCCTCCCAGCTGGAGGTTCACTTTTACGCCGCTGCCTTCGGGCCCTGTCCCTATCAATACAGTGGCCACTGCCAGCACCAAAGCCATCGTTAACCAGGTCCAGCCTTTTTGCTGGTATATATTCCTGTTCTTAAAGTTGAACAGGCCATCGAACCACCAGCGTGTATAGAGTTTTCCTATGTTAATGCCGCTTAGTATCGTATATGCCGCAAGTCCTGCCACGATGCCCTGGAGTGTCTGGAAGGCATGCAGGGAATCGGTAAGCGGGTTCTGGATGCTGAAGAGTGTGATCACCGATATGCCGCTTAATAGCAAGAGGACCGGCAGCAAGAAAACGTCGGGGCGTTTTTTTCTGACTGATGTGATGAGGTGTGCTATGAAGAAGGCCAGTATAAGACCGCCTGCTATAACCTGGAAGCTCGTTTTAAAATCTTCCGGTGTCCGCACGATCAATACGGCGTCTTCTTTCAACTGTCCATATACAAGGGAACCGATGAGCCTTATTTTGTGGGGCTTCGCGGCGAAGGTGTACGTTGTTTTTTTGTTCAACCGGCTAATGCCTTTGCGGCTGCCAAATTCATAGCCCGGTTTCATGGGTAATACGCTGTAGCCAGAGTCACGTATCAATCCCTTGAAGGTAAACTCGCCTTTGGCATTGGTACGGGTATATCCCATTACCGGGGCGAGTGAATCTTCTTCAAGGGAAGGGATGTGTTGTCTCAATTGTACCAACACTCCTTCCATGGGCTGATCTTTGTACAGGACCCGCCCCGTCATTTCCTGATCTCCCGTGGGGGTAAGTTGTCCTTCGACGGGCGGGGCACCGTAGACCTGCCCACCTGTAGACGACGAACCTCCAAACAACCCACTGCTGACGGGGCTGGTGAGTTCCTGTACGTATAAAGCAGAATCGAACCCAAGCCTTTGTCGTGATGCTCTTAACCTGTCGCGAAATTCCACTCCCCCCATATGTGGCTCCCATGCCAGTGGAGCGGTAATGGCGTAAGCGCTTTTGTTGAGCGCTCCAAGGTTATCGGGCTCACCAATGGTCATCAATTTAGCTGCCAGAGAATCGGCCAGCAGGTTCACATCGCGCTGGTCGGTATAATAGTTTCCATCGGCTATTACTTTTTTCAGTGCGTCTTTATTGATCAGCTGTTCCAGTTTCAGGGCGCGGCCTTCACGCAGGGCTATTGTTGTTTTTTCCAGCTGGGGCGTAAGTGCTCTGTACAAGTTGAAAAAAAGGAATAGCAGGATCAATGCCGAGCCTGTGAGGAGGAGCCATCCTTCTTTTGCTGAATTGCCTGTATTTTTTTCGCGTGGGGGCATGTGTTCCTGATTCTTTTATTGTGTGCCTTTTACAATGAACTGGTCGAAGGATACGGTTTGGGCACCATCGACGCGTAATCCAAAATAGTTGCCATAGCCTCCGGGGAAGCCCATGATCTTTTCCAGCTGATCGTTGATGTAGAAGCGTAATAGTCCACCTTGCTTTTCTACAGTAAGCATGTTCATTCCGGCATCCGGATGGATATTGGCTGATGGTGTCCAATCGACCAATACTTTCCATTCATCCTGTATCAGTGTGCCTATTGAAAAGTAGCCGTTGGAGGTGATGTAAAAGACAAAGTAGGAATCCTGTTCCTGGTCGCCACAGAAGTTGATGCCAAACGGATCGCCACCGCCGCGGCCCCAGTGTGTAGCATTGGCTGATATGGCAAAGTCTTTTTCTATATCCAGGTTGAACTTTAGGGCGCTGGAATAGCTAAGGCTATCTGCCAATCCTTTCATCACATACTTTCCATCTTTGTAATTGAACTCGCTTGTTTCATCGCGGCCTATGTCCCAAACAGTATCCTGTGCATCGCTGAAATCGTTGTAATAGTATCCGTTGTTCAGGTTTACTATTGTTGTTCTTGTCTGTGCTCTGTCCGCTGCTTCTGTTTCTGCTGGTGTTATTGTGAGCTCTGATGATTGTATAGGAGTAATGGGATATTTCCTTGTTTTTGACGCTAACTGGTATTTTACTTCCCGCACATGGGAAGGGTTGAGTTCCGGTGATTTTATTTCTGCCACCTCTGCCTGAGACTTCATGAGGGTGGTCCAGGAGAAGAATATTGCTACTCCGACCAGGAGAAATACGAAAGCAAAGAATGTAACGCCACTTTTTTTACGAGTGGCTGGCTGTGTAGCTGTTGTTGCTGGCTCATACTTCATTGTTCTGCCCTGTGCAGCAGGTGGCGTAATACCTGTTCCGCGCAGGTCTTCGATCGCCGCCATCTTTAGCAGGTGGCGCACGCGTACCGGATCGGACAAGCGGTGTGTGCCCTGCTTTGTCAGTAATTCTTCCAGCAGCATCATGAGGCTGGGTGGCAGCGTACGGTGGGCAGGCAGGCGCGGGGCAGGCACCGGTGATGCAATGACCCGGTTGATGTGCATCAGGAGGTCGTCCTGCTCATATTCAAATGGCACAAAGCCTGTGAGGCATTCGTACAGGACAACGCCTAATGAATAATAGTCTGTAGGCGTGGATACATTTTTAGACTGGTTGAATTGTTCGGGTGAAGCATAATCGTACGTGAGCATAGATGCTCCTGTTACCGTAATTGTTTCGGACTGCTCTCTCAGTTTTGCGATGCCGAAATCTGTGAGCAGGAATTGTATCTCTCCCGAAGGTAACCTGCGGTACATGATGTTCTCCGGCTTTACGTCGCGGTGCACCACTGCTTTTGCATGGATGGCATCGAGTGCTTCGGTCATGTGGTGCGCCAACCTGATGACAGTTGATATATCAAGTGTTTGGTGTATCCTAAGCAGACTGCGCAAGTCGCCGCCTTCTACCAGCTGCATTACAATGTATGGCAGCTCTGCATCGAGGTGCACCTCCTGTATTTTCACTATGTAATCATGCTGGATAGACTTCATGATCTCCGACTCACGCTGGAAGCGGCGCAGGGTATCGGGGTCGGTATTGAATGCAAAGTGTTTGATGGCTACCAGCTCTCCTGTGTGGATGCTTCTTCCTTTCAATACCCGTGCATTGCCCCGGCCCAGCTCTCCCAGGATCTCGTATCCTTTGAAATACTCTCTAAAAATCGAAGTGGCCATGGTTATCGCTTGACGTTATTCATAATCAATAGGGAGGTATGGCTGCTGTCGGTTTTCACAAGATTGTTGAATGGATATTTGATGTTGTCGAACACAAGATTCTCCGTTTTGAGTAGTACGGGTACCTGAACTTTGATGCCCGTCTCAAAATCTTTTATGCGGAGGTCTTTTATTACAAGTGTATCTCCTGGTTCGGCTGAACGGTTGTCGATGCTGATGGCGGCAAATTTTGTGTTGTTCTTTTTCGCCGGTATGATAACCACTGTTTTGCCTACGCTATCGGCATATTGTTTTAGTCGTTCCCAGCTTTGGGTTGTGGTTATGCGCAAGGTGTCTGTCTTTTCTACTACCACAGGGCCGGGTACGGCAGGATGGCTAACTCTCGACGAAGCAGGTGTAGCCCTAATGCTGTCGACCTTAATTACTTCAGATGGTAGTATGGCGATCTTGCCGGGCGGTGAAAAGTACCAGCCTGCAGCAGCGACCAGGAGTATAACGAGAATGATCCATAAAATTTTGGGTGGAGCATTTGAGAGTCGTGAGTTGTGAGTTGTGCGTTGTGCGTCGGGCGTTGAGTGTTCAGTGTTGAGAACAGCAGGTTCGGGATTCGCTGTGGCCAACGGTGTACCCTTTTGTGGAATTACTGGTGTGGCAGGGTTTGACTTTTTCTTTATGGCCGTCTGTTTGTTTTTCAACAGCACTACGGTGATGTTGTCGTTGCCGCCCATTTCGTTGGCGAGGGCGATAAGGCTATTGACCTTACTGGTCAATGGCTGACCCGTCGACAACAGGGTTGTCATTTGTTGCATCGTGATCATGTCGGTGAGGCCATCACTGCACAATAGCAACTGGTCGCCCGGCAGCAGGTCATCGCTGCCATAGTCCATAAAGTCTTCGTCATCGAGCCGGTGTGTAGCTGATCCTACCTCCCGCAATATCTGGTTGCGGTGGGGATGGTGCATCGCTTCCAGCTCTGTCATTTCTCCGGCATCTTCGCGAATGCCAACGAAGGAATGGTCTCTCGTCAATTTTTGTAACCTGCCTTCTCTGAAGCGGTACAGCCGGGTATCGCCAACGTGGGCAAAGTAAATGGTTTGTGCCGCTGCATCGGCCACCACTGCTGTGAGCACGCAACACATTTCGCTGATGTGCTGGTCTTTTTGTCTTTCTTCTACTATGCGGTTGTTGGCAAAGATCACGGCCTCGCGCAGCATCGTAAGGGTATCGCCTTTAGGCACCTGCATGTATTGTTCTATGCTGTCGCGGGCAATGGCCGCAGCTTTGTCGCCTCCCATATATCCTCCTACTCCATCTATCACGGCCAGCAAGGCTTTATCGGCAGTCCATAGCTGCCGTGCTATCCAGGCGTCTTCGTTCTCTTTCCGACGCCTGCCTGGATCGGTATTGCCGCTGATGATCAGATTCTTCATTTATCGGGGCAGGTTTTTAAAGTGCCGCGTTAATAAAATAATTACAAACAACAGTAGTACTGTGGTAGTGATTACGGTTGTCATATTTATTGTTGCTGTTTAAATTCAAGGGTAACGATTCCGTTCAGCATGATCTGGCTCTGTGGCTCAAGGTCGAACCACCGTGGGCTGGATGCATCGCTCCTGGCGATCACGGCTTCGTTGACCCTGGTCTCATTGGAACTGAATGCTGCGATCTGAAATTTTCCGGTGGTCTCGTTCAACCGGATGCGGGCGTGGGGGTTGGACACATAGCTGGACTCTATCAGCAGGTAATTGCTGTAGCCCTGGTTTTCAGGTTCTTTACGGGCTATCACTATTTCCGTATCTCTCATGATGTAGTGATCGCCTTTGTTCTTATCGCCCATGAAGTATTCTATCCTGGCGTAGCCGTTGTCCATGTTGCGGGCCTGCTTCAACGTTACGCCTCCTCCCAGTGTGAGATCGTTGCTGAACTTGACCGTAAAGCTGCCGCTTTCCGCGAAGTGGATATGCCGTAATACTTCGAGGTTGATGTCCATTTTATCGAATACGTTGGTGGCTTTCGATTTCATAGTCACTTTGGCCGTATGACGCCGTTCGCCTCCCATGCTGCCGGTTTTGATGCCGGTGAGCATACCAATCACCTTCATATCGTATGGACCAAGACGCTCATTGTTGAAATCGGATGCCGGCCCAAACCTGAACTGCCAGTGGGAGGATACAGGAGAGAGGTCTTCGTAGTTCTTCTTGTATTGCTGGAGTTTTTTGTAAAACATCTTCACTGCTTCTTTTACCACTACCGGAAAGGAAGGCAGTCTTTGCTCATACACATCGGGGTGCAGTATCACCAGGTAGTGCATGTTGAATACCAGGCTTGCGCCTACCGATTCAGTCCTGCACGAATCGTCGAAGCAGTCGAGCAGTTCCTTCAGGATGTCATTGTTGGTGACGGGTATTGGTTCATCCTTCGTGCTTTCGGGGATCAACCAATTTTTCACAGCACCGAAAAAATTGCCTGGTCTCTTATTCATATTAAGCCGGTTGTGCATTCAAAAAATACAGGAAGGGTTGTTCTTACTAAATGTAGAAGATTTTGTTGCTGTTGAATGATAAAGAAAACCTAAAGCAGCTATCTGGTGCAGCTTTTATGAATTCATTAAGAGAAGGTTACAAAAAATGCGGCTTTGCTTTTTGCGGGCGCAAAAACGAGGTGTGTCCGGAATTTATTGCGTATAGGAAATGTTAAAATAGGGAGTTGACAGGTTAACAAGTTGATAGGTTGAAAAAGGGAGGGAAATGTTTCGGGTTTCGAAATGCCTCTCTGGAGTATGATTTTGCCTAACCAACGGTTTTTGGCTTGGCAGCCGCCTATGGACAAGGATACCTTTACTGCCTGTTATATCATAAACTTCAAAAAATTAAAACAATGAATAAGAGAAAACGCATCCTTGCAGCTTCTACTATAGCTCTTGCTTCTGTAATATCTACCGTCTCTGGCATGGCCCAGGGTTCTGCCGGCAATGTTTTATCATCGTTGCCTTCTTCTTCCATCGCTGATGAAAGTATTCGTCCTTTCAAAATCAATATTCCGAAAGCCAAACTCGATGACCTGCGCCGCCGTGTTGCCGCCACCAACTTTCCAGAAAAGGAAACTGTTTCCGATCCATCGCAAGGTGTGCAATTAGCAACTATCAAGGCGCTCGCTCAATATTGGGCAAAGGATTATGACTGGCGAAAGATAGAGGCGAAACTGAATTCTTTTCCTCAGTTCATGACTACCATCGATGGTCTTGACATTCATTTTATTCACGTTCGCTCTAAGGAGGCTAATGCCATGCCGATCATTCTGACGCATGGATGGCCCGGTTCTATATTGGAATTCACGAAGATAATTGGGCCGTTAACTAATCCCACGGTTCATGGCGGCAACGCCAGTGATGCGTTTGATATCGTTATTCCTTCTATTCCCGGTTACGGTTTTTCCGGGAAACCTACGTCTACCGGCTGGGACCCGGTGCGGATTGCAAAGGCCTGGGTGGTGTTGATGAAGCGGCTTGGTTATTCCCGTTTCGTGGCGCAGGGTGGTGATTGGGGTGATGCAATCACGGAGCAGATGGCGCTGCTTACTCTTCCTGAATTGCTTGGTGTTCACGTCAATATGCCTGCGACTATTCCTGCCCATATTGCCAAGGCGCTGCAGTTTGGCGAACCTGCTCCGACCGGCCTCGCTGCCGACGAACTAAATGCCTATAATCAGCTTGATTATTTTTACAAGCATGGTCTGGGCTATGCCAACGAGATGACTAACCGCCCGCAGACTTTATATGGGATCGCCGATTCTCCTGTGGGCCTGGCTGCCTGGATGCTCGACCACGACATTCGTAGTTATGAGTTGATCGCTCGTGTTTTTGACGGTCAGGCGGAGGGTCTTACGCGGGATGATATTCTCAATAATGTGACGCTGTATTGGGTCACCAACACGGCTGTATCTTCTGCGCGCCTATACTGGGAAAATAAGTTTGCCTTTTTCGAGCCTAAGCATCTTACTATTCCCGTTGCGGTGAGTGTGTTTCCTGACGAGATCTACGTGGCTCCTAAAAGCTGGACTGTTCAGGCGTATCCCAAGCTCATCTATTTCAACAAACCCGATAAGGGTGGTCACTTTGCTGCATGGGAGCAATCTCAGGTGTTTACCTCTGAAATACGCGCAGCTTTCAAATCGCTTCGCTGATCTCATATATCTATATATTCATTCTTAATTAGGAGACGTAACATGGATTACGTCTCTTTTTTTTATGTTGGATCGCGAGCTACGAGCTTTGATCTACGAGCTGCGAGCAAAAGAATTTACTTAGTTTCGTCCGGTGGATATTTTACTTCTAACTCCCATCGATTTCGTTGTTACCGGTATTGTGCTAACCGGCATGATCCTGAGTGTAAAGGCCGGCAAGCTTACCATTCCGGCTGCACTGACCGGTGGCTTCACCGGTTTTGCTGTTTATGCCGGAGGTGGCCTTATAGGTTTCCTATCGCTGGTTGCTTTTTTCGTTTTGGGTGTTCTGGCCACTGCGCACAAGAAATCCATCAAAGCCAGCATTCGTGCTGCCGGTCCGCATTCGGAAAAAAGGAATGCCGGTCAGGTGCTTGCCAATGGTGGCGTTGCTGCCTTGTGTGGCATCCTGGCGGTGATGGATGAAGCGAACGAACAGCTATATGTTTTAATGCTTGCTGCCAGCCTTGCTTCCGCCACTGCCGATACGCTTTCTTCGGAACTGGGGATGGTGTACGGTCGTAAGTTTTACAATGTGCTTTCGTTCAGGAAGGATCGACAGGGAATGGATGGTGTGGTAAGTATCGAAGGCACGTTGCTTGGCATAGCAGGCGCCGCCATCATCGCGGCGATCTATTCTCTGTTCGTTGGTTTTGGTAATCACTTTTGGTTGATTGTTCTTGCCGGCACTGTTGGTAATCTCGCAGATTCTGTTTTGGGTGCTGCGCTGGAGCGCAGGCGTTTTATTGGTAATGACTTTGTTAACTTTCTCAATACGCTGGCAGCGGCTTTGGTAGCCTTGTTGCTGTATTAGCACTCACCGTTTTTCCAGGATATCTCTGAAGGTCGTCATTGTGGAAACAAGGTTGTTTCTCACTATCGGATCTGCTATCCAGCGGGGCACTTTTTTGTTGCGGCTGGTCGAGACGATATACGTAATTCTCATAGTACCATTCTGTGCGTCTTCCAACTGCCATTTTCCCCTCGTGCCCGCGATGCGGGTAACTGATGCCGTAACCGGAAACTGGTTGCTGTTTGCTGTTGTTGTTTGCTGTTTCACGATGCAAATGTGTATTTTGTATTTCGTGTGAACGACCTTTTTTTGCCGACCTGTAGATTAAGTCCGCTGAGTTGTCGAAAAGGGTATGAAATCAGTATATTTAAGTTTCATCTCCTCATTATGAACAAACGGCTGCTGTATGTATTCTGCTTTATTGTAGTGTGTATTGTTTTCTTTTCACAGTGCGTTAATAATCAGCAGCCAGCAGCGGATATCAGGGGCAATCAGTTTGCGGGATCTACCTCCTGTGTCGGTTGCCACAAGACTGTTTACGACTCTTATATTGCCACTGCGCACTTCAACACTTCTCACCCGGGCAATACTCAATCGGTGAAAGGAAGTTTTGCCGCACCTGATAATGTATTCACTTACAGTTCAGCTCATAAGGTTGTAATGGAAGATCGTGCCGACGGGCTTTTTCAATCGAGCTATGCAAATGGTGAACTGCGTGAAAGTCATCCTTTCGATATTGTCATCGGATCAGGGCGTAAGGCACAAACTTATTTGTACTGGAAGCAAGAGCAGTATTTTCAATTGCCTGTTTCATATTTTGTACCGGCGCATAGCTGGGCCAACAGTCCTGGTTTTCCTGCCACGCATCCCAGGTTTGACCGCGTAATTCCCAGCACTTGTTTTGGTTGTCACAGTTCTATGGCAGGTGTAAAAGCGCTACAAACGCAAGGTGTAACTGCCACCGAGTTATTTGAGCAAAACAAGATCGTGTATGGCATCGACTGTGAACGCTGTCATGGCCCTGCAGCTCAACACGTAACTTTTCATACGGAGCATCCCCAAGAGAACAAGGCGATGTTTATTACAAAGATCGATTCGCTGGGCAATGAAGCAAAGCTGGACATGTGCGCTATTTGTCACTCCGGATTAAAGGCTCCTCAGCAACCGGCTTTTGGTTTTAAACCGGGTGATAAACTTTCGGATTATTATTATCCTGACTTTACCAGGCCCACCAAAGCCAATGAAATGGACGTGCATGGCAATCAATATCAATTGTTCACTGCCAGTGCCTGTTTCCGGAAAAGCAAGGGCATGAACTGTTCTTCCTGTCACAATCCGCATGCTACGGAAAGGGATAATTTACAGGTGTTGTCTCAACGTTGTATGACCTGTCATACTGAAGCTGGTCATAATTTTTGTAAGCTGACTTCATTACCTGTTGCCACGCTTTCTCAAAATTGTATCGACTGTCATATGCCTGCTCTTCCTTCCAATAAGATCGCCTTGCTGACCAATGGTCAAAGCAGCCCTACGCCTGATTCTATACGTACGCATCTGATCATGGTATATCCGGAGGAAAAGCTGCGAGCGTTAAATCATTGATTACACGAATTAAGACGAATTACACGAATTATCGACGTATGAAAGCCTCAAGAAGGCAACATCCCGTATCTATTAAATGGATTGTATGATCTGTTAAGTGGCGGTATAGATGGCAGTGGTTGCGGGCGATCTTTACGGCTCATTAAAATGTTTGCCGTATGCTTACCGCTAATTACCAATTGTCTCAACCTATTACTTTCCTGCAAAGGATCATTCGTCAAGGCGGACCTGAAATCAGCGAATACGACCAACTTGCACAAATTGCCGACGAATTGCATGCTGCTCATAAGGCAGGTCGTTTCAGTGACATCGATCTGCAGATCCTGCAAGAAAGCTTTGGAGCGGAGGAACTCAACCATACCTTACATGGCCATTCGATCAGCAGGCCTTATGGGTATGCCGGCGACTTTATGATCATCGATAAAATTTACCGCGAATATGTTACTCCTGATAAGCGCTTTGCCAAATGGGATCTTTTGTGGCATAGCCAGGCTGCCTGCAAGGCTGTACGTAACCGTAAATCTTATTTCAAACAGGTAATGTTTGACCGCCTTGCCGGCAAACCGAAATTCAGTTTGCTGAATGTAGCCAGTGGCCCTGCCCGCGACCTGGCTGAGTTGTATGCATTGATCGAACCTGGCATTCTCGAGACTACGTGTATTGAAGCTGATGAGCGTGCGATTGCTTATGCGAAGGAGTTGAATAAAGCAAACCTGGATAGTATCCGGTTCATTCAGCAGAATATCTTCCGTCATGAAGATGATGCTCAATATGAGATGGTGTGGAGTGCAGGACTGTTTGATTATTTTACCGACCGGGTTTTTGTAAAAATACTGCGGCGGTTCATCAGCTGGACTCAGCCCGGCGGAGAGATCATCATTGGCAATTTCAATACTGAAAACCCCAGCCGTTCTTTCATGGAATTGTTTGGCGACTGGTACCTGCATCACCGTTCTGCCAATAGGCTGACCGAACTGGCGCTGGAAGCTGGTATTTCTAAAAGAAATATCCGTGTGGAGCAGGAATCTGCAGGGGTCAATTTATTTTTGCATGTAAGGGTATAGCCTTGCGTTTGCCGGCCTGCCCTACCCGAAGGAGGGAATATTACATGCCTGCATCTTTTACTATTATCGGCGGTGGCATTGCCGGTCTTACTACTGCCATCGCTTTGCAACGGTCCGGTATTGAATCGACCATTTTTGAAGCTGCTCCTGCAATCAAGGCCATTGGCGCCGGGCTGGCGCTTAGCGCCAATGCGTTAAAGGCTTTCAACCGATTGGAAATGGTGAAAGCTGTTACTGAACAAGGCCGCCTGCTGGATCTATTTACTGTTTATGATGAAAAGGGTAAACCGATTACCCGGGTGGATAGCAGGGTGCTTGGCGAAAAGTATGGCATTGGCAATTTAACTATCCACCGGGCGGCTTTACACGCGCTTTTGCATTCAAAAATCGACCCGTCTGTCATTCACCTTAATAAGCGTTTAACTTCTCTCGATCAAAAAGCTGACCACGTGGTCCTTTCTTTCGATGATGGTTCCACTCATACAACTAACTTCCTTGTGGCAGCTGATGGCGTACATTCTGCTGTGCGCAGTTATTTGCTACCGGGCGCTCTGCCAAGGTATGCTGGCTATACCTGCTGGCGGGCAGTGATCGATAACTCCGGCCTTCAGCTTCGTGAAACTTCAGAAACCTGGGGCCAAAAGGGCCGCTTTGGGATCACACCGCTGGCCGGTAATAAAATATACTGGTATGCCTGTATCAATGGTCCACAAAATGACCCTCGCTTCAGGCAATACAAGGTGTCCGACCTGCTGAAGCATTTCGGTGAGTTCCATGCGCCTATTCCTGTTATTCTTCAACAAACGAAAGACGAAGACCTCATTTGGAGTGATATCACTGATCTGAAACCGTTGCGGCGTTTTGCCTATGGCAATATTGTGCTGACCGGCGATGCCGCTCATGCCACTACGCCCAATATGGGACAGGGGGGCTGTCAGGCTATTGAAGATGCGGTAGTGCTTGCCGATGAACTACGCGACGCCTCTGATGTGCCCGCTGCTTTCAGGCGTTTTGAGCAAAGGCGGCTTAAGCGAACGCATGCTATCGTCAATACTTCCCGAATCGTTGGCAAGGTGGCTCAATGGGAAAACAAATGGCTGATGGGGATGCGCGACTTTATGTTCAGACAGCTGCCCCGCAGTGTCAATGAAAGGCAGATGAAGGCGTTGTTTGAGGTAGACTTTGAGTAAAGCTGCGAGCTTTGAGCTACGAGCTTCGAGCGAAAGACAATACTAATTACTTTACTCAATTATCTTTTCAATTACTCGCTGTGTTTCTGTATCAATGATCAGTATACCTTCGTGGGTGTCATCCAGTTGTGCCAATAATTCGCCCGTGCTGTTCCAGATGGCAGATCTTCCTGCACCTATAAAGTTATCGCTTGGCCCCAGGCTATTGGCTATTAACACTGTCATTCCATATTTACGGGCAGTATCTGCCAGTATCTTATTGGCCTTCTCCATTCCACTGACCGTTTTGGCTACACTGGCAATGTAGATGTTGGCGCCGTGCTGATAAGCATACTCCGGATGTTCGGGTATTGACAGCTCATAACAGATAGCGGGCGCTATGATATTGTTATGCACTTTAAGGAACACTTGTCCCTGCCCATTTACAAAGTAGGGGAACTCATCTTCGTGCAGGTGTTGTTTGGAGTAGCTTTGCCGGGGCTGGCGAGGCTGGAAGATGATCATGCTGATCGTTATTCCTGTGTCCTGCTTCAAGGGCATGCCTACGCCTATGATGATATTGTTGCTGTCGCTTAGTTGTTGAAAATCCTGGAGGCGGCTGTCGTCCTGGTTTGTTGCGAGGTCTTTCGCCAGTTCCGGTTCGTAGCCGGTAACGGACAATTCAGGAAAGACGATCATGTCTGCACTGTTGTCAATGGCCAACGCGATCAACCTTTTGTGTGCTTCAATGTTTTGGGGAATATCTCCTTTTACTGGTTTTGTTTGTGCTACACCGATTTTCATTGTCACAATTTAGTACGTTTCGGGGATTTATCATGTGCATGAAAATCGTATTTCGTAATAGCGTGGGCTGATTATCCTAACAGCATAAAGAGTATCCAAATGAACAGCTGCACTGTCAGCCCCATCAACAGGGTGGCAACGCTGTATACTTTAAGGGTAGCGGCTGTTTCGAGGTTGGAGAAGCGGCTGATGACCCAGAAGTAGGCATCGTTGGCATGGCTTACCACCATGCTGCCGGCGCCCATGCTTAATATGGTTAATGTCAATGCTGTAGGCGACTGCAACCCAAGGTTGGCCAATAATGGTGTGATCAATGATGCCGCCGTGATCACGGCTACGGTGGAAGAGCCCTGTGCTGTTTTGAGGATAGCAGCCATCAGGAATGGAAAGAAAATGCCGAGTGATAAGCCACCGAGGAGATCGCCTAAATTTTTTCCCATGCCGGTTGCCTGCAACATTTCTCCAAACATACCTCCTGCCGCAATGATAGCGAGTATCATGCCTGCTTTCTCCACCCCGGCAGTGAGCCAATGGGACCATTCTTTCCTGTCTTCTTTTTGTATGAGGGTTAGTGATACCACAATACCGATCGCCAGGGCAATTACCGGATCTCCGGCAAATGCCAGTATCTGCAAAGCGATGTTGCGTGTTGCTTCCTGTGCCGGTATAAAGAGTAGCAATACTGATTTAGCGGCAATCAAAGCAATGGGTAAAATAACCGGTAAAAATGAACGGCCTGCCGGTGGTATCTTTTTTGTGATCGTTTCATTTGTGGTTGGCTCTATGTAGTCATGGGTCACTTTTTTTCCGCGCCAAACACTCCATATGTATCCCACCAATGCGGCAGGTATAGACAACGCTATACCCCACAGCATTACCATTCCCAGATCGCCCCCTGCTGTGCCTACTGCTGCCGTGATACCCGGATGGGGTGGCACCAGACAATGAACGGCATATAATGAGGTGGCTAATACCGCTGCCATCACCGGCATGCGGTAATGTGTTTTCTTCACCAGTGAATGATTCAATCCGCTCAGGATGATGAAGCCGCTATCGCAGAATATGGGTAGTCCGATGATGAATCCCGTTATGGCTATTGCCGCCGGAGCATTACGTTCTTTTACTATTCGCAATATGGCATTGGCCATGCTGATGGTGGCGCCCGTTTTTTCCAGTATAATGCCGAGGGTGGTGCCAAACAAAATGAGCAGACCGATCTTTTCCATTGTGTGCCCAAACCCTGCTTTGAGTACTGTAGCTATGTTTTCCAACGGCATTCCGCTCAACAGCCCTACTCCCAACGCCGCCAGCAATAATGCAAAAAAAGCATTGACTTTCTTGTGTGCCGTAATCCAGATAATGAATACTATACTGGCAATGAGTAATAGCAACAGATACCAGGTTGTTGTCATCTACATAATTTTATGGTACAATAGCCATCATCAGGTCCATTACGTTGGTTTGCGTGGGGCCGGTTATTATCAGGCTGTTCGTTCGTTGTAAAAAATGGTAAGCATCCTGATTCTCCAGGTAAGTTTTAATATCCAGCTTCAGATTGGCAACCTGCATCAGTGTGCTCCTGCCGATCACTGCGCCAGTGGCGTCTGTGGGGCCATCTGTTCCGTCTGTACCACCACTCAGTATGCAAATATCATACTCACTCTTATCTTGTATTGTATTCAACTCGTTCAGCGCGGCCAGTACAAAATGCTGGTTTCTTCCTCCTTTGCCTTTGCCGGTTACTTTCACCGTGGTTTCTCCACCTTGTATGATGCAGACTGGTTTCGGACCCTTATAGTTCAAAGCCGATGCCACCAGTTTTTTTGCTTCTTCTGCTGCATCGCCTATTATCAATTGGGGAATGAGGTGGGTATGATAACCCATGGCTGCTGCCTGTTGAGCAGCCGCTTCGACTGCTATACGGTTATTACCAATGATCTTGTTGATGGTGCTTTTAAAAATCAGATCACCGGGCTTGGGCGTTTCTGTGATCACTCCTTCCTTACCTTTTTCTATATATTGCCTAATGCTTTGTGGCAGTATCGGCAACAGGTTGTAACGCGAAAGAATTGCATACGCATCCTGAAAGGTGGATGGGTCTGCCACCGTGGGGCCACTGGCTATTGCTGCAAGGTCATCACCGGGTACATCACTGATGATCAATGAAAATACCCTGGCCCTATTACAATACCGCACCAACTGCCCGCCTTTGATACCTGACAGGTGCTTGCGCACTGTGTTGACTTCATGAATACCCGCGCCTGATCTTATCAACTGATCGAATGTGGCCTGTATTTCCGGCAGGGTAATACCTGGCGGCACATCGCACCACAGGGCTGAGGCGCCTCCGCTGATAAGACAGATCACAATATCGTTGTGTGTTACTTTTTCCAACAAACGCAATGTTTGTTTCACCGCTTCCATGCCCTGCTCATCCGGAACGGGATGCGCCGCTTCGATCACTTGTATCTTTTTGGTTGGCAGGCCATGTCCATTTTTTGTAGTAACGATACCATCGCTAATGTGATTTTTCAGTATGCTTTCTGCTGCTACTGCCATGGCTGCAGCTGCTTTGCCTGCTCCTATTACATAGAGCTTTTTGAACGATGTAAGTGGTATGGTATGACCAGCAATCATGAGTTCATCGTTGTTAATAGCCAGGTTATCCTGCATCAATTGTGCTGGCTTCACGACTTCCACTGCCGACCGGAATAGTTGTTCTGCTTTATCTCTGTCTGTCATAACGTTAATGATATCCAATATAGCTGATTTTGGAGCTTTACAGTCAATTTTCTGAACTGCAGGAGCAATTCAACGTTCATAAATCTTCCCAAATTACAGTATCAAATATTCCTTGAAAGGTCTGCCATCCAATCTATAGACCCGTTTTTTAAACAATCAAATACCATTATTTTATGTGCTCATCATTTCACCCGATGAACTGGCAACGCCTTGTCTCTGCATTATCTATTGTTTTTTTCTTATTGCTTTTTACTTCATGCCATAAAAATGATCCGTGGGATCCCCGCCCAGGCAAGGATGACCCGGCTGATTATCCGGCTGACGTGGTCGAAAAATGGATGGCTTTGCAACTCAGGTTGATGAAAAATACTACCGGTGTTCCCAATCATGGATTTAGCCGTCATTATGCTTACTCGGGTATTGCTGCCTGGGAGTCCATCACACCGGGTATTCCCGGCAATTCCTGGAAACGTCCCTGGAACGGGCTTACAGGTCTTCCTCAGGCCACGCATGCCAAGAAGTTTTACTGGCCTGCCAATGTCAATGCTTCGCTGGCAGCGATCAACCGGTCTTTCTTTCCCAATGCCAATACTGTTGATAAAGCTGCTATCGACTCGTTGGAGGCAGCGCTGAATGAAAGCTTCCTTACGAAGGCCAACCAGGAACGTTTAGCTGCTTCTGCACAATATGGAAAAGCTGTTGCCGCAGTTATATTCAACTGGGCAGAAACGGATGGTTATAAAAATGCCAACGATCCTTATACGCCGCCTGTTGGTGAAGGTTTATGGAAGCCTACTCCTCCGGCCAATGCTGCACCTGCTACACCTTATTGGGGCAAAAACAGGCCTATCGTGGCAGGCAGCCTCGTGAATACGAATCCCGGTGCTCCGCCTGCTTATTCAACCGATCCGAATTCTCCTTTTTATAAGATGGTTAAGCAGGTGTATGATGTTTCCCTGACGCTGACTACCGATCAAAACAATATGTCGCTTTTCTGGCGTGACATTCCCGGTGTTTCTTCTCCGGGCCACTGGTTGAGCATATTGTTGCAAACCGTACAGCAAACGGATGCATCGCTGGCTAAAGCAGTCATGGCTTATGCGCTTACCGGCGCGGCAGGCAATGATGCGCTGATCGGTTGTTTCAAGGTGAAATACACTTACAATCTCGTACGCCCCGTCACGTACATCCGTGAAAAAATGGGATATACCGGCTGGAATTCTTATATAGCTACTCCTGCGCATCCTGAGTACCCTTCTGCGCACTCGGCACTTTCAGCAGGCGCTGCAGTTATCTTCGAGGAGCTTTTCGGCAACGTTAAAAACTTCACTGATCATACGTATGATTACATGGGCTTTCCTTCACGCTCTTACACTTCTTTTATGGCCATAGCCAGGGAAGCAGGACAGTCAAGATTATATGGCGGCATTCATTACCAACCTTCTATCGACGCAGGCTTACAACAGGGCACCAAGACTGGCGCTAATGTGCTTGATCAAAGTCTGTCGTCCAATTTTTCTCTGAAATGATCTGACGGTCCATTCCTACTCAAGAACCTGCCCTCCTGTGAGGTGTCAGGTTCTTTTTTTAGGCACCCATTACTACCACATTTGGGGGATAGCCCTGTATGCTCCTAATAGTACTTTTGTACTATTAATTCAAAGGGGATGTACAATATATACGCGAAAATAGCAGCTAATACCGACTACTATCGCCAGTTTACCTGCCGGGAATCGCTTATCACTTCTATCAGTTGCTCGTATAAGGTTAAATATGAAGATTTCTGGAGTCATTACAACTATATTGTTTATGTCATGGAGGGCCGGCGCATCTGGCACACGGGCCAGGGATCGTATGAACTGAAGAAAGGTAGTTGTGTGCTGGTGAAGAAAGGAGCTTGTATTGTAGAGCATTTTGTGGATTCTACTTTCTGTGTAGAAGTATTTTTTATACCCGATGAGTTCATCCACGAAGTATTGAAGTCTAAATCGATACCTCTTCATAAGGTTGCAGACAGTCATTACCCGGTGATCCCTATTGAGAATAGTGAGCCGGTGCAATCTTTCTTCTTATCTATGCTTTCTCATTTCGATTCAGCGCGGGAACCAGACCCTGCTCTACTGGAGCTTAAGTTTCGGGAACTGATCCTCACCATTGCCGACAATCCAGCCAATACGGAACTATTGTCTTATTTCTGTTCACTGCTAAAAGAGCCGCAAGGGGTATCACTGCAACGGGTGATGGAAGATAATTTTCGCTTTAATCTTGGGCTGGAAGAGTTTGCCCGGCTGAGCGCCCGCAGTTTATCTGCCTTCAAACGTGATTTTTTACGGTTCTATCAAACAACGCCCGGCAAATGGCTCATCGAAAAAAGACTGAACCATGCCCTTCACCTGCTTACCAACCTGGATAAGCCGGTGTCGGATGCTGCTTTTGAAAGTGGTTTTGAAAGCGCTGCTCATTTCAGCCGTGCTTTCCGCCAGCGGTTTGGCCGATCACCGCTGGCGATGAAAGCAGGGGGTGGCGGTGTAGTTATCGCTAACGCTTAACCGTTACACGCAGAAAAGTAGCCGGAATGACTGTTTTATCAGGATCCTCACTTTTATTCTGGCTGTTGAATAACGCTTCCAGTTCTTGTTGCAACTCCGCCGTCTTACCATTCTTCTGTGCCGCATCAAACGCATTCATGGTCGGGCCGTAATAGTTTTTAAATCTTTCGACAAATTGGGAAGGTGGGAATGGAGCCGTGAAGGCATAAGTATCTCTTTCAAAAGAAATGTTCTCTGCAGGAATACCGGCTTTGCCAAACCGCTCGATGACATGGCTTTCAACACCCCATAGCATCGGGCTTACAAAACCTTCCGGCGGCGGGGGAGTGTAGGCTGAACTGATCTTCAGTATCTGTGCCACCAGGGTAGGGTCATTCGGTATCCAATTGCCCATTATAATCCTTCCCCCGGGGCGCGTTACCCGCACCATTTCCTTTGCTACGTCAAATGGTTTAGGTGCAAACATAGCACCGAAGATGCTTACCACCAGATCGAAAGCGTCATCTTCCAATCTTTCGAGGTTGGTGGCATCGCCTTCCCGGATAGTGATATTGGTTAGCCCCTCTTCCCGGATGCGCTTGTTGCCTGCCTCTACAAGGTTCCTCGCAATATCCACGCCTAACACATTGGCGCCAATCCGGGCAGCTGGAAGCGCCGTAGTGCCATCACCGCAACCAAGATCCAATACATTCATGCCGGGCGTGATGCCCAGTTTATTTACGAGTGCCGTTCCGCTTTCGCGCATACACTCCGCCATTTTAGTAAAATCGCCTTTTTCCCACAATGCTTTGTTGGGGTTGGTGGCAATAGACTGCACACCTGTTGATTCGCTCATTAGGTTTGTTTTAAGAGATTAACAATAATTAGTCTTCAAAACGGGAGTCAACGAGAGGGATTAATAAGGCGGTGATAACTGAAGATACGAAATTTACAAAACAAAAAGGAGGTTTGTAGAAACAAACCTCCGGAGGATTCAAAACGGGCTGAATATATCATTTAGTGCATATTTGAGGAAACAGGTTATCAAACAAACCAGGGACGCCTGTTGCCAGCCTTGCAGCAGGCGCAGGGTTCACTACTATCACCGGCTGCGAATTCAATGCGGCATCGAGATGCCGGTATAATCCATTAAGGTGTTCGCGTGTCAACTCATTTTGTGATGAAGCCGCCGCACTTCTAAGTACTGTGTTCAGTTTTTTTGCATGGGTGACAAGGACCAGCTTCAGCTCTGATATTTCACCGTTGCGTGCTACAAGCGCTGCTGCTATTTTTCTAACATAGGCGCGTTGCAGGTTTCGCCGGTAGGGGTCCGATACTGGCTTACCAGCAGACAGTTCGGAGAAAATGCCTGCACGCAGGTCTTCCAGTATTTCTGCCGCAGGATAGTTATTCCCGGCTATTTCTGCTTTTCTGGTCAGGAGTAAATTCACCTGGTACAGAAATCCATCGAGTGCCTGGTCCTGTAATCTGGTTACCGGCGTCAGGCTCGCATTGCTTACCTGATAGAGTTGTTCATCAATGAGCCATGTGGGTGTGGAAAAGAATTCCTGTTGCAGAAAGGCCATTGCTTTTTTCTGTTTATCGCGTTTGACGTTTTCAAATACAACGCCTTCCTGGTCTACTGTTTTGGGCGTGGTGTACATTCCAGTGATATTATTGTACACATGCACCACATACCTGTTGTATTGCGACAGTACTTCATTGTACATACCAACGATACGGCTATAGTTTTCTCCCGGCTTCCTGAACCACTTTGACAGTTGTGGCTTGATGCGTTTGAGATTTTTGATGCCGTAGGTACTGGCGAGTACTGCATCATCGCCAAGGTCTTCCGATTGGCTGCGCGGATCGTTTTCGTTAAATGGAAACTCATCTGTCAATGGGTCCAGTTGACTGCCATAGAAATATTGTTTTCCGGAAGCCAGCTTCTCCACGATCCATTTTCCGAGGTAAGCCTTTTCTGCTTCTGCTGTTTCAAATTGGGGCAGCCATCTGTATCCCCATTCGATGGCCCATTTGTCGTAATCACCGATCCGGGGGAAAATACCAGCTCTGCCAATATTGTCTTCCGGCTGTGCTACATAATTAAAGCGTGCATAGTCCATGATCGAGGGTGTGTGGCCATGTTCTTCTACCCATGCTTTGTCGCGCAGTTTTTCTACCGGTACGGTAGAGGAAGCGCCAAAGTTATGTTTAAGGCCAAGCGTATGCCCCACTTCATGGGAGGATACAAAACGAATCAATTGTCCCATCAGTTCATCATCCAATTCTGCATGTTGTGCCGCTGTATCTATTGCTCCTGCCTGTATCGTGTACCAGTTCCTGAGCAGGGTCATAACGCTATGGTACCAGTTGATATGTGTTTCCAATATTTCGCCGGTGCGTGGATCATCTATGCTTGGTCCACTGGCATTGGGAATAGCAGATGGTTTGTACACAATCACAGAATGTCTGGCATCGTACATACTCCAGGTTGTATCATTGGTTGGCGCCTCCCTGCCTATGATCGCATTTTTGAACCCGGCTTTTTCAAATGCTATGCTCCAATCATTGACGCCCTGTATAAGATAGGGCACCCATTTTTTCGGTGTGGCCGGATCAATATAAATGATGATCGGCTTTTTCGGCTCTACCAATTCTCCACGTTTGTATGTTTCCACATCTTCGGGTTTCGGCTCCATTCGCCACCTGTGAATATATTTCGATCTGGTTACCTGGTAGGGCTCCGAGTCGAAATCTTTGTATACATTGGAAAAATAACCGACGCGCACATCAGCGTAGCGTGGCTTCATAGGCACCTCCGGCAACAACAGGAAGGACACATTTAGGTCCATCGTGCCACCAAGTCCGCCATTCAGTACCAACGTCCGGCTTGCAGCCACTTCTATATTTGCAGGGAAGGCTTTTATGCCGGATATATAGGATCGCTCAGGCGCCGCTTTATCGAAAATATTGCCAAACAGCGGCAATGTCTCCGCAAAGGTGGCCGTCATCGGTTTTCCATTCAGGAAATCTGTCATATCAATCACTGTGCTTTTCCCTTCGCCATTGTAAGCTTTTACCGGAAAGATGGCCTCTATGGTTTGCAGGTTATTGTTGGCCAGCGAACGTGCAAGGCCATTTTCCGTTGTATCGTTTGCTACACGAATAATTTTGATGGACCGCATGACTAACCTATCTCCGGGTATTCTTCCGAAAGTGATCACGCGTTTACCCAATTCATCTCCGCTATACCCGAGGTTGATAAAGGGAACGACAAATTCAAGTCCTCCTTTTTCGATTCGTGTAACGGTCAATATGTCTCTTCCCAACATGGCATCCGGTATTTCAAAATAATACCGCCCTTTTACCGTATGTACTTTAAAAAAGCTTTGTTCTGTCTTCGCGTTTTTTGTGATCACTTCCCGGTATGGCTTTACGCCTTCGGGCAGCGTGCTTTTGGCAGTGTCTTTGCCTGGTATTGTATCGGTCTTGCTTTGCCCTATTGCCAATTGTGTGCACGTGGTGAGGGACAGGCATAGCACTCCCGACACGATCGTTCTCCTAATCGTTATCATGTTTTTGTATTAAAATGCTAAATAGATGCTACTGTTTGCTACCGTGGATTTTGTTGATAGCCACCATTGCCGATCGCTTCTACCGGTAAAGGCCATGTCCATTTCAGGTCGCCTGGTTTCAACTCATAGCGATTTGCGCCCAGTTGCCGAACGATGGTAGTAGCATAGCGGGGTTCTTTATTGAGCCTGCGAAGGTCATCCCAGCGTGTGCCCCGGCATACCAGCTCTTTTCTTCTTTCAGCAATGACCCAGTCCAGTACCTGCTGTGCATCGTTGCTTGTCAAAGCCACAAAGGAGGCCGGTGTAAACCTGTTTTGTCTTAGTTTATTAAGATCGGCGAGTGCTTCTGCGGGTTTATTTTCCCGGGCCAGGCATTCTGCACGATTGAGGTATACTTCATCTGTTGCAAAGCCTGTAAAGTAAGCAGCGGTTCCTTTATAGCTGCCTTTGAAAATATTCCTCGTACCACTTTTGGCCCAATAGGCATTGAAACGGAGGTCACCAGTGGTATAACTTTTAAGCAATACACTATCAGCGTTGAACAATGAGGCGTTGCCGGTTGCCGAACTGTTGATGGAAAATTGATAAGCATTGTACATAAAGATCACTTCCGCATTGTTGGCGCCATGAACGGGAAAAGTAAAATTAGCGGTAAAGGAGAGGGTATTGTAGTTGATCAGCTTATCTGTGATCTGCAGGCAGCGGTCTGCACTTTCCCTGGCTTTGGAATAGTCTCCCATCTGCATGTACACACGTGCAAGCAGCGCATAGGTAGCCGCTTTGCATGGCCTGAACTGTACCAATGGAAGATTGGGCAGCAGCTTTTCTGCTTCATCAAGATCGGACAATATTTGTCTGTAAGTAGCTTCCACGCTGGCGCGGGGTACTTTAACAGTAGGGTCTGCATCCAGCCGAAGCGGCAGGCCCAGATCACCGGAAGCTGTAGCTGCATTGTACACCGGGCAATATGCCTGCGCCATCTCGTAGAAGGCGAGTGAACGGAAGAATAATGCGTTCCCCTTCAGCAGGTTCCATTTTTCCTGTGTATCGGGCGTGGCTTTTATATTTTCCATGTTGTTCAAACAAAGGTTTGCCAGCATCACACGGTTATATCCTGCGGTCCAATCTATTTGTGTGGGTTCTCTTCCCACATATACCTGATCGGCCCAGATATAAGCATTTTTCTGAAAGTCGTTGGTGCTGCTTTGCGTTATGGAATTATACTGTGCTTCGGTGACGTAGTATTCATCTCCACCAATCATGCCCATGCCGGTGCTGCCTATTTCGTTCATCGTGGAGATATAATCCAGCAAGCCCTGAAACTCATCCAGCGTTTTGGGTACAACCTGCCGCTGGTCGGCTCTGTAGTCGAGGTATTTTTTGCCACAGGAAACGGTCAGGACTGATATAGCTATAAGGAGTGATTGTGTTATTTTCTTTTTCATACAACCCTTTTTGATTGTTTTAAAATTCTATCTGCAATCCTGCAGCATAGCTTTTGGGTTCCGGGTACAATGTATACGGATAGTCGGGGTCTAATCCCTGATCGTTCTTTCTCCAGAGTATACCGAGGGAGCGTGCATATCCGTAAATACGAATGCTTTGTATGGGTAATCCTTTCAATAATTTCTGAGAAAGAGAATAACTTATACTGATGTCCTGCAGGCGAATATGATCGCCGGGCGTGATCAGTGCTTCTGAATATTTATACAGGTTGCCCTGTGCTGTAACATCGTTGTTCAATTTATTGGCAGGTACTTTGGCCGGCACATTAGTGATCTTTTCATCACCCGGCTGTTTCCATCGCTGGAAATAATCAAGGTGATAGGTAGGCAATATGCTGCTGTACTCTGCCCCGGGGACCATAGAGTTGCGGCGGAAAACATAATTGAATTTACCGGTGATCATTGCGCTTACTGAAAGTCCTTTCCACTCAAAGGTATTCATGATGGAACCTGTAAGTGGTGGCACTGTTAACCCTGCGTCGATAAATTCGCTCTTTCTAACATTCAGGTAATAGGTGTTGTAATCTTTCCTGATTGCTCCGCTTGCTTTGTCGTATATCAATACGGAACCGTCCTGTGGGTTCAGCCCATTCCATGGCAACGCATATATCCTGTCTACTGATCTGCCCTGTTCAAAGACGGAGGTGGTGATATAATTGTAATCGTTCAACGGGGGATTTTCCTTGATCTTAACCACTTTGTTCTTGCTGGTATTGAGCAGGAGACTGGTAATCCATGTAAAGTCGCCTGTTTCGAGGTTACGGCTTCTGATCTGGATATCCCAACCCCAGGTACGCATTGCCGCATAGTTCAGCTTGAAGCTGCTGGGAACTCCGGTAGTAGGATCCACACTGTTGCTTCCAAGCAGGTACCTGGGATCTTTTTGGTAATACTCTACGCTACCGCTGATACGGTCATTTAAAATACGCCAGTCTGCCGCAAAGTTCATGGTGCGTACTTCCTCCCAACGCAGACTGGGATTGCCTGCACTGGTGAGTACACCGGTTTGAAGGCCTGTGATGGTATTGGTAACAATATTCATGACAGGCATCGTAGACTGGGTACGGTCTATATTACCAGCGCTGCCATAAGTGGTACGCAGCCGAAGGTAGGGCACCCATTTATCCACTTTATAAAACGGCTCTTTACTGACGATCCAACTCAGGCCGCCGGACCATAGTATGGTGCCACGCTGATTGGCCCGTACGCCCAGCAGGTTACTTCCATCCCAGCGTACGCTACCGCTTACAATATATTTCTGTCTGTAGGTATAGCTGGCATTCCCGAAGTAAGAAAGGTCTCTGTTCACCACTTTGGCAGGAACGTTGGTGGCTCTTGTAGGAATGCGGCTCACCGATCCCGGGAGTGTCTGGAAATATGTTGTATAATCATATATGCTTGTACCAGACCAGGTATCCCGGTTAAAATTATATAAGGTTTGCCCAAACCCTCTCATGGCTGTCGATTGTCTTATTTCAAAGGCTGCCAGTGCGCTTACCACATGATCAACGGTAAAGCTTTGATTGTAATTCAACATAGCCCTGCCCGACTGCACTTTTGTGTTTTGCGGCGCACCATATTCCATTATGCCATTGTAGGGAATAATACGGTTGCCATTCGTTTGTGTGAACTGGTTTACGAGGTCGCGTACAAAATAGCTTTCTTTCTGGTGGTAATTTTCGTAATCGATCCTTGTTTGTATATACTGGTAGGTAGCATCGAGGTTGAAGTATTTAAGAAACTTATACTTCACCCCACCAAGCAGCCGGTAATCACTTTGTGTGGTGGTATTCTCATTGAGCCTGATCTCATCCAGCGGCCTGTTCAGCCAGTCCAGCAGTTTCAATGCCGGCATGTTGGCTGGTGCATTTTGCTGGTAGGCAAAACGGTATAGTTGCATGTTTATAGGTGCCGGATTACCGTTATCATCTACCAGGCTCTCGTATATATCATATTTACTACCCGTCAATTGGGTAGAAGACGAAAGCACCGCATTGTTCTCTCTTTTCTGATTGGTAAACCATACTGAACCGGAGAGTTCCAGGTTGGGCCTTATTTTGAACGTGTTCTGCAAGCTCAGGTTGAGCCGTTTGCCCTCGTTGCCTACAAACATCTCGCGGGTTTTGTCGTAATTGGCCGAGAAGGAATATTTGTAGGTGAGGCCACCGCCTTGTATGTTTATTGAATTTTGCTGAATGATGGCTTTTTGATAGAGGTATTTATCCCAATCTCTACGAATATCCTGTTGACTATATTTCGCCTCCTGCGCCAAAAACTCCTGTTCGGATATGAGCCCATCTCTTCTTTTTATCAATAGCTCTACATACAGTGGAATGTTGTTCATGTTGTTGATGCTATAAGAACCATTGAGGAAGTATTCTTTCTGGTTTTCCATTACTGCGGAAGCCGGCAGGTATTCTTTGGAGAAAAAGAGATCGGGTTTATCGGTTACTGTAATATTGCTGTTGACAGAAATGCGCACCTGCTGGCCATACTTTCCCGATTTGGTAGTGATCACTATTACTCCATTTCCGGCTCTTGCGCCCCATATACTTGCAGCCGCTGCATCTTTCAGTACGGTGACGCTTTCCACATCATTGGGGTTGATGGTATTGAT
>JAGIBF010000096.1 GCA_017744515.1 Niastella sp.
CCCTTACGGGTTGACTCTTGTGACTGCTCCGTGCACTTATGAGAAAAAGTTGATCAAGGCTTTTTGGCCCACCACAGCGGCGTACGTACGTTGTCGGCGCCACCGAGGGCTTGTACTGCCTGGTTATAACCTTTAGCATTCGTGTTTTTCAATCCAGACGGGTAAGCCAGTCTTTGCGGGAAAAACTTCACATTGCTGGTCATATAGTTAGCAGCAGTGAGGTCAGGCAGGTTGGGTAATGGGTTCTCGATGTTGGGATTCTCGAAGAACGGCAAACCAAGTCTGCGGTGATCGCTCCATCCTTCCAATGGCAACCAGGGCACTTGTGCGATGTATTTCTGGGTGATGATCTTGGCCAGCAGGTCATTCTTCACCGTACCACCTTTGTACAGGTTGTTGACAGGGTAAAGAATGTTTACTGTTCCTGGTGTATTGGTATAACCATCTGCGTAATCCATTGCATAGCTGGCAGGCGGCTCGGCCACGTGGTTCCAGCTTACAGATGTTCCCAACCTGTTGAAGTCGGTAGAGGCTTTATAGGCTGCAGCAAATCCGCTTACACCCCAGTATGCAAAGCTGGCATCGATACCTGCTTCATAAGCATCTTTACCACTCATGGGTACAGTCCATCCTCTTACAGCAGCTTCTGCCAGCAGGAAGTAGGTTTCCCAGGGAGCAAAGAAGATGCGTTTGTTTGCGCTGTTCCTGAACTTCATCACCAGACGTGGTGCAGCTCCTGTCCATCCACGCCATTGGTTGCGTGTTCCTTTTACACCCCAGTCGCCGGCGTTGGCACCGTTCCAGGCGAATGTTCCATCGAGTTCTTTAACGGGTGCGTTGGCTGCATTCAACAGGTTGCGTTTGGTGGTTTGCCATGCTCCCTGATCATAAGAAGGATACTTTGCGAAGTCGGGGTTATCGAAATCTCCGGCCAGTGCAAATGCTTTGTAAGCACGGGGATCGACTGTATTGGGTAATCCATCAAACCAGAATCCTGCATAAGGATCGTTGGTCATAGTAGAGAAGTGATCGGTCAGTCTTAACCCTGCCCAGTTGGCCGGTTTGATCTTCGATTGCATGTAAGCAGGCACCTGGTCGGCGGATTTGATACCTCCCAGTCCTGTATAGATATTTTCCAGTGAAGTGGAAAGTATCTGTGCATTCCATTCGCGGCTCATTACGCCTGTGAGCGCATCCCAGCCACCTTTTTCTGCTACCTGAAAAATATGATCTGTACCGGTGATCAATGGAGCGCTGGCGGCTGCTTCAAATTCTGCTTTTGCTTTGGCTGGCTCTACTTCAGAAAGCCTCATTGCCAAGCGCAGGCGCATAGAGTTGGCATACCTTCTCCATTTTTCCCAGCTAAAGCCATAAGCCGGATCGGTATTTTTCAAAGCATCGGGATTCACGATAGCCAGGTCGAGCTTGGCTGATGCATCTTTCAATTCATCCAGCATGAAATAATAAACATCTTTCACGGAAGAGTATTCCGGATTTACGCCCTGGAAACCGTTGATGGGAATAGGGCCGAAGTTGTCGGTCATTTCACTCATCAGGTAGGCGCGCCAGATGCGGGCCACCTGCTTAAGATTGCCGGTATAAGCTTTTACATTGTTTTCAGCGATCTTTTCATCGGCAATTTTGATGGCCGTGTTGGCATGGTTGAGCCATTCGGAGAGGTAACGGAAATAGTCCGTGCTCCAGCCATCATCGGGTGAACCAGAAGACAGGCCGCCGCTGAGGTGCTGACGACCGGCGGTCTTCCAATATAATACGAACACACGTTCTGCAATGTGGGGGTCCATCTGGGCGCCGGTAATGGAATTATTAATAAAATATTCTACCTGCACCTGATCCGCGTTGGCGCTCTTAGGGTCAACGTTGATTTCTTCAAACTTGCTGCAGGATGCCAACGAAACGATGGCAGACAGGAGCAACGCTGATTTTATTTTAAACTGTTTCATTGTACTACTTTTTGAGATTTAGAATGTGAGGCTCAGGTTAAACAATATGGTACGGGTTGTGGGAGGGCTTACGTTCTCGAAGCCAACCGCATTGGTACCAGTTGCAAATACTGATTCGGGGTCCACGCCATTCATGTGGCTGGAAATGAGCCATACATTGTTACAGGAAACACCAATTTTTGCACGCTGGATCGGTGTTTTTGCCAGTATTTTCAAAGGCAGGTCGTAATTGAGCTGGATGTTACGTATACGTACGTTGGAAGCGTCATACAGGTTGGCTTCAGTGATACCGATATTACCGGTATTTGTGATCGCTTCCCAGTATTGCTGGCGCGTGATAGAAACTGCGTTTGCAGTATATGTACCACCGGCACCGGCTACTACTCCCGGTACTACCATATTGGCACGGTCGTTCTCTGCAGTGATAGCTGCAGTACCTGCACGTTGCATACCTACTTGTGTAGCAGAGAAGATCTTACCACCAAAGCGTGCATCCACCAATACGCCCAGTGTGAATCCTTTATAACCAAAGGTGTTGGTTACACCCAGTAAGGCATCGGGTTGCTGGCTGCCCAGTTTCGCGCCTTGCTGTCCACGTTGTGGCAGGCCGCTACCTGAAACAATCAACTGACCATAGTAAGGACTCTTGGTATCTTCTACACGCATGAATTTACTACCATAAATAGTACCATACAGTTCGCCTTTGGTAGCACGAACGCTCACATCATCGAAGCCTCCCAATTGGTAAGTATTTACGCTATCGCGGTCATAGATCTCGAGGATCACGTTCCTGTTGCGGGAGAAGTTGGCATTGATATTCCAGTTGAAACCACTGGGGTTGCTGAGGATACGTGCATCGAGCATTACTTCAAAACCACTGTTCTGGATATTACCGGCATTGATGATACGGTCGGTATAACCACTGGCAGGATCCATCGGCAGCCTGATGAGCTGGTTGGTTGCGTTTGATTTGTACCAGCTGAAGTCAATACCGAAACGGTTGTTCACGAAACGAAGTTCAGCACCGGCTTCATATGTTTTGATCAACTCATTTTCTACACCTGGATCGAACATAGTTGGTTTTCTGCTACCGGTGGGATTGCCGTTGGGATCGCGGCCAATGGTATAAGTATTATACAATTGGTAAGGTGCGAGGTCATTACCTACAGATGCATAAGAAGCGCGGAGCTTACCGTAGCTAACCCAGGATGGCAGACCTTTAATAGATTCGGTGAACACATAAGCAAGGCTCACAGAAGGATAGAAGAAAGACCTATTATCGGGGTGGAGGGTAGATGTCCAGTCGTTGCGGAATGTCGCATCAAGGTAGAGGTATCCATCCCAGTTAAGTCCAAGGGTTCCGTAAACAGAGTTGATCCTCTTTTGAGAAAACTCATCGGTGAAGGTAGGATTGCCCTTGGTGTTGCCGATCGCAAAAAGATTGGGTACTTCGAGTTCTCCTGCATTGGCTCCTATCGTAGATGATTTCTGTTGCATCAGGTTGCCGCCCACTGAGGCTGCCACGCCCAACTTGTCGATCCAATTGTCTTTCTGAGCAGTGATGAGGGTGCTGTAGTTGAACTCAGAGAATGTTTGTTTGGAAACGCCAAACCTTCCACTTGGTGTGAGGGGGCTGCCTCCGTATACTTTGCTCTCGAAGTTGGTAGTATACATATCAGCACCACCTTTCACTTCTGCATTCAACCAGGAATTGAAGTTGTATTTCAATGAACCGGTCATGATGAAACGGTCGCGGATATCATTGTTGAGGTTATACCGTGTGTTCCAGTAAGGGTTGATCTGGTTGCCGGAGTTGTACCAGATCATGTTGCCGAACTGGTTGGTCGGTGGATCGAATTGGCGTACATCGAGTGATACGGGCATATTGTACAGCAAAGCAGGATAGTTGCTGGTATTAAGACCGGCAACAGGCCTGTTCTTAGCGTTGGCGCTGCTGTACTGGATCTTTGTATCAGTTGTCCAGCGGTTGTCTTTACCAAACTTGCTTACGGCCCTGGCAACCAGGTTCACGCGGGAAAGTTTGGTTCCGGGGATCATACTTTTATCGTTCAGGTAGTTGATAGAAGTATATACGGAAGTATTGTTGAGCTGTTGCTGGAAGGAAACGTTGTGGTTTTGTGTGAGACCTGTTTCATAAAAATTCTTCAGGTTGTCATAAGAAGCCAGCTGCTCCTGTTGTCCTTTCCAGTTGGTAACTGTTTGTCCAGTGATCTTCGGACCCCAGCTGCCGCCGCCTATAGGATCATAGGCGCCATTGGAACCCTGACCAAAAGAGGTTTGCCTGTCGGGATGCGTAAAGATGCTTTCTACACCTACAGTAGAAGACACTTGTATACCGAGGCCGTTTTGTTTACGGCCGGTTTTAGTAGTAATGAGGATAACGCCACCACCGGCACGGTTACCATACAGGGCTGCTGCAGCACCACCTTTCAACACGGAAATGCTTTCGATATCGGCGGCATTGATATCTGCCAGGCCGTTACCCATGTCAAGACCGGGGTTGAAGAAGTCGTTGTTGGTAGCACCGATGAAGTTGCTGATGGGCACTCCATCTACAACAATCAGCGGCTGGTTGGAACCAGTGAGTGAGTTGTTACCGCGGAGGTTGATCTTGGAAGAACCTGCAGGGCCTGTGCTGGAACGGATAACCTGCAAGCCAGCTACCACGCCAGACAATGCGTTGGTAAGGTTGGGCTCGCGGGCATCGAGCAGGGTGGAGCCTTTTACTTCCTGTACTGCATAGCCAAGCGATTTTTTCTGTCTTTTTACACCAAGGGCCGTAACTACTACCTCGTTGAGGTCGGAAGCTGTAGGCTGAAGGGTGAGGTTGAAAGTAGAAGAACCGCTTACAGAGGTTTCAAGGGGTGTAAAACCAATAGAAGAAATAACCAGGGTAGCATTGGAAGCTACTTCGAGACGAAAGGCGCCTTCTCCATCGGATAGGGATTGATTTGTTGTTCCTTTTTCGACAATTGTAGCAGAGGCAACCGGGTTACCACGGGGATCACGCAGGATACCCGAGACCCATTTTTTTTCCTGTGCACTGACATCTTTGCTACACATCATCGCAATCCATAGCAGAGACAGGCAAAGCAACTTTTTCATAACGCAGTTTCTTTTTTAGTTAACTAATTCAAATTAAAAGGGGTTACACGTCGTCTTATAGTTCACGCATATAAGAGTTCTTGTTTTTTGCGGTGCATGGGCATTTCATCGAAATGTTCCATCACCAATGCAGCGGCGCCGAGGCGTTCTGCATGATAACCCAGCGGCGAGATCAACAGCTCGATGTTCTCTGCAATTTTTGGAATGCAGTGTTCATTAAGGGCTTGCTGCACTGGTGCGAGCCAAAGCCTTCCGGCCAAAGCTCCTCTTCCGCTAAGTACAATTAAACCTGGATTGAGAATATGGATAAGGATGGCAATACCGCGACCTATATGGTAGGCCGCCTGGGATAAGAGTTCAACGGCGTATTTATCGCCTTTTACAGCAGCTTCCATGATGGCTTTGCTGGTATCTTCGAGACGTTCGGGTGAAAGATTTTTTAAAACGGAAGTCCTTCCCTCCTGTATTCCTTTCACAGCTTTTTCAGCAATCACCTGCAGGGAGGATTCGGTTTCGAGGCAACCCATTTTACCGCAATTGCAAATTTTATTATTTGTAAAAAGAGGGATATGGCTAAACTCACCGGCAAACCCGCTCTGTCCACGGAAGAGACTTCCATCGAGGATCATACCGAGGCCGATGCCCCAGCTGATATTGATGACCATTACATTCTGGCGTTGCCGGGCAGCGCCCAGTTTCCATTCGGCCAGCGCAATGAGACTCGAATCGTTATCTATCAATACCGGCAGGCCGGTGACTGACTCAATGTAGTTGGTAATGCTTTCATGGCTGGAATGCAGGAAGGAATAGTTGATGCCTTTATGGCCATCAACAAACCCGGGCATACCCATACCGATGCCGGCAATTTTTTCTTTGGCAATCCCTGAGCCATCAATGAACTGTGTGAGGTGATGGCCCAGTTCCTCCAATGCTTTGGGATTGGTGTACAGGGCCAACTCAATGCGTTCTACCCTGGCCACCACCTGGTTGGCCATATTTAATATGCAGATATGGGTAATGAACTGGTCCATGGCTACAGAGATCACATACATGATCTCAGGATTTAAGGCATACACCTGTGGCCGGCGCCCTCCGGTAGAACTGGCATGTCCTGATTCAAGCACTACTCCTTCCTCTACCAGTTCGTTCAGGGCACGGGCAGTATGAGGAAGGCTTTTATCTGTCAAAGTGCTTAGTTCTGCACAGGACAGTTTTTCATTAAAGTACAGATGCTTGATCAGCGACTTCTTGTAGAGGGCCTGTTTCTCGGACACTTCGTTAGTTTTTATTTAGTGTTTGGGTTGGGACTTCTATACGCGAATCAACTATGTCATGCTAAATATATTAACTTATTGAGAAAGTTCTGTTATTTTTTTAAAAAGTTTGTCGACTTAAATCAATTATTTAGAGAAGTTATCTTGTATACACCGGCGAAAAAGCGTTTACAGGCATTCAACGATCTGATTCAGAGGGCGCTATGAAGAGCAGCGGAGTAAGCATTTTTACCGGGGCTGCGGGAGTACTTTATAAAAGCAAAGGCCGCCTGAATAGGCGGCCCCTCTCTTTTATCAATGTTCTCAGCGTACATGTTTATCTATGCAAAAAGACAATGATCGATCTCCATTCATTTTTTGTCTTCCGCTGATCAGTTGAGTCGTGTAATATGTTTCTCGTAATCGTGACCTTCCAGCAGGTACTGTACTGTTCTGCCATCATCACCTACCAGGCTCAATTTGACTTTGTAGGGTGTTTTGTAATCGCCTGCACCATATAAAGTAACCTCTCCATCAGAAGGCAGGCTCATCGGTAATGTTTCCGAGCAGGTCCATTTTACATTGCCTTCCACCGGTTCCACTTTTGTGAGGTTGCCGGCAAGGCCTTCGTTGGCTAATTCCAGGTTGATGGCATTGGCCCTATAGCTGGCATAGCCTCCACCCGTGATGATTGGTCCATCAAGGCGGACTACTTTCTCCACCCGGAACTTGTATTCTTCTCCTTTCAGGTCTATGCCTTTGAACTTATAGCGGTTGTCGTACTCGCCACAAATTAACTTTGCAGAATCGCCACGGCTGACAGTGACTGTTTCCAATTGGTTGGCCGGGTCTACAAACAGCTTCGCAATTTCCGAAGGCTTGTAGGCATAGACTGGTTTGGTAATATAAGAAAGCTGGATGTTGTTTTTGTCGAGGCCGGTTATCCGCGCATACCTGGTTGTATATCCCTTCTCCGATGTAAGTATATAGTAATCGTCCAGCGAGGGCTTGCGGAACCTCGCTGCATTGTCTTCATACTGCATGGCAAATTCCTGCTTGCTGTGTTGCTCCGATCTATAATCGCTTATTTGTTCATTGATGTAATATACTGTTCCTACAAAGAGTGCCATCAGGGGCAATGCATAGGTGTAGAAGGGGGTTTTTACTTTGATATCCTGCCGGCTTTTCAGCAGCTGTTGATATTGTACAGGGAGTTCAAACAGTTGGTTTCCTTTGCGGAGGGCCCATTTTTTGCCCAGAGAGAAGCAGGGAATCCAGAATAGGTGAAAGTAACGTTGCCGTACTTCTATCTGCATACCGGATAGATATTGTGAAAGGCCAACGGAGTGAGGGTCAATAGATTTCAATTTAAAGTGGTTCCATCCATATACGATCATAAGGATTAGGGTTTGGATTAGCCCCTATAACGTAAAAGTGGAGGCTAAAATTACCCTGTATACCTTATAATAAAATTACCGCTGTCGCTTATACGCGAACAGCGGTAACGGCTATCATTTTATATATTACAATATTATTCTACTCTCCTTCCTTTCATTTCGCGCTTATCGATCTTCAGTGTATTCAGTGCATCTTTTTTGATCATGAGCCGTGCTTCTGAACCGGATGGCAAAATGTAGTAAATTTTTCCATCATACCTGATCTCTCCCATCGAACGCGGATCACGCCCCCAGCTATCTGCGTATAATGTATAGGGTGCACGGCTATCACGTTTGAGTTTACCGAAAGTAAGGTAACGGCCATCGCCCATTTCGAACGACACATCTATTTTATCTTCGTAGGTTCTTGTACAAACGCCGGGGGTATTCTTTTTCAGGGTAATGATGTTAACGTATTTCCCGTTCTCAAACTTAACTACTCCGGCTGATACCTGTGCTGATCCGGAAGCTACTTCCCTACGTAATTGCACATCTCTATCGACATAGAACTGGAGCTTGGTAACAGGAATGTTGTTTGTTTCGATCGTGTTACGGACTGATGATGTGAAATATGTTTTGGGTGTGCTACAGGATGCAAAGGCAAGAGCTACAATGGAGGTAAAAAATACAATCTTCATAAGTATATTATTGACAGTTTTTCCGGTTTAAAAATAATGCTTTTACAAATGTGCGGTGTTCTGACTTTTGATCAAAGCACGGGTTTAATAATGAAACGTTAAACCGGCCGGGATAATGTATGTGGCTTGACTGTTAATAATAACAAAAGGTCTGATGATGCATATTAATACATCGCAGACCTTTGTATAAACAGGGATGTTAACTCTACTTAGATAAAAGTTCTACTGCTTCTTCAGATCGTTTCCTATAGCTTTCAGCCTTGCCGTGGGCAGGTATATCTGGAATCCAAGTCCAAAGCCCAGATCGTTAGAGGTCGGCCTGCTGCCGAATCCAATGATGCCATTGTATTTCAGCAGTGCTTCCAAACCAATATTGGGTGTAATGAAATAAGTCCAGCCAGGTCCAATCCCTAAACCTAAACCATTTGTGTTATCGCCTACTGCCGGGTTATCGCCTTCGATACCCACATTGCCTTCTACAAAGAAGCGGGAATGACGAAGGAGTGTGAGGTTATCATCACTGAAATAATAACGGGCTAATGGTCCAACGCCATAGCTAACGCTTGTGCCGGCATTTTTTGCCGTGGCCAACCCAACTTTAAGGTATGCACCAATAGCAAGGTTGTCCCTGATAAACCAAGCTGCTTTGGGATTGATAAGGAATGAGAAGTTGCCGCCTTTATCGAGGCTCAGGTCGATCTTAGCAAGGTCGGCACCCACCATCACATTTCCTGACTGGATCTGTGCATTCGTTTTCACGTTTACCATTAGCAGTAGCACGCAGAAAGTAAGGATAGTTTTCATGACATTCATTTTTTGTTAATTACGTATAGAAAATTATGCCTGTGCATTTTTCTGCGGATGCCTGGGGAGCATACTGAACAATTAACAACCGGCTTACAAAGGTTAATGCTTACTATGTTGCTCAATATGGGAATTGTCTGAACCGTGATTTGAATGATTTATAAGATTTGGAGGAATATTGAATATTCCTAAACAGCAAAGTCCCCGTTGGGGACTTTGCTGCATATTAAAATATGATTAGTAATATGTTTGTTGATCTTATTTGCGGGTGGCTATTTCGAGGCCTTTGGTGGCAGTGTAGTATTTAGCCAGCATACCGGGCACTTCCCAATCGGGCAACTTACCTGCTTTGAGGTATTGCAGGAAGCGCTGCATCACTTCTCCAAAGTGTGCTTCGTGTCCTGTTTTGAATGTTTGTGGTATGACTACTTTATAACCATTGGCTACCTTCTCAACGCTAACGCCTGCATAGCGGCTTTGCAAAGTGCCGATGGCCTGTTGCAGGGCCTGTGCGTAGACTGTATCGTTCTTAGCCGGACGGATATATAATGTAGGTTGATAGTTTTCTTCTTTACCTTGTTTTATTTCAAGGTTGGCCAATGACCCTTTCAGCAGTGAGTAATGGGTATCTCCACTGCCTTCAGGTGCTTTATAATCCCAGCGGGCAATCATTTTTACGTGTACGCCTTTCAATGTATAGTTGATCTCTCCATTGGCGTGTGTTTGAAGGATGGAGTCTTTCACTACGTCTCCTTTCAGAAAATCCGGAAAGCTATCTTTCTTCGTTACTGCCGTAAACTGTGACAGTGTAATTGGTGTGGGCCAAAGGCGTGCTGTAGTGATCTGAATGTCTTTTTTATAATCGAGTACCGTGTCTGGAAAACATTCCCACTGAACGAGGTCGATGAGGTGTGTGCCTACGTCGGCAATGGCTTCTCCCTGCTGGGCCGGATCGAAGAACCAGGTAGGGCGTGTCAATGCTTTGCCGGATACGAATTTGTAGAAGAAGTGTACGCTTTCTATCACCACGCCGGGATCTTTGGCGGTTCCTTTTTGCTGCTCACCAAATACGGCTGGCATGTGGGCCAACTCTTTTTGTAATACATTGGTGATCTCGGAGCGCTCGGTCATGATATCATACAACAATACTTTTTTAGAAGCCGCTTCGGCAAATGCCTGTTCCAGCAATCCAAAATTTGCGGGTGTAATGGCCATGGGTTTATCGCCCAGCACATTGATACCTGCCGCCACTGCTTTTTGTATGTAATCTGTTTTCTGCCTGTTGTTGCCTGCCAGTACTACTACATTGCCTTTTTTATCGGCCAGCATTTTATCGAGGTAGTCGGCGCCGGTATATACTTCTTCTCTCCAGTGGGTGGGATTTTCCGGGCGTTCATTGTATTGCTTGATCAGGCCAAGGTGGGCATCCAATTCCGGGCCACCGGGCGCGTATACGTGTACTACTGAATCAATGTCGGGATTAACGGTTTTCTGCACCAGGGCCGCATGGAAGTGGCCAGGGTCGAGTGTAATGAGTTTAACGGTTGTGCTGTCGGTTGCCACCTGGTCTGTTGGTGTGTTGGGTGATTGACAAGCTGGTACGATGGCTGCCAGGCCCAGCATGGCTATGGCCAATGGCAAGCGGTGAAGTGTTGTGTTCTGCATGGGGTTAAAAATAAGGGGTTCGGGGTTAGTTTCTTTCTTTTAGGTGGATAATTTAATGAAGGGAGGGCTTAAACGTTTAAGGAAACAAGAATACAGAATTCTGAATTCAGTATTCAGAATAATGGCAGGAGGAATTACATACTGTTAAATAAACCGTAAAGTAGTTATTATACGGAGGAGACCAGGTACAGGTTTCAGGATTATTTTTCATTATTGCACCTATCGTTTCACTTCAACCTTTATTATGATCCAAAACTACCTGAAGATAGCCTGGCGCAACCTGCTACGGCATAAAAGTTTTTCCCTCATTAACATTCTTGGTCTTTCTACGGGCATTGCTGCCTGCATTATTATTTTTCTTTATGTTCAGTACGAATTAACGTATGACCAGTATCATAGCAAGTCGGACCGTATTGCGCGGATAACGACTACCCTGCATGCACCCGGCTCTGACGATATGTTATTTGGCACCAGCCCTTATCCCCTTGCCGATGCGCTCAAACGTGATTTCCCGGAAGTAGTGGCCGCTGCCCGGCTGGAGCAAAACCAAACTGTTATCAGGCATAATGGTGAACTGATCACTGAAAGTGATTTCTATCTTGCCGACCAACCTGTTTTTTCCTTATTCGATCATTCTTTTATTGAAGGCGCTGCTGCGGGAGCTTTACAGCAACCTGGGTCCGTAGTATTGACAGCTTCGATAGCAAAGAAATACTTTGGCAATGTTCCTGCCCTGGGCAAAACACTTATTTGCGATGGCAAACCTACCAAGGTAACGGGTGTTATTGCCAACCCGCCGGGCAACTCTGATATCCGCTTCACTGCTTTACTTTGTTATAATTTTGCAAAAAAGAAGAGCTGGCTGGAGGATTTTCCGGTGTACACTTTTATCCTTTTCAATCAGCAGCCGGACCTGAAAGGTTTTGAGCGCAAAATGAAGCTGGTGGCTGACAAGTATTGTAAAGCCGAGCTGGATAAAGACGGCGGAGTTGGCTATTCAGTCAACTTTTTTCTTGAAGCATTGTCTGATGTACATTTCAGCAAAGGCAAGCTGGTAGATACACCCAAGGGTAATAAACAGTTCAATTACATCTTTTCTCTGTTAGCTGCTTTCATATTGATCATTGCGTTGCTCAATTACATCAACTTATCTACAGCGAGGGCTACGGAACGGGCTAAAGAGGTAGGTGTACGAAAAGTAAATGGAGCAAGGCCTTTTCAGCTGATTCGCCAATTCTTATTTGAATCTTTCGTTTTGATCGCTATTGCATGGACTATCGCTTTGGGCATCGTGCTGCTGGCTCTCCCCTACTTCAATTCTTTGCTGCAGGTTCAATTGCATCTTAGCTGGCAGGGTAGTGCATTATTCATGCTTGTGATTTTTGTTGTCACCATTTTGCTTGCCGGACTGTACCCTGCTTTCATTTTATCGAAGTTCAGGCCGGTAGAGATACTTAAAGGCAAATGGAAGTATAGTTCCGGAGGCCTTCTGTTGCGCCGCACACTTACGACTGCTCAATTCGTGATAACTGCCGCTCTCATTACAGGCACCATCGTGATCTACAGCCAGATGCAATTCATCGACAATAAGGATACGGGTTACGTGAAGGAACAGATAGCTTCTATCGAGATATCCAATGATTCCGTAGAGCAACGATCTGTACCTTCTTTTGTCAATTCGCTTAAAGAAATAGCTGCAGTAAAGGGTGTATCTGCGGGCAGTGGGCTGCGGATGGAGGGGCTGAGCCTTGCTACCACTTTTGCGGGGGCCAGCAGGAAGGAATTCATGTGCAACTATTATCATATCGACAAGGAGCTGCTGCCATTACTACAAATGCGTTTAAAGGAAGGCAGGAATATATCTGACAGCCTCAGGACTGATAAAAAAGAGGCATTTATCGTGAATGAAGCGTTTGTGTCGAGGATGGGCTGGACCTCTGCGCTTGGGCAAGCGATGGATGGCTTTGGACATAAGGGAAAGGTGGTAGGTGTGGTGAAGAACTTTTATTATAAATCGCTGCATAATGTAATAGAGCCGCTGGTGATGGTCTATAATTCGAATCCCGTCATCGCCGTACTCATTAAGATACAACCCAAAGACCTTCCGCAGGTGGCAGCTGTCTGGAAAAAACATTATCCAGACGACCCTTTCTCATATACATTCCTGGATGAAGCTTATAAGGCTCAATATGATAAAGACAGGTTGACGATGAAGTTGTTTACGTGGTTTACTGTACTGGCGATCATTGTTTCCTGTCTTGGTTTGTATGGGCTGGTATCGCTGATGGCTATGCAACGCACCAAAGAGATCGGCATCCGGAAGGTGTTGGGGGCATCGCTTCAACAGTTGATTACTTTACTGACCAGCGACTTCATGAAGCTGATCGTTGTGGCATCGTTGATCGCGCTGCCTATTGCCGGCATAGCCATGAATCAATGGCTGTCATCGTATGCTTATCACGTTAACCTGAGCTGGTGGATGTTCTTACTGCCTGTAGTGCTGATCGTTCTGATCGCACTGGCAGTGATTGGCCAGCAGGTGCTGAAAGCCGCGCTGGCCAATCCTGTTCATGCGCTGCGGAATGAATAATTTTACCGGCTGGCTTGTTTTTTCCAGCTGGTATCTTTCACCCGGAGAATTGCTATGGTGTAGGGTTTGAAGCTTACTTCAAAGGAGGGCTTTACATTGTTGATCTTTGTAGTTACCGGTATGTATTGCCGCGGGTTCGCCAATGAGTTTTCTGCCTGTGGTGAATCTGCCTGCAGCGTAACCAACTCTGCCGTGGCGCCTACTCCTGCCACTCCTTCGAGGTTTATGGTCGCACTGTACGGTGTTGCTGCTCCATTTACCAGTTTGATGATGATGTCGCCATTCTTTTGATCGCGGCCTGCGATGCTAAAGAATGTATTGGGTTGTTTGAAGGAGAAGAGTTGTTTGCCATCAAGGTAGCCTTCTACTTTGTCTACGCCTACTTCGATGGTAATGTCATACCATTTGCCGGTTTCGATAGGCGCCGGCAATCTCCGTTGTGGCATCATATCGGCCACTGAAAAGCTATCGGACACCAGTTCCACCACATAGTTCACATTTACATAGGAACCAATGTGCACGCGCATGTGGCTGGCGCCATCTTTCACCGCGAATGGAATGATGAAGGCGTTGGTGCCGCCTGTTTTCCTCGCTTTCAGTTTGAGCGTATAGGTATCAAATGTTTTACCTGTCAAGAGGTTGAGCCGTTGTGCTCCCTGTGCTGTTTGTGCCAGGGCACTGTCTTTCACTGACCACCTGCCGCGTATAGCCTGCCACTCATTGGACCTGTTGATGAAATCGCTTTTATAGATCGTCTTTCCATCTTTCACTACTTCGATATCCTTGTATTCGGTTTGTGTATCCCAGGTAGCCAAGCCGATACCGCCGCTAAACTGCGGAGCTGGATTCGCCATCGGCGGCAGTGAAACGGTTGTTTGCACGTTCTGATCGGCACGGTGATCGGCCATCATTTTAATGGCGTAGTAGGATATGCGTCCGAAGCTGCGACCAGCATCGAAGTTGATGAGGTTTACGGGCCAGTGTCTGGTATTCACATTTTCGAATAGGGGTGCATAGCTGGACATTTTCACCAGATCCCCATTGCGCTCCATGCCGAGTATGTATACCGCATCGTTGAGCGCCGCCATCATGTTGCCGCTGCCCACGCCAGCGTTGGTGGCATATTCTCCTACATATACATCCCAGTCGCCGCGCTTGTATTTATCGAAGTGGTCGTAGTTGTTGAAAGCCCAATAGGCTGCTTTGTAAGCATGCTCGTCGGCCACATCCACCACCTTCATACTATCGAGTGTACGCTTGTTGATATCGCCAATACCCATGCTTGCCATTTGTATGATCTGGGGGTATTTCTTTTTAATGGCGTCATAGAACAGGTTGTAGCGCTTTGCGTAACGTGGTCCGTGTTGCTCATTGCCCACTTCCACATATTTGAGCGGGAAGGGTTTGGGATGTCCATTGGCTGCACGCACTTTACCCCATTTAGAGGTAACCGGCCCGATGGCATATTCGATGGCATCGAGCACATCATCTATTACCGGTTGTAATGAATCTTCGGGAATAAATGTACCGCTGCGGTATTCGCAAGAAACGCCTGCATTGAATACATACAGGGCATCGGAACCGAGGTCTTCGCAGAACTGGAGGTATTCATGGTAGCCAAATCCATCGCTCGACCAATATCCCCATACACTATAGGTACCGGGTCTTTTCTCTACTGGTCCAATCGTACGTTTCCAATTGGCTGCGTTCTCAATATTAATGCCTTCCACATAGCAGCCGCCGGGCCAGCGTACGAAAGCAGGCTTTAAGTCGGCCAGATATTGTGCAAGGTCTTTGCGCATACCGTTGGGACGGTTCTTAAATGTTTGTTGCGGGAACAGGGATACGAAATCCAACCATATGGTGCCGGTGCTGCCAAATGAAATAACCAGCTTCGCTTTCAGGTCTGTGGTGGAGGGTTTCAGTGCACAGGTGTATTTCTTCCAGCCAGCTCCTTTCACGTTGGTGAAAGCATTTTTCGCCAGCACTTTTCCATCCTGTGATTGCAGAGATACGGTTAGCTGGCCTTTGTAATTTGCGTCTGTACGTGCATAGAATGAGAGGTTGTATTGTTCTCCTCCATTGGCCTTGATCCCCCAGAAGCCTTCGTTGATCAGGTTGTTCTTTCCTCCGGCATCCAATGCCTGTATCTCTACCTGCATGGAATTGGGTGTGGCACTGTTCAGCGGATTATCTTGTGTGAGCTGTATTTTGATGTCGCTCTTCTCTCCTGTTTCCAGTGACCAAGCTGGCCATTGGCTACTGAGGGGCCAGCGCATGCGCCAATCGCTCACACGGGGTTGCAGCATGAAGTGGGGTGTACGGGCAGTTGGTATCAACCAACCGTTCTCCACCTTTGTGCCGGCGGGCAATCTTGATTCTTCAAAGCCGCGGTTTTGGATGAGCTCACCATACAGGCCGCCTTCTCCGCCATGGCTGATTTCTTCGAAGAAGATGCCATGTAATGAAGGAGCAACTGATGCACCGGGTTTCGAGGCGTCGATATCGATAACAGCTTGTCGCTGACTGTAGGCCGCAGTAGTGCTCAGGGCTAAGAGAAGGGTAAAGAGTTTTGTTTGCATTAGATATTTTTTGTCTTTATATGGTTCGTGAGAACACGAACCAAGGCAGAGTGGCACAAGCACGCCTCGTGCTTGCCTTTGCGACATGCTTGCGCCAGTTTATACATTTACTTCGAGAGCAGATTTCTCACTCCGCTATCGCTCCGTTCGAAATGACAGGGAAGGAAGATTGCGTTCGAAATGACAGAGAGATGTTATTTTACAATCCACTCATGTATGCCGGTGGCGTGTTCTGCCGGCAGTTGTACTTCCATTTTCAGGGCAGTGGTGGTTACGGGTTCAAATTTTACCTGGTTGTATTTGTCTTTGGCACTTTCATATTGTCCGATAGGTTGCACAGGCACCCATTCGTTGCCTTTTTTGTAATAGAGCTTCCAGGATGCAGGAATACGGCAACCTCCCCAGGGACCATCATCGAACCAGTATACTTGTGATTGTGAAACGGTTTGTTCTTTATCAAAATCATACTGCACCCATTCGAGTGTATTTTTCTTTGGCCACCAATGCAGGTAGGGAGCATTGTTGTCCTGAGAGCTTTCGGGATCGTACTGATCGCTCAGTGCTTTCCACATTCTTTGGTTGTTGATTGATGCTGTGGCTTTGCTCTTTGTAGCGATCGTTGGCGCTGGTTTCGGCTTGGCGGCAGACGCTTCGTAGGGTATCCACACCACCATGTCGCCAGGACCGCGGTTGGCCCAGGAATAATAAGGTATGGCGGTTACTGTTTGATCTGTTTTTATCAGCTCATCGCTATTCAGTTGTCTTTTTGTAGAAGTGCCTTTCATTTCCAGTACCGTAACGCCATTCAGCAATGCCGGCTTGTTTACTGCCTGTATTGCTGCATTCTTATCTACTACAATGTTGTGTACTGCACTGTCTTTGTTGTCGGGGCCTTCGAGGCAATAGATCAATGGTCCGCGCTGCAGGGCAAAACGGCTCTTGTCGTCTTTCACATTTTCTTTGGCAAATACTTTCTGTACTTCCATCGGTAATTCAAACGCTATGACATCACCTTTTTTCCAGGAGCGATTGATAACTGCATAGCCTTTTACCATTTCGTACTTCACTGGCTTTCCATTGAGGGTGATGGCCAATGGTTTTTCTCTTTTATCTGCTGCAAAGTACAAGTCGCCGGGCACCAAGTCCTGTTTGGACCAGCCGGGTACACGTACCTGCAAGGCAAAGGTTGTTGTCTTTGCAGGGGTTACTACCAGTTTTACTTTTCCTTCCCAGGGATATTCTGTTTGTTGCTCCAGGTTTACTTTGCCTGCAGGCAGGGTAACATCTACTTTGCCGCCAGCAAACAGGTTTACGTAGAGATTGTTCTTATCCTGCGCATACATATATCCGGGCATAGAAGGCAGGAAGCGGGTCATGTTGGAAATGCAACAAGCGCATCCAAACCAGGCGCTGCGCTGGTGCTGTCCCATCGATGCCAGTGGATTGGGATAGAAGAACCGGTCGCCGCTGAGGGATACACCGGATAACAATCCATTGTACAGGACACGTTCCATTACATCGATGTACTTGGCATCGCCGTGCAGCAGGAACATACGGTTGTTCCAATATACATTGGCAATGGCCGCACAGGTTTCTGCATAGGCCGACATGTTGGGCAACTGGTATGCTGCTCCAAATGCTTCGCCTGCGCCTGTGGCTCCAATACCACCAGTGATGTATAGTTTTTTCTCTACCACGTCATGCCAGATGGCATCGATGGCTTTGAGGTAGGCTTCGTTTCCGGTAAGGGCCGCAATATCGGCCATACCTGTATACATGTAAGTAGCACGCACAGCGTGGCCTACTGCTTCGTCCTGTTCTACTACTTTCTTATGCGCCTGGCTGTACTGGCCTTTTTGGGGTCCACGCACATCGAGGAAGAACTTAGCGAGGTCGAGGTATTTCTTTTCGCCGGTTACCCGGTACAGCTTAGCCAACCCGATCTCTACTACCTGGTGACCCGGGGCTTTCTCTTCTCTGCCATATCCAAAATCTTTTACCAGCAGGTCGGCATTTTTAGTAGCGATGTTGAGCATGTTCTTTTTACCTGTAGCCTGGTAATGTGCCACTGCTGCTTCAAAGAGGTGACCTGAATTATATAGTTCATGGCTGAGGTCTTCTTCTTTTTCCCAACGTTTTGATCCTACCCAGTCGTGTGGCTTTGCAGGTTTCATAGTACGGAAAGTGTAGAGGTATCCATCAGACTCCTGGGCATCGGCAATAATCTGGATCAGTGAGTCGAGGTACGCTTCCAGTTTGGGGTTCTTTTGTACCTGAAGACCGTATGAAGCTCCTTCTATCACTTTATAAATATCGGTGTCGTCAAAAGTATATTCGGTGTACCTGGTGGGGGGCATTTTTCCTGCTGCCTTCAGGAAGTTGTCGATACGACCTGTCTTCCTGCATTGCTCCAGCGTATAGGGTATAGTAACGTCTGCATTGACCTGTATTTTGGGCGCCCAAAAATGATCGGTCAGGTGCACATGGGTAAAATCAACAGGCTGAATGGGGTAATCGGAATGCTGGGCATATCCTGACACTACTGTTGACAGTACTGCAACACTTAGCACAGCTTTTCTTTTGAATGATTTCATACGCATGAATTCTTATTAAGTGGCAATTTAACAATTAAAAAAGAACAAAGACAGCCATGTCTCAGGCTGTCTTTATCAGGATAATATCTGTTTATGTAACGACATTTTCAGTATACCGCCACTTTGGCTTTCTTAGGGCTTTTTAGCTGCAAAGTTCATCCTATTGGTAATGATCCAGGTGCCTTTTACGAAGGGTACTCCTTCATCGGCCGGATAGAGCCTTACTGAGAACTCCGGATTGATGTTCACATTCAAATCGTTGAATGCTGCCGGAACACGGTATGAACTCAGATAGGCATTGTTAAGTGTGTACAGCGGGAAAGTGGGTGTCTTTTCGGGGTATTGGTATACCAGTGCTGTATCTGTTTTTTCTTCGGGATAGAATGGGGCGAACTGCTTGTACTCATACCGCAGACCGGTGGTACCAGCCAACGTGGCGCGGGGTATTACCTGTCCTGTCTTTGGATTGAAAATAGCGCCATTCTTATCTACAAATTTTACAATGATCTTGTTGGGACCAGTGGGTACACGGTCAACGGATACGGTAAAGGCGCTTTGTGTTACAAAGGTTGCTTCCTGCCCTACAGTTGAAGTGCTTGCAAACTGACGCACCAACTGGAAGGGTACTGCCGGCGTGATACGTACTTTGGCGACATTATTGATCGTGATCGAGCCTTTTACGTTGGAGGCTTCAATATCGAACTCATAGGAACCTGTATCTACGAACATAGAAGCGGGTGTTACTTCAATGCGACCGCCCACTTCATTGATGTCAAAAGGCTTGTACATCGCTGTACCCAGTTTTTGAGCAATCATTGCGAGCGTGGTATCGGTAGAGCGAATCTCTCCTTTGTAAATGGGGATCTCATACTCCTTTGTGAGTTTATCGGCTATGGCGCCTGTCTTATCGCGGACAGCCAGTAGCTTTACCATCATAGTTTGTGTAGATCCATCTACTTCTAATGGCGCAGATGTAGTAACTCTTCCTTTTGCGGCCGGAAATGGATTGGCCCGATAGAAAAGTTTGTTGCTCAGAAAGCCTTCTTCTTTTTTGCAACAGCAGATTGCTACCGAAAGTGCCAGTGCTGCTGATGCTGTATATAATAATTTCATGTTTGACCTGATTTAGTAATTCAAAAACGCTAACACCATCCTTCGACGACCTTTCGACAAGCTTCCCGCAAAGCGGGACAGGCAAGGTGACAAGGGTGACAGCTTACTATTAAAAGCGTGCAAATACGTGCAAGTTCGATAGCACATGCAGTACGCGTTGGCCGTTCTCCGGCAGGATACCTGTTGTTTGACAAACGACCCGTATATCAGACTCGTTCGCCGGGGGTATCACTCCAGGGATGTCTACATCGCCGCGTATTTTTACAAAGTACAGGAGAAAGGTAGCTGCATTTGAACGCTCAGTATACAATGTACTTGTTTGTAATTCTTTCATCACGCCCATTCTCAGGTTGGTCGAGGTTTGTGGTGAATACAGTTTGGGTTGCAGTTCCTGTGCTTCGGCCAGTGTGATCTTATCCGTAAATACATATTGCAATACGGAATCGGCTTTCAGGTCTTTAAACAAGCTATCGATGGTATAGGCTGCTGCCGGATTGAGTGCTTGTTTTTCGATGAGCCTGGCTGTCATGTAGCGGCCAATGGAGTAATTGGTTGGCGCAAAGAAAGTATTGGCAGCATTGACCTTGTCTTTCAAGCCATAGTGATCAATAATAGTGACCAATGTATCGAAGAGCTTCCAGGGATGCTGCTTGAGGTAATCGTAAGTACTCAATGGTGTGATGGCATTGTGTACTCCACCATCGGTCAAATAGGCTGCTTTTTTACAGGATGTAGTTGCTCCGGCCAACACCACAACCACCAGCATGAGCGATATATAATAGCGTTTCATATTGTTAGTTTTATCTCGTTTTACATTTTATCCCTCCAGTAGGGTGTTTGTTCCAATAATGGGTTGAGCTGAATGAGGATGGGATCTACAGGCCAGTAGTATTTGCCCTGTTGGAATTGGGTTCCATCCATCCGCACAACCGCGCCGCTTCCATTGAATTTCAAGGTACCTGTTTTTCTTGCGAGCCTTACGAGATCGTAAAAACGATGTCCTTCGAGAAACAGCTCGCGTGCTCTTTCTTCGATGACAGCTTCAAACAACTGATTATCCGGTCCGAGGTAAGGTGATACGTTATTAAGTGTACGTATTTCATTCACAATGGTACGGGCATCACCAAAAGTAGATTGTGCAGCGAGTGCTTCTGCTTTCAGGAGTTTGATATCTGCCAGGCGGAAGATGATAATGTTGTTGAGGCTGACGGGCGAAGTATTATTTGCAGCCGTGTAAATGATATTGGAATATTTGATGTTGATAGGATCGGTTGTACCCCAGTATGCGAACCCATTTTTACGACGGTAATCAACGCTGTCGGCCGTATTGGGGAAAAGCGCATTCAGTGAAGGCACATCTAACGTGAATTGAGAATTACCGAGTACAGTAGCCAGATAAGGGGTTTTAAGGGTCCTGAAGGAAATATCACCGATAACGGCGTTATTAAGGCCTGAGCCCTCGTTGTTGGCATTCTTGGCTATTTCAAAGATGCCTTCTGAAGAGTTGCCCTTGAACATAGAGAGATAGCTGGCAGTGGTGCTTCTGTTGACATGGGTGTAACCACCTTTCAGGATCACGGAATCAGCAGCCGGTATCACCTTGTCGTATTCTCCTTTCCATGCATAGATATGTGCGAGCAATGCGAATGCAGCGCCTTTGCTCACGCGAATGGCTCTGTTGGCGCTGGCTGGCGCCCAGGTCATTTTAGGTAAGGCGGCTTCAATATCCTTGATGCATTGGGCTAAAATATCTGCCTGTGGTGTACGCGCCAGTTCGGACGCCAGTGCCGCATCTTCAATAGACTCTGTTACCAAGGGTACATCTCCCCATACACGCGCCATGTAGAAATAGTTGAAGGCGCGCAGGAAATAGGCTTCTCCAATCAGTGCATCTTTTGCAGCCTGCTTGTTGGCTGAAGTGAACTGATTTACCGGAATATTGGGAATGTACTTCAGGCAACGGTTGGCCTGGTCAATCGCACGGTAGAAATTGTCCCAGCGGCGCAAGCGCAGAAGGCCGCGGTGCAATTCTGTTGCGGGAATAAAGAATGACCAGTTGATGTTGCCGATGTGGTTGATGTCTTCACCCGGCAGGTTGGACAGGAACTCATCAGTGGCAAAATCGCCATAATAGTAATAAGACATCCCTTGTTCCATCAAGGCAGTGCGGAGCATTGAATAAGCGCCTGCCATGGAGCTGTTGGCTTCTGATTCGTTGTTCCAGAAGTTTCCGTCGGTTGCAGCATTGATCGGCTTCCGCTCCAGGAACTTCTTGCAGGAAGCCAGTGAGGCAGCCAGCAAAAGGGCGAAAAGACATTTATTGATAATACGTTTCATGTTTAGCATTTTTTAGAAATTAAGCTCAAGTCCAAATGTGAACTTTTTGGGAAGCGGATAATCGTTACCATTGGTATAGCCGTCCGGAGAAACCAGTTCAGGATCGGGTACGGTTGCATTGTGCAATACAAATACGTTGTCGATAATGCTGTACAAACGGATGTTGCGCAGCCTGAGCTTTTGAGCTATTTTCTGTGGCATGGTGTAACCGATGTTGATGTTCTTCATACGGAAGAAGCTGGCATCTTCCGTAAAGATGGTTTGTGCAATGTGCCACTTGTCGACGTTGTTGGTGAAGAGCGAAGGGAAGTAGGCATTATCGCCTGTCTTGCGCCAGAATTCAAGATCACCAAAATCGGAGGCAGGGCCAGAATAGGGTCCCCAACGGTTGACTACATCATTACCTGCAGAGGCGAGCTTATCAGACAGATAGCCATTCCACAATGTTCTTCCAGAGACAAAGGTGCACAATACCTGTACTGTGAAGTTCTTGTAAGAGAAGCTGTTGATGATACCGCCGTACAGTTTTGTTTGCGGGTTACCAATGTATACTTTGTCAAGGTTGTCGATGTTGTAGTCTCCATTAACGTCTTGCTTGGCGCCATCACCAGCGCCGAAGAAGTTACCACCCATCCAACGAATACGCTGGCCTGTGAGGGGATCAACCGGCACATCATCAATGCTTGCATATACGCTTGGCACATTCCAAACCAGGAAGCCATACATCGGCTGACCGATGGTGAGCGTACGTTGTAACCAAGCGGGTCCGTATACGAAGTCGCGGTTGTTGCCAGGCAGCTTCGTTACCAGGTTATCATTGAAGGCAATGTTGAGGGTAGTGCTCCACTTCAGGGGCGACCTGGGACCTGTATTCTGGGTAGTAAGGGTGACCTCCAATCCTTTGTTACGTACATCCACATAGTTATTGGATGCAGTGGTATAGCCTGTAGTGATGGGTACAGGAATATTGAATACCAGTTCACGAGAGTCTTTCACGTAGTAATCCATAGTCAGGGTGATACGGTCGCGCAGGAAGTTGGCATCAAAACCAACGTTCAGTTGCGGTGATCTTTCCCAGGTGATATTGGCAGCGGGGGCAGGTATAGCATAGTTGGGGGTTACAGCCGTGACTCCATTGTAGGTAATCACGTTGCCACTGGCACCCGAGCCGAGTGTAGAGGAGGCATAACGCACGTCAGTAGACAACTGACGGTACTGGGCATAATAGTTACCGGGATCGCGGCCGGTGATACCGTAGCTACCTCTGATCTTCATGAATGACACGATATCTTTGATCTTATCCCATAAGGGTTCTTCGGAGATGTTCCACCGTGCAGAAACAGCAGGGAAGGTGCCCCAACGACTGTTGGCTGAATAACGGGAGGAAGCGTCTGTGCGGAAGCTACCATCGATACCATAGCGACCTTTGTAATCATATCCCACTCTGGCAAAAGCTGATACACGGGAGCGGTCTTCATAAGAAGTTGTGACGCTGAGGTTGGGCCCATTGGGTATACCTTGTATTACCTGTATCGCGTCGAACGGAACACCATTGCCCTGTGCGCTGGTAACATTGTTTACCTGTTCTTCAGCTCCCTGACCAATCAGGGCTGTGATGGTATGGTCCTTGATCTCTTTGGTATAAGTAACATAGTTTTCTATCTCCCAACGACGGCTGTTGGAGGAATAGTTTATGGCATCGGAGCGGTTGTTGGTGGTGACCGATCTGTGCCGGAGGTAATCACGGCGGGCAAAGCCAAAGTTGTACGACAGCGAACTTGTGAAAGTGAGCTCGGGTGTCAGTGTGGCAATGAGCCTTGTATTACCGTTGAGTGAAGTAGTGCGGTCATCATCTCTTACCTTATCGTTGCGGCCTTCATAGTTCGCCCGCACCTGGTCGTCTATACGCCAAAATGAGGAGGGGAAGTTGGAAACGGTAAACGGATAGATGCTGTTGAGGTTGCCCGGACCGTGCTTGGCTTTGGTGAAACCAATGTACAGGTCGGTCGTTACTTCAATGCCTTTGTATGGCTTTACTGATAGGAATAAGCGGGGTGTAGTACGGCTTAAAGTGAAGCCACGCATGATACCTTCTTCTTCGTACCTGTTCATAGAAATGCGGTATGCGAATCTTTCTTCTGCGCCACCAATGTTGAGGTCGAAGTTTTTAATAACAGCATCCTGGAGGAACAAGCCTTGCCAATCGGTATTGTTATTAAAGGCGGGGTTCAAGCTATCTGTGAGGAACTGGCTAACCTGTCCCTGGTTCTCATAGGTGCCTTGTTGCCTCAACAGGTTCATCTTGTATTGTCTTTCTGCTGCTCCTACCAGTACAGGTTTCATAGCCGGACGGGTGGAGATACCTACGTAAGAAGAAACACGGAATTGCGGTCTTCCTGTTTTGGGTCTTTTGGTTTTGATCATGATGACACCATTACCGGCGCGGGCACCGTAAATGGCTGCGGCGGAGGCATCTTTCAGGATATCTACTGATTCAATATCGTTGGGGTTGATGGCCAGCAGCGGGTTGGCATTGCCATAGGCTGACCGTACATCGCTTACATCATAAGCGATACCATCTATTACATATAATGGTGTGCTGATACCATTGGCGCCGATACTACCATCGGAGTTGCTTACGCTGGTATTACCGCGGATGTTAACGATGTTGTTGGCGCCCGGTTCGCCGGATACGCTGAGGATGTTCAAACCAGCAGCACGGCCTTGCAGCATCTGGTCGAAGGTTGGATATGGGATGTTCTCGATATCTTTTCCTTTTACTGTAGAGATGGCGGCCGTTGTTTTACGACGTTGAACGTTCTGGTAACCGATTACCACTACGTCTTCCATTCCTTTTGTATCCTCTTCCAGGATTATTTCCACTGAAGCTCTTCCGTTGACGGTGATCTCCTGCCTTGCATAACCTACGAAACTAATTTCCAGTACAGGTTTTGCAGTTCTCAGCTGAAGGGTGAAGGTGCCATCTTCTTTAGTAGATAAGCTGTTGGGAACTCCTTTTTCTTTAACAGTAACACCGGGCAGTGGGTTGCCGGTCTTTTTTTCAGTGATGCGCCCACTCACTTTTTGTTGGGCGCCGGCAGCAAAGGATACCAGGATAAGTGCGATCATCCAGGGTATGCGCCATTTTTTTCCAGCAGTCAATAGCATGCTCATAGATGTTAATTTGAGGTTATAAAGGGTAATAGACAACCTGCACCCATGCAGGCAGCTATGCTTCCGTATGGATGGACGTAGGAATAAGGACAATAAATGGCTTCGCAGGTAGGTTTAATCCCGGCTCGCTAAGTATGAAAACAGAAAAAGAACATAATGAAGTTATGTTCCATTGTGGAAGGATGGCAGCCTTAGTAGCATTTTCATATAGCAATTTTTATTGGTGACAGATAGTGAAAGTTTTACCTCCCACACAAGACGCAATCCCAATCACTGTACTAATCTTATAATTGTCATTTGTACAATTAAAAGTACTAAGCTTACCTTTTATGGGGTTTACCTAAATTATCATCTTTTAATAGAATATTGCTTAAATTAACTTAGTGTACATGACCGCCTTCTTTCGCGGTATTTTTCATTTTCCCAGTCAGTTCGCAAGCTCCTTTTGTCATCACTTGTGTTTGACCGGTGGGGCACCTTTGATGTGTTGGTAGATGCGGGAGAAATCATTAACGTCTGTGAAGTGCAACTCCGCTGCTATGTCAGCCAGGGTCATGCGGGTATAGGACAGACGGGTATCGGCCAGTTTGACTTTATAGGTGAGTATGTATTGCTCTAAGGAAACGCCGTACTGTCTTGTGAAGTAGGTATTGAAGTTGCCGGGTGTGATATGAAATTCTTCAGCCAGGTGCTCTATGGCCAGTTTTGCCGGATCGTATATGTGGTAGTTAATGTAATGGAGCACATCGTGAGTAATGGCCTCCGGGTGCACCGCCTGCACATAGCTGGCTTCGAGGATATTTCTTGCCACCATATTGAACAGGGCCAGCAGGCACAGGGTAATGTTGCTATCGGCATATGACCGGCGGTGGCTGGCTTCTGCTACCAATACATTGAAGAGGGCCAATACCGATACTTTATCGCTGTTGAGCTGAATGAGCGATTGTTTGTGTTGCTGCTCACTGTACAGTATGAATTCAAGTGTCCTGAATTGCCCGGAGGAGAACGGTAATACATTGCGTGTGGCGGCTGCTTCAAGAAGTAGCTGCCGGAACTTAATAAAGTGTATGCGTGAATGTTCTTCGAGGCTGATGTTGTTTTTCCCGCCGGGAATGTGCATGAAGAGATCTCCTGTGTGGAAAGGGATCTGCTCACCGTTCAGCATTCTATAGCCACTGCCATTTTCCACGAATACCAGTTCCCAATAATTATCTGCCTGAAAAGTACAGTTCAGCACTTCCGTATCGTAGGTGACTATCTCCAGTGGCTGAAAAATATTCCCTGGCATAATTAAATGTACATAATAAATATCTACTTTAAGAAGTCTTCTCTCAACGGGCTAAAGGCGTCGATGAGCATACCGGGTTCGAGGCAAACGCAACCATGCAGCACATGGGGTGGCACATAATACCCGTCGCCCTTGCGGATGACCTTTTTCTCATCACCGATGGTCATTTCAAACGCACCGCTGTCAACATAGGTGACTTGTGAATGGTGGTGTTCATGCAGGGTGCCGACTGCTCCTTTTTCAAACTTTGCCTTTACCAACATAATCTTATCGTCGTAGCCAAAAACCTGCCGTTTGATGCCGTTGCCCATGTCTTCCCATTGTACTTCCTGTTCAAACTGGAATTCGCCGCTTTGTGCCATAGTTTATAAGTGGTTAGGTTGCAAAGTTCAGGAAAACGATGCATGAAACAATGTTGCTTCTTCTATCGCTTTTTGGCTGATCGTTTTTATCTCTCCGATTGCTTCCGGTATTTGTCCGTGATCGCCATTGGTGTATTCTATTTTATCGAGCAAGGGGTTTAACAGCCCGTTCAGGCCCATTATGGAAATGGTTGTTTTTAAATTATGGGCTATTGCTTTCAGCTTTTCCGTGTTGCCTGCTTTCCATTCTTTCTCTATCTCCTGTATTGCCAGGGGGAGTGCCCGGAGAAATTTCTGCGTAGCTGTTTTTTCGTAGTCCAGATTACCTGCACTTACTTCGTGCAGGTAATTCAGCCGGATGTATTGGTAGTCGTTGGACGAAGCGCCTGTTCCTATTGTTTCGCCCGCAGCAACCGGGCGTGCAAATGCCGTGAATTTGCTAATCAACTGGCTGAGTTGTTCCTGTTTTACCGGTTTGGCGATGTAATCGTTCATGCCGTAGCTCAGGCATTTTTCTCTTTCGCCGGGCATGGCGTGGGCTGTCATGGCAATGATCGGGATATCTGATCGCAAGTCATTCCTGATCTTGCGGGCAGCGGTGTAGCCGTCCATTACCGGCATTTGTATATCCATCAGCACCAAGTCATATTTGCTTAGTCTTAGTTTTTCTATCGCTTCCAAACCGTTGTTGGCTATCTCAAATTGCAGGTTCCAGTTTTTGAATATGTGGCTCAACAGGCTTTGGTTGTTCTCATTGTCTTCTGTTATCAGCACTTTGATCGCTGATGAAGTGGCGCCCGGGGAAACTGTTTCTGAGATGGCAAGGTTGTCGGCTATCTGGCTTGTTGATATAGCATAGGGGATCGAGACGTAAAACACCGTGCCCTCTCCTATTTCGCTTTCTACTTTGATCGTTCCTCCCTGCAACTCTACCAGGTCTCTTACAATGGACAATCCCAGCCCTGTTCCACCGTATTGTCTCGTAATGGTATCATCGGCCTGTTCAAAGCGACCGAAGATATCTTTGAGTTTTTGGGGTTCTATGCCGATGCCCGTATCTCTAACCTGTATATTCAACTTCACAGTGTGATTGAGCCGCTCTTCTATTATTACTTTCAATGCCACTGAGCCTTCTGCTGTAAACTTGAGGGCATTGCCGAGCAAGTTGTAGAGGATTTGTGTGAGCCGCACCGGATCTCCTTCCAGAATATCGGGTATTGTATTGTCTATTTCTACCGTCAATCGTATTCCTTTATTATTAGCCCGTGGGAGTGCCATCATCTGTACAGAATTGACCAACCCACGCAAGCTGAAGGGAACTTTTTCTATGCGCATCATGCCTGCTTCTATTTTCGATATATCCAGTATATCGTTTACGATGGCCAACAGGTTCTCTCCTGACCGTTCGATGGTCTTTACGTAATGCTGTGCGTCCTGGTCGAGGGGTTTCTGCGCCAGCAGCTGTGCGAAGCCTACTATGGCGTTCATAGGTGTGCGTATCTCATGGCTCATGTTGGCCAGGAAGTTTTCTTTGACTCTTGCCGAATCTCTCAGCATCTTATCTGAGCGAATGAGTTTTTGTATGATGTATATCAGGTACCAAAACACGCCGGCTGCTCCTAATAAAACCAGCACTATGAGGATATAACTAAATTCAAGTGCTTTTTGTCCGCTTTTTTGCACGCCTTCGGTAATCAATGTAAGCTGATGGCCTCTTGTGTCGCTGATCTTCCTGATCGTGTTTTCTATATCGTAGGAAACCCATTCGGGCAGGTTGGCATTGATCGTATCTTCTGCTGCTTTTACGCCGTGGAGTTTGTAAGCGTTCAGGATATCGTGAAAGAGGGTGACTTTTAATTGAAGTGCCTTGTTCAATTCTTCGATAAGGCCCATTGCCGTGGAGTCATCTGTGATGTCGAGCAGAAATGTCTGTGCTGCCTGTATTTCATTGAATTCATCCTGCAATCCCCGCAGGTAGATGGTATCGCCGGATTCGATGAATCCTCTTATTTTCCTTTCGATAACGACTTTGCTCTTGGCCGCATCCAACAGGTTTTGGGTGATTCGGGATTCACCGAGCAGCTTTTTGTTGGCTATCACCAATTCATTGACATGCCTGGTGGAATTGTATTCCATGTATCCAAGTACGAGGGTGCCGGCAATAAAGGTGGCAATGATGTATATGATGATCCGTTTGCCTGACATCGGGTGAGAATTGCTACTGATATGATTTTGTTTCTGTGCCAAAGCTATTGATCAACGGGTTCAGTATAAATCTTTTAGCTATCGTTGGGGGAAAAG
>JAGIBF010000097.1 GCA_017744515.1 Niastella sp.
GCCGCAAGCGGTATAACAGCAGCAGATGCAGGAGCTTTTTTTTGCAAGGACGTAGCTAAGGCCTCCACATTCTTTTCCTTCACCGCGCAATACGGGAAGATGGCTTTTATGGAATCCAGCGCATCATCCTTTCCGTTTTTGTACAACTGCTTATAATCTTCCAGCGCCATATCGAGATTGCCCGCCTTTCGGTAAGCACGTGCCCGTATGGCCAATACTTCCGGTAATAGATTGCCTTCGTAATTGCTGCCAGCCAGCAAGGCGATAGCAGCTGATGCATTCGTTACAGCTTCATTGTATTCCTGCAACAACAGGTTGGCCTCGCTTAATTTTTGCAACAGGTAAGGCACATACATGCTGTAATGCCCGGGTGAAAGCCGGAATTGATGATTGATGCTTCCCTCCTGCCACAGCCTGATGAAGCGCATGAGCATGACTTTGGCGCTATCCACTTTTTCTTTTCGATCGATATAGATCTCCGGCAATTTATCCAGGGCATAATAAGGAATGCTTTCCTGTGCATAGCGGGGCAATAACGCTTTTTCAAAATGGGCAATCGTGAGTACAGGTAGTTTACTCAGGTAGTAAGTCACATTGCCATCGCCGGTCAATGCTGCATCGGGCCACTGCACGTAAATCCGCGCCAGCTGTTGGCGCACGTCATCCTCTATCTGCCGGCTGCTTGCTTTGTAATATTCATAATTGTACAAGCTGAAAGCCAGCAGCGTTGCCTCCGCCTGCGGAAATGCGTCAAACAGTTTCAGCAGGTATTTTTTGGCTTCAGGTAGCCGGCCCGTTTTGGCATACCCCACGCACAAAGCCGCACACAGATCGGCACGGGGAGCCGACTGTTCACGATAGACTTTTTCCAGGGGCGACAATAACGCTGCGATGAGTTGCCTTCCCTCTTCTATTCCTTTGTACATGGAAACCACATTGAAATATTTCGCGTATGTGAGATAGTGTTGCGGGTAATGTTGTATTTCTTTTTCAAAAGGAACGCGCGGGTCGGTTGAAAAGAAATCATCCCAATAAGCGCCGGCCACCGGCTGGTGGGTGCCTTTCGTATACACATACAATTTGCGCGCAGCCTTGTCATCGTCTTTATTGAGTGTATAAAAGCGGATGCTGCAGGAAGCCGTGGCAGGAGGCAGCACAAACGATTGTTTTAAGGTATCCTCTCCTTCCATTCGCATTACTTTCCAATCGTAACCACCGTCCTGTTGCCAGGTAACGATCTTGACATAAACAGGCTCTTTGCCGGAAAGTGCAGCCGATGTATCACGTAAATGATAATGTATACGCAAGGTATCGCCCCAGGAAGGATGAGCGGGAGCAATAGTACTGACCTGTGCCGATGCCTGTACATTTAAGGCGAGATAATAAATTGGCAATAATAATCTGCTTATCTTTTGGACGGGGAACAACATACTTGTTTTTTTTCCAAAAGAATACACGCGGCATCGCATAAGAAAATATGATTGACAGATGCCCTAAAAGCGCTGACCGGTAAGCCCGGCAGACAGGTCACCAACAATGGCAACCAGCCTCAACACATTCGTCAGCTCCGGGCCGATATTGATCCCCGGCTGGTTCACATTCATCAGGCCAGGATGCTTATCTGGTCAAAATCCAGGACATTTATAGTTAGTATTTACACTATGGCATACCAAAGTAAAGCGATCAATAAGATATGGCAACGTTCTTTCACAGACTGGCGTTATCGCCTGCTGCTGCATGCAGGTTTCTGGATTTTCCTGCTTTTCTTCTGGCTGCGCGAAAACCTGGTGGTGCACATCAAGCTCGCCCAGCATTTTGCTACTACCCTTTCAGGCATCGCACTTAGCCTGTTCCTCTTTTATCCGCTGGTATATGGCATTATTCCACTATTGCAGCGCAGGCGTTGGGTGATGGCAATCGCATTTTTTATCATTTATTACCTGATCGCCATTCTGCTGCGAACGTATCACATCACCTTGCTGGTAGAAAACTATAAAACTGAAGGCGGGTGGTTTGCCGGACAGGATTTCTGGGATAAGTTTTACCAACACCAGTTGCAGCCCCACCGGCTGGTCGCCGACTTCTTCAGCAGCATTACCGGCCTCATCACTATTATTTTCATCCCGCTTACGCTCAAATTCGTCCGGCATGCCTGGCGCTCCCATTTGCAGCAAATACAATTGGAGAAAGAAAATGTACAACTGGAACTTAATTTCCTCAAAGCGCAGGTAAATCCCCACTTGCTCTTTAACTCGCTGAACAACCTGCAATCATTTATTGTTCATGATGAAAAAGAGCGATCTGTAGAGTTGCTGAACAGGCTGGCACAACTTTTACGCTTTTCGTTATATGAATGTAAAGGCGAGTTCGTGACCCTGGAGCAGGAAGCAACCCTGCTGGAAAATTATATCGCCATAGAAAGGGTACGGTATGATGAACAATCCGTTATAACTACTGATATTCGTATCACTCCATTAAACTATCCTTTACCTGCACTGCTGTTGATGCCCCTTGTAGAGAATGCTTTTAAATACAGCACAGCACTGCCGGACGCTTCCATACAGATTCAACTAACTGCCTGCCAAAATGTGCTGACATTTGTAGCCAGCAACAGCTATGCGACCGGTGATCAATCGCACCGCGGAGGTATTGGCTTGCAAAACGTACGCAAAAGATTGCAGCATTATTTTCCTGACCGACACGAACTGACTATTGAGGACACACAAAACAAGTTCACAGTTACATTAACTATATACCCAGTCGCTCATGAATTGTCTGATCGTAGATGATGAACCACAAGCAAGGAAACTCCTCGCTACCTACCTGGCCACTATTCCCGGTTGCAGCATTGCCGGCGCATGCCGTAATGCCATGGAGGCGTATGAAGCATTGCAAACGGGAAAGATCGACCTGGTGTTTCTCGACATCAGGATGCCCGTTGTATCGGGCACCGATTTCCTGCGGTCGCTGAAGAATCCGCCCCTCGTCATCTTTACCACAGCATATGATAAATATGCCATGGAAGGTTATGAACTGAACGTAGTGGACTACCTGCTCAAACCCATTGCCCTCCCACGCCTGCTACAGGCAGTAGACAAAGCCCGCGAGCGGTACAAAGAAAAGCTGCTGACCCCGCAGGAGCCACCGCCCGATTACACATTCGTAAAGCAGGATAATAAACTGGTGAAAGTAATGTTCCGTGATATTCGTTTTGTGGAAGGCATGCAGAACTATATCAAACTTCACCTGACAGATTCGGTGATGATAGTACCCTCCACGATGAAGGCATTCGAGAAAGTGTTACCCCCTTCACAGTTCATCCGGGTACATCGTTCCTATATTGCTTCGGTAAGTTTTATTACAGCCATCCGGAGCGGACAAATAGAATTAAGCTCCCTGCAGCTGCCCATCGGCATCAGTTACAAAGACGACCTGTTGAAATCAATAGGGCACTAAGTGTGAGGTTGAGCCTGTCGAAACCTGCTTTAGAAGCCTTCGACAGGCTCAGGCTGACAGTGTTTGTTTTGCCCGCAACTCAAAGCTCGCAGCTCGTAGCTATCACCTCTCAATTCTCGCCCTGCGCAGTTCCAGCAGGTTGAGGCCGTTGGCGGGAAATCCTTTCAACCATAATTGTTCGAGGTGGATCACTTCGTCGTACCAAAGCGGCACTACGGGAGCATCCTGTATCACGAGCTGGTCCATCTGCTGGTATAGCCTGTAACGCAGGCTGTCGTTTTCAGTAAGGATAGCTTGCTCATACAGTTTATCAAATGTGGGATTCTTATAACGCGTATAATTGGGCGGTGCCGGATTCTTTCCATAGAATACACTCAGGTAATTTTCTGCTTCGGGATAGTCGGCCATCCAGCTGCCGCGAAAGAACAGGGCCTGAGATTTGGCCGTTTGTTCCAGCAGCAGACTTTTCTGTACTACCTCTACCTGTATCTTCAACCCCACTTCTTCCAGCTGACGCGCAATAAAACTGGCGAGGTCGGAATAGATAGCAATGGTGAGCAGTTTCACGGCAGGCAGCCCTGCCCCATCGGGAAAGCCCGCTTCGGCCAACAGGCGGCGCGCCCTGGCCGGATCATACCGGTAGCCTTTTACAATAGCTGAATCGAATGATGGCAAGCCGGATGGAATAAACCCGCTTTCTGCCGGTGTACCGATAGAGTTGCGCAGGTACATCATCATCTTGCGACGATCGAAACCATAGTTGATGGCCTGACGGATAGCTTTTAGTTTCAACGGTGAGTGTTGAACCACCTCATTGCTGCTATCGACCATGATGCCCAGGTATTCGGTATTGAGATACGCATGTTTGGTCAGCCTGATCTTTCCTTCCCAGTCTTTGCGCAGAATACCTTTTTTAGTAAGCACCTCATCTTTAAACGAAGCTTCTATATCATTGATGAAATCCAGTTGCCCCTGGCGGAACAGCAGGAACTCAGTAGCCTTGCTGTCGTAGAAACTGGTTTTGATGGCATCGAGGTAAGGCAGGCGGTTACCGGCGCTGTCTTTCTCGAAGTAGCGTTCGTTCTTCAGCATGATCAGCACTTGTCCCTCTTCCCAGCTTTTAAAAGAAAAAGGACCGGTGCCGCAGGGATGGCTACGGAAATCGGGACCATATTTTTCCACGGCTTCTTTTGCCACTACCGAACAGTATTGCATACTCAGCAATCCAAGGATAGGCGTAAATGGCCGGGAAAGCGTGAGCCGGAAGGTAGAATCATCTAATGCCTTGAAGCCATCAGTAGCCGGTATGCGGTTGTTGAATATCCAGGCGCCGCTGCTGGCCGTGGCCGGGTTGATAATCCGTTTTAAACTATATTCTATATCATGGGCCGTCATCTTGCGCCCTTTGCCGCCGGGAAAAGCTTCATTGTCGTGAAAATATACATCATTGCGCAGGTGAAAGGTATATACCAGCCGGTCGTCACTTACGTCCCACCGGTAAGCGAGCGAGGGCACAATACGCAGGTCATTATCGGTTTCCACGAGGGTACTGTACAGTTGGTGCACCGCCCAGATAATAGATTGGTTTTTGGCGAAAGCCGGGTCGAGAGAAGCGATGCCGCTGTATTCGTTGTACCGGAATACCTGCTTATCGTTGGCAGCCCGCTCTCCGCAGGCGCTTATCAGGAGCAACATGGGTATACCGATGATAAAAAATAGTGGGTTAGCTTTCATAATCTGCGCTAAATTTAGCACTTCAAAAACATATCACTTTGATCCGGAACAAAATAAATACCCTGCGTTATTTTGCAGGCCAGCTACTTCCAGTAGCTGCATTGGCCTCTTTTGTCTTTTTACTGATGGTTAATGCTTGTGTGGCACAACCGTTGAACCAGAAGAAAGGGTTCAGCCGGCAGGATTCACTGCGCGGCACCCTGCGTCCTGAAAGGACCTGGTGGGATGTGCAGCGCTACGATGTGCATGTGACCCCCGATTACAACAGCAAGACCATCAGCGGCAAAGTGTATATGCATATTAAAAGGACCGGTAAAGCCACGACTTCCATTATGCAGATCGACCTGCAGGAACCGATGGAGCTGGATAGCGTAATCTTTGATCTGAATGAAGGCAAAAGCATCCGGCATTTTACAGCGCCCCTCCGTCGTGAAGGCAATGTCTTTTGGGTAGAAACAAAAGCATTTCAGCAATACCTCAATAAAGAAGATCCTACATTGGCCCTGTATTTTCATGGCAAGCCCCGCGAAGCCATTCGTCCACCATGGGATGGCGGCTGGATCTGGACGAAGGATAAACAAGGTCGTCCCTGGATGAGCGTAGCCTGCCAGGGTTTGGGCGCCAGCGTATGGTATCCCTGCAAAGACCACCAAAGTGATGAGCCCGACAAAGGCGCTTCCCTTACTATGACGGTTCCCGATTCACTGGTGGCGGTGGGCAATGGCCGCATGGTGGATAAACACTCCGCCGGCAACGGACTCACTACCTGGTCATGGAATGTCACCAACCCCATCAATAACTATAATCTTATCCCCTACATTGGTAAATACACAACCTGGCATGAAGACTTTGCCGGTGAAAAAGGCAAGCTCGATTGTGATTACTGGGTATTGGATTACAACCTCGACAAAGCAAAAGAGCAATTCAAACAAGCCGCTTCCATGTTGAAGTGCTTTGAACATTGGTTTGGCCCCTATCCTTTCTATGAGGACAGTTACAAACTGGTAGAAGCACCACACCTCGGTATGGAGCATCAGAGCGCTGTAGCTTATGGCAATAACTTCCAAAACGGTTATCGCGGCCGTGACCTCTCAGGCACTGGCTGGGGCAACAAATGGGATTTTATCATTGTGCATGAAAGCGGCCACGAATGGTTTGCCAACAACATCACCAGCAATGACATTGCCGACATGTGGATACACGAAGGCTTTACCAACTACTCAGAAACCATCTATACCACTTGTGAGTACGGCGTGGAAGCTGGCAACGATTATTGCATCGGCACCCGCAAAGCCATTCAAAACGACATTCCCATCATTGGCCACTATGGCGTGAACCAGGAAGGCAGTGGTGACATGTATTACAAAGGCGGCAACCTGCTGCACACTATCCGCAATATCATTGGTGATGACGAAAAATTCCGCCAGATACTACGCGGACTTAACCAGACATTCTATCACAAAACAGTCGATACAAAACAAGTAGAAGACTATATCAGCAAGCAGGCTGGCAAAGACTTCTCGAAAGTGTTTGATCAATATCTGCGCACGATACAGATACCGGCACTGGAATACAAGACTGAAGCAGGTAGTATTCAATTCCGGTGGACCAACAGCGTAAAAGGTTTCAACATGCCGGTGAAAGTGAAGTTGTCTGCAGACCGCACGCAATTCATTACGCCTTCCGAAGAGTGGCAGTCAGTAAAGCTGGCCGATTGGTATGATGGGAAGATATTTGAGGTAGACAGGAATTTTTATATTACTACCAAACAAGTGAAGTAAGCACTTTAGTTAATAAGTTAACAGGTTAAAAAGTTGAAAGGGGAAGACTAACGTTTTCCCCTTTCAACTTTTAGTTATTGATAACTTATGTTTTAAGAATTACTCTGGGAGAGTTTTTAAGAGTTCCTTTGCCGGAACCGTCTTAATATTCCCATCCTTGTCCCCAATCACCAATGATTCATCATTAGCAGCACTGGTTTCAACAAGCTTTCTTACAGCTTTTCGTATGCCTTGCAGAATCTTTTCAGACAATGGGTTTATAACAATCGATTTATCTGCCACGTTGTTCGCTTTGTTGTATAATTCTATGCCAAATATCGGCATTATAAATGACATTCTCTACTCCGGATCTTCCATCGCCCGGAATATGATGACCACCCTTACTTACTCTTTTCGCAACCCTTTCAACGGCTATCTCTGGTGAGTTTAGCCAAAAGAACAGTAAAGTAACCTCATAGCCAATTTCCTGAGCTCTTTTTATGAGTTGTACATAGCTTCTGGTAGCCAATGTTGTTTCAAAAGCAAAATCTATCTTTTCATTCATCAATTGATTGATCCTTTGCAGCATAATTCTACCAGCTTCCAATGCTACATTATCGGGATTAAAAGGCGATAGTCCTGCAGCAATACTATCTGCATTCACAAATTCCTTGCAATTAAGTATCTCAGGTAAAATGGTGAAACTGGCAGTTGTTTTACCAGCACCATTACAACCTGCTATGATATAAAGATTCGGCATAACTCAGGCAATATAAACAAACGAAGCTGGTTCTGATTCCCAAAAGGAAAGTAATCTGTCAGAGGATGAGCGAATGAAACAATTTGTCAACCTTTTAAACCCGTTAACTTATCAACCCATCAACGTATCCTCCTCGAATACTCCTCCAGCTTTTCCTTCTCCGACCTGGTAAGACTTTTCATACCACTCCTGCCGATCTTGTCGAGGATGCGGTCTATTTCCTGCTGGCGGTTGTGCTGGTCTTCATTGTATTTCTGGTCGATGGTATAGTTCTGCTGGTGTTTTTTGAAGAAAAAGTTATCGACCATCAACACATGTGGACGTGTGATGATCAGGTACATGAAAACGATCATAGGCACGGCAACGATGAGTATCGTAACATAGTTTTCTATCAATGCCTGTGGGTGCATGAGGATGGCAACGAGCATCCCAATCAATGCCCCGCCCAGATGTGAATCGTGCCCGATATTGCCTTTCCTTGACCGGATACCATAGATCGATATCAACACATACAGCAAACCGAACAGCCAGCCGGGCATAGGGATAAAAAACAATCCAACGCTGATACCCGGCACCAGCGCAATGGCAGCGAATATGACACCGGATACGGCACCCGACGCTCCTACTGAACTATAATCGCCACTATGCCGGTGAATGAACAGCGAAAGCAGGTCGCCACCAACAAGGCTTACGAAGTAAACGATCAGGAAACCCCACCAATTCAGTACGGCGCCCAACGTCCCGGCAAAGAAAAACAAAGCGAGCATGTTAAAGATCAGGTGCAACCAATTGGAATGCAAAAAGCCAGAGGTGATCAGCCGGTCACGCTGACGAAACAACAGCACACCATCTACACTGAAGCTGTAACGACTGAAAAATTCTTTGTCGCCAAAGCCCTTCCAGGATATGAGTACATTGGCAACAATCAGCAGAAATATTAAGATTCCGGTTACATCCATTGCGCTGGAGCTTTTTTGGGGGTATACGAATAAGAGCTTTTCCCTACCGAAATATATTCATCCTTTGGGAAATTGACAAATCGAGTCTGGAGTTAAGCGTTCAGAGTCGAGGGTTAAAGGCCAAAGCCCCAACACGTCAGTGAAACAAGTGTATTTCTTCCCGACTTTCCGTCTTCCGGACTTATCTGACTCTCCCGGCACCGGCATAATGGGAAGAATAATACGTATCGTCCAGATCGTTGATCATGACGCCGCCGTAGGTGGAGGCGTGAACAAACTTATTGTTGCGCAGGTAAACACCTACGTGGGAAACACCAGCCTTGCGTCCCCGGGTTTTGAAGAAAACGAGGTCACCTTCCTCCAGGTCGTCTTTCTTTAGCCGCTTGCTGCCCTGATATTGTTGTGAAGAAGTGCGGGGCAACATAAGGCCATACATGGCATAAATAAATGTTTGTGCAAATGCGGAACAATCCACGCCATTTTTGTCGCTGCCGCCATATTTATAGCGTGTGCCATACCATTCTTCGATAAAACCGATCATTTTCCCATCAGTCAGCTCTTCCACAGGCGTGTTGAGCAGTATGGAATATTTAAATTGCAACGGATCGCTCAGCTCTACACTCGAACCAGTATGAACAGCAGGACCCTGCGTATGACGTTCACTAAGCGGCGGCGTTGCTGAATAATCGGGAGAACCGCCAGGCGCCTTGATGGATATATTCTCGATAAACCTGGGCGAACCGGATGCTGGCTTTTTATGGTGATTGACCGGTGGCGCAGCAGCCGTACTCTTCTTCTGCGTACTGCAACTGGTAGCCGCAACAGCCAGTAAAAGGATAAAGCTTCCGTATTTTAATATGTTCAGCATCAGCGCCCTGTTAAAAAATAAATGCCGCAAAGGTAACAAATACGCAGCCAATATGCAACCCCTGTGCCATTCACCGATGTGGACAATATATTGTCAATTGTTTAGCAATTGTTAAGGAACTTTGCAGACGGTCTTTTGTTGTAAATATCCCGGAATCTGAAATAACAAACTTGAATGTGTAAATTCTCGCATCTCCACGTCCATACCCAGTTCTCTCTGCTCGACGGAGCAGCCTCCATTCAGTCATTGTACAAAAAAGCCATTAAGGACGGTCAGCCGGCCATTGCCATTACCGACCACGGCAACATGTTCGGGGCTTTTGAGTTTGTAGCGGAAGCCTATAAACACAAAAATGAAGATGGCAGCCTGAAGGTAAAACCCATTGTAGGTTGCGAGTTTTATGTAGTAGAAGACCGTCACCGCAAAATATTCTCCAAAGAAGTAAAAGATGAGCGCTACCACCAGGTATTGCTGGCTAAAAATAAACAAGGATACCAAAACCTGGTCAAGCTCACCTCACTCGGTTACATCGAAGGGATGTACAGCAAATATCCTCGTATCGACAAAAAGCTGATCGAACAATACCACGAAGGATTGATCGCTACCACCTGCTGTATTGGTGCATACGTACCACAAACCATTTTGCACGATGGTGAGGAAAAAGCGGAACAGGAATTCAAGTGGTGGCTCGATCTGTTTGGAGAAGATTATTTTATCGAAGTACAGCGCCACGAGATCAAAGAGCAGATCAAGATCAACGAAGTACTGCTCAAATTTGCCAAGAAGTTCAACGTACCTGTCATTGCCACCAATGACAGCCACTATACGGATCGTGACGATTACAACGCCCACGACATCCTGCTTTGTATCAACACCGGTGAAAAGAAAAGCACACCGGGTTATGATGACATTATCAATGATGACCTGAACGTAAAGGAACGCCGTTTCAAGTTCCCCAACGATCAGTTCTATTTCAAGACGCAGGATGAAATGAAGAAGCTGTTCAGTGATATACCCGAGTCGATCGAGAATACCAACTTAATCGTAGACCGGGTGGAGGTGCTGAACCTGAAGAAAGATATTCTGCTCCCGGCCTTTCCATTACCCAAGGAGTTCCAGACTACGGAAGACAGCAACCTGAACCAATGGAATTACCTGCACCACCTTACCTATGAAGGAGCGCGGAAACGGTATGAAGAGCTGACACCTGAAATAACGGAACGCCTCGACTTCGAGCTGTTCACCATCAAAACGATGGGGTTTGCCGGTTACTTCCTTATTGTGAGTGACTTCATCAAGGCAGGGCGCGACCTCGGTGTATTCATCGGCCCCGGCCGTGGATCAGCTGCGGGTAGTGTGGTGGCCTATTGTATCGGCATTACCAATATCGATCCTATTAAATACAATCTGCTGTTCGAGAGGTTTCTCAACCCCGACCGTAAGTCGATGCCGGATATCGATACGGACTTCGATGATGAAGGCCGCCAGAAAGTGATCGATTATGTAGTAGACAAATATGGTAAGGCCCAGGTAGCACAGATCATCACCTATGGTACCATGGCTGCCAAGATGAGTATCAAAGACGTGGCCCGCGCATTAGACCTCCCACTGGCCGAATCCAACGCACTGGCCAAGCTGGTGCCGGATAAACCCGGTATAGAACTGGGCCGTGTATTGAAAGCCCCGCTCACCGCCAAAGAAGGTGAAAAGTCGCTGGAAGAAAAAGAAGGCATAGGCCCCGATGAAATGGAAAGTGTAAAAAGGTTACGTGAGATCTATAAAAGCGATACCCTGAACGGCAGTGTATTGAAAGAAGCCGAACGTCTGGAAGGATCGGTACGGAATACCGGTATTCATGCGGCAGGTATTATCATTGCCCCCAAAGACCTTACTGAGCTGATCCCGGTATCGGTTGCCAAAGACTCTTCCCTGTGGGTTACCCAGTTTGAGGGTAGCATCATTGAAGATGCCGGTGTAATCAAGATGGACTTCCTGGGTTTGAAGACCCTTACCATCATCAAGAATGCGCTGGAGATGATCAGACAGAATCATGGTGTGGACATTGTGATCGACGATGTGCCACTGGATGATATGAAGACCTACGAGATCTATCAAAAAGCGGAGACCATCGGTACGTTCCAGTTTGAAAGTCCCGGTATGCAAAAATACCTGCGCGACCTGAAGCCCGACCAGTTTGCGGACCTCATTGCGATGAACGCCCTGTACCGCCCGGGTCCGCTGGCCTATATCCCCAACTTCATCGATCGTAAGCATGGCCGCGAGCCCATTACCTACGACGTTCCCGAAATGGAAGAATACCTGGCCGATACCTATGGCATCACGGTATACCAGGAACAGGTGATGTTGCTGGCCCAGAAACTGGCCGGCTTCAGCAAGGGGGATGCCGACGTACTCCGTAAAGCGATGGGTAAAAAGCAAAAGGCCGTCCTGGACAAGATGAAAGCCCAGTTTATCAAAGGAGGTGCCGCCAAAGGTCATCCCGAAGACAAGCTGGAAAAGATATGGACCGACTGGGAGGCATTCGCTCAATACGCCTTCAACAAGTCACATTCAACCTGTTACGCTTTTGTGGCCTACCAAACGGCCTACCTCAAAGCTCACTACCCTTCCGAATACATGGCCGCCGTACTCAACAACGCCGGCGCCATTGAAAAGCTCACCTTCTTCATGGAAGAGTGTAAACGCATGGGTAAGAAGGTATTAGGGCCCGACATCAACGAATCGCACAAAGGCTTCTCAGTAAACCAGGAAGGCCACATCCGGGTGGGACTTGGAGGATTGAAAGGTGTGGGTGAGGCCGCTGTGGAAAACATCATTGCCGAGCGGGAAGCCAACGGACGCTACTCCTCCATCTTCGATATGATCAAACGCATCAACCAGCGGGCGGTGAACAAAAAGACCCTTGAATGCCTTGTATATGCCGGTGCCTTCGACTGTTTCAAGGAATACCACCGGGCACAATATTTTACGATACCACAGGGGGAAACAGCCTCCGGGCTGGAGAAGATCATCAAATATGGCAATATCTACCAGCAGGAGAACAACAGCACCGCCAATACCCTCTTTGGCGACCTGCCCAAAGCACTGGACATTCCCCTGCCCAAAATACCGCCCTGTGAACAATGGACACTGACCGAGCTGCTGGACCGTGAAAAGGAAGTGACCGGCATGTTCATGAGCGGCCACCCCCTCGACCATTTCCGGTTCGAGATCAAACATTATGGGTTTACCACCATTGCCGATTTCAACGAGATCAAGGACTCCATCACCCTGCAACCAAACCCGGGCAGAACGTTCAGGCTGGCAGGGCTGGTAACAGACGCCCAGCACCGGGTCACCAAAACGGGCCGCCAATTTGCATCCTTTATCGTAGAAGACTATACCGGCAAAAGCGAGTTCATGTTGTGGAGCGATGATTATATGCGCTTTTCGAACTACATGGAAAAAGGCAAAAACCTGTTCATAACAGGTTTCTTTAAACAACGCTTCAACAAAACAGAATATGAGTTCAAGGTCGACAAGATCGTGCTGCTGGAGAGCATTAAACAAAACCTTACCAAACAGGTTATATTAGATATCGAAGCAAGGCATATCAGCGAGGAGATGGTAACCTTCATTGAAAAGAATGTTAAAACCCACCCCGGCAAAGCCGGCATACGCTTTAACATCCGGGAAATGAAGCGGCAATACAAGATCAGCCTGTATAGCCTCGAAACGGGGTTTGAGATGAATGACGAAATGACGGCCTGGCTGCAGAATAAACCAGAAGTGGATGTACAGGTTGTCACTGTGTAAATGTGGATAACGTCAGACGGGCAGGTATTATGTTTTGGTTATAAATTTGTCGGTTCTTAGGAGTAAGTCGCAGCATGAGTCCCGTAACGGGAAACCCAGACCAGGCTTACCAACAATCAATAAAATAATTAATTTTACATCTAAATTTAAATTTATGGCTTTAGAATTCACCGACGCGAACTTCCAGGAGAAGGTGATCGCTTCCGATAAACTGACCGTTGTAGACTTTTGGGCTGAGTGGTGTGGACCTTGCCGTGCAATCGGACCAGTTATCGAAGACTTGTCTAAAGAATATACCGGAAAAGTTAACGTTGGTAAAGTGAACGTAGACCACAACCCACAGATATCTGTTAATTACGGTATCACTTCTATCCCTGCTATCCTTTTCATCAAAGGCGGTAAAGTGGTAGACAAGCTGGTAGGTGCTCAACCCAAAGCAAACTTCGTAAAGAAGATCGAGCAGCACATCTAAGTGTAGCCGTCACCTTATATAACTCAAAGCGGTTCCTGTTTGCAACGGGAACCGCTTTTTTGTGCCCTATTCCCACCCGGCCCAGCTATATATACATGCCTTGACTATATAGGAATCAACGGATCACCCCTTAACAGATCGTCATTTTTTATTGTATATCAAACACTTGCAACATCCGGCTTTTTTAATTATTCTTGCGAGGATCCATAAACGAAAAACCCTAAACTCCAATATTTATGAAATGGAAAGGCATACGCCTGCTATGCATTACTGCTTCATTCTTTGCTATCCTCTATGCCTGTAACAAGTCCGACCCGGGCGGCACAGGCAGCGGCCACCAGGTAGAATTTGTAAGAACCACCATCTCCGGCCGCATTACCGACGAAAACAATTTACCAGTTACAGGCGCCAACGTTACCGCAGGCGCTACCTCCATAACTACCGATGCCAATGGTTACTTCAACCTCAAAAACATCTATGTAGATAAGAATGCCGCACTGGTGAAAGTAGAGAAGGCTGGTTATTTCCTGGGTACCAAAACCGTCATGATCGAGATAGAAAAGAATAACCCGGTCAACATGCAGCTGATGCCCAAAACAATAGCCGGCACTATCGACGCCGCCAGCGGCGGAGAAGTAACAGTGCCTGCAGCAGGCGGTTCCATTCAATTACCAGCCAACGGCGTTATCGATCCACAAAGCAATAAACCCTATACAGGCGCAGTAACAGTGAGTGCCGCCTTTATCGATCCTTCAGCCGACAACTTCCGTCAGATCATGCCCGGCACCTTGCGTGGCATCAATACCAACAATGAAGAAACAGGATTGCAATCATTTGGTATGATGGCGGTCGAATTGAATGGTGCAGGCGGTGAAAAACTGCAGATCGCATCCGGCAAAAAAGCCACCCTGCATTTTCCCATTCCTTCAGCGCTGAGAAGCCAGGCCCCTGCTACTATTCCCTTGTGGAGCCTCGATGAAAAAACAGGTTTGTGGAAAGAAGAAGGACAAGCAACAAAACAAGACAACCAATACGTAGGCGAAGTAAGTCACTTTTCATTTTGGAATTGTGATGCCCCCTTCCCCATTGCCAATTTCACGGTGACTCTCAAAGATCAGAACGCACAAGCGATACCAGATGTAGAAGTAGTCATCTCAGCCAGCCTCACAGATACTACCAGCATTGCAGGCAATGGCTATACGAATGCAGAGGGTGTGGTTAAAGGAACGTTGCCAGCCAGTCGTGCACTTAAACTCAAAGTATATGACAAATGCCGCAACATGATCCACTCGCAGAACATTGGCCCCTACACTACCGATACGGATCTCGGCACTATTATCGTCAACACACAAATGTCGTCACTGACGATTTCAGGAACAGTAACAGACTGTAACAACATACCAGTTGCCAATGGCTACGTAATGCTGCAGCTGGAAAATGTATACTACAGCGTACCGGTTACCAACGGCAACTTTGCCAAAGCCATCATACGTTGTAACAACAACGCCACCACCGCCAACATCAAAGCATACGATCTGGCCAATAATGTATCGGGATCAACGATCAGTGTACCGGTTTCTGGCACCACACTCAAAGCGGGTCAGCTTTATGCTTGCGGCACAGCGTTGACCTCCTATATTAAGTATTCTGTAGATGGGGTAAACTACCAGACTGCATCACCGGCAGACTCGATGGTCGCCATCATAACCAGGTCCAATGCTATCATTGGCTCCTTTTCAAAGATCGATTCCACCATAACCCATATCATATTCATGATAAGTGGAGGAGCCGGTGCCGCCAATACCATGAACACTTTGTATGTGAGCAATGGATTGTCGGGCGGTAACCAGGTAATGTATCACTCCGGCTCCAATTTGTCCGTACCTGTAGCTGTTTCAGAATACGGTACTGCTATAGGCGAATACGTTTCCGGAGCATTTTCATCCAGTGTGTATGACAGTACCCGCAATGTCTCCATGCCAGTACAGTGCAATTTCAGGGTCAAAGTAACCAGAGTAGAATAATTCCAAACCTTATAATATGAAACGAACCTCATTACCCTTAATACCTCTTGTGTTGCTGGCTGGCGCGACTTACCTCGGTTGCCAGAAGTCGGACACACCTGACATAGATAACTACAACACCTACAAGACCGAATTGGTGACCGCCGATTTATCGGGACGCATTGTAGATGAAAACCAATTACCCGTAAGCGATGCCACCGTAAAGTCCGGCAACGCTTCGATCACCACCGATGCAAGCGGCACCTTCAAGCTGGCCAACCTGTCTGTAGACAAACATGCAGGCAGCATCACCGTGGAAAAGGCGGGCTACTTCAAAGCCGTCAAGACAATTGTTGTAACACCCAACAAAGACAATACCGTTTCACTGCAGCTGATCAAAAAAACAGTAACCGGTAGCTTCAGCGGCGCCAGTGGTGGCAACATCACCCTGCCAACGGGTGGCCGTGTTGTTTTCTCTTCCAATGCGATCGTAACCGATGGCTCCACCACCGCTTATACGGGCACGGTAGCCGTGAGCGCCTTCTTCATCAATCCTGAAGCCACCAACTTCCAGGAGATCATGCCGGGTACTTTGCGGGGCATTACGACAAACAACGAAGAAACAGGATTGCAATCATTCGGTATGATGGCTGTAGAATTGAATGGTACCGGCGGAGAAAAACTCCAACTCGCCAAGGGCAAAACAGCTGGTATCACCTTCCCTATCCCTGCCAGCCTGCGCGCATCGGCGCCAGCCACCATTCCATTGTGGAGCCTCGACGAAAAAACAGGCTTGTGGAAAGAAGAAGGCTTCGCCACCCGTCAGGGCAATGACTATATCGGTGAGGTAGGCCACTTCTCCTACTGGAATTGCGACGCACCTTTCAAAGTGATCGACTTTACTGCTACTATCAAAACACAAAGCAGCGGACTGGCAGATGCCAAAGTAGTGATCAGCGCTACCGGGACAGATTCTTTACTGTCAGGATTTAGCTATACCAATGGAGAAGGGATTGTAAGTGGTAAAATTCCAGCCAACCGCACCCTCACCCTGAAAGTATACAACAAGTGTGGAACACTGTTACATACAAAAAATATTGGCCCCTTCAGCGATAATACCGATCTGGGCGTTACCACTGTCACTTCCACCACCCAGCAGATCACGATCTCGGGAACTGTGGTAAGCTGTAGCGCAGCGGCCGTTACCAACGGGTATGTAACCATCAACGTGGAAGGTATTTATTACAGGAGTAACCTGACCAATGGAGCATTTGGTTTTTCATTTATCCCTTGCTCCAATGCCCCGGCAAGCGCTACTGTAATAGCTTATGACATTGCAGGCAACCAGTCGGGCCAAACCGTTACAGTCCCCCTTACAGGCACTACTGTTAATACCGGTCAGTTGGTAGCCTGTGGCAACACGCTTACACAATACATCAACTACACGATCAATGGCGTCAGCCACAGCATCGCAGGCCTCGATTCATTGATTGGTTATCGCTCCCTGCAAAGCCAGCAGACATTAGTGTCCGGTTTTAGTGGTCTCACCACAAGTTTTGATTTGAGTTTTACAGGCGAGCCAACGGCAGGCCCCAGTCGTATGAATTTCCTGTACATCGTGGACGGGAACACTGCTTATCGCAAAAGTGGAGAGATTACGGTAAATGTAACCGAATATGTAAATACAACCGGTGGCTTTATTGCCGGTAACTTTACAGGTAATGTGCAGGATACTACTACTGCTAATAACACCGTATTACCGATCACCTGTACTTTCCGGGTTAAGAAAACCAATTAAGCGATACTACCGGTATTCATCCGGCCAGGGTATTGTAAAGTCTGACCACTTTACAATGCCCTTTTTTATAATATTACAAATTCAGACACAGGCAGCCGCTACACGCCAACTTTTGGCGCAGGCACACATAGTTTTCAATGGGAAAGCGATTTATTCTTATATTGCCCAATCTTTTAATCTAACCAACTGTCTGCATGAGCCCCGTACTGGTCAACCTTTCCCGCGGTCTTCTTGGCATGTTCTTCCTGCTCTTTGTATGCTACCTGTTGAGCAACAACCGGAAGGCAATCAACTGGAAGCTGGTAGGCATCGGTATCGTAGCCCAGATATGCTTCGCCTTAGGCGTATTGAAAGTGAACCTCATTAAGATTGTCTTTGGGTATATTTCAGAAAAATTTGTCGAGCTCATCAACATAGGCCATAAAGGCATCGAGTTCATCTTCGGTAAACTGGCCGACGATCAAGGGAGTTGGGCCTACATCTTCGCAGTACAGGTACTTCCGAATATTATTTTCTTTGCAGCCCTTTCGGCCATGCTGTATTACCTTGGCGTGTTACAGAAGATCGTATTCGTATTTGCGTGGATGCTGAAAAAGCTGGGTATATCAGGCCCTGAAAGCGTTTCCACTGCTGCCAATATCTTCCTGGGGCAAACCGAAGCACCTTTGATGATCCGTCCTTTCCTGGACAAGATGAACCGTTCAGAGATCATGTGTATCATGGTGGGTGGCTTTGCCAATACTGCCGGTAGTGTACTGGCTGCTTATGTAGGATTTCTCGGCGGCAGTGATGTGGCCCAACAGAAATACTTTGCCCTGCATATGCTCAGCCAGTCTATCATGAGTGCGCCCGCGGCTATCGTTATATCCAAGATATTATTCCCGCAAACAGAGAATGTGATGCGTGAGTTGAAGGTGCCCAAGGAAAAGATTGGCGACAACTTCCTCGATGCCATTTCACTGGGCACTACCGACGGTTTAAAGCTGGCGGTGAATGTAGGTGCGATGCTTATTGTGTTCACTGCCATCATGTATCTCTGCAATTACATACTGGGTTCCATAGGCCATTGGTTCAGCATCAATGATGACATAGCGAGAGTTACCGGTGGCCGGTATAACTCCCTCTCCCTGCAGATGATACTGGGCTATGTATTTTCGCCGGTCGCCTGGCTCATAGGCGTCAACAGCAACGAGATGGTACAGGTGGGACAACTGTTAGGAGAAAAGACGATCCTCAATGAATTTGTTGCCTATATCTCATTTGGGCAGATGAAAACAGCCGGCGCAATTAGTGATCCAAAGTCGATCCTGATCACTACCTATGCCCTCTGCGGATTTGCCAATTTTGCGTCCATTGGCATCCAGATCGGCGGCATCAGCCAACTGGCGCCCAACCAGCGCAAAAACCTTACAGAATTAGGTGTAAAAGCCCTTATCGGCGGCACCATCGCCTGCCTCATGTGCGGCTGTATTGCGGGAGCGTTGATGTAGTATTGTCGCCAAACAATATTACCCTACTGATTGTTAAGCCTGTAATGTAACTTTGCCCATCATGAGTATTTCAATCCAGCAGGTTATTGCCGCCGAACCCGATGCGGCCCTCCGTACAATCGCGAACAAGATCGTTGCCAAAGAACGTATCACCCCCGACGACGGTGTATTACTCTTCGAAAGAGCCAACCTGCCCTTCGTTGGCGCGCTGGCCAACTTCGTACGTGAACGCCTGCATGGCAACAAGACCTATTTCAACCGCAATTTCCATATAGAGCCTACCAACGTTTGTGTATTTGCCTGTAAATTCTGTTCCTACTCCCGCCTCTATGCCCACCGCGAAGAAGGCTGGGAACTGACCACCGACCAGATGCTCGACATCGTAAAAGGTTACGACGGCAAGCCAGTAACCGAAGTACACATTGTAGGCGGCGTACACCCCAAGCTCACACTGGAGTTCTTTGCCGACCTGCTGCGCAAGATCAAAGCCCACCGGCCCGACCTGCATATCAAAGGCTTTACTCCGGTAGAGCTGGATTACATGTTCCGCAAAGCGAAGAAAAGCGTGGAAGAAGGCATGGCCTATCTGCATGAAGCAGGGCTCGACTCCCTTCCCGGTGGTGGCGCTGAGATATTCCACCCCGAAATCCGCCAGCAGATATGCGATGATAAAGTAGATGGAGAAGGATGGCTGAAAATCCATGAAGTAGCCCACAACCTGGGCATGCATACCAACGCCACCATGCTGTATGGCCACATCGAACAATACTGGCACCGCGTAGACCACATGGAACGCCTGCGTCAGCTGCAGGATAAAACCGGTGGCTTCAACACTTTCATCCCCCTCAAGTTCCGCAACAAGCAAAACGAGATGAGCAATGTGGATGAGTCTACAGTAGTAGAAGACATGCGCATGTATGCCATCGCCCGCCTGTACATGGACAACTTCCGGCACCTGAAAGCCTATTGGCCGATGTTGGGAAGACAAAACGCACAAGTCACCCTGTCATTTGGCGTGAACGATATCGACGGCACCATCGACGACTCTACCAAGATATACTCCATGGCCGGCTCCGAAGAGCAAACACCAGCCATGAGCACAGCCCAATTAGTCACCTTGATCAAACAGGTAAAACGTCAACCGGTAGAACGGGATACATTGTATCACGAGTTGAGAGACTACACAGATATAGATATCAAAGAAATTGAAGTAAATCCTTTGCTTAATTAGGAGTAACTTTTGTGGTTAATCGTACCTCCTGCTGCTTACTTCCGGCTTCACACCGCTTCCAGCACCCAGGTTTCGCGGCCCTGCATCCATTCACGCACCTCGGATTCCTCTATGACTCGTGAAGCAAGCCTCAGTGAACTTAATGAAGGGAAGTCGATATCGATACGACGCACCACCCGGAAGTGACAGCTGGCAAAGAAGTCGAGCGCAGCTTCATAACTGTCGAACTTATTCTCGTCGATGCGATGCTCTTGCAGAAATTTAGTGAGCTGTTCATCAAACGCCTCCTGTGGCAGTTCCAACAGGCGGCTCATATTCTTTTTGATGTAAGCATCTCCCGTCACCCAATAACCGCCCCGCTCCTTCAGCAGCCGGTGAATAGAAGCACAGAGTTGTGTTTTCTCAGCCGTATTGAGGTATACAAGCAAGCCCTCATTCACTACCGTAACAGGTCCCGGAGAAAACGACTGAACAACTTGATTAAATTGCAGCTCATTCATAGCATTCAAAGGCTCCACAAGCAATTTACCCTTTAACTGTAATTGCTTCTCCACTATCAACCTGGTTATTAACTGCTGCTTGTTGCTGATAAATTCAGGCAGGTCGGTATCGATGTAAGTAACGTCTTTACGAAGCGCCATATCCAGGCCGCGGCAGGAAAAGCCGGAGGACAACTCCAACACCTGGTGAGGATCGATAGCAGCCAGTGCCAGGTCGATGGTCTTATAGCGGTTCTCAAAATGAATGATGCGGCCAAATAAAACGCGGGAACGTTTTTCGCGGGCCGATGCCATAAACGCTTCTACATCGCCCACCAGCGCCGCCGTATCCTTGGCAAAAGGAATATCCGTAAGCGCCTTCATCATGAGCAAAGCACCGGCAGAAGGACTGATCGTATTGAAGTCACGTTCTGAAGACATAAGAAAAGAATTCAGCATACAGAATACAGGATACAGAATCTTTTGCTACGCTGCCCAGCATCAACTACAGGCCTCACAGCTTGCCCCGGCTTGTCGGGGTTTCACCTCTCACCGCTCACGTTCGCATCAGCATTCCGGCAGACTGATCGGAATATGCACCGCCAATCCACCTTCAGCAGTCTCCTTGTATTTAAAGCTCATATCCTTGGCCGTATCCCACATGGTCTTGATCACATTGTCGAGCGATACCTTGGCAAAGTCGGGCGTACTCTGCAAAGCCAGCTGCGAAGCAGTAATAGCTTTGATAGCCCCCATGGTATTACGTTCGATGCAGGGGATCTGCACCAGCCCACCGATAGGGTCACAGGTAAGCCCCAGGTGATGCTCCATAGCGATTTCGGCCGCCATCAACGCCTGCCTTTGCGTGCCACCCATCGCTTCCGTAAGGCCCGCAGCAGCCATGGCAGAAGACACACCGATCTCGGCCTGGCAACCACCCATAGCAGCGGAAATCGTAGCCCCCTTTTTAAAGATGCTGCCGATCTCGGCAGCCGTATACATGAACTGTAATATCTTCTCTTCCCTGTAACCATCGCAGAAAGCCACAAAGTATTGAAGCACGGCGGGGATCACACCGGCGGCACCATTGGTAGGCGCCGTTACCACCCGGCCAAAAGAAGCATTCTCTTCATTCACCGCCAGGGCAAAACAACTCACCCAATCCAGCGTATACTTGAAATGATGCCCGCCATCGCGGATGGCTTGCAACCAGGAGTCATAATCAGTATACGACCTATCTTCCAACAGCTTTTTGTTGAGTTCGGCAGCACGGCGTGTAACACTAAGTCCACCAGGCAACATACCACTGGTATTGCAACCACGGTAAATACACTCCTTCATCACCCGCCAGATGTGCAACATGCCCAGGCGCGTTTCCAGCTCGGGACGCCAGCTATTCTCATTTTCCATGACCACTTCACTGATACTGAGACCGGTCTTACGACACCAGTGTAATAAGTCATCCGCTTTATCGATGGGGAAAGGCAATTGTACACTGGAACCACCAGACGCCGCATCATCTTCCTCGCGCTTTACAAAACCACCACCGATCGAATACCAGGTCTCGGCAATAGAATCACCATTGTGAAAAGCAGCCAGGAAAGTAAGCGCATTGGGATGGTATGGAAGCGACTCCGTCATGAGGAATTCAATATCTTCAGCAGGATCGAAATCGATCTCATGCTTGCCATGCAACAACAACTTCTTCATGGTCTTGATATCTTCCATCTTCGGGTCGATGAGGTGCACATCGAACGTCACCGGATCATCACCACTGAGGCCCAGCTGCACGGCCACATCGGTACCATGCCCCTTGCCGGTTTTGGCCAGGGAACCATAAAGCAGCACACGTAGGGCTGCCACATTGAACAACTGACCTTTATCTTCAAGAGATTGCAAAAAACGCTGGGCAGCCCGCCAGGGGCCAAGGGTATGCGAGCTGGAAGGCCCCACCCCTATCTTGAACATATCGAATACTGAAATAGCTTCGTGCGGCAAGGAATAATAATTTAGTGCAAAGGTAAATGAATTAGAAGTCAGGTGTTAGCTGTTGACTGTTAGCCAATAGTTATAAGATTTCAGCTAACGCCTATACTTAAGGTGGGTCGCTCTGCCGGGTGGCTTTTGTTGCGCTGTGGAGCGGCTCACCTTCTACAACTAAACGCAGTTCCTATAACACTTCGTATAAAGAGATATCGTAGATAAGGATGGAATTGGGAGGCACCACTTCCGTATTGCCCACCTTCTTGCCTTCCCAGCCATAAGCCAGTGTAGGCGGCAGCCAGATCCTGATCTTGCCACCAGCTTTGATAAGTGGTAAAGTAATGCGCCAGCCTTCCAGCATCAGCTTCAGGTTGAGCACCGTATTGTCATCGCGCTCCACCTCGGCGCCGTTAACCAGCTTGCCATTGAACCCTACTTTAATGGATGAACAGATAGACGGATTGTTGCCTGTGCCCTCCTGAATAATCTGGTAATAAAGGCCACTGGTATGTCTGGTTGCGTTTATGCCGCGGGAGGTAATATAATCTGTAAGCGTCAGTTGCTCACTGGAAGGAGCCACCAGGTCACGCGGCACACAATCATTTTTATCCTTGAAACAATTAGCCAGCAACAGAGCTGCACAAAACAGGCACAGGGCTATTTTCCGCATGAAGAGTTATTTGCAGTGTAATAGTTCGGTTAAAAGACAGTGGGGGCAATACGATTGCTGCATCAGGCCGCTCCCTCTTTGGCATCCCGTTCTTCCCGGGCCTTCAGCTGGCGGTAGTATTGATCCTTTTGATCCCACTGGTGACGCTTGTAAAAGATAGCAACAAATACGGTAATAACAAACACGGCAACGATCAAGACAAAAGGGCTCATCATCCCATTCATAGCCATGTCGGCCCTTTTGTACCAAAGCTTGCTCGTAAAAACGATCAACAATACAGGCAGGGCAAACAATAACCCCACCGGGATACCCGCCAACAATTGCTGCTGCCACCTGCTTTGCCGTTCCCGGACAGCCTCCCAATATTGGATAAATTGCTTCTCACGTTCCGTCAGCATATTAAGAATTTAAACATAGCATAATAGAGCATACATGCACAAATGTCCTGCAAAAATAGCACACCAACCATCATAATACTTGCATACCAATAATTTATGATTAACTTGTGCTAAATCAGCAATACCTTGAAATTATCTATCCTTTTAGCGCAGTATTTTTATCAGCACAAACAACTGAATTTGCCATCCATTGGCACCTTCACACTCGATGCGGCTGTTACAGTACCCGACTCAAACGATAAGAATTTTCGGGAGTTCCTCAAATATGTACAGTTCTCTCAAAAGCCCGTTGCCAAAGCCGATGATGCGTTGATCGATTATATCCGCGCACATACCGGGAAAATCAAGCCACTGGCAGAGTCGGACCTCGAATCATACCTGGCCGATGGCAAACTGTTACTCAATATTGGTAAACCCTTCCATATAGATGGCATAGGCACCCTCTTCAAAAACAAGCTGGGCATCTACGAATTTACCCCCGGCGAACCCAGCCTCGAACGCATGGAACTGGTGGAGCACCGGGAAACAGAAAGACCAACGCCTGCAGCAAAAAAGAAGTCCGCCTTCGACGACAGCTACAGCCGTATCGAAGCCCATCACAACCGTCGTAAAGGCCTGCTGATCGGCACCCTGGTAGTAATAGGATTGGCAGTGATCGTATGGGGTGGATATATGCTGTACAACAACAAAAACGACAACCAGGAGCAAAGCACGGCGCCACAACAAATAGCGGCCGATACTTCTACCCCTCCGGCGGATTCAGTGTCCCCAAAACCAGCAGACAGTGCGGCTATAGCCCCTGCTACTATCGTTACACCTCCCGGCAGTTACAAATACATTGCAGAAACAACAACACGTAAGACAAGGGCCCTCACAAGACATGCCTTCCTGCTTACGCTGAACCCGAACTATAAACTGGAAACAACAGATTCCCTGACGTTCAATATTACCGTCGTTATACCCGGCACACCGGCTGATACCACCCGGCTGAAAGATTCACTCAACGCCTGGTATTATGGCACCAAACCCATTAAAGTACGCATAGCACAATAACCATATGCGCCGCACAGCAGACTATTGGATACAACAATTACAGTTGACAGAACATGTGGAAGGAGGCGCTTTCAGCGAAGTATACCGCTCTCCCCTGCAGATAGCTGCGGCAGCATTGCCAGCTACTTTCGGCGCCCCGCGCAACATCAGCACCAGCATCTATTTCCTGTTGAAAGAAGGACAGTTCTCCGCCTTTCACCGCATCAAGAGCGATGAGGGATGGCATTTTTACTACGGAGATCCATTGGTAGTATATGAGATAACAGCAGATGGTACCCTGACCGAACACCTGTTGGGTGACAACCCTGAGTTGGGACAACAGTTTCAATGCACCATTAAGGCCGGCAGCTGGTTTGCCTCCCGCGTACAAAACGGCAGCGCCTACTCCCTCGTAGGTTGTACCGTTTCACCCGGTTTCGATTTTGTTGATTTCGAACTGGCCCAAAGAGAAGAACTGGCCAGCCAATACCCTGCACATGCTACACTGATCGCAGCACTTACGAGATAGTACTACTACCGTGTATTAACAAGCCTACCCCGTTGCATCACGAGCCTTATCGCTCTTATCTGTGCAATATTATCAGCAGGATTTCCTTCTACTACAAGAATATCGGCATCCAATCCTACGCGTATCCTGCCCACTGTTGCACTGATACCGAACACATCAGCATTGACAGCTGTGGCCGAACGAAGCACATCGATCTGCTTCATGCCATACTCCACCATCAACTCCATTTCTTTGGCATTATCGCCATGCGTGAATACACCCACATCCCCCCCCATACAGATGGTAACATTGGCAGCAAGCGCAGCAGCAAAACTCTTCTTCTTCTCAACGATACGATCAGGCTCGGGCAAAGTCCCCACCTTCCAGCCTTTATATTGAGCAACAGAATGACCTGCTGCCAGCGTAGGACATAAAGCTACACCCCGCTCCTTCATCAGCCTGAACACAGCACTATCCCCTTTATCGCCATGCTCTATAGTAGATACACCCGCCAGGATAGCCCGGCGCATACCTTCAGGCGTAGAAGCATGCACCACTACCTGGCGGCCACTGCTTTTAGTAACAGTTACCGCCAATGCCATTTCGGCCTCGGTAAAAGTAGGTTGCGTTGCTTCATGTAATCCCCACCGGTAGTCGCCATATAATTTGATCAGGTCAGCTCCCTGCCCTATCTGCGTCCTTATTTCACGCACCAGTTCTTCCGGTCCGCCAACCTCCGCTGCCCCCTTCGGCAAATGGATTTCAGCCACTTCAGACTTTGGCCCATAACTGCCCGTGGCAACAATAGCCCGGGTGGCTACCAGCATCCTTGGACCGGGAATAATGCCTTTCCCGATCGCCTTCTTTAATCCCACATCATCATACATAGCGCCTTCCGTACCCAGATCACGCACGGTAGTAAAACCGGCCAGCAAAGTCGCTTTCGCATGGTTCACGGCCCGCGCCGTACGTTCAGCCCGGGACTCCTTCAGCACCTGGTCATCCCAGGTCGTTTCATCATATGGATGCAGGAACAGATGACTATGGCCTTCTATTAAGCCCGGTAACAAAGTACATCCTTTCAGTTCGATCACCGCTGTTGTCCGTGACGACGCTGTAATAGACGGACCTACGGCTGCGATCTTACCGCCCATGACCAATACCATCCAGCCCTCATGCATCACCTCACCATCAAAAACACGATCCGGTTTCAATAAATATACAATGGGCGGCATAGATTCCACAACCTGAGCAGTAAGCAGTGCGGGAATAAAAAAACAAAACAAGAAGGTCGGTAAACGCATGATTAACGTATAGTTTGTTAAATTACAGCAATTCTTCCAATACACTACAACCATGCGCTATACAAAATTACTCAGCCTTATCATCATTTGCAGCTGCACCCTGTTTGCCAACGCACAAAAAGCGAAAAGCCTGTTCAATGGCAAAAACCTGAAAGGCTGGACCATCCACGGCACCGAAAAATGGTATGTAGAAAAAGGTGAGCTGATATGCGAAAGCGGTCCCGACAAACAGTATGGCTATCTTTCCACCACAGAGACCTATAAAGATTTCGAACTCACACTACAGTTTAAACAGGAAGCCAATGGCAACAGCGGCGTATTCTTTCGCTCCTCCATCGAAGGCGTAAAGATCAGCGGCTGGCAGGTAGAAGTGGCGCCCCTCAACAGTCACACAGGCGGCATTTATGAATCATATGGCCGTGGCTGGCTGATACAACCCAAAAAAGAAGACGAACAATGGCTGAAGCAAGGCGAATGGAACGACCTGCAAATTAAAGTAGTGGGTGGCGAAGTGACCACCTGGCTCAATGGCCACCAGATGATCTACTTCAAGGACGATAAAATTGCCGCTGCCAACGGTTTTATAGCCCTCCAGATACATGATGGCGGCGGGATTAAAGTTCGCTGGAAGAACATCCGCATAAAGACATTATAAAGTATTTGGTTTAATTTTTGCTTATATTGCAACACGGACAGGGGAAAACTACCCTTCATGTTTTCACTACCTGTCGCTCACGTTATTGCATGGCCACCTTCCCTATGCAACCCTTTATTCCACTACACCGTCATTTACTCAGTTTTTTATCCATACCCACACTCCTTTTTATCTCTGCAACCCGTTTTTATCCGTAAAAAGAGCCTTTGGCCAATAACCAAAGGAATGATCAGGTATTCGGGGGCATCAGGCATGCCCAAACTATTAGAAGATACTGCCGGGCTGTAGTAATATAGCCGGCAGTGTTTTCTGTTTTATTGCAGCAGCTCGTTGTACCTGGTAATGATCTTTATAAAATCTTCCATCTTGTCCATTCGCAAAGTCTGCTGCGCCACAAATTGCTTTAACCCGTCCTGTTGTACAGGCAGCTTTTGCAGCAGCTCGTTTTTATCCTTCGGAAGCACTGTCATAACACCATCCTGTAAAAGATAATAGAAATCCTCATCAGCCAGAGAGAAGCGGTTACTATTGCCTACCAGCTGCTTTTCTTCCACGATCATTTTCGTGGGTAGACGCAGCAGCAAGGCCTTACCGCTGGTGAGCACCTGGTAATAAGTGTCCGCCGTATATTTATCTACAGCGGGAAAACCTTTCCGGAAAATAAGCGAGTCTTTATTCTTTCGGCTGCTGGTATACAACACAAACTCCTTCACCTGGCTTTCGGCAGCAAAAGCAGCCCCTTCAAATTGCAGCATGAGCCGGTTGCGGGCACAATCGAAGCGCAGCTTGAACTGCTTTACCACCCGTCCACTCTTAAAAATTACCACACCATCCAGCCAGTCCTTGAACAGATAAGGGTTACCGGAAGCATTGGAAATTCTATCATCATCCTTTTCCTCCGCAGTTTGGGCAGTCCCCTGCAATACCAGCAGCAGCAGGAAGCACCCGAGGATATGTTTCATGGCTAATCGTTTATAAGCAGAAGATACGAATTCTTTAAGGGAATTTTAATATCTATTATACAGAAAACCCCGGAAACAAAGTTCCGGGGTACTATAAAAAACTAACAAAACAAAAAACTCAATCTCCGCGTAGGCTCAATACCGGATTGGCAACAGCCGCCTTTATAGCCTGGTAACAAATAGTGACCAAAGCGATCGCAAACATGCTAACACCGGCAATCACAAACACATCCCAGGTTAAAGGTCTGCGGTAAGAATAATCCTCCAGCCATTTTTGCATCAGCCACCAACCGATCGGCGCCGCTATCAACATGGAAATAGCGATCAACTTCAGGAAATTCCTGGTGAGCAGCATAAACAATCCTGCCACAGAAGCGCCCAACACCTTGCGGATACTCATCTCCTTACTACGTTGCTCGGCCATGAAGGCAGCCAGCGCAAACAAACCAAGACAAGCCACAATAATGGCCAGTACAGCAAAAGAAGTGAAAATAATGCCCGTACACTCTACATCGGCGTACATGGCAGCAAAGCTTTCATCCATGAAGGAATACCGGATAGGTTGATTGGGCGCAAACCCTTTCCATATATTGGTAATATCAGCAAGCGATTTTTGTACATCGCCGCCTTTCATTTTAACAGCAACCACATCCCCGGATCGACCCAGCGTCATACACAGC
>JAGIBF010000098.1 GCA_017744515.1 Niastella sp.
GGTTCATCCAGAATAAGCTATCGGCTACTCTACTAAGCATGAATTTAAATTAGCTGTTAGCAATTAGTTTTGCAGGGCGGTTATCAACTATCTACTCTCGACTCACTACTCTGAACTCTCGACTCACACTGTGAGCACCCACGTGTCCTTACTGCCACCACCCTGAGATGAATTCACCACAAGCGATCCCTCACGCAACGCTACCCGCGTTAAACCACCCGGCACGATACGAATACCATTAGTCCCACACAAATCATACGGTCGAAGGTCAACCCGGCGCGGTTGCAATTTTCCATTCATATAACAAGGCGCAGAAGACAAACTGATGGTAGGTTGAGCAATGAACTGCCGCGGGTCTTTTAAGATGGCTGTTTGGAAATCGCTGATCTCTTTATCAGAAGCAGTATGACCCATCAACATGCCGTAACCACCACTCTCATTGGTTTTCTTGATCACCATCTTATTCATATTCTTGAACACATACTCGCGCTCTTCAATATTGCCCAATTGATAAGTAGGAACATTTTTAAGAATTGGCTCTTCATTCAGATAGTAGCGGATCATGGCAGGCACGTAAGAGTAAATAGCCTTGTCGTCAGCCACACCATTACCTACGGCATTCACGATAGCAACATTGCCTTTGCGATAAGCACTCATGATGCCGGAGACACCCAGCGCGCTGGAAGCATTGAATACAAGCGGGTCGAGGAAGTCATCATCTACCCGCCGGTAGATCACATCAACCTGTTGCAACCCGGCAGTGGTTTTCATATATACCCGGTGATTATCCACCACAAGGTCCCTGCCTTCCACCAGCTCGATGCCCATCATGCGCGCCAGCGTGGTATGTTCAAAATAAGCAGAGTTATAAATACCAGGAGAAAGAAGAACAACAGTAGGATTGCTGATCTGGCGGGGCGCCAGCGATACGAGATTCTTGTGCAGGATATTCGGATACTCCATCACACTGCGCACGTTGATCAGTGGCAGCAGATCAGGAAAGATACGCTTGGTGATTTCTCTGTTCTCCAGCATATAACTTACACCACTCGGTGTACGGAGATTATCCTCCAGCACATAAAAAGTGCCATCATTATCCCGGATCAGATCGATGCCGGCAATATGTACATAAATATCATAAGGAACAGGGAAGCGCACCATCTCCCGCAAAAAGTGCGGACAACTATAAATGATGGACAAAGGGACCAACCCATCCTTGATGATGAATTGCTCATTATATACATCCTTCAGAAAGAGATTGAGCGCCTTCAGCCGTTGCTGAATACCCTTCTCGATGTAGTTCCATTCAGAAGCAGTGATGATACGGGGGATAATATCAAAAGGAAAGATCTTCTCTATTCCTTCACCACTATTATATACAGTGAAGGTGATGCCCTGGGTCATGAACAGCCTTTTAGCCTGCTCTTCCTTTTTACTCAGCTCTTCTATGCTCAGGTGTTGGAGGAAGTCGACGACACCACTGTATTGTTGTCGTACAGTAGCAGAGTCATGCATTTCATCCCAGGTATTCTTGTCAGGGCAATAGCCATTCAACAGCTCGTTAAGCATAGCAGGGGGCTTTGGTTAAGAATGGCAAGAAATCGTTGTGATAACGTTGACTAATTCAAATATAAGGAAAACAAAGTCAGAAAGAACAAGCCGTGAGATTATGCCAGATCAAAAAATAAAGTCTGGGACATGTATGCTGAAAGGCCAGACACATCACATATTGATGTGAATTAGGCCCGTTGTGACATTCCCTTAACAACGATCTGCCTTACTTCGCTGTCAGATAGCCAAAATAAAATATAGCCATGAAAGCAAAAATTACAGGCTCTGCATCAAACAATGCGATCAGGAGCACTTCAGAATTGACAAGTAAAATAGCAACGCACCTTTTGATGATCTGTACGATCACAGTGCTGTTCATCGCCTGCAAAAAAGATAAAGACGACCCGGCGCCGCCGCCCACCGAAAAAACATTTCAGATAAACTTTGGCGCTACATCCGTTGCTTTCAACCTGGTCGACTCAGGATTCGTAGTACTGAAGAAAGCCGGTTCAGCCAACCAGATCTTCAAACGCTTTGAAAAGAAGACAAACACCCTCAGCTTTTCCATCGAAGACCTGACCGCCGGCAACTGGACAGCCGAGCTATACATCTTTACCCGGTTCAATGCATCGGGAGGTCGCCGCTATGACCATGGACAAGGATTTACCATACCCACCGGCGGAGCTAAACAAAACATTACCCTCGCCGCACCCACAGGCGCCATTGCCGACATTTGGAAGCCTTATGCCTTTTTCCGGCATGCAGAACAAGGAGTCACCGTAGCCGTAGCCCTCGATGCTACCGACCCGCACTTCGACATTGAAGTGAAGGATACCAAGTGGGACAGATATTATATAGAACGATACGCCAATAACCGGATGGAGGGAGGAGCCAATGCGATGGTGGCCGAACAGATCTGGCTTTGTGAAAATAACTGCTACACGTCCGACAAGTTTATTAACAACAATACAGCCTTTATACCCTTTACCCAGGAAGTAGGCAACAAACCCTGGAATAATGGCCTTATAATCGTTGTAATAGCCGATAACGACGGTGCCGCCGTCCAGTTCTCCCATACCTATAATAAATAAAGTAGTCAACCAACGTAGCGAGAAACCTGCCTTGCCGCGGAAGCTTTAGCGTAGGTGGGTCTAAAACGCCCAAAAGCGTAGGAAAAGCCTTGTCAACCTATCAACTTATTAACCTTGTCAACCGCCCCGACCCTGCAAGGTCGGGGCTTTTTTATGCCTCAATACTAATAAAGCCAGGCAAAAACCGGCGAAATGATAAGAAGCAGATTAAAAATTAAAGAAAATCAACCGGAAATAGTAAAATATAGAATAATTGATATGTTTCATAAATATTGGATTTTAGAAGCGTTATTAATTACTGTTACTACGAAAAGTCATATTATAAACCATATACCTAATTTTTACAGTCCTCTCCATCCCAAAACACAAATATTTAAGATTTAGATAACATTTTATTAATGAACTCACGCGTGTTAGTGTGGAAAATAACTGTATATATCTACGGTTTTTCCCCCTTTTTATTGTATTTTTAAAGCGTTGCTTGCTGCCATATTGAAAATTCCTATGAGAATCGTGGGTTTTATTGAAAATTTTCAAAACAAAGCTTCTTTTCATGGCAAGCAATCAGGGTAATCAGGGGCTTTATCATCCCTCATTTGAACGCGATGCATGTGGTATAGGATTCGTAGCGAATATCAAAGGCCACAAATCACATCAACACATTTCCGACGCACTTACTGTCCTGGAAAACATGGAACACCGCGGAGCCTGTGGTTGCGAAAGCAATACGGGTGATGGAGCCGGTATCATGATCCAGACCCCGCACGAATTCTTCTTCGATGAGTGCATTAAGTTGGGAGTCCCCTTGCCACCATTCGGGCGTTATGGCGTAGGAGTTATCTTCTTTCCCCGCGAAATACGTTTACGTGAAGAATGCCGCGATATCTTCAACCGCACAGCCGAAAAGCTGGGCCTCGAAATACTCGCCTACCGTAAAGTGCCGGTAAATCCGGATGGTATCGGAGCTACGGCATTAAGCGTGGAGCCGGAGATGGAACAAGTGTTCATCGCTTGTCCCGATCATATCACCAATCCCGAAGATTTTGAGCGCAAACTATTCTTGCTGCGCAACTATGCCAGCCACACGATCAATAATACAGTAAAGAAAGATGCGATCGGATTCTACATCGCATCCATGTCATATAAAACGGTGGTATATAAAGGACAGCTCACCAGCATGCAGGTGCGTCCCTATTTCCCCGACCTCAGCAACAAGCGCGTAGTGAGTGCCTTTGGCCTTGTTCACTCTCGTTTTGCTACCAACACATTCCCCTCCTGGAAACTGGCACAGCCCTTCCGCTTTATCGCACACAACGGAGAGATCAATACACTCCAGGGCAACCTCAACTGGTTAAAGACGAGCGAGCCCGGCTTTGCATCACCCTACTTTACCAGGGAAGAAATGGAAATGCTGCTGCCCATCGTTACAGAAGGACAGTCAGACTCCGCCTGCCTTGACAACGTAATAGAACTCCTTTCCCTCACTGGTCGTTCATTGCCACATGTAATGATGATGCTGATCCCCGAAGCATGGGATGGCAATGATGATATGGACCCGGTGAAGAAATCCTTTTATGAGTTTCACGCAGCATTGATGGAACCCTGGGATGGTCCGGCATCTATCTCCTTCACTGACGGTAAGATCATCGGCGCTACACTCGATAGGAACGGCTTACGCCCTTCCCGTTACTGCGTCACAACAGATGACCGCGTGATCATGGCTTCCGAAACAGGAGTATTACCCATTCACCCCACACTCATCAAAGAAAAAGGACGCCTGCAGCCAGGTAAAATGTTTGTGGTGGATATGGAACAGGGACGCATCATCAGCGATGGCGAACTGAAACGCACCATCTGCTCACAAAAACCATATGCAGAGTGGTTGAACAAATACAAGATCAGGCTCAACGAACTCCCTGAGCCAAGAGTATTATTCACCCATTTGGAGCATGACCAGGTATTCAAATACCAAAAAGCATTCGGCTATTCAACAGAAGACCTCGATACGATTATTGCCCCCATGGCGCTGGACGGTAAGGAGCCTATCGGCTCGATGGGTACCGACACGCCACTCGCTGTACTGAGCGATCAGCCACAGCACCTCAGCAGTTATTTCAAACAACTGTTTGCACAAGTAACCAACCCACCGATCGACCCCATCCGTGAACGCATGGTGATGTCGCTCGCCACTTTCGTGGGTAACAATGGAAACCTGCTCGAAGAAGATCCCCTCAGCTGCCATACGGTAGCATTGAAACACCCGGTACTTACTAACCATGAGTTGGAAAGCATCCGCAGTATAGATACGGGCATCTTCCAGGCCAAAACCCTGCAGTGCTACTTCAGGGCCGATGGCAAGCCAGGTTCCATGAAAGCCGCACTGGATCGCATCTGCCGCTATGCGGTAGACGCAGCACAAGACGGATTCGAAGTATTGATCCTGCAAGACAGAGCGATCGACTCTGACCACGCACCGATACCTTCACTCCTCGCAACAGCTGCCGTACACCACCACCTTATCCGCAAAGGATTACGCGGTCAGGTAGGCATTGTAGTAGAAGCGGGCGACGTTTGGGAAGTACACCACTTCGCCTGCCTGTTGGCTTTCGGTGCCACAGCCATCAACCCATACCTCGCACTGTCGTCTATCCGCGATATGAAGTTGACCGGCAAGCTGGAAACAACACTGGAAGTAGATTACCTGAAGAAGAACTACATCAAAGCTGTAAACGATGGCCTGCTCAAAGTGTTCTCCAAAATGGGTATCTCTACCCTCCAGTCATACCAGGGCGCACAAATATTGGAGATCATTGGTCTGAACAGATCAGTAGTAGATAAATACTTCACCGGCGCCACTTCCCGTATCGAGGGAATGGGGCTGGATGAGATCGCCAAAGAAACATTGGCCAAACACACCTTTGCCTTTGCACGCAAAGACGTTCCGGTAAATCGTTTATCAGTAGGAGGCGTTTACCAATGGAAACGTAAAGGCGAGTTCCACTTATTTAACCCGCAAACCATCCACCTGTTGCAATACTCAACAAGGATGGGCGATTACAATACATTCAAGAAATACACCAAACTGGTAGACGAGCAGGGAGAAAAAGCAGCTACACTCCGTAGCCTGTTCCGCTTCAAACGCAGCAGACCGGCTATTTCTATCGATGAAGTTGAACCAGCAGAAAATATCTATAAGCGCTTTGCTACAGGAGCTATGTCCTTCGGATCGATCTCTTGGGAAGCACACACCACATTGGCTATTGCGATGAACCGCCTCGGAGGTAAAAGCAATACTGGCGAAGGAGGAGAAGATGAGAGAAGATATGAGCTGATGGAAAACGGAGATTCCATGCGCAGCGCTATCAAACAAGTAGCGTCAGCACGTTTTGGAGTAACGAGCCATTACCTCACAGAAGCAGACGAGCTCCAGATCAAAATGGCACAAGGAGCAAAACCAGGAGAAGGTGGACAGCTCCCCGGCCATAAAGTAGACGACTGGATTGGTAAAACAAGACATTCGACACCAGGCGTGGGATTGATATCACCACCCCCGCACCACGATATTTATTCAATCGAAGATTTGGCACAATTGATCTTCGACCTTAAAAACGCTAACCGCGCAGCCCGCATCAACGTAAAACTTGTATCGAAAGCCGGGGTAGGTACCATTGCGGCCGGTGTGGCCAAGGCCAAAGCCGACGTGGTGCTGATTTCCGGATTCGACGGCGGAACAGGAGCATCACCGATCAGCTCTATCAAACATGCAGGCTTGCCTTGGGAGCTGGGCCTCGCAGAAGCACACCAGACACTGGTGAAAAATAAACTGCGCAGTCGTATCGTGTTGCAGGCAGATGGACAGATGAAGACAGGTAAAGACATTGCCATCGCTGCCCTGTTGGGAGCCGAAGAGTGGGGTGTAGCCACAGCTGCACTGGTGGTAGAAGGATGCATCATGATGCGCAAATGTCACCTGAACACTTGCCCCGTAGGCGTAGCAACACAAGACCCTGAATTACGCAGCCGCTTTTCAGGAAACGCAGACCACGTAGTAAACTTCTTCAAGTATATAACCCAGGAGCTCCGTGAGATCATGGCAGAATTGGGCTACCGCACCGTAAACGAAATGATCGGTCAGGTAGATACCCTCGAAATGCGCGACGACATTAAACACTGGAAATACAGCAAGCTCGATCTTTCACCGGTATTATACAAAGAACCAGCAGGTCTTTATACTGGTCTGTACAAACAGGAAGAACAAGACCATGGATTAGAGTCAGTGCTCGACTGGCATTTGCTCGAAGCAGCTAAACCAGCTATCGAGAAACAAGAGCGCGTCGCAGCTTCATTTGCAATGAAGAATACCGATAGAACACTGGGTACGATCCTCTCCAATGAGATCACCAAGAAATACAAAGCAGCCGGTTTACCGGATGATACGATCCACTTCAACCTCACAGGAACAGCGGGTCAAAGCTTTGGAGCCTTCAACACCAAAGGCGTAACCCTGGAACTGGAAGGAGATGCCAATGACTACTTCGGAAAAGGATTGAGCGGCGCCAAGCTGATCGTGTATCCGCCCAAGCAGGCATCCTATGTACCGGAAGATAACATCATCATTGGTAACACGGCCTTTTATGGCGCCACATCCGGTGAAGCATACATCCGCGGTAAAGCAGGAGAGCGTTTCTGCGTACGCAACTCCGGAGCACGCGTAGTAACAGAAGGTACAGGCGATCACGGATGTGAATATATGACCGGCGGTACAGTTGTTATTCTCGGAGAAACAGGTCGCAACTTTGCAGCAGGTATGAGCGGCGGTATCGCTTACGTATACGACGTAAAAGCACAATTCGCCGATCGTTGCAACAAAGAAATGGTAGACCTCGATCCCGTAGATGCAGACGATGCCAAAGTCCTGCACGATATGATCACACGCCACTACGCCTACACAGGCAGTACAGTAGCAAAATTTGTACTGGACGATTTTGAAAACCAGCTGAAGAACTTCGTAAAAGTATTCCCGGCTGATTACAAGAAAGTACTCCAGGCAAAGAAAGTACCAGTACAAGTGAGCAAATAACAACTAAGACTAACAACAATAAACTATAAAACACAATGGGCAAGCCATCAGGTTTTTTAGAGTTTACGAGAGAACTGCCCGGTAAACTGCCGGTGCAGGATAGGGTGAAGAACTACAACGAATTTGTAGAGCGATTCAGTGAAGAGAAGCTGAACCAGCAGAGCGCCCGCTGTATGAACTGTGGAGTGCCATTCTGCCACAGCGGATGCCCTTTAGGAAATGTGATCCCCGAATTCAACGATGCGATATACCGCAAGAGCTGGGAAGAAGCATACGATATACTCACATCAACAAATAACTTTCCTGAGTTCACCGGTCGCATTTGTCCGGCCCCTTGCGAAAGCGCCTGCGTGTTGGGTATCAACCAGCCACCTGTTGCTATCGAAGAGATCGAGAAACACATTATAGAAATAGCATTCGATAAAGGATTTGTAAAGCCACGCAAACCGAACGTGCGCAGTGGTAAGAAAGTAGCTGTAGTAGGATCAGGACCTGCGGGCCTGGCAGCAGCAGCACAACTCAACTATGCTGGTCACACGGTAACAGTGTTTGAGCGTGATGACGCAGCAGGCGGTTTGCTCCGTTACGGTATCCCCGATTTCAAACTCGAAAAATGGGTGATAGATCGCCGCATCGCATTGATGGAAGAAGAAGGCATTACCTTTAAGTACAATGCGAACGTAGGTGTAAACGTCAAGATCAATGACCTCTTGCGTGAATACAATGCAATTGTACTGTCCGGCGGTTCAACAGTACCAAGAGACCTGCCGGTACCAGGCAGAGAGTTGAAAGGCGTTCATTATGCCATGACCTTCCTCAAACAACAGAACAAGCGCGTAGCAGGAAAAGATCCATTGGCCAACGCTGCCATCGAAAGCAACATATTCACAGAAGATATTTTCGCAACTGGTAAGAATGTAGTGGTAATTGGTGGTGGTGACACTGGCAGCGACTGCGTGGGAACATCCAACCGCCACGGCGCACTGTCAGTAACACAATTCGAACTGTTGCCCAAGCCACCGGAAGGAAGAACAACCTTCATGCCCTGGCCAACCTATCCCATGACATTGAAAGTATCCTCTTCCCATGAAGAAGGAGCACAACGCCACTGGGCCATTGCCACCAAGTCATTTGTTGGCGATGAAAAAGGCAACCTGAAAGCCCTGAAAGTAGTCGACCTCGAGTGGAAGATCACAGAAGATGGCCGTCCGGCCCAGTTTGTGGAAGTAGCTGGCAGCGAACGAGAGCTCCCCTGCGAGTTGGCATTACTGGCCATGGGCTTCGTACATCCACAACACGCTGGCCTCATCACCGAGCTGGGGGTGGAACTGGATGAGCGCGGAAATGTGCGCGCAACTGAAAAAGCCTACCAAACCAACATCCAGAAGATTTTTGCAGCCGGCGACGTACGCCGCGGACAAAGCCTGGTAGTTTGGGCCATCAGCGAAGGACGCGAATGCGCCCGCAAAGTAGACGAGTTCCTCAGCGGCGGCGTATCCCTCCTCGAAAGCAAAGACCAGAACATTATCATGGCAGTTTAAGCTTAGCAAAACAACACAATAGAGTGCTGAAACAAGCCATTCACCGAAAGGTGGGTGGCTTTTGTGTTATAGATACACGTTAGGCCGCACAAACCTGCATTCTACTATTTATACCGTGATTTTCTATAGATAACCATCAGCTAAATCAGCGTTTATATGATTTAGCCAATTATTTTACCGTGTTGAAAAAATATTTTTTTAGAATACTTCGAAAAACGACTCCTTTTTCTATTTCGGTATTTGATATTCTCTATAAATGAGGTGGGATAATTGTTTCAATGACTAAAAACTTATTAAAATAACAACATTATAAATAATTGCATATATGTCCATTGATCAAAAACAGGCAAAAAAATGCTAATTTACATTCAGAATAACACATAGTACTCATTCTTAATTTAACAACTAAAATCAACTGGTATGAAATTGAGCCTTAAGACGGTCGCTCCGTTTCTTGTCCTTCTCGTCGTGGCCCTCGCAGCCATGTTCATCACTCCTGAAGCCGATTATGTTCCCGGCGAAAAAGATACCCAATACAGTGCAGCAGACATTGCCTGGGTTATTACAGCAGCAGCTTTGGTATTCCTGATGACACCTGGCCTCGCGTTCTTTTATGGTGGCATGGTGCACCGCAAGAACGTGATCTCTACCATGATCAAAAGCGTGGTAGCTGCCGGTGTAGTAGGCGTATTGTGGATTGCAGTTGGTTTCAGCCTCAGCTTCGGTGAATCCATCAACGGGATTATCGGAAACCCCTCCACCTACCTGTTCTTTAAAGGGGTAAAATCTGGTCCGGCCTGGCCCGCAGCAGCCACCATTCCTCTATCATTGTTTGCCTTGTTCCAGCTTATGTTCGCTATTATCACCCCCGGCCTCGTAGTAGGTGCAGTAGCAGAACGTATTCGCTTCACATCTTATATATTGTTCATCGTACTCTTCAGCTTACTGGTGTATGCACCCGTGGCACACTGGTCCTGGCACCCGGAAGGATTCCTCGCTAAAATGGGCGCATGGGATTTTGCCGGAGGTACCGTTGTACACATCACAGCTGGTTGCGCAGCCCTCGCAGGCGCACTGGTGCTGAAACGCCGCAAAGTACACCAGGAAGCCAGGGAAATTCCACCAGCAAACGTACCATACGTATTGATTGGCACTGGTTTACTCTGGTTCGGTTGGTTCGGTTTCAACGCAGGTTCTGCAGTTGGTTCTACACCACTCGCAGTGAATGCATTAGGTACTACCAACACAGCCGCTGCAGCAGCAGGTCTGGCCTGGATGTTCTTCGATGTATTGAAAGGTAAAAAGCCTTCAGTACTCGGCTTCTGTATCGGAGCAGTTGTAGGTCTGGTAGCCATTACCCCTGCCGCTGGTTTCGTAGGGATCCCCCAAAGTATCATCATCGGTGTGGTAGGCGCGTTGATCTCTAACATCGCTGTTGGAATCAAGCAAAAATCAACCCTCGATGATACCCTCGACGTATTCCCTTGCCACGGTATTGGTGGTATGGTGGGCATGCTGATGACTGGTATATTCGCAAACGAGCTGGCTCACGGTATTAAAGGTGGCCCTCAAGGTCTGTTCTACGGTAACCCTGCTTTCTTCCTGACACAACTGAAAGCAATGTCCATCGTAGTAGTATACAGCTTCTCAGTATCCTGGATAATCTTCAAATTCATCAACTTCATACTTCCGCTGCGCGTAACTTCCGAGGAAGAAGAACTGGGTCTGGACGCGACACAGCACAACGAAAAATACCTGCAAGGCACATTACTGGTGCACGACAATGGTAAAATGGAAGATAAATTAGTGGAGAGCGGACATTAAGAAAAAGGTACAGCTAATAAAACAAGCTTCTGACACAAGCTCATTCCGCCGTACCCTTTCCTTTTAACACTTAAAATCTTTAACAATGTTAAGAAAATTCTCTGTATTGGCCATAGCAGTGGCCTGCTCTACGTGTGCTTTCTCGCAAGACTCGACAAAAAAATCCAATTTCGTGATCTCAGGTTCCGCAGATGTCTATTATCGCTACAATTTTGCCAATCCAACAATAAAAGACGACCAGGATCCCCTATTTAATAATTTTAATAATAAGACCAGCTTCACCAACACACATAACACTTTTGCCTTAGGTATGGCCTCCCTTAAAGTGGAGCATTCCATCGGAAAAGTAGGTATGGTGGCTGACCTGGGATTTGGCAAAAGGGCAGAAGAGTTTTCTTACAATGATGCAAACACCCAACTGGCTGTAAAACAGTTATACGTAACCTTCGCACCTTCCGATAAGATCAAGTTCACCCTCGGTAGCTTCGGCACCCATGTAGGATATGAGCTGGTAGATGCCTACCTGAACAGGAACTACAGCATGAGCTACATGTTCTCCTACGGACCCTTCTTCCACACCGGCTTAAAAGCAGATATCAGCCTGGGCGGGACCTCTGCCTTCATGGTGGGCGTTACCAACCCTACAGACTTCAAGAGCGCCAGCGCCGAGCCTAAAATGGTTATCGGACAGTTCTCTACCGGTTCCAAAGATGGTTCCGTTAAAGGCTTCCTGAATTTCCAGGGCGGTAAATACACCGATAATGACCGTCTTACACAATTCGATGCGGTAGGCACCTTCGGCATTTCTTCTAAATTCAGCCTGGGCCTCAACGCTACCTGGCAGTCCAGAAGTTCTAAAGACAATACAGGCAAATGGGGTGACTCAGAAAGCTGGTACGGAGCTGCACTATATGCAAACCTTGATCCTGTTAGCTGGTTTGGACTCACATTCCGTGGAGAATACCTCAATGATGATAAAAATGTGCTGGGTTTCAATACCACCATTTTTACCCCCACATTATCAGCCAACTTCAAGATCGACAACCTGACTATCATACCTGAATTCAGATTTGATAACGCCAGCGACAACCTGTTCCTGAAGCACGATCTTACAGCTACTAAGTCAACAGGTAGCTTCATCCTGGCAGCTACTTATCATTTCTAATACCGAATGCACAGTCACATAGGAGTTTAGTGTTGTTTTGTTAAGAATGAGAGGCACCGGGCGACCGGTGTCTCACTTTTAAAAAATGACACTTACTTAATACAAAAAGGCGCAAAGGGAAATCCTCTGCGCCTTCTTTTATTTTATATAAATATTGCTAATATGCTGATCTTAACTCCAAACGCTCGAATCTGAACTCCTCTAAGCAGAATTCCTACCCGCATTGATAATCCCAAACGAACAACGAATGACGAGTTTTTCGAATATCTCTTTGTGGCCGGCAGGCGCCTGCTGCTCTTCCAATTGGCGGATGCGCGTCATGGCATACTGCTGAATCGTAGTAAGCGGCAGAACGATCCTTTCACGCGTTTGAATAGACAGTTGCTCCACTGGATAGTCGAACATCAGTTCACTCTTGCCCGAAAGCTGGAAAATATACTTCTTGGTCAGCTCATATTCGTGGAAGATCATGTTCCATATCTCCCCGTAACGGGCGTCATTAGACAGATATTCAGTCAGTGGGAAAAAGCATTTCTTCATGGCCATCTCACAGTTGTCGATGAGCGTCTTGAAGAACTGCGAGTTTTTATAAAGCTGCTTGATGGCAGGTAGCTTACCGCTCTTATCCAAAGCCTGCAAAGCCATGCCCACGCCATAATAACCGGTCACATTTTGCTTCAGTTGGCTCCAGGCTCCCACGAAAGGAATGGCGCGCAGATCCTTTAAAGCAAGCTTGGACGAGCTGCCCCGTTTGGCCGGGCGGCTGCCGATATTCGTTTCGCTGTAAAACTTCAGCGGACTGATATGCGATAAATAATTTAGGAAATCGGGGTGGTTTTTTAGCTGAATATAAGCCTTAAGACTTTCATCAGCCAGCTCCTTCAGCAACACCTCATCTTCCTGTTGCAACGTCTTCTCCCGTGCAGAAAAAAGATGATTTGAGATACCAGCATTCAGCAATTGCTCGATATTGAACTGAGCAGAATCGACGGTGCCGAAATTGGAACTTACAGTTTGACCCTGAATAGTAAGCTGGATTTCCTCATTCGAAATATTATTACCCATCGACGCATAGAACTTATGCGTTTTACCACCACCACGGGCGGGAGGACCACCACGGCCATCGAAGAACACGACATCGATACCATAGTTTCTCGATACGCTGGTAAGCTCCTCTTTAGCCTTATAAATACTCCAGTTGGCCATCAGGTAGCCACCATCCTTCGTGCCGTCAGAAAAGCCCAGCATGATGGTTTGGCGCTTGTTACGGCGCTTCAGGTGCTGACTGTAAACGTCATTCTTATACAATGACTCCATGATTTCAGCGGCACCTTGAAGGTCATCGATGGTCTCGAAAAGCGGCACAATATCGATGTCCAGCGTATCCTTGCTCCAGCCACTCAATAAGAACAAGCCAAACACTTCCATTAGGTTCAGCGCACTGTTGCATTGACTGATAATATAACGATTAGATCCTTCCGGACCATTATACTCTTGAATATTCCTGATCGCAGTAATACTCTGCAGCGTATCCTTGATCACACCCTCATAAAGCTCTGCATTCGCAGAACCACTGATATTGGTGAGCAACTTGATCTTTTCAGCAGCCGGTAAAGAAGCGTAATTACCGGGCAGCAGCTTTTCTTTCGAAGCTATCGCTTCCAGCACGGTATTATGTACAGTACTCTCTTGCCTTACATCCAGCGAAGCGAAGTGCAAACCAAAAACCTGGATCTTATTGATCAGGCTTTCTACCAGGTGTTGGAACAATCCATTATGCTGATAAGTGAGGATTTCTTTGATCTTATACAATTCACCCAGGATACCCTGCTTGGTAAGCGCAGTACGTTGGCCCGGAATGAAAATGTTATCATAAAGCTGCTTTTCCAATTCTGCCAGGATGGTATCGATGCCTTTGAAAGTAAGGCGGCGCTTAAGCCTGCGCACGTCCAGGTAATAACATTTGATAATACTGCCACGCAGCAGGTCGGCCACTTTCATGGTAGTATCGGCAGTTACAAACGGATTACCATCACGGTCGCCACCCGGCCAGAAACCCATGGTAATGATCGGGTTATTATCAGGCACCGCTTGCGGGAACTGATTCTTCAGGAAACTCACAATGCGGCCGGCAGCAGGATAGAACACATTTTCAAGATACCATACGAGGCTGATAGCCTCATCATAAGGCGTTGGCTTCTGCTTCTTGAAAAAAGGCGTTTTACCCAGCTGTTGCAGATACATATTGATCTGGCTGGTATTGTTGTCAGCCAGCGCTTTCGATAGATCATTGATAATACCCAACACAGAACCCGGATAAAATTGAGTAGGGTGGGCGGTAAGCACCATTCGGATGGAAAAATTCCGGAGCTTTTCAGCCAACCTATCCTGCGCGCCCTCCTGGATAACCTCCGATTCCAGGTACTTCAAAGTACCGATACCATTCATGTCCTGCACCTCACGGAAAGAAGCATCCTCCAGCGCATCGAACAATACTACCTGCCTTTCCACGTACTGGATAAACCGGAACAGAAGGTCACACCGGTCCTGATCTTTCTGATAAATGGTATGCTTTTCAAAAAACTCCTCGATGATCTGTGTAGGACTTAACTTATGCTTGTAACCCTCTTCGCAATTATTTAATAATAAGGATAACAGGATACCTGTTTTCTCGATACGATGAAAAGGGAGAGAAGTAAAAAGACTGTTGTAGAGCTGGAATTTGATACCAACAAAATTCTTGAATTGCTGCAGTCCTCTTGTCGACTGGTGGTCCATATGGGAAATAATTTAAGCAATAATCAATTGATACATATAAGCAAGCAGCAACACAAATTGGGCAATGAAAGTACGATGAAAAATCAACAAGACAAAAACAGCTTCAGGCGTCTGCTGCGCCCCTCGGCCTCTGTCAAAAGCTTCAGGTAGTCCACAGTTCAATACTATTCTCACATCTTACCTTTCACTTCTCACGAGTCGTTACTCTACACAAACAATAGACATTTTTCCGAAACTAACACTTGTTATCGGATAAAAGTGTATATTTGATCATCCATTAATAGTGGCACAGCAGCAACACCATATCATTTCTTCTACATCTACAGTAGCTACCACAGCTACAACAACGTCTACTATTACAACAACCCGCTAAGGGTTGTACAATTCCATATTACCATTTGGGCTCCAAAGCTGATCATACCGGGAAAAGGTATATCTTTTTACATTCAAATCTTCATCAACTAATCATAAACGATATGCAGGTCTTAAAGTTCGGCGGTACCTCAGTAGCCAATGCCGACAATATCAACAAAGTAGTAGCCATAGTACAAAAAGCAATACAGCACGATAAAACAATTGTAGTAGTATCAGCCTTTGGCGGTGTCACCGACAGCCTGTTGAAAGCAGGCGCACTGGCCGCTATAGCCGACGAATCCTACAAAGAAGTACTGACCGGAATAGAACACCGGCATATCGAGGCAGTGAAAGTATTGGTGCCGGTGGCTAAACAAAGCAGCATCCTGAGTTGGGTAAAACAACGGTGCAATGAAATAGAAGACATCTGCAACGGCGTATTCCTCCTCGGAGAACTGTCCGATCGTACACGCGATCGCATCGTAAGCTATGGAGAACTCATCTCATCACAAATAGTAACTGCCCGCCTGAAAGCAGTAGGAGCAGAAGCAGCCTGGAAAGATTCAAGAGAATTGATCATTACCGACTCCAACCACAGCTTTGCTGCCGTTGATTTTGCAGTAACCGATAATAATATACGCAATTATTTTGCAGCAGCACCGGAAGCACTATTTGTAGTGCCAGGATTTGTTGCATCCAACCCGGCAGGACTTACCACTACCCTTGGTCGCGGAGGGTCAGATTATACTGCTGCTATCTATGCGAGTGCAATGGACGCAAAAGTGTTGGAAATATGGACAGATGTAAGCGGTATGATGACTGCCGACCCAAGAGTGGTGCCCAACGCAAAAGCCCTTCCGCACATCTCCTATCAGGAGGCAATGGAGCTATCACACTTCGGAGCCAAAGTAATATACCCGCCCACCATACAGCCGGTCATGAAAAAAAACATACCGGTATGGATCAAGAACACCTTTGAACCCGATGCACACGGCACTGTCATTGAAAGTGAAGTGTCGAAAAGGAACGGCAACAACATCCGCGGCATCACCAGCATCAACGACATAGCCCTGTTGAGCCTCGAAGGTCCCGGCATGGTAGGCATACCCGGATTTTCAAAAAGACTGTTTGAAGCTTTGGCCAGCGAAGAGATCAACGTGATACTGATCACACAAGGCTCCTCCGAACATTCAATTTGCGTGGGCATCGATATAGCGCACGTGGCAGAAGCAGAAGCGGTAGTCAACAAAGCCTTCGCCTACGAAATTGAGACCGGCAAAGTCGACCCGTTAGTAGTAGAGGTGGGATTATCGATTGTAGCGTTAGTAGGCGATAACATGAAGAGTCATCCCGGCGTAAGCGGAAAAATGTTTGGCGCTATTGGACGCAACGGCGTCAACATACGCGCCATCGCACAAGGCTCATCCGAAAAGAATATCTCGGCCGTAATAGCAGCCCGCGATGTAAAAAAAGCCATCAACGTATTGCACGAAGAGTTTTTTGAAACAACCTACAAACAGGTAAACCTCTTTATTGCCGGTGCCGGTAATGTAGGTAGCAAATTACTCTCTCAATTACAACAACAACAAAGCTGGCTGCAGGAGCAACTACGCTTGCAGGTACGAATAATAGGAATAGCCAATAGCCGCAAGATGATCTTTAAAGAAGAAGGCATCAACCTCGGTAAATGGAAAGAAGAGCTGGAAGCAGGATATCCAATGGAATTGGACGAGTTCATAAACGTTGCCCGTTCCTTCAACCTCCGCAACTCTGTATTTGTAGATGTTACAGCCAACGACCGTGTAGCACAGATTTATGAACGACTGCTGGAAAAAAGCATTTCAGTAGTGGCTTGCAATAAAGTAGCCTGCTCATCGGCCTACGCATATTACAGAAGACTAAAAGACCTGGCCCGCGAATTTAATGCATCCTTCTTGTTCGAAACCAATGTAGGAGCAGGACTGCCGGTGATCGGAACCCTCAACGACTTGCTGCGCAGCGGCGACACGGTAAACCGCATACAGGCAGTATTGAGCGGCACCCTCAACTTTGTATTCAATAATTACAACGGCGAGAAAAGCTTTGCAACAGTTGTAAAACAGGCGCAGGATGAAGGCTACACTGAGCCCGACCCACGCCTCGACCTCAGCGGCACCGATGTAATGCGCAAGATCATGATCCTGGCCCGCGAAAGCGGAGAAAGACTGGAGATGGACGACATCACCAACAATACCTTTATGCCACCCTCCTGCATGAAAGGCAGCGTAGCAGACTTCTATGCAGAAATGGAAAAGCAGGAAGACCATTTTAAAGAGATCTATGAGCAGGCAGTGAAAGCAGGAAAGAAACTGAAGTTTGTGGCGAGCTACGAGAACGGCAAAGCAGCAGTGGGGCTACAACACATCGATCCCCAACACGACCTGTACCACCTGTATGGAAAAGACAACGTGGTACTGTTCTACACAAATCGCTATGTCGAACAACCATTAGTGATAAAAGGAGCCGGTGCCGGCGCAGAAGTAACGGCATCAGGTGTATTTGCAGATATCATAAGAGGGGCACATTAACAAACGAATGTCAGAGTTTATCCCGCTCCGCGGGACTGAGCTTGTCGAAGCCTGCAACCAATCATAAGAATGTATGAAGAAAGTAAAAGTATTTGCACCGGCCACTGTAGCCAACCTTGTTTGCGGATTCGATGTATTGGGAATGGCCCTCCATCGTCCACAAGACCTCATGACTGTAGGCCTGCGTGATGAGCCAGGCATTGTAATACAACACACCGATGGGTACCAACTACCGGTAGAGCCCGAAAAGAATGTGGCAGGAGCTGCCTTGCTGGCCCTGCTGGAAGAAGTGAAAGAACCGGTGGGATTTGATATCACCATCGATAAGCGTATAAAGCCCGGCAGTGGGTTGGGGTCCAGCGCTGCCAGTTCAGCAGGCATAGTAGTGGCTGCCAACTACCTGCTCGGCAATCCCTTTTCCAAAGAAGATTTGGTACGCTTTGCCATGAATGGTGAGAAGGTAGCGAGCGGTGTAAAACATGCGGATAACATTGCACCGGCCATCTATGGAGGAATAACCCTGATACGTTCCATCTTCCCTTTGGACATCGTACAGCTGACAGCCCCACCATTATATGTCACTGTCGTACACCCCCAGATAGAAGTCAGAACAGCAGATGCCCGTCAGATATTGAGGAAAGAAGTACAGCTGAAAAATGCGATCAAACAATGGGGTAATATCGCCGGATTGGTGGCAGGGTTTATGAAGAACGATTATGGGCTCATCGGTCGCTCACTGGAAGATGTGATCATCGAGCCGGTGCGCAGCATATTGATACCGGGATTCGATGAAGTAAAGAAACACAGCAAAGAAGCCGGCGCATTGGGAGGTGGCATATCAGGATCTGGACCGTCTATCTTCATGCTGAGCAAAGAAGAAAGTACTGCCCGCCAGGTAGAATACGTAATGACCGAAGTGTACGTAAAGCTGGGCATCGATTTCAAAACCTACGTAACTACCATCAGCTACGAAGGCGTACAGGTTGTCGATACTGATAACCTATGATAGTATCAGCTGAACGACTCAAGAGCATGCCCCGTAGGGGCTACAGCTTTGTAGGAATAACCAACAAAAGGTTTTTTGCCCCATAGGGGCAACACAATTAAAAACAGAACAGTGAAATACTACAGCCTAAACAAACAATCCCCCGATGTAGACTTTAAAGAAGCTACCATTAGAGGACAGGCGCCAGATAAAGGACTCTACTTCCCGGAAACCATTCCGGCTTTAGATAAATCACTCATTGAAAACATCACTCAATTTTCCGATGAGGAGATCGCTTACCAGCTCATTAAGCCATACGTGGCTGGCACCATGCCCGACAGCGAGCTGCAACGCATAATAGGAGAGACGATCAACTTCCCGATCCCATTGGTAAAAGTGCAGGAAGATATCTACTCACTGGAATTATTTCATGGCCCTACACTGGCCTTTAAAGATGTAGGAGCGCGATTTATGAGCCGGTGCCTGGGATACTTTGCCCGCGAACGCAAAGAAAAAGTGGTAGTGCTGGTGGCTACCTCCGGCGACACGGGCGGGGCAGTGGCACATGGGTTCTATGATGTGCCCGGAGTAGAGGTGGTCATTTTATATCCTTCCGGCAAAGTAAGCAGCGTGCAGGAAAAACAGTTGACCACACTGGGTAAGAACATACATGCATTAGAAGTAAAAGGAAGCTTTGATGATTGCCAGCAGCTGGTAAAACAAGCCTTTGTAGATGCCTCGCTTACCAGCAAACTGTTCCTCACTTCGGCCAACTCGATTAATGTGGCTCGTTGGTTACCACAACAATTCTATTATGCACTGGCCTATAAGCAATGGGCCGATAAGAACAATCCACCAGTTATCTGTGTGCCCAGCGGCAACTTTGGTAACATCTGCGCAGGCCTGTTGGCCCACCGGTCAGGATTGCCGGTAAAACATTTTATAGCAGCCTGCAATGCCAACGATGTGGTAACACATTACCTTGAAAAAGGGAAATACGAACCTAAAAAAGCAGTACCTACCCTCTCCAATGCCATGGATGTAGGCAACCCGAGCAACTTTGTACGCGTGCTGGAACTATTTCACCAGGAGTTCGGCGCTTTGAAGAATATATTGAGCAGCTACAGCATCACCGACGAAGAAACAAAAGCCACGATCAAAACAATATTTGAAAAATACAATTACCTGCCCGATCCACATGGAGCAGTGGGCTACCTCGCTCTGCAGCGCTACCTGGCCCTGCATCCCGGGGAAAAAGGTATGTTCCTCGAAACAGCCCACCCGGTTAAGTTCTACGATGCGGTGGAACCGGTGATAGGCAAGGCTATACCTTTACCGCCGGCGGTACAAAGTATGATGGTCCTGCATAAGCAAAGCGAAATCATAGAGCCGGAATACGAGGCCCTGAAAGCGTATCTGGCGCGTTCATTTTGATACAATAGTACCAACGTATATTCAGCAATCGCTGTAAAATAACTAAGCCCTCCCGCAGAAACGGGAGGGCTTTCGTTTTTCATGCTAATACAACAACAAAAAACAGACGAACAAAAAACTATATTATCCCGGCCAATTCCAGGCTTTTCTTCTTCAGTTTGCGGATCTCCACATCCTCGATAATAGCTTCCGGAGAAAGAATGAGAGAAGTATTATTCTCCTTCCACCAGCTGTTATCACGCAGCTCTTTAAACGGTAACACACCAACCAGGTATTTACGGTCAGTTTCAGCATGCCATTCTTCAATCCACTCGAATTTGTCTTTAGGGATAAACTTCCAGTCATCGAAGCTCACATACACACGGATATAGAAATCAGTGTTGAGCTCCTGCGGTGTGTGGTGATAAAGTTTTTTATACTCGTATTTATATTGATAACGCAGCGCCGAAAGATCACTCAATACAGCAGAAGCAGTGGGGAAACTGCCCGCACCCTTGCCATAGAAAAATTGCTTATCAGCAAAACCACTCTCGATCACTACGCCATTATATTCATTCTTTACAAACGCAAGGTGATCATCATGTTTGATAAACTGAGGCAGCACGAAAGCAGCCACCTTACCATTCTGTAGTTTCTTGGCCTGCGCTACGAGCTTGATGTCGAAGTGCTTTTCAGCAGCAACAGTAGCATCACTGCCTTGGATATTCTGGATACCGTTGAAAACAATGCTGTCTATAGGTTCAACAATGCCGTAAGCGTGCGTGAGCAGGAAAGCCCATTTGTTCACGGCGTCGTAGCCCTCCACATCGAGAGAAGGATCAGTTTCTGCAAAGCCCAGTTGTTGAGCAAGGAGAACAGCCTCCTGGTAACCCAGCTTATCCTCGAACATCTTAGTGAGGATGAAGTTGGTAGAACCATTCACAATAGCCTTGATAGAATGAAGCAGGTCATTGTCATAATACTCTTCCAGGTTGCGGATCACGGGGATGGAAGCACAGGCAGCCGCTTCATACAGGAAAGAGCGACCAGTCTTTTGTTGTAACCCCAGTAGCTCAGGCAAGTGTTCCGCGATCATCTTTTTGCTGGCACTTACCACATCCTTACCACCTTTCAACGCAGTTGATACGATCTCAAAAGCCGGCTCCGATTCATTGATCACCTCAACGATCACATTGATCTCGGGGTCATTGAGCAAAACATCCTTATCAGTAGTAAATAAGTCTGCGGGCGCTTCCCTTTTCTTGCCGGGGTTCTTGATACATACCTTCTTGATAGAGGCCTTTAGTGAAGGGGTTTGTTGCAACACTTTATACAAACCTTCACCTACTACACCAAAACCGAATAAACCGATCGTTAACTGTTTGTGAGCTTCCATGTACTTAATGCGATTTTTTTGTTCCTGAACTGTTAATTTGTTGTTGTTGTCATTATATGTCACCCTGAATTGCTGCCACCCTGAATTGCTGTCACCCTGAGCCTGTCGAAGGGTTGTCGCAGGGCGCTTGTCAAAACATATTGCACCGGCAATCGCCGTATAATTTCCTGTATTACATACTTACAGACCACTCGTCTTCAATGATCTGCCAGTCGTTGAATTTCTCCTGACCACCCCTTGACTTCCAGTCAGAATCGATCGTCACCTTGGAGCTGATACCGCCACGGGGATTGCATATCATCACCAGGCGCAGCCTTTCCGGATCGTACACCTTTAACAAATCATCATAAATAATGTTGATCAGTCGCTCATACGATACCACGATATTCCTCAATTGGAAAACATAATACTTGAAAGACTTCAGCTCTATGATGGTCTTCTTAGGATAAAAAGTCAGGTAAATAACGGCAAAATCAGGCTGTTCTTTCACCCCCAAAAATGTGAATTCGGGAATTTTGATCTTGATCTCGTAAGCCTGGTTCGTAGGGTTGGGGATAGCAACCAGCAAACTACTGTCGATATCCTTGTAAGTCTTTACTGCCTCTTTGACTGCTTCCGTAGCCATGATGATTTAAGGTTATGTTTATTTGATTATGCTACTTCTTGTTGTAAAGCCTTTGCTGCAAATTCATTAATGCCGTCCAGCGCCACTTGCAGGTCATGGATCAGGTCCTCTGCCTCTTCAAGACCAATACTCAGCCGGATAAGACTGTCAGATACGCCGGCGTTCCTGCGCTTCTCGGCGGGGATGGATTTATGCGTCATAGTTGCGGGGTGACTTACCAGGCTCTTGATACCACCCAGACTTTCAGCGAGTTTGAATAGTTGAGTGGAAGTAGCAAAAGCAGTAGCCGCTTCCAAAGTATCCAGTTTCAGGCTGAAGGATACAATACCGCCAAAACCTTTGGATTGCTTTTTAGCTATATCGTGGTTGGGGTGGGATTTCAAACCGGGATAGAACACCTTATCAACCGCAGGATGTTTTTCCAGGAATTCAGCTACTTCTTGCGCAGTTGCGCAATGTTGGCGCAGACGCAGGTGCAGCGTCTCGATGCCCCTGATCACCAGCCAGCTGTCGAAAGGAGCGAGGATAGCACCACACGCATTCTGGATAAATTTGATCCTGTCACCCAGCGCTTTGTCTTTAGTTACAACCGCACCAGCGATCAGGTCGCTATGACCACCCAGGTATTTGGTGGCAGAATGCACTACAATATCAGCTCCCAGCGAAAGAGGCTTTTGTAAGGCCGGTGAAGCAAAAGTATTATCCACGCAAAGTAAACAGTTGTTCGCCTTAGCGATTTTAGCAATAGCCTCGATATCGGAGATCTTCAACGTAGGATTAGTAGGCGTTTCCAGCCAGATCAATTTCGTTTTAGGCGTGATGGCATTAAAAACCTTTTCAGGATCGGAAGTGTCTACAAAATTGATAGTGATACCAAATTGCTCATATACTTGCGTAAACAAGCGATAGGCGCCGCCATAGATATCATCCACCGCCACGATTTCATCACCGGCTTTCAATAACTTGGCAATAGCATCGATAGCAGCCAGACCACTGCTGAAAGCAAGACCCACTTCGCCACCTTCCAGTTTAGCCAACAGGCTTTCAAGTGTAGCACGCGTGGGGTTGCCGCTGCGGGCATAATCATAACCCTTGTTTACACCAGGCGCATCCTGTACGAAAGTAGAAGTCTGATAAATAGGCACAGATACCGCGCCGGTTAAAGGATCTACAGGAATGCTGTGAATGAGTTGTGTTGTCGCTTGCATGATTAAACAGTTTTTTGTTCTGATCCACTTCAAGAGATCGTGAACGATGTTAAATGTTGTGATTAGACAGTGTTCTGCGACAGCACTTATCAAGAGATGTTCTTCGGAAGATATTTTGCAGCTTATCCTTCAGGGGAGGGCAACAAAAAAGCTCTTCCGATGAGTCAGAAGAGCTTTTCGAATATGTTGTTACAGTATTGTAGAAGCTATTGATCTGACTTATCTGTCCCATTTGCATGGGCTGGACGTGGCACCTTATCGCGCTTGGTAGCGTGACAGGTTGTCAAGGCTTCATAGGGCCATTTCCCTCAGCCTTTCTTGATAAGAGATGTAAAAAGAACTGGTGCAAAGATATAACGCGGAAATAAATTTCCAAATTTTCTTTCAAAAAGAGAGTATACACAGCTATAAGTTATTAAAATATAGGTAACTGTATAAGAAAAGAAGGCTGCCCCTGACGAGGCAGCCTTCCATCGATATATAAGGTTTATTACAGCACCTGTTAGAAACGATAACCCAAAGACACACCAAAACCGGTGTTCTTGGTTTTGTAATCATCAGCATCAGTGCCGGTAATTTCAGGACTGATATTAGTAAGACCAAGTTGAGCATTCAGTTGAAAAGACAACTTGTTGTTGAACTCATAACCCGCCAGCAAATTAGCGCCAAAGTCGAAACGGCGGAATGTATATATCGCCTGGAGGGGAGTGCTGACACTTTTCTCAAACTTGAGATCCATGTCTCCGTCATCAGATTTGATCTTTCCACCTATTGCGTAACCAGCATAAGGGCCAAAGCCAAGCAACAATTTACCGGTACCCAATACAGGTTTGTACAGAAAGTTTACCGGCAATTCAAGATAATTGATGTTGATCTTTCCATTATCCGCGTCATCATCCGCTTTGGCACCTTTAGTTGTAAACAACAAACCAGGCTGAATGTAAAACTCATCAGCAAGCGGTATTTCAGCGTTCACACCAACATTGAATCCTGCTTTTAACTTGTTTTCCATATCAACCCCTGCGAACTTGCCATTCAGATTTTGGAAGTTAACACCGGCACGAATGCCAAACGTAGTACCTCCTGAAGAAACAGTCGTGCTTTGAGCCTGAGAAATAAAAGAACCTAAAACACACGCAGAGATAAGTGCAACTACTTTCGTTTTCATTTGCTATTGATTTTGATTAAAAGAGACTTTTCTATGTGGTTTAGCGTATGGGGTACATTGATTAAGAAATTATATTAGTTACCGCTTTGAGCTTCCTTATTAGCATCTCGCTTCATCTTGTCATTTGCGGTGATCAGGAAGTTTACACGGCGGTTTTGAGCGCGGCCAGCTTCAGTATCATTGGAAGCTACAGGAGCACTTTCGCCATAACCCTTCGTGGTAATACGGCCACCACTGATACCGCGGTTACGCAAATAAGTAGATACGGCGCCAGCCCTTCTGTCCGACAATCCCTGGTTATAAGAGTCAGAACCCTTGCTGTCGGTATGGCCCTGAACTTCAATATCAGTATCAGGATATTCTTTCAGAATAGTAACCAACTTGTCCAGGTTGCCTTCAGCAGAAGCAGACAGATCGGATTTATCGAACCCAAACAATATCTTTTCACTGAACTCTACTACGATACCTTCGCCTACACGTTCAACTTTCGCGCCCGGAACCCTGTTCTCGATTTCCTTTGCTTGTTTGTCCATTTTTTTACCTATTAAAGCGCCGCCTACGCCGCCAACAGTAGCACCAATAATAGCGCCCAGGGCAGTATTACCTGCCGCTTTACCAATAATTGCACCGGCTGCTGCACCGCCGGCTGTACCTATTACGGCGCCTTTCTGAGTCTTGTTCATGCTTTTACAACCGCCTAATAATATGGCAGTTGCTAAGATTGCTGTGAGGGTGTTTTGAAGTGGTTTCATGACATTTGTTTTATGTAAATAATCCGCAACAGCCCTTTCAAACTTTATACCACAATACAAAAAACTGCCATATCTGCCTGAAAATGAGAAAGAAAATCCTCATACGACCCGTCAACCATTCAGTCTGGCATTTGTTCTTATCTTTGCACCCTTCCCAAAAAATAATATGGCGAAAAAAAAGGCAGTGCCGGCAGAAAACGGACAAACCGGCAGCAAAGCATCTCACGATGCAATTGAAGTGTTTGGAGCGCGGGTACATAATCTCAAGAACATTGACATTAGTATACCAAAAAATAAACTGGTCGTAATTACGGGTATCAGTGGCAGTGGTAAATCATCACTGGCATTCGATACCATCTATGCCGAGGGACAACGCAGGTATATGGAAAGCTTCGGCGCCTATGCCCGCCAGTTCATTGGCGATATGGAACGTCCCGAAGTAGATAAGATCACGGGTCTTTCACCGGTTATCTCCATCGAACAAAAGACCACCAACAAAAATCCCCGTTCAACAGTAGGAACGATCACAGAAGTGTACGACTTTATGCGGCTATTATATGCCCGTGTAGGAGAAGCTTACAGCTACAACACGGGTAAGAAGATGGTGAAGTTCAGCGAAGAAGAGATTGTAGACAATGTATTCAAAAAATTCAGGAATAAAAAGATAACAGTACTGGCGCCGTTGATCCGTGGACGGAAAGGACATTACCGCGAACTCTTTGAAGACATTCGCAAAAAAGGATACCTGAAAGCCCGCATCGATGGCGAGATAAAAGACCTCGCACCCAAGATGCAGGTAGACCGGTATAAGATACACGATATCGAAGTAGTGATCGATCGTCTCCCGGTTACAGATGATATGCGTGTCCGTTTAAGTCAGAGCGTGCAGAAAGCATTACAGGTAGGTAAAGACCTTATGTTCCTGCACGTCGAAGGATTGAAAGAGAATGCTGTCATACAGTACTCCAAATTGCTGATGTGCGAAGACAGCGGGATCAGCTACGAAGAACCATCACCCAATAGCTTTTCATTCAACAGCCCCTATGGAGCCTGTCCGGTGTGTAAAGGATTGGGCAATGTATACCAGATCAGCATGGAGGCCATTATCCCCGATAAGAACTTCTCGATCAATGAAGGAGCCATCGTACCCCTTGGCGCTGAACGCGATGCGCACGTATTTAAACAAGTGCAGCAATTAGGTAAGAAGAACAAATTCAGCCTTGATGTACCGGTGAAAGACCTACCCAAAAAAGCATTGAACCTGGTGCTATACGGCAACGAGACACCACCAGGGGAAGAAGAACAATTTGATTTTGACGAAACAGCTACCGGCGGCCCCTTATACCAAACAGAATACGAAGGCGTAATACCACAGTTGAAACGTTGGTTTGCGGGCGGCAATACAGATGCCTTGCGCGATTGGGTAGAACAGTTCATGGAACTGAAAGTATGCTCCTCCTGCAATGGAGCACGCCTGAAGAAAGAAAGCCTTTGGTTTAAAGTAGACGAGAAAAACATTTCAGAACTCAGCGAGTTGAACCTCGATAAACTAATGAAATGGTTTACAGGTATAGAAAGCCGCCTGAGCAATAAACAAAACGCAATAGCCAAAGACGTACTCAAAGAAATACGCGAACGTCTGCAATTCCTGTTGGATGTCGGGTTAACATACCTCACATTGAACCGTGCATCCCGCACCCTGAGCGGAGGAGAATCACAGCGCATCAGACTGGCCACACAGATAGGCTCACAATTACAAGGCATTACTTATATATTAGATGAGCCCAGCATCGGACTCCACCAGCGCGACAATATGCGGCTGATAGAAGCTTTGAAGAACCTGCGCAACATTGGCAACAGTGTGCTGGTAGTAGAACATGACAAAGACATTATGCTGGCCGCCGACCACCTGGTAGACATAGGACCTAAAGCAGGATTTCATGGCGGTAGGGTAGTGGCCCAGGGAGATCCGGCAGCACTCCTGAAACTGGATACACTCACATCATCCTATATCAATGGACACCGCGCCATTGCAGTGCCCAAAGAGCGGCGCAAAGGCAACGGCAAATTCCTGGAAATAAAAGGAGCAAAAGGGAATAACCTGAAAAATGTAGACGCGAAATTTCCGCTCGGAAAACTGATAGTCGTGACGGGCGTTAGCGGCAGCGGAAAATCTACACTCATCAATGAAACCCTATACCCGATATTGAGCAAACATGCCTACAACTCCAAAATGACCCCTTTGGAGTACAAGAGCGTAAAAGGGCTGGAGCATGTAGATAAAGTAATAGAGATAGACCAAAGCCCCATTGGTCGCACACCCCGTAGTAACCCGGCCACCTATTGTGGTTTCTTTACTGACATACGGACATTGTTTGCATCTGTGCCTGAAGCTAAGATCAGGGGTTACAATGCAGGACGCTTTTCCTTCAACGTCAAAAGCGGTCGCTGTGAGGTCTGTGAAGGTGGAGGCATGCGCGTGATAGAAATGAACTTCCTGCCCGATGTATACGTCCCTTGCGAAAAATGCCAGGGCAAACGCTACAACCGCGAAACACTGGAAATACGATACAAAGGAAAATCGATCAGCGATGTATTGGACATGACAGTAGAAGATGCGGTAGAGTTCTTCCAGAACGTACCCTATATCTATCGCAAGATAAAAGTGCTGGGAGAAGTAGGATTGGGATACATTACCTTGGGTCAAAGCGCCGTAACACTAAGCGGAGGCGAAGCACAGCGCGTTAAATTGGCTACAGAGCTGTCTAAAAAAGATACGGGCAAAACCTTTTACATCCTCGATGAACCAACGACCGGATTACACTTTGAAGATATCCAACACCTGTTGGATGTATTATACAAGCTCGTCGACAGAGGCAACACAGTATTGGTGATCGAGCACAACATGGATGTGATCAAGGTAGCCGATCATGTCATAGATATTGGGCCGGAAGGAGGAGACGGCGGTGGCAGAATACTATTCGAAGGCACGCCCGAAGACCTCCTGAAAGTAAAAGAAAGCCATACCGCTAAATTTTTAAAAGAAGAATTGAAATAACTCATAACCGTTTTGTC
>JAGIBF010000099.1 GCA_017744515.1 Niastella sp.
TTTACCTGTCTACCCATGTTATTAATGCACGATTAAAAATACCCCACTACCGGGGATAAGCCAGCCATAGAAAAAGAGATACTTTTGCAAAATATCCTACCCCTTGAACCGTCTACCTGAATAGAAACAAGTATAAGCCAGAAAAACAAAAGCATTTAAATGGAAAAAAATTCTACATATAATTTCACTATTACCTCGGCCCTGTCATTCGTTCCGCTGATCAGGGCACTGGAGAAAACGGTCAAAGAGGGACGGAAGGGAATCGGACAGTGGTATAAAGAACTGCTCGACAGAGTATATCAGTACCCCGAATTATTGAAACCTATCCACGATCTTGAGCTACTTGATAAGCATCGCGTGCTGATCGATCAATTGATGGCTACGGTATTTCCAGTTACATTTTCGGAAAAAGATGACCTGTACGGAGCGGCAGTGCCATTTCAGTACAGAATGTTCCATGCTTCCGCCAAGATGCAACAGGATTTTATGAGTGCCGATGGTACTCATATCGAAGCACCCGATTGTGCTACCGACGAAAAGGTAATCCAGGAAAAACTGGAAGGAGCCTACCAGATGATCCTGAATCGCTTCTTCAATGCCAATATTAATAATGACGTTATAACTACGGTATATAACTATAAAGATGAAGCGACCGGACTGGAGACGTACATGGAACTGGAACTGGACTCCCGCTTTATCGATGTAAGAACAAAAGGCGATCTGCCCAAGCTCAACATCGATTGCAATGCGCATAACCATGAAGTAACAGATGTAATGCCGCTGTCGTCACTGATGGATATATTACCCCTGTCGCTGTTTGAATTTGAAGGCATGGTGTTGCTGCGTTTGCGCGATGTGACAGAGCGTGAAGTGCTCAACAGCATTCGTAATCACCTGCTCGACCTGCATACTTTTTCAGATTCCAACGTGTTCCGTGAACTGCAGGAGCAGGTGCAGAACCTCATTGGCTTACCCGGTATCAATACGGCTATCAAGCCATTCTTCCGGGTCAACAATCACCTGGTACTTTCAGAGATATATACGAGTTCAAATCTTCCCAATAAGAAAGATCCTACACCCGAGCAGCTACAATATATATATCAGGCCGTGGTGAAAGCCTTCAGGACCACAGAACAGGCCCTGCTTATACCGCATATCAATGATGAAATGGTGATCCGTTACCCCTTCATCACGATGTTGGCCGAGTTTGGATACAAAAGCGCGATCATCGCACCCTTGTTTGCCGACAACCACGATATGTTGGGCGTGCTGCTGGTAGTTAGCGAAACACCGGGCACCTTCACTGGTGCGCATATCGCTAAAATAGAACCAGCCATCCCCCTGTTTAAACTGGCCATGGAAAAGAGCCAGGAAAACCTGGACCACCAGGTAGACCGCGTGATCAAGGATCAGTTCACTGCCGTACAGGATGCTGTAGAGTGGAGATTTACAGAAGAAGCCCTGCGCTACCTGACCCGCAAGAGCAAGGGAGAGCAGGTGAAGATAGAGCCGATCGTTTTCCAGAACGTGTACCCGATGTATGGGGCCATCGATATCCGGAACTCATCAGTGGAGCGTAACAATGCCATCCAGCTCGACCTGTTGGAACAGTTGAACCTGGCCAGAGACATTATTGCTTTGGCCCGTAAGGAACATCCTTTCCCGTTACTGGATGAAACCTCCTTCAAGCTGCAGAAATACACGCACTCGGTATCCAATATACTGTTTGCCGATGAAGAGATTGCCATCATGCAATTCCTGAAAGTGGAATTGATCAACCTCTTCAAACACCTGCAAAGCATATTGCCCAACCTGAACAAGGAGATCAACAAGTATTTTAACGCGATCAACTCGCCCGTTGAAATGGTATACCACCACCGCAAGGAATACGAGGACAGCATTACTACTATTAATACAGCAGTAGCCCGGTTCATCGACAAAGAGCAGGAAGCTGCACAGAAAATATTTCCCCATTACTTCGAACGGTTTGTGACCGATGGGGTGGATTTCAATATTTACATCGGACAGTCCATCAGCCCGGATAAGAAGTTCGACTTCTTTTACCTGAAGAACCTGAAGATCTGGCAACTGAGCACGCTGGCCAAAGCAGCACGCCTTACCCATCAGTTGGAAAAGGAACTGCCGTTGAGGCTGCAAACGAGCCAGCTGATATTGGCGCACAGCCACCCGATCTCCATCAGCTTCCGCACAGCAGAACGCAAGTTCGATGTGGATGGCGCTTACAACATCCGTTATGAGATCATCAAGAAGCGGATCGACAAAGTACACGTGAAAGATTCGAACGAAAGGCTTACGCAGCCCGGCACTATCGCCATCGTATATTCACAGCCACAGGAAGCACAGGAATACATGGAGTACATCGAGTTCCTGCAAAACCAGGGATTACTGAAAGGAGAGATCCAGAAGTTTGACCTCGAAGAATTGCAAGGCGTGAGCGGTCTGAAAGGGTTGCGCGTAGCGATCAACCTTGAAGAAGAAACACAGGATGAGCCTAAGAAAGGCGATAAGAAGTCTGCCAGCCTCACCAGTTAATGAATCAGCATAACATTCCATCCCGGCTATACCCATAGCCGGGATTTTTTATTCCTCCTTATTTAGTTACTGGAGACCGCCACCTTTAAAGTCGAATTCAAAGTCAAACATCTTCTTGGGGTGCATGCCCATGGCGGTGGCGATGGTAACCACAGTAGCAATCGTGGGGCTGCTTTCCCCTACTTCGATCCTGTAAACTTGCTTGGGTTCAATGCCTGCCTGGGCTGCCAGTGCCTCGCGCGAGAGTTTCTTGGCGGTTCTCAATCTTTTAAGGTTGGCGCCAAATGCTTTGTTGTATGCTTCGTTACGGATATTCACAGAGTGAAGGTCTTAATTATGTGAAAATAAGCTGCGTCAAGTTTGACCTGCTGTTGATTTTTTATTAGCTATTTAATTTTCAGTGATGGCGTTGCAACGTGTAAACCAAGTAGCCGTGCTACTTTGCCGGTACTCCCGGTGTATAAGGAAATCGTAATATAGTAGCCTTTCCGTTTACCCCCTCATTGGAGATGAACATATCACCATTAGGAGCAAAAGTGATCCCCTCCGGTTGGGGGAATTGATCAGGGTTCAGTTGCCAGATAGCCTCTATTTTCCCGTCCAGCGAGCATTGCATCATTGCCTTGCCTATAGAAGCAAGAATAAAAAGCTTTTTAAGCACGGGGTGGATAGCAGCCGCTGAAGGTTTGAACTCGGCATTGTTGTCCTTCATATGCGCATGGATATCCTTACGGCGTATTTCATATAATATATCGTCTGAAAACTGCAGGCTGTCCATCGAGAACGTATACGTGATCACTCCCTTCTTGGTTTCCCGCTGCTCTTTGGAGACGAGCACCAGCTTTTGCAGGGAAGGATCATAATACAGGCTTTCAAACTCGATCTTCTTTTCCCGGGGAAACTCGAATTCCTCTTCCGTATTAGCCATGGCCACGGGTACACGATGAATATTACCATTGCTTTCCAGCACATAATAATAATCACCCACTGCCACTACATCTTCATAGTCCCGCTTCCTGCCAAACTTGGTCACGGTATAATCACCATTGGCGCTGTTGATCAGGAATACCTTACCATCTTCATCGTTGATAGCGGCAATCCTTGAATCAGGTAAATAATACATGCCCGATATTTCCAGCAGCTCCTTGTCGAGTATGATCACCTGATGGTTGGTGGCAGAGTAGCCTGGAATATCAGGCACAAAAGATTTACCCTGCCGGCTGCAGCCGGTAAGACAGGAAAACATGAATATGTACAACAAACCGGTAACGTACCTGAACTTCATATCGTTGATGCAATTAATACCGCAAAGTTGACAATTAATTCTTCTAAATATACAATCTTTTATTGCTTAATTTAGACCTGTTAAAGTAACCCATGTATGTCAATGGACAGTCAATCACTATTGCAGGAAACAGAGCGTTTTGTGACCCACTTTTTTGCCACCCGTATCAGCCCGGCATTCCTGTTTCACAATATTGACCATACGAAGGATGTAGTGAAGGCTGCTACTTTCCTGGCCGACTATTACCAAGTACCGGCCGACGACCGGCAGGTGGTGCTCCTCGCTGCCTGGTTCCACGACACAGGTTACTCCAGCGGCTCCGCCCGCTCCCATGAAAAAATAAGCAAAGAAGTAGCCACCGATTTTCTGCAACAGCACCAGGTGGACGCTGCCACTATTGAAAAAGTAGGCAACTCCATCATGGCCACCCAGTGGCCCCAGTGCCCGGTGAACCTCACCGAGCAAATCCTCTGCGATGCCGACCTGTTTCACCTCGGTACAGACGCCTTCGAAGAAAAGAACAAACAGCTCCGCAAAGAGTTGAATGCCCTGTTCGATAAGAAGCTGAGCAAAAAAGAATGGCGCGAAAAGAATATCGTCTTCCTGCAGCAGCACCGGTATTTTACCGATTACGCCCGGAAGAACCTGCAGCCCGTAAAACAGCAACATTTACAGGAATTACTGGATAAGAACAAAGACAACGACCAGCCGGAAGAAGTACCAGCCGCCGCTCCCAAACCATTGGCGGTAAAAAAGGAAGATCCCATTGGTCAGGTGGATGTAAAAGCAGAAGCTAAGGAGAATGCCAAAGAGAACAAGGCGAGAATCAGCCGTACAGAGCGGGGCATTGCTACCATGTTCCGCATCATGTCCGAAAACCATGTGAACCTGAGCCAGATGGCCGACAGCAAGGCCAATATCATGATCTCGGTAAATACGATCGTTATGTCGATCATGGTGTCGGTATTACTGGGCAAGCTGCAATTCTATCCTGAATTCATTGCGCCCACTATCATTCTGCTGGTAGTGTGTCTGAGTGCTGTGGTATACGCCATCCTGGCTACCCGGCCCAATATTACCAAGGGTACTTTCACTGAAGAAGACATCAAGAATAAGAAAGTGAACCTGCTGTTCTTCGGTAACTTTTACAATATGTCGCTCCATGAGTACGACTGGGCGATGAAGGAAATGATGAAAGACAGCGAATACCTCAACAGCAGCATGATCAAGGATATTTACTTCCTCGGCGTGGTACTGGCGCGCAAATACAAGTTCCTGCGCATCAGCTATAATATCTTCATGTTTGGATTGATCATAGCCATCATCGCATTTGGTATTGCGTTCTTCCTGTCAGACAAGACTACGGCAGCCAGCTAATTAATGGCTCCCAGTATTTCACGCAACTTCATTACCAGTTCCGTTTTGGTGATAGGCACACCCATGATCTTGTTGTAGCCTTTGGCATCTATGAAATATAAGTCGCGGATGATCTTGATGAGCTGACCATTGTTGATCTCAGGGATCAATACCTGGTCGAAGCGCTTAATTATATCTCCGAGGTTTTTAGGGAAAGGGCGAATATAGCGCAGGTGGGCGTGGCTTACTGTATGCCCTTCAGTCTGTAACTCTGCTACAGCACTTTTAATAGCTCCATAAGTGCTACCCCAACCTAATACCAGTAGCTTGCCACTGTCAGGCCCGCTGTCCAGCTTTTGCTCAGGAATATGATCAGCGATCTTGTCTACCTTCTCCTGCCTGATCTTTACCATCAGTTGGTGATTCTCCGGCTCATAGCTCACATTACCGGTAATGTTTTGTTTTTCCAGACCACCAATGCGGTGTTCCAGTCCGGGTGTGCCGGGAATGGCCCAGGGGCGTACCAGCTTTTCGTCGCGGAGGTAAGGCTGGAATATATTTTCATGATGCCCCAGGTCTGTTTTGAACTTCACTTCGATCGGAGGCAGGTCATCGCTCTTGGGAAAGCGCCACGGCTCTGCACCGTTGGCAATATATCCATCACTGAGGAAGATCACGGGCGTCATATGTTGTATAGCTATGCGCACGGCTTCGTACACAGCCGGGAAGCAATCGCTTGGCGTGGATGCCGATACGATGGGCATGGGACATTCACCGTTGCGCCCATAATATGCCTGCAACAAGTCGCTTTGTTCTGTTTTGGTAGGTAAGCCAGTAGAAGGGCCTCCACGTTGGATATCGCAGATAAGCAGTGGTATTTCCATCATGACGGCGAGGCCCATCGCTTCCGCTTTGAGCGCCATACCGGGGCCAGAGGTGGTAGTAACGCCCAGGCTGCCACCATACGAAGCACCGATGGCAGAAGTAATAGCGGCGATCTCGTCTTCAGCCTGAAAGGTCTTTACACCAAAGACTTTATACTTGCTCAATTCGTGCAGGATATCCGATGCCGGTGTAATAGGATAAGAGCCGAGATAGAGTGGCAGGCCGCTTTTTTGAGAGGCGGCAATTAGTCCATAGGCCAAAGCCTGGTTGCCCATGATAGAACGGTATACGCCCGGCTCCATCTTCGCTTTCTCCACACGGAAGCGGGTAGTGAACGTTTCAGTAGTGTCGCCGAAATTGTAGCCTGCCTGCAGCACGCGGATATTACTTTCCAGTATATCCGGCTTTTTCCCGAATTTATCTTTGAAGAACTGGATGGTACTTTCCATATCACGGTTGTACATCCAGTAGAGGAAGCCCAATACAAACATGTTCTTGGCACGGTCCTTCTCCTTGGTACCCATGGCAATATCCTTCAACGCTTCCCGCGTCATCCTGGTAACATCTATTTTAGTGACCTCATAATTGCCGAGGCTGCCATCTTCCAGCGGATTGATGCCATCGGGATAATTGGCGAGGCGCAGGTTCTTGGTGTCGAAACCATCCGTATTGGCGATGATCTTACCTCCCTTCTTCAGTGCTTTCAGGTTGGTCTTGAGTGCGGCGGCATTCATGGCCACCAGTACATCGCATTCATCACCGGGCGTAAATATGCGGTCGCTGGAAAAACGGAGCTGGTAACCACTCACTCCGGGCAGGGTGCCTTGCGGAGCACGGATCTCGGCGGGGAAATCCGGGAAGGTAGCAAGGTCGATGCCCAGCAAGGCAGTGTTGTTGGTAAACTGGCTGCCAGTCAACTGCATACCGTCGCCGGAGTCGCCGGCAAACTTGATCACCACTTCCTGCAGTACCTCTTCTTTTCGGGTCATTGGAAAATGTTGTACCAGTAAATTTAAGACAATTAACGGTGAACTGAAAAAGGTAAAGAAACGCCATCTGAGTTGTGATTGCGTGAGACATGAGAAGTGAAACGTGAAACCGTTTGCTTCGGACGAAGCTGTCTCACGTCTCACCTTTCACGATTCATATCTTACGTATTTAAACAATCTTTAACCAAAACTATTTGCAAAAGGGGGGTCCGTTAGTATAATTTCATTGTCATAAAATTTCCCCTAAACAAGTATGGAAACCAACAATGACGAAGGTGGTCCCACCACCTTTGCAAGCTACCGCCCGCTCTTTCTTTTGCTGGTGCTGATGGCCTGTGCCAAAACAACCCGCAGAAGCGACGCCAACAACATTTCATTACCTCCCAAAAACATGGTTCAGGTGGTCAAGCATGAAACACCACCGCCACGTAAGAAGAAAAAGAAGAAGATCTATCTTACGTTCGACGACGGGCCCAACAAAGGCACACGTAAAGTATTAGGCATTGTACAACAGGAACAGGTACCTGTTACTTTCTTTCTTATTGGTGAGCACGTGTTTGCCAGCACTTCACAACGCGCTACCTGGGACAGCCTGCGCGTAGACAGTTCCATCGAGTTGTGCAACCACAGTCACACACATGCGTGGAACAATCGTTATAATAAATTCTATGAACGACCGGATTCGGTAGTGAAAGACTTTCAGCGCTGCCACGACAGCCTGGAGTTGAACAATAACATCAGTCGAACGCCCGGCCGCAACATCTGGCGGGTGGATACACTGAGTTATACTGATTTAAAGAAGAGCGCGGCGGCTGCCGATTCCTTACAACGGGCGGGTTTCGTTATCATTGGCTGGGACCTTGAATGGCACTACGATCATAAAAGCTTTTCATTGAAGAATAAGTCGGATGAGCTGCTGGCGCAGATCGACAGCCTGTTTGCCAGCAACAAAACGAAGATACCGGAGCACCTGGTGATCCTGGCCCATGACCAGGTATATGACGATAGTAATGACTCGGCAGAACTACACCAGCTGATCAAAAAGCTGAAAGCGCGGGATGAGTATGAATTGCTGGTGACGAGCAAGTACCCGGGAGCGGGGAAACCGTGAGATGTGAAACCGTGAGAGGTGAGAAGTCAAACGTGAGACAAAGCCATTCGAAGAGAGCGCTTTCACGTCTCACGTCTGTCGTCTCACATAAAAAGAGCCCGATTGGAAAAAACCAACCGGGCTCTGCTCTTTACACTTTTACATGGGTACCAAACTATAAACTATAGTATAGCATACGCCGGCTCTTTTACCGGCGGTGCAATGTCGTAGACTGTTTTCAGCAACCCGTCTTTCAGGCCATATACCCAGCCATGGATATGTGGACGGGCGCCTTTTTCCCATGCCCGGCGGATGGTATCCGTCTTAGACAGATTGATTACCTGTTGACGTACACTGAATTCTGTCAGCAGATTGGCCTTCGCATCCTGATCGCCAATGCTATCGATCACTTCCCTGTTTTCCTGGTAAACATTTTTGATATTGATAAGCCATTTGTCCAGCAGTCCGTAGTTGTCGCTGCTCAGCGCTGCCTTCACGCCTCCACAACCATAGTGGCCACAAACGATCACGTGTTTTACTTTAAGGTGTATCACGGCATATTCCAACACGCTCAACATGTTGATGTCATCTTCCACTACCAGGTTGGCAATGTTGCGGTGCACAAAAATGTCGCCGGGGTTGGTGCCGGTGATCTGATTGGCTGGTACGCGGCTGTCGCTGCAGCCTATCCACAGGAATTCCGGTGACTGTCCTTTGGACAAACGGTCAAAATAACCGGGATCTTCTGACTGGGTTTCAAGCGCCCACGCTTTATTTTGAAGGAGTAATTTTTCAAACGAGTTCATGGTAATTAGTTTTTAGATAAAACAAGTTCTTTAGGAGTTGCACTGGCAAATCCCTGTTCCTTATACACACTTTTTTTTAGCTCCACAGTAATATTCTTCAACGGAGCATGCTTCTGGAAGTCTTCTATAACTTCAATTACATCCTTGTCGATAAAATCGGCCCTGGCAGCATCGATCAGTACGTAAGAATTGTCAGGTACTTCTTCCAACTTTCTTTTAACGATTGGCTTATTCAGGAAGGAAACATCTTTCCGCAGGCGGAAAAGGTATCTGTTCTCATCGTTGACTACAAATACGGCCGACTTGAAATTGCTGCGCAATACGAAGATCAAACCTATACAACTACCGATCAGGATACCAACCAACAGATCGGTAACGAGGATAGCAACTACGGTGATCACAAATGGCAGGAACTGGTCGAAGCCTTTTTTGTAAAACTTCTTGTACAGTGAGGGTTTGGTCAGTTTATAACCGGTAAAGATCAAAACGGCTGCCAATGCAGAGAATGGGATGAGGCTCAATAAACCTGGTATCAACGCCACGCAAGCCAATAACAATACGCCGTGGGTGATGGCTGATACTTTGGTTTTGGCTCCCGAGTTGATGTTGGCAGAGGTACGCACTACCACAGAGGTAAGTGGCAAACCGCCGATCAATCCTGATACAAGGTTACCTACACCCTGCGCTTTCAGCTCACGGTTGGTTGGTGTAACCCGTTTGTAGGGATCCAGCTCATCCGATGCTTCAATGTTCAGCAGGGTTTCCAAACTGGCGATGATGGCTATGGTGAAGGCGCTGGTCCATACAGCGATATTGCCCAGGTGACTAAAGTCGGGATGGGTAAAGAAGGACAGGAACTCTCCGGGTGTGCTGGCTTTGGGAATGCTTACCAGGTGTGCTGCACCCAATGCGAGATCGGGCTTGTTGGCTTTAAGCCACTCGTTGATCAGCACGCTCACCACTACGACGATCATGGCAGAAGGGATGAGCTGCAGCGCCCTTGACTTCTTAGATATCTTTTCCCAAACGATCATAATGCCTAAAGAGAGCAAGCCAATGGCCAATGCTACCGGCATGATGTTCTTAAAGGCATAGAACACCTGTGTAAAGGTATTCTTACCATCGGGCTGCTGGAATGCTTCATCTCCTTCGAAATCGCCTTCATCTCCTACGAGGTGGGGGATTTGTTTGAGGATGAGGATAACACCGATAGCGGCCAGCATACCTTTAATGGCGGCGCCGGGAATGTAATCACCAAGGATACCGGCTTTCAGGAACCCAAGAGCGATCTGGATAAGGCCTGCCAGTACCACTGCCAGCAGAAAAGCCTCGTATACCTGCAGCTTGGTGATCGCTGCCAGTACGATGGTTGTAAGGCCGGCGGCCGGACCACTTACGCTCAACTGGGAGCCACTTAATGCACCAATCACAATACCGCCCACAATACCGGCTATCAGGCCGGAGAATGGCGGCGCACCTGATCCTATCGCGATGCCTAAACACAAGGGCAGCGCTACCAGGAATACCACTACTGAAGATGGCAGATCGGAACCGAGAGAACGTAAATAGCTTGTAGGCTTTTTCACCATAACCAATAAGTTTTTGAGAGAATGAGATACGAGTTGTAATGCCGGATTGGTAAATAAAAACCGCATAAGTGCGCGATTCTTATTGCCAATTGCATCGACAACTGATACCTTTTCCTGTTACCAGAAAGGGGTTAAGAGATTAATAAGAATGTTGGAAATGTCAAAAAAAAACAAAGGGGGAAAGCTTACGCTTTGGGAGGGGGCGTTACCAATTCGAAATGAACGATCTGCAGTTTTTCTGCTGCATGTATCTTATGCGCCAGTATGGATTCTATTCCGGAAGGATGATCCATCTCAGGGCCTTCGTGAATGTATTCTTCGTTTACTGAAACCGGTTTGTTAGGTGCTTTTTCATCGGGACCGGTGGGCGAGCAGGGATTGTTCGTTTCGGGTGATTCTTCTTCGTTGGAGGCTGTCCAGTTTGTCTTGGCTTTTGAGTCGGAAGATGCATAAACAAAGAAGTTCATGCTGGTGAGCAGTAGCAATAGCAGCATCATGGCGACAGCCGGGATGGTCTTCCGGAGCCAAAATACCTGGTATTTCTTGCTTGTCTGCTTCATAATCAATTGCCTGGACGTACGCAAATATAACCCCCGAACCCCGGAATTGTTAGAGCGTTTGGTTTTTTTTAACAATTTGATGACGCGGGGCAGACAGTTCAAATTACACTTCTTCCGAATTCTCCGGCAGGTGACCATATTCTCCTTTCAGGGCATAATAGCCAAAGATCATGAGGCCGATAGCGATGGGTGTGAATATAGTGATGATAATCACCCAGATAACGGGATTGTTGATATCCTTTTTCCCGGCGGGGTCGATATGGGTAATGGCGCCCTGGAGCAGGAAATAAATGACTGCAGGCCCCAGCAATAGCCATACGACTCCTAATAATTTTTTCAATTGGCTCATATAGAATGCGTTTTAATCTGTTACGTTTTTGTCGATCTTATTATTCAGGTAAATGCTGCCGATGATAAAGCAGAGGGCGGCAATGCCGATAGGGTAACAAAGGCCCACCAACGGGTATTGAGGGAAGCTGGTGGTTAATAACAACCCGATGAAAGGCACCAGCCCACCGAATACGCCATTGCCAATATGGTAAGGCAGGCTCATGGAGGTATACCTGATCTTGGTAGGGAACATCTCAACCAGGAAGGCGGCGATAGGACCATATACCATGGTCACCAGCACAACCATTACCCATACCAGGAAGATGAATTTAATGTAGGTGGTGTTGTTTACCTGTTTGTTGGTGTATACAGGAGTTGCTGAGGCTGAGCCGTAACTCCTTGGGCCACCAGTGCCGCTGCTTGTCTGACTTAGGGTATCGGTTTCTACCTGGGTAAATTTTGATCCGTCCTGTGTTTGAAAGTGTGAGGACACCTGCACAATGGAACCTGTTCCATGCACCGACACTTTGCGGTCCTGTTTTATCATAGTAGGATTGTCCTGTTTCCATTCAGTGATATCGGTATCTTTCAGGAAGGCTGTGAAGATGAAGTAGTACAGGACAGCGCCCAGCAGCATGCCGGTGAGCATGATCCATTTTCTGCCGATGCGATCGCTGAGCCAGCCAAAGAGCAGGAAGAAGGGTGTGGCAAAGGCGATGGCCCACAGCATGATGGTGCGGCTTTGTTCAAACTCCAGTCCGCATTTTGTTTCAAGGAAGCTCTGTGCGTAGAACTGGCCGGTGTACCAGATCACACCCTGCCCCATTACAGCGCCGAACAAGGCCAGCAATACCATTTTGAAGTTGGCTCTGTTGCGGAAGCTTTCTTTGAGCGGGTTGGAAGATGTTTTGCCTTCTTTCTTCAGTTTGCTGAAGATGGGCGACTCTTCCATTTTCATCCTTATGTAGATGGAGACGATTACGAGGAAGATGGAAACCCAGAAGGGATAGCGCCAACCGCCCCATGGTGCGTTGAACTGCTCATCGCTCATATTGAGCTTTACCAGCATGATGACGCCCAGTGCTACGAAGAGGCCCAGCGTAGCGGTGGTTTGTATCCAGCTGGTGTAATAGCCGCGTTTATTGGCCGGTGAATATTCTGCTACGTAAGTAGCGGCGCCTCCGTATTCTCCTCCCAGCGCCAACCCTTGTACCAGCCTTAGTGCCAGTACCAATAAAGGCGCTGCCATACCAATACTTTTATAGTTAGGCACCAAGCCTATTAAGAAGGTGGAACCTCCCATAAGGATGAGGGTGAGCAGGAACGTGTATTTGCGGCCGATCATATCGCCGAGGCGACCAAAGACCAATGCGCCGAAAGGACGAACGATGAAGCCGGCGGCAAAGATGGCCAGCGTGCTGAGCAGGGCAGCTGTAGCATTGCCTTCCGGAAAGAATTGTGTGCTGATCGTTTTGGCAAGCATCCCGAAAATGTAGAAGTCGTACCATTCGATCATGGTGCCTACAGAGGATGCCACGATAACCTGACGGATTATCTTAGAAGGAGCAGCAGTCGTTTGATTCATGCACGGAAGATAATCGATAATTTGAAAATTTGAGAATTTGAAGATGAGCTAACAGAAATTTGATAGTGCAGAACCAAATAATTTATTCTTGCAGGATTTACTGTGATACTGTGCTTTTGCTCTACCTGATTGTAACCTGAATGTGCACTAACCCGACTATTGAAGTAAATAATTTTCAAATTCTCAAATCAACACATTTTCAAATTCAAAGTATTGTATTTTTAAGCCCCAAATCAAAGGAAAACGATCGTTTATGTCATATCCCTACCAGATTAAGTCAGCAGAACAATACCAGGCAGCCTATAAAAAGAGTGTGGAACAACCCGAAGCATTCTGGGGTGATATTGCTGCTCACTTCCATTGGCGCAAGCCCTGGGACAACGTGTTGGAGTGGGATTTCAAAAAGCCTACTATTAAATGGTTCAGCGGGGCCAAACTGAATATTACAGAGAATTGTATCGACCGTCACCTGGAGACACTCGGTAATAAGCCTGCCATCATCTGGGAATCGAATGATCCGGAAGAGTACCATCGTGTGCTCACCTACCGTGAGTTGTACAATAAAGTAGTACAGTTTGCCAACGTGCTTAAGAACAATGGTATCGGCAAGGGCGACCGTGTTTGTATCTATATGGGCATGGTGCCCGAGCTGGCTATTGCGGTGCTGGCCTGCGCCCGCATAGGCGCTATTCATTCTGTAGTGTTTGGTGGTTTCAGTGCACAGAGTATTGCCGACCGTCTGCAGGATGCGAAGGCAGAGTTTGTGGTGACTTGTGATGGTGCTTTCCGTGGCAATAAAGAAATTCCTTTAAAGGGCGTGATCGACGATGCGCTGGTGCAGTGTCCTTTTGTAAAGCGTGTGATCGTATTGACACGTACACGTACGGCCGTATCCATGATCAAAGGACGCGACGTGTGGTGGGAAGATGAAGTGAAGAAGGTAGAAACGATGGGAAACCCTGATTGCCCGGCTGAAGAGATGGATGCAGAGGACATGCTGTTTATCCTGTACACCTCCGGTTCTACCGGCAAGCCCAAAGGTGTGGTGCATACCTGCGGTGGCTATATGGTGTATGCCAACTACTCTTTTGTGAATGTGTTCCAGTATCAGCCGGGTGATGTGTATTTCTGTACAGCAGATATCGGCTGGATCACTGGTCATAGTTATATCGTGTATGGCCCGTTGAGTGCAGGGGCTACTACCCTGATGTTTGAAGGGGTGCCTACCTGGCCTGATGCCGGCCGCTTCTGGGACATCGTAGACAAGTTCAAAGTGAACATTCTGTATACTGCGCCCACTGCTATCCGCAGCCTGATGGGCTTTGGCCTGGATCCTGTGCAAAAGCATGACCTCAGCTCCCTGAAAGTTTTGGGAACAGTAGGTGAGCCGATCAACGAAGAAGCCTGGCATTGGTATGATGAGCATATCGGTAAGAAGAAATGCCCGATCGTCGATACCTGGTGGCAGACAGAGACGGGTGGTATATTGATCTCCAATATGGCAGGTGTAACGCCGGCCAAGCCAACTTTCGCTACGCTGCCGCTGCCGGGTGTGCAACCCATCCTCGTAGATGAGAATGGTAAAGAAGTGGAAGGTAATGGCGTGAGTGGTAACCTCTGTATCAAATTCCCCTGGCCGGGCATGTTGCGCACTACGTATGGTGATCATGAGCGTTGCCGCCAGAACTATTTTGCTACGTACGAAAATCTATATTTCACTGGCGATGGTTGCTTGCGCGATGAGCAAGGCAATTATCGCATAACCGGCCGGGTGGATGATGTGTTGAATGTGAGTGGCCACCGTATCGGTACGGCGGAAGTGGAAAATGCCATCAACATGCACACGGGTGTTGTGGAAAGTGCCGTAGTGGGTTATCCGCATGATATCAAAGGACAGGGCATTTATGCGTACGTGATCTTTCAGGGTGATATGAAGGATGAGAAACTGACGCGGCAGGATATTACGCAAACTGTGTCGCGGATCATTGGACCTATTGCCAAGCCTGATAAGATCCAGTTTGTAAGTGGTCTTCCCAAGACAAGGAGTGGTAAGATCATGCGGAGAATACTACGTAAAATTGCAGAGGGTGAAACTGATAAATTAGGCGACACTTCTACGCTGCTGGACCCTGCTGTGGTGGAAGAGATCAAAAAAGGCAAGTTATAAGGGGTTATATAAAAAGAAAACCCCATGGCTGGAGTAATATGGGGTTTTCATAGAGACGGAAAACATTGGCCGTTTTCTGATTACCAATGTTATATGTTTTGTTCTATCTCCCAATATGTATTGGGCTTTTCAAGGATATGGGGTTCCATTATTATGTACGATATTCATGCCAGAATCGTTGGCCATGGACACCCTTGTATAAGACAATTTTGAAGCGTTAAGGGTTGCTCCAGTAAAACTACGAAACCCTTCATGCGACTATTACGAAGAGCCTTGCGGGTACTGCTTATCCTGGTGGTACTGCTTAATATTCTGGCGGCATTTCATGCCTATAAGTTTACTTATTTCTATGATGCTCCTTCGGCTGTTGTAAAGAAGCCGGAACAAATGTCCTCCTGGGAAAAAGCAAAGGTGGTCCTGTTTGGTTTGGAATATCCCAAGTCGGTCATTAAGGACTTACCTGCGATTTCTTATGATACACTTTCTTTAATTACTGCTGACAGCATGCGACTGGCTGCGTGGTATATGCCGCAAGACAATGCGAAGGGAACTGTTATTTTATGTCATGGTCACGCGTCTTCGCGATCAGGTGTATTGGAAGAGGCTTACTACATGCATGAGCTGGGCTTCAATACGCTGCTGGTCGATTTCAGGGCGCATGGCAGTAGTGAAGGAAATGTTTCTACCATCGGGTATCGTGAATCGGCTGATGTGAAAGCGGCTTATGATCATGTGCGCGCCAAAGGCGAGCGGCATATCATTCTGTGGGGTGTTTCTATGGGGGCTGCTACGATTGCACATGCCATCGCTCAATATGATATCAAGCCGGAGAAAGTGATCATGGAGTTGTCGTATGGCACATTAACAGCTGCCGTGAAGGGAAGGGTACGCACGATGGGGTTGCCTGAACAACCTATTGCAGGGTTGCTTACTTTCTGGGGCGGGACCATGCGGGGCTTCCAGGCCTTTGGTCTCAACCCGGAGGAATATGCAAAAAAGATCAACTGCCCTGTGCTGGTGCAGCATGGTGCAATGGACCCACGGGTAACGAAGGAGGAATCGGATGCTATCTACAACAATATTCCGCATCAGCATAAGAAGCTGGTGGTGTATGAAACTGCGAAGCATGAATCCTTGTGCAAGCGTGAGCCTGCAAAATGGAAACAGGAAATAAAAGAATTTTTACTGGAGTGACAGGAGCGGGGGGTGTTTCTTCTCAGGACCCTTCGACAAGCTCAGGGTGACAACTCTTCGGCAGCCCTTCGACAGGCTCAGGGTGACAACTCTCGGCAAACCCTTCGACAAGCTCAGGGTGACAAGGTGAGCTCAGGGTGACATTGTTTGGGGTGACAACAGCCAATTAGCGGCGTACGATTACTTTGGTGCCGATGGGCAGGAAGGTTTCCAGCTCATCGAGGTCATCGTTCTTCAATGCGATGCAGCCGTTGGTCCAGTTGGTAAAATCGTCTACTACTATATTGTCGTTGGGCCAGGTGCCGTGGATGGCGATACCGCCTCCTATCTTGGCATTTTTAGGAATGGAGCCTTTGGCTTTGCGCTGGTTGAATTTCTGCAGGCTTTCCTGTGTGGGGTAATCCAGCATCAGCATTTTATGCCACTTCTCGTGGGGCCTTTTGGAGATGATCTTAAAGGTGCCCTCAGGTGTTTTCCGGTCGCCCTCCATCATTTTATCGCTTTGGTCTTTGTTGCCAAATACTACGGGATAGGTTGCATACCAACCTTCATCATCATATACCTGCAATTCATAGTCCGACTTATCTACAATGATGTATACCGTGCCGGTAGGCTCATTGTGGAAGAATCTTTTCTTGATAACTCTCGTTTCGATGGTTTTAAAGGCAGCTAATCCTGCACAAGATATGAGGAGCAGCGCGACGATGTGTTGGCGTTTCATGTTAACCATGGTTTTGCGTAGAGACCAGGCGATGGTAAGTGGTTTAAAATGAATAGAATGTTTTAATGGAGCGACCTCACATATTAACGTATATGGAAATAAAAATATTTTTTATGGGGATAATTTTAACATCGGAGAAAGACGATAGCATATAAACAATGGATTATTGATTTCTTATAAGCAATTTATTTGCCATTTCTGGTTAACGGACTGTTGTAACTTGCTGCCCAAATTGGGAATGTTCATGAAACTGCTTTTTTATATTCTGCCGATAATGGCGGGTGTGGCTATGACAGTTCAGTCTGGGATCAATGCTCAACTCAGGGCTGCTATTAATCATCCCTTTCTGGCGGCCTTTATTTCTTTTGTAGGGGGAACTATTGCGCTGGCAGTGCTGCTTTTATTTTCTAAACAGGCTTTCCCGTCTTTGTCTGCCTATAGTGATATCAGCTGGTACAAGTTTACCGGTGGCCTGTTGGGGGTGTTTGTGGTAACGGTGGTGTTGTTGTCGGTGCAGGAGATCGGGGCTTCCAATATGTTTGTGCTCATTATTGCGGGGCAGCTGTTCACTGCTGTATTGATGGATCACTTTGGTGTATTGGGTATGAAAGAAAGCCCGATCACCTTACAGAAGATGATCGGGCTTGTTTGTTTGATCGTAGGGGCCTGGCTGGTGAACAGGAAATAGTGAGTTAATTCATGGCTGTACTTTCCCAAAGACTTTTACCAGCTACTGATCCTTACGCCTACGCTATAGGGTGTAAAGTCGAGACCTTTTTCGAAGATGCTTTCGTGTGCATAGGTTCCATATAATTTTACCGGCCCTAATCCCATTTCAGCGATGTATAACAGTTTCCAGGGACGGAGGTCAAAGTCATCACGTTTCTTGCGTTTACCATCTGCATCGGTAACGGTTTTCTGACGGCTGGAATAAAGGTAGCCTGCGCTGGCGCCTGCGGCGAGGCTAAATCCTCTTTCCCGGTGGGGCGTGAAATTAAATTCCAGCATCATCGGCACGGTTACGTAATCGGCTGCCAGCTTATTTTTCTTGTAATTGGTGGTGAGGTCCTGTATTACAGTAGTCTTCGGCTCTGTCAGGAATTTGATGGGCTCCTCGAAGCGGTAGTTGTTCATGTCGATGCCCAGCCCGTATTTCAGGTTCACTACATGCTTGATCATGTTAAAGCGCTGCATAAAGAGCCAGATGTTGACATTGGTAGATTTAATAGCCCTGAGCTTAAACCAATCTTTATTTGCTCCTGGTGCAAAGAGTTGTGTTTCTGCACTGAGGTAGTTGGTCTTGTCGTTGAAGTTGGTGAAGCCGATATCGAATATCAACCAGTTGGTGGTAAGATTGGATGGCTTGTACTTCCGGCGATAGCTGCGGGAGTATTCCCGGTCATTGTCTTCTTTGGCGCTACGGGCGTTGGGATCGCGCACGATGATCATTTTCCCGATGCGGAGGGTATCTGTTTTTTGTTGTTGTGTTGAATCCTGTGCGAGGGCTGAACATGCTACACTTATCCCTGCAAGGAGGGCTAACATCCTTTTCATACTTCTGTATTTACTGTGTAATTGGAGATTATTTTAATGCTATTTCAAAGCTGGCTATGCGTATGCTCGACTTTTCGTGGTCGGGGTCTGCATTGGTGGCCTTATCGAAAACACGGGATACTTTCCGGAAGAAGCCGCGTGATTTGTTTTTCTTGTTATTGTTGTTGTCGTTGACTGCAAAGATCTCATCCGGGTCGATTTCCTGGGTAACAACTGTCTGTTTAATTAGCTCCGGATTAACTTTGGGAGTAACTACAGCTAAGTCCTTGGACTCCACTACGGTTGTTATAGTACCACGGTTTGTCGGATCTATAACTTTTATCTCTGCGTTGATCGCTACATCCTGTTTTTGCTGCACATTGGGAACTATAGGCACCTTAGGTTCTGTATTGTTGTTCTTCACTTCGTTGCCTTTATTGGCAGCCATTTTATCTTCAGGCGCCGGACTGACAGGAGTTATTACTTTGGGCAAAGTTTGGTTGTTCTGCTTGTTGTCTTTAACAGTTTTATCTTTATCTGTAGTAGCTGCCAGGTCTGTTGCTTTATCAGCTGTTGTAACAGGCGTCTTGTCATTGCTGGCAAAGTTATCCTGTGTTTGCTCTTGTACAGTTGTTGCCGGTTGTTGTGTTTTGCCAGAATCTTTGCCATTCACTGCTGCTACCTGAGGGCCTGATTGATCAGTATGATCCTTTCCTCCACCATTGGTAACCATATTCCACCCCATTGCCCCTGCAAAGATCAGTACCACTGCTGCGGCTGCTATGCGCCACCAGCGCATCCTGATCACCGGCGCCTTCTCATTTTCTTCATGGCGGTATAGGGCATATTTATCCGGGTATACGATGGAGGTGTCGGGCATCAGTTTTATCTGCTGCAGCAATTCGAATGCTTCCTGGTGCTGCGGGTTCCTGTATACGAATTGTTCTACCTGGTCTTTCTGCTCATTGCTCAGTTCATCATCGGCATACTGCACAAAATATTCTTCGCAATTGGTTTCATTGACAGGATTGGGCGCTGTTGTGTTTTTCAGCAGGTCGTGCTTACCGGTAAATACGGTGTTATCTGCCGGTAGTATGGATTGCTGCAACATGATCAGTTCGGCCCGCAGATCAGGATTTTCTGCCACGAATGTTTCTACTGCTTTGCGCTGGGCAATGTTCAGCTCATTGTCCACATACAGCAGAAAGTATTCTTCGTAATTATGGCGGTTAATGTTCATGCTATATCACATTTTGAGGGCTGACCAAATAATTTCTCAACTGCACACGGGCGCGGTGTAAGTACACTTTTACCTGGCTTTCGTTCAAACCGGTAATCTGCCCGATCTCTATGTAAGAGTATCCTTCATAATCTTTCAGCAATACCAATGACCGTTGAGTTTCGTCCAGTTGTGCCAGTGCCGCTTCCAGTACTTTGCGGGTATTGTTCATGGGGCGGTCGTACGATTGGGGCTCTTCGGGGTAATCTTTCTTCATCTCACTTTCAATGCTCGTCTTCTTTTTTACCCTTCGTACGTGGTCGAGTATCAGGTGGTAGGCGATGGTAAACAGATAGCTTTTGCCTTTGCCATCTCCTACATCTGCTTTGTAGACCCACATTTTTTCGAATGCCGACTGTACCACATCCCTGGCATCTTCGGTGTTGCGAAGATTCTTAAGGGCGAAGCGGTACACGTTATCCGCGTACTCTGTTACACATTGGTTATACTCTTTTTCGGTCATAAGCTATAGTCCGTTCTCTTAATGCTTGTATATAAGGTAAGAGCGTGCAGGGATAGGAAATGTTACAGCTACCGGGAAAATTTTTTATCTAAAATAAGAAAGAGGCCGCAGGGGCCTCTTTCAATATTATAAGTGATTGATATTCAAAAGTTAATTACCGGGCTGTAACCATTACGGCGCGGTTCAGCGCTTCGAGGATGATGAATTCTCCCTGGGCTTTTGGCTTTTCGCACTGGTCTTTTGACTCGCTGCACACTTCTTCATCTGTTGTTTTGCCTGCCCTGGTGGCGGCAACTACCAGTATTCCTGCTGTCAGGACTACCAGTATGATGAATGTGCGGAGGAAGAATTTCTTACGCATGGCATGGCTATTTGTTAATAAGACGAAGTTATAACCAAAATGTTACAGGAATGGTTAATTAATCTGAAATTTGGTTAATGAAGCTTGTTACCGGCAAAAAATACCCAATCCTCCTGACGTGATCGGCCCTTGCCGGGCTTTTCCCGCGTGCAATTGTACTGAAACTGCCTGAACATTGTACCGGACTCTATTGTGAATGCTCTACAGCCTCTCTTGCCGGAAGTAGTGTTCCTGCTATAGCCCGATAGGGGCCGGTGTGGATATCCTTGCTATATGGTACGGGTAATACCTTAATAATCCATGGATTATCTTCTCTTTAGCTACTCTGTATGTTCTCTATAGATTCTCTGTAGGTTCTCTGTAGGTATGTACATATTTTTATATTTTAAATGTATTATGGCCTCAAAATTTTGTTATGGCTCCCTTATATTAAGGGAAAGGATGCGATAAATTGTTTGGGTGCTGAATCGGGATCGTTGCCGGTTATCGTTTTGAGAATTTCAAATAAGCAGCTTCTCAAATCATTATTTTTGTGCCCTTATCTAAAAAATTCCTCTTTCCATGAATGAAAATTTAGTCAAAAGGCTGGCTACTGAACTGGAAGAAATCAAGGCTTCCGGATTGTACAAAACGGAGCGTATTATTGAATCTCCCCAAGGGGCTGAAATTGTAGTTAACGGTAAGACGGTGCTGAATTTTTGCGCCAACAATTACCTGGGCCTGTCTTCTCATCCCAAGGTGACCGAAGCGGCCAAGGAGGCTGTCGATCATCGGGGATATGGTATGAGCAGTGTGCGTTTCATCTGCGGTACGCAGGATATTCATAAAGAGCTGGAGGCAAAGATCTCTCAATTCCTGGGCACTGAGGACACGATCCTCTACGCGGCAGCTTTTGATGCAAACGGGGGGGTGTTTGAGCCTTTGTATAATGAGCAGGATGCGTTGATCTCCGACGAGCTGAATCATGCTTCTATTATCGACGGTGTCCGTTTGTGTAAAGCACAACGTTATCGTTATAAGCATAATAATATGGAGGACCTGGAGGCCAAGCTGAAAGAGGCCCAGGCGCAACGCAGCCGTGTTATCATCACTGATGGTTCTTTCAGTATGGATGGTACTATTGCGCAGCTCGACAAGATCGTGGAGTTGGCTGAAAAGTATGATGCGGCTATTATGATCGATGAATGTCACTCCAGTGGGTTCCTTGGCAAAACTGGCCGTGGTACACATGAGTACAGGGGTGTGATGGGAAAGATCGATATCATTACCGGTACGCTGGGTAAAGCGCTGGGCGGTGCTTCCGGTGGTTTTACCAGTGGTCGCAAAGAGGTGATCGAGATCCTGCGTCAACGTTCAAGGCCTTACCTGTTTTCCAATACGCTGGCGCCAAGCATTGTGGGTGCTTCTATTGCGGTGCTGGACCTGCTGACTGAAACTACTACGCTTCGCGATAAGCTGGAGCATAACACTAAATATTTCCGCAGCAAGATGACGGAGGCTGGTTTCGATATCAAGCCTGGTGATCACCCGATCGTTCCTATCATGTTGTATGATGCTGTGGTGGCGCAGAACTTCGCGTCGAAGTTGCTGGAGGAAGGTATTTATGTAATTGGGTTCTTCTTTCCGGTGGTGGCGAAAGGTCAGGCGCGTATTCGCGTGCAACTGAGTGCTGGTCATGAGCAACAACATCTTGATAAAGCTATTGCTGCCTTTACAAAGGTTGGTAAGGAACTGGGAGTATTGAAATAGTCGGGAAGTCCGCAAGCCGAGACGATAAGACACAATAGGTTATATACTATAACAAGACCGAAAGCCGGTAAGTATGTTACGCTTTTAGCGATCATCTTTCCGACTTTCGGTCTTGCTGTCTTTCGGACTATTTCCCGGCGATCACACTGATCTCTACGTTCACATTCTTGGGCAATCCTTTTACTGCCACTGTTTCCCGGGCGGGGAAATCGCTTTGAAAGTATTTGCCGTACACTTCATTTACTGTAGCAAAGAGTGACATATCGCTGAGGAAGATGGTTGTTTTTACAATATTGCTGAAGTCCATGCCTGCTTCACTCAGGATGGCTTTGAGGTTGTGCATTACCTGGTGGGTCTCTGCATGGATGTCGGTTGCCTCTATATTGCCGTTGGCCGGGTTAATGGCGATCTGGCCGGACACGAATAGCAGGCCGCCAAGTTGGATGGCCTGGTTATAGGGGCCAATGGGAGCGGGCGCATTGCTGGTATTGATGATCTTTTTTTCCATGGACCAAAAATAGGGCAATTCCGGATTGCTAATAATGCTCTTTCTTTGCGTAAATTTTTTGTCATGACCATTGCCATACTGGCGAATGATGTTTTGAAGAAGGAGTGGCTGGAGAAGGAAGCTCCTGAGGGAGTAGCGTTTATCTGGGTCGACTCGGTAAGTTCTTTGCTGATGGTGGAGGCGGATGCTTATTTCGATCTGTTGTTCGATGCCGACCCTGAAAGAACTGCAAGGCTGAAGCCATTGAATGGTAAACCATTGTTTGTGAACGCAGTACCGTGGACCGGTCAGGTAATTGGCAGGAAGCTTATCCGTGTGAACGCATGGCCTGGTTTATTACGCCGACCCTTAATTGAAGTTGCTCTAACGGATACGGATCAACTGGAAGGGGTGCAGCTTGTATTTGATGCTTTACAATGGCGCTACCAGGTGGTGCCTGATGTGTGTGGGATGATTACGCCGCGGGTGCTGGCTACGATTGTTAATGAGGCTTATTTTACGTTGGGGGCTGGTGTAAGCTCTAAAGAAGAGATTGACATAGCCATGAAACTTGGCACAAACTATCCTTTTGGACCATTTGTCTGGAGTAGCGTCATTGGATTGCACAATATTGGCGCGTTGTTGCAGGAGCTTGCAAGGTCTGATGCTCGCTATACGCCGGCGCCTGCATTGGTACAGGAACTGGGCTGACTTGTAAAGGATGGTGGGCGTTATTGGTGAGGACCACCAACCTTTTTGATTGATTGTTATGTAAATAGAACTACGGCAGCATCTCATTGCACAGGTATTTGTGCAGGTTGTCGTCAAAATGAGGGATCAAGATCATGGGACTGTTATTGAATATAGATACTGCTACTGAACATGCGAGTATATGTATTGCGAAGGATGGTGTGGCTATCACAACTATGGTAAACCGTGAGCAGAAGGATCATGCGGGCTGGATCCAGTCTGCTATTGCGGAGGCCGTGCGGGATGCGGGTTTCAGCATGCAGCAGCTGGAAGCGGTGGCTATTACGGCCGGGCCGGGCTCTTATACCGGGTTGCGCGTGGGAATGGCTACTGCAAAGGGTTTGTGTTATGCGCTTAATATTCCGTTGATTACGGAGAGTACATTAAAAGTGATTGCTTATGCAACGCGCGAGGGGATGGGATTGTCATCGGGCGAATCTCCTGTGTTACCTTCCTTATTATGTCCTATGATCGATGCGCGCAGGATGGAAGTATTTACTGCCGTCTATAGTATAGACTTGGAGGTAATAATTCCGGGTGGTGCGCGTATATTAGACAATAATTCTTTTAACAAAGAGTTAGAGAATAATCGTTTAATTTTCTGTGGGAATGGAATGGATAAGTGGAAACCCCTAACTAATCATTCAAATGCAATGTTTTATGCGGGTGAGTATTCTGCTTCCGACCTTGCTTACCTGGCTGAAAAACAGTTCCAGCAGCAATTGTGGGCTGACCTTGCTTACACTGAGCCCGCTTATCTCAAGGAATTCTACTCTCATATAAAAATTTAAACTAAGTGAAACTTTTATAGACCTTTAATTCACATAGTATTTTTTTTCTTGTAAATTTGGCACGCTTATCCTATTAAATTTTTAAAAGCTCTGATGTGCACATGAACGTAACAAGCAACTACTCCATGGTGCTGAATGCAGACGGCGTACATGGGGATTCCGTCAAGGTTGACTTCCTAAACCTAAAAAAGGCCGCGATGATCTTGCGCGCACTTAACCACAAGTTGCGCCAGCAAATCCTTAAGCTCATAGATGAGCAAAAGCGCCTCACCGTAACTGAAATCTATGTGCGGCTTCGACTTGAACAGTCGGTAGCTTCACAACACCTTGCGATTCTTCGCAGGGCTGGGATTGTAAAAACAGAGCGGGATGGCAAGTTCATCTATTATTCTGTGAATAGTGCCCGAGTGGCACACATCATGGAGTGTGTAGAGGATCTGAACACCTGATTATCCGGTTTAACCTTTTGATAATCTGCTTCAAAGCAGGACATGGCCTACCATGTTCTGCTTTTTACATTTAAGGACTACCTTTGCAATATGTTTATAAAGCAATTATACACAGGCTGTTTAAGTGAAGCAGCCTATTACATCGAGAGCAATGGTGAGGCTGCCATTATCGATCCTTTGCGGGATATTGTGGGTTACCTCGACCTTGCACAAGAGCGTAACGCTTCTATCAAGTATATTTTTGAAACGCATTTTCATGCTGACTTCGTGAGTGGTCATCTGGACTTGCAAAAGGCTACTGGTGCCCCGATCGTATATGGTCCTTCTACAGAAACCAATTTTCCGATCCATCTTGCCAAGGATGGTGAAGTGTTTAGGTTAGGAGGCCTGACGATTGAAGTGGTTCATACGCCTGGTCATACGCTCGAATCTACCTGTTATCTGTTGCGTGACGAGCAAAATGCTCCTTATGCTTTGTTTACTGGTGATACTTTGTTTGTGGGTGACGTGGGTCGTCCCGATCTCAGCAGCGGCAACCTTAGTAAGGAGGATCTTGCTTCGATGTTGTACGATTCATTGCAGCAGAAGATCGCCACGTTGCCTGATTCAGTTATTGTGTATCCTGCACACGGTGCCGGCAGTAGCTGTGGCAAGAACCTGGGCCCTGAGACGCATAGTACAATCGGCGAGCAAAAGGAAACTAACTATGCCTTACAGCCACAGTCACGCGAAGATTTCATCAAGGCTGTGACTGATGGGTTGGGGTTGCCTCCGCAATATTTCCCGATCAATGCCCGTATCAATAAGGAGGGTTATGATAGCCTTGATGGCATTTTGAAGAAAGGACTCACGCCGTTGTCGGTAGCTGAGTTTAAGGAGTGGATGAAGAATGAGGAGGTGATCGCGCTGGATACCCGCAAGGCGGTTGAGTTTTCTCAGCAGTTTGTTCCTGGTTCTATCAGCATTGGTCTGGAAGGTCGTTTTGCTGAGTGGGCTGGTAGCCTGCTGCCTTTCGATAAGCCCATCATCCTGGTTACTGAAGCTGGCATGGAGGAAGAGAGTGTTGTGCGGTTGGCGCGGGTGGGCTTCTCTCAAATGCAGGGTTTTCTTGCTGGTGGCATCGAAGCCTGGAGGGCTGCGGGTGAACAGATCGATCTGATCATCGATGTGGAGGCTGATGAACTGGCGATGGACCTGCCTTATGATAAGAACCTTGTAGTGGTTGATGTGCGCCGCGAAACGGAATTTGCGGATGGCCATATTGCCGGTGCGGTGAATATTCCTTTAAATGAAATGACTGATCCGGGTAGCATGGCCAATATTCAGGAGCATCAAAATCTGTATGTTCATTGCGCCGGTGGTTATCGCAGTATCATCGCTGCTTCACTGCTCAAGCGCCAGGGTATCCATAACCTGCACAATGTGCTGGGTGGCTGGGGTGCTATCAAAGAGCAGAAAGGGATCGAGGTAGTGAAGGAGAATAGTGTGTTGAATTAAAATACAAGAATCGACTTTTCATATAAAGGCTGTGCGTTAATGCACAGCCTTTTTTTATGGCAATGTCCTCCGTCCGGAAACGTATTACGGGTTTTCCGGCATTTCTGAAGCAGGGGTGAAAAGGCGGGAGCCCCGAATGGGTGTATTCGCCCTGCCGATTACGGGTTAAATCACGGATGGCAGGGTGTTAAAGTTTAAAAATATTTGTGCAAGGGAAGATGCCTTATTGATCTATCAACTGGTATGACTCTCTCAGGGCTTTTATTGTTAATCTTAAAAAATACTCATTATGTTGGCTGAGAAGAAAAATGCAATTCTGGGTGCGATAAAAAGAGTTGCTCAGGAAGAAAAACAAAACATGATCGTTTTGCCTTTGGATGAATTGGGTGAAAGGGTTCAGGGAGTTGATAATTTCGCCGTTGAATCATTTCAGAAGCAGGGTGACTTTTTGAAAGTAACGGTTTCGTTCACCATAAAAGATGGTGAAAAGGTGCCAAGAGATGCCGAGTAATGTTTTTGGTAATCATCTGTACAAAGGAAGCTGCTTTCAATTTTAGCTATGCTTCTTTTGTACAGATAATTCAAGGATCATAATGTTTTTAAGTATTCTATAAGAAAGTTGTCCCAGCGGAATGCTCTTTCAAACGGTGTATCATCTCCGGTCAACAGGGTCTCAATAAAGAATTTTATATGGTGTTCCGGAGAGTCTTTTTTGTCTGGGAAGAATATGGATATAAATGGCAGTATTTTTTCCACTGAAGAGCTTGGGGTAATGACGGGAAATGATGCTGTGATCGACCCTCTGATGAGTTCAACTATTTTGCTGGAACAGGCTAACAGATCATTCTCGCGCGGGGTGAGATCGGAGAATTGTTTGTTCAGTAGCACAAAGAACTCTGCCAACGCAATAAAATGTCTTTCATCTCCTTTGGTATGATCTTCGCAATTTCTTCTGGCTCTTTTAACATGTCCATTAAAAGGTATTCTGAAGTTGCTGCCCGGTGATTGATATGTTGCGCCACTGGTAAAACGGTCTTTAAAAATATCGCAATACTGATTGATCTGCTTTAGCATCTCCTGATGATTATTCAGCTTTAGTGCTGTCAACTTGTACCGTTGTGGAGTAAAATTTGGATCGTTTTCATATATTTTGGGATAGCTGGTCACTATCTCCCGGGCTATATCTTCAGGACTTGCATTGCCTGCATTGATCTTTTTAAACAGGCTATTGTAATCAATGCCCTGAAAAGGAATAGCGGTAACAGGTGCAACCAAAATGTCGACCTGGTCTTTCAGGCAAAATCCTGTTTCAAACATCTGCATGTAGCAGTTCAGGGTGAACATGACATCTATTTTTTTACCGCTGTCTGTAAATGTTTCTTTTAAGATGTCTGCAAAATCTTCTACAGGAATCAGCTTGTATTTAAAGAAATCCAACAATTCAGGTTGCCTTGTCAGTTCAGCCCTTCTTCTATTATTTGCCAGAACGTTGTTTGTTTTTAAGAATTTTTGCATAGTGGTGGCTGACGAATTTCTGATCTTCCGGGCGTATCCATTGGCGCGTAAAAAGCGTTCTACATGGGAGTAGTCAACAAAGTCTTGCAGTGGTTTGATTGCCTCTGTATTGAAGGCGAATGATCTTATCAAGGCATTTTGTCTTTCTGCGAAAAAGCCAAGCCCTGCTCCATGTCCCCAGGTTATCAGCATGTGCCTGTCTGCGCTTTCATTCAATACATGGTGCTTAAAAAATGCTATAAGTGTAGATTTATTGAACAGGTCGTTGTTTGGGATATTAGTGGATGGAACCTGGGTCAATATGTCGG
>JAGIBF010000009.1:0-15923 GCA_017744515.1 Niastella sp.
AGAACATCCTGTATATACGGCTCACTGAAATGAATGCCGACTCTATTCCTTTTCTTCAAAGAGAGCTGGCTAAGTATAAGGAGCGCGTAAAAGATATCAACCGCATCATCATTGACTTCCGGGGCAACGGCGGCGGTGATGATACTACCTGGCAATCGCTCTATGCGGCTATTATTCCTGCACCGGTTTCTTATCCGTTGAAGATAAGCGCCAACAGAGGTATCGGAAAAGAAAAGGAGACCGCACAATTACTGGCGAAATATGGTTTGTATTCACTCGTCGATAAAACAGAGACGTTGGAGCCGTCGGGTGCCTCATTGCGTTTTACAGGTAAGATCTTTGTGTTGTTCGAAGATCATTATTCCAGCACCGGCAGTGCGATGATCATTCCGAATGTACGGTCGGATGATAACCTGATTTCAGTTGGTCGAAAAACCGGCTATTTCCTGGGAGTAGGTTATGCTCCTTTAATATTCACGTTGCCCCATACGCAACTGAAGTATCGTGTTGCACCTTCCATTGAAACGACCGGCGCTACCCGCGCGGCTGATCTGATGCACGATCGTCTTGAAATTGAAGTGCCTTATGATGTACGTGATTTTAAAGCCACAGAGGGATATACCGGCAAACTCAGCGACAAGGCTTACCTGTTGCAGTATGATCCGTTCATCAGGGTGGTGATGAAGTATTAGTTATGCGTGAGTGGGATTCTATTTGAAAAAGATGTCATACGCAAACCGCAAAATAGTACCGCATACCACTACCAGGAACAATATGCGAATGAAGGCATTGCCTTTCAGGATGGCGAGCCGTGCGCCACAGAAGCCACCTAATGCATTACAGGCAGCCATTGGCAGCGCTATTTTATAGATGATCTTACCGCTGAGAGCGAAGAAGATGATCGACCCAAGGTTGGTAGCGAGATTAACAAATTTGGCATGTGCGCTGGCCTTCAAAAAATCAAATCCCAGTATGGCCACAAAAGCCAGTATAAGAAAACTGCCTGCCCCCGGACCAATGAAGCCATCATAAAAACCGATCACGAGGCTGATGCCTGCTGCATACCACCATTGCTGCTTGTCGCTGTGCGTCTTTTCTGTATGAGCCCCGAAATTCTTTTTAGTATACGTGTATATGGCTACACCTATAAGGATCACCAATAACAGCGGCTTCATAAAGCTGCTGCTCACCAGGGTCAGTAGTTTGGAGCCGGTGAAGGCGGCACAGAAAGCGATGGCCGTCATGGCTGCCAGCCGCTTGTAATCCAGTTTTACGGTACGCGCATATTGTATGGCGGCAAAACTGGTACCGCTAAAGGCAGGTATTTTCAAGGTGCCCAGCACCGTAGCTACGGGGTATTGAGGTAATAATACAAGTCCCACAGGTGTTTGGATCAATCCGCCGCCACCAACGATCGCATCGATAAATCCGGCCAGAAAAGCTGCTATGCAAAGGAATATCAATTCAGTTGTCATGTTTATTTCTTCAAATTGGCAATGATTACTCCGGTTATTACCAGTATGCCACTTATCACGTGTACCATTGTCATTTGTTCACCCAACAGCCATACGGCTTCAAGGATGCTGAATATCGGTATCAGGTTTCCGAACAGCGCAGTGCGGGCTGCACCCAGCCGCGCTATGGCAAGGTTCCAGCAGAGGAAAGCGATCACAGAAGCGCCTGCGCCGAGGTACAGGATGATGAACACAAGGTTCATATTCCAGACGATGGGTTCGGTATAAGCCATTTCCAATAAAAAAAATGGCAACAGGAGTAAGGTACCCGTGAGGAATACGGTAAATAAAAAGTTAAGCGGATGGATACCCTCCGGCTTACGGCGCACCATGATATTATAGATCGCAAATGCCAGGGCGCCCAGCAATACCCATCCGTCGCCGGCTGAGAAACGGAAAGCTTTCAGCTGCTCCCAACTGCCGTGCGACAATAAATATACAATGCCTGTGAGGCAGAGTAGTAATCCCGCAATACGCCAGGGCTTGATGGGCTCCCGCAAAAAGATGGCGGCGAGTATGATCGCAATTACGGGGGAGGAGGTGGTGCCGATGAGCGCAAGGTTGATGGCAGGGGAGTGATGACCCGCGATATACACCAGTGTATTGAATAGCGAGACGCCGGTAAGCCCCGTCCAAAGAAAGTAGTTACAGTGTTTGAAGTTGATATGCTTTTCGCGCTGAAAATGTTTCCAGGCCAGGGGCAGCATGATGAGTGAAGCGGTGGCCCAGCGGTAGAAAGCCAGGCTGATAGGAGGTATCTGTTTGATGACACCCCTTGCCACCACAAAATTGCCCGACCAGATAATGGTGGCCAATACTGCCAGTCCGATCCCTATATACAGTTCCTTTTTGGTTATGTTCATTGAATGACGATGCGCAAAAGTAATCCTTTCTCCGTAACCCCGCCGTTCACCAATTGACCGGCGAGAGGCCAATATTCCCAATAATGACAGAGGGCTTGTATGAACCAATAAAAGTTTGGCAAAGCCGTAAGTTTTTGGGATATTACGGATACCTTATCACACATTATAACCTTAATGCCTATGAGACGGATTTACTCAATGCCGCTTTCTCCCTCGTCGAAAGATCCCAACATTATTTCAGAAAAGACTACAGTGCCGGTGAACGATCATTCCGGAAGCCTGATCAAGGACGTGTAACGATTTTACTCAGGACATTTCTATTCTTGATGCATGCGTCAGCCTTTGACGACAGGCAACTTCATGCTTTTTTAATAACCTAACTAATCAAAATGGTCACATCATGAGAAAGACAATTTCAATCTTATCCTTGGTATTTTTTTTTCTGCTTTATGCTCATTTCTCTTTTGGGCAAAAGGGTTGCGGTTCTGTGTTCGATGCAGAACAGGTTCGGTTAACCGACAAAAGCCGGTATCAGCGTTTCCTTGAACTGGAACAACGCACTGAGGCGTATAAAAAAGTACAGCGTGGCGGGGCGAATAGCGGCATAGAGCAAGGCAGGCTCATCAATGCCAACAGTCTTATTATTATCCCGGTAGTAGTACATGTGCTGCATCATGGCGAAGCGGTTGGCACCGGGCTAAACATCAGCGTGGCTCAGATCCAATCACAGATCGATGTATTGAACGAAGCCTTCAGAAGAACCCATGCTGATGCCGGTAATACGCCCGCAGTTTTTCAGGGAGTGGCGGCTGACTGTAACATTGAGTTCAGGTTGGCCTGTTTGGACCCAAATGGTAATGCAACAACCGGCATTACACGTACGCAAACGGCAGTAGATGTATTCTGGGATTTTGATCTTAACGAAATTAAATCCCCTGCTTCAGGCGGGGTGAGTTCATGGCCCACCAACCGGTACCTGAATTTCTGGGTAGGACCACTGGTCCCATGGATGGGGGGATATGCTACGTTTCCGTTTGATTATGCCTCAGCCCCAAATTTCGACGGCATTGTTGTAAATTCTGAACTCTTTGGTCGCGTAGGCAGTGTTGTAGCGCCATTAGATCTGGGGCGTGTAGCTGTTCACGAAGTGGGGCATTGGTTGAACCTGTTTCATATATGGGGTGATGATGATGGCGCCTGCTCAGGCTCTGATCAATGCGATGATACGCCCAATCAAGGGAACTCCAACTCTGGCTGTCCAGGCTCTGCAGTTTCATGTAGCAATGGCCCTAATGGTGATATGTTTATGAACTATATGGATTATACGGATGATGCCTGTAGAAATCTTTTTACCATTGATCAGCGCGCAAGAATGAGGGCTGTATTTACCACGGGAGGACCAAGAGCGTCTTTCATTGACAATTACCTGAAAATAACCTCACCACCGAGTTTAAATGTTTGTAGTTCCACAAACCTGACCGTATCGAACCCGATGTGTCTGGCTGTTACCTGGAGCGTTGTATCCGGCCCCGCACAAATTACCGCTGGTCAGGGCACCAATACGGTTACGGTAGCTGCGACAGGAGCATATGATGGTCCTGCTGTGATACAAGTCACGGCAGGCGGTTATGTAGACGAATTTACCATCTACATGGGATTGCCTACGTTTGATTACCTGACTTTTACCAATGGAGCTAATGACGGCTGGTATTTCTGCACCAGCCATACCGGCAACCAGTTTACCCCGAATTTCTCATTCTATGTGGGAACCGGAAGTATCCAATGGCGTCTGCTGAGCTGGCCCAGCCTGAGCGTTGTTTATACTGATCCTACCTGGTATACAGTGGGTGGACCGGTCTCTGTTGGTTCCAGCTTTTCGCCAGGATGGTATGTGTTGGAAGTGAGATTGGCTCATGCCTGCGGCACTACACCCTGGACGGGGTATGAAGTGGAGTTCATCAATTGTTCGGAACCTGGCGGCGGAGGTTGTCCGGATTGCGGATTCAGGCTGCTGGCTGCTCCCAATCCTGCCGAAGGCGACATCAACGTATCGATCGAGAATGTTGCTCCGGATGTAAAAGCATTGTCGCGCAATGCGGAGGTCAAATATGTACTCTATGATTTTACCCAGGCACGTGCAGTACGGCAATGGACTTTCGACAATGGTCAGAGCAAGCGGACATTAAATGTGCGGGGACTTAAGAGTGGTCAATATGTGCTGGTGGTAACTAAGGGTAAGTTCAGACAGTCAACTAAGATCATAATAAAATAAACAGCTGTTTACGGCAACTAAGCATCATTAGAACGTTGAGCTTCTGATGGTGCTTAGCTGTTTTATGCCCTTTCCAAACCCGGCTATCTGGCGGCGGCAACCTGTCGGCGGAAAGCTATAATGCCCAGTAACGGACCAATGGCTAATGTGGTGAATACGATGGTCTGCGGATATAAGGTAAAGAGATAGCTGATGATTTGTATGCTGATAATGGAGATGGTAAAGCCGATGCACACAACGGCTGTCACGGCAGTGCCTTTGTAAGCAGGTGGAGCCGCAAGCGCTGTGAGACTGGAGAACTGCGGGGAATCGGGTGTCACGGTGATGCCCCAGATAATGAGGTAGGGCAGGAAGATCCAGGGCGGCATATTGATAAAGAAGAAAGAGCTGGCGGCGCAAATGCACGAACCAACCAATGCATACCGTGCCACGCGTGCGCTGCCGATCTTTTGCGAGAGGTAGCCACCTGTCATACAACTGATGCCGCCAATGCCAATGATGATGAATGACCAGAGTGGAACATTGTATGTGATACCGTATCGTTTCGTATTCATGGTCAGCATGACCGGCACAAACGCCCACAACGTATAGAGTTCCCACATATGCCCGAAGTAGCCAAAGCTGGCTGCCTTGAATTCCTTCGAACGGAATACCTGTCCCAATATACGGGGATGAAATCCGCTACCCTGTTTTTTGAAAGGCCCGTCGGGCACAAAGGTCAGTATCAGCAAACCTCCGGTGAGGGCAAAGGCAGAAGTAAACAGTACCACTTGCTGCCAGGAAAAATGCACGGATACTCCTTTCAGAAAATGCGGGAAGGCAGTGCCGAGTACCAGGGCGCCCACTAAATAACCCAATGCTTTGCCCAGTCCTTTATCAAACCAGTCGGCAGCTATCTTCATGCCTACCGGGTAAATGCCTGCCAGCATGAATCCGGTAAGGAAGCGAAACAGCAGCATATATCCATAGTTGTCGGCTACCCACAATGTGCAGGCATTGAAACCGGCAGCCAGCAGGGATGATACGAAGAATACTTTCACGGGAGAGAAACGGTCGGCAATGGTGAGGATGGCAAATACAAGGGTGCCGATAATGAAGCCGATCTGTACTGCTGAGGTTATGTGCCCGATGGCATGGGGGCGCGTGGCCAGTGCCGGGATATCGGCCAGTATCGCATTGCCTGCAAACCAAAGGGAGGTGCCTGCAAACTGGGTAAGGACGATCAATGGCAAGATATAAAGGGGCCGTTGAACGGTCAGCGTGAACGTTGATTGCATCGGTTACTCAGTAAAAAGAACTGCGGGCATGGCCCGCAGGGTAATGATATCAATGTGCGAAATCCACTTCATAATTTCCCTTGATGCGTTCCATCGGAGGGTTGAAGTAGCCAAACTTTACTTTTGGAAATTCTTCTTTTATCAACTCTTGTAATTGTTTGACTCCCAGTAAGTCGCCTGCGTCGTACAAATTCAATTTCCCGAGGTACCAGTCGGGGTCAATGTTAAAATTCCGCCACTGGATCATCGTCAGGTCGGTGTCCTGGATAAGCTTGCGGAGTGCTTCATATTCGGCCTCGCTGTCGGTAACACCAGGGAATACGAAGTAGTTGATACTGGCCCAGCCACCATGCCGGCGCATCACTTTCAGGCTTTCCACGATGTCCTCAAACTCGTAGTTGTTGGGCCGATAGTAGGCCTCATAAATATGCTTTTGGGCTGAGTTGGTACTCACCCGTATGGAGTTCAATCCCACCTTACAGAGCGCGTCCACTGCTGCAGGTTTGGAACCGTTTGTATTAATGTTGATGCTTCCTTTTGGCGTGTGCTTGCGGATTTCAATGATCGATTGCCGGATGGTTTCCCACATCAGGAGCGGTTCACCTTCGCAACCTTGCCCAAAGCTTACGATGGGGAAAGGAGCTGTTTCGAGGTGCGGCACGGTAAACTCTACGATCTCTTCGGCGGTAGGTTTGAAGGTGAGGCGGTCCTGTGTGGACACGATCTCTTCGTCGGCTGGCTGGAAAGAGATACAACCGATGCAATTAGCATTGCAGGCCGGTGAACTGGGTATAGGACATTCCCAGCGGCCCATAAAGTAGTTGCGGGCAGCAGGGCAATGATATGTAAGGGCGCAATTATTGGCCAGGTGCTTTACCAGCCTGTTGTGCGGATAAGCTTCCAGAAACTGCTCAACGCCTCCCTGTACTTTATTCTGGTCGAAGCCGGCACATTCCTGCCGGATATCCTGCTCGATGCGGACGGCGGGTACGTAAAACTGTTCGTTGTACCAGCCGGCAGCTGTGTAGCAAAACAGGGGAAGGGTGGGTGCGTCGTGGCCGGTTTCGTAGGCAGCCAGGTAAAGCCCGGTATGGGCAGGAGGAATGAAGGCGGCTACGGCCCAGCCTTTTTCACAAAGACGCATTTCGCCGGTCTTTACATCTATTCCAATCCCGCGGCGACCGGGCAGCTCATAAAGATTGCCCCCGTCGGGCAGCATGATCCACTCCTCCACAGGTACTTCAAAGGCATCCCAGCCAGCACGCCCTGCGGCATACAGGGTAGTGTCTTCAAATATGTTTCCTTTCCCGTCGGAATAGAGAATGTACGGCGATTGCTTTAATACAGACATGTGTTCAATAATTCACGGTTCTTGTTTCGTTAAAAAGTTTAGATTAATGGGTTAAAAAAATTGATAATCAATTTTAATTGATCGCCAAAGAACGCCTTGGTGGGGAGGCTGTATCAACCCTTTCAACCTGGTAACCTTTCAACTTTTCAACTTAGTTCCCCAAATAATGTCTGCAAAATTCGTGAATTTGATCGAGTTCTTCGAATGCAAGATTTTTCCGGAGGTCGAACTGGTAACTTTTCCGGGTGGAGGTATTGATGGTAATGCAGTCGTAATGGGCATCCACTCCGTTAATATGGGTCCACAGAAAGAATTTACTTTCCGGCAGGGAAGGGATGCTGATGCCGGTATGGTGGATGGCAATGACCTCTTCAGAGTTGATCTTTTTTTCGCAGTAAAAGAGATAACTATATATGATACTTAGTGTAAGGTGCAGGATGCCCATGAACCATTTCAGTTCTACGCATAACATGATGCCGATGCCAAGGAAGAAAAGGATCTCGGTAAGCCGGAAAAACAGGTTTACCTTGGGCATATCGACCAGGATATTTTTGCCGGCCAGTACCAGGATAAAAATATCCAGCGCCATCAGCAGCAGGCATCCAAGGTAGATGGGGCTGCTTTGGGGTTGGTTAAAATGGGAGATCGCATGCGCCAGTATCAGGCCTCCTGCTGTTAAATGCAGCAAGCGGCCGGCATGTTTCAGTTTCTGGAAAGAGGGGTGTACGACGGGTAATGATAAGGAATTCATGCCGCAGTAGTTTTAGAGATAGATGCAGGGTCATGATAATTCCATAAACGCAAATAGAAAAATGTTGCCGGTAGTTTTATATTTTTACCGGCTATAATATGATGAAGATCTTATTGATCAAAACAGGAGCCGCCGGCGATGTGGTACGCACCACCTCCTTGCTGCGGGTATTGAAGGGCGATATAACCTGGGTTATCGACAACCGGTACCGGGCTATCCTGCCTGAGGGTCACCCGGCGCTGCGACGCATCCTGGCCCTTGACGAGGCTTACGACATATTGAAAAATGAATCATTTGACCTTACTGTGTCATTAGAGGAGGATATGGCCTGCGCTCAGCTGGCCATCGCTATTCCTACCGGCCGGCTGGTGGGCATTTATTGGGCAGATGATGGCATCCGGTATACCGGTGAGGGCACTGGCTGGTTCGATATGAGCCTTATCTCCAAACTGGGCAAGGAAGCTGCCAATGCGATGAAGGCAGCCAATACGCACACTTTTCAGCACTGGCTTTTCCGGATGCTGGACCTTTCCTTCCAGGGCGAGCCCTATTGCATTTACCGAAACAATATCATTATACGGGAAAAAGGATTGGTGGGCATCGAGACAAGAAGTGGCAACCGCTGGCCCAATAAATCATGGGCGGGCTATCAGGAGCTGATCGCTCAATTAACGGCCAATGGCTATCGTTGCCAGGTATTGACACAGCGGGAAAAGCTCCGCGATTACCTCGATGATATTGCCCGTTGTTCTTACCTCGTTTCGGGCGATACGCTGGCCATGCATGTGGCGATGGCCTATCAGATACCCGGTCTCGCCATCTTCAATTGTACCAGTCCCGTTGAAATCTATGATTATAACCTCTTGCAAAAAGTAGTAAGCCCACTCCTGCAGCAATCTTTTTATAGTCGTGCCTTTTCGCCCGAAGTGGTGGCTTCTGTTTCCCCCCAATCGGTGCATGAGCTGGTGGTGGCTCATATGGCTTCTATGAAGGAAGGGCAAAAAGTGTAGGGTTTCTCGAACGTACTTTCTCTATCGTGTATTCTTTTGAATTGTTGAGCGCCTGTTGCTGTAAGGCTTCATAGCGGGCAGGTTCCTGCTGCAGTGTTTGCAGGAAAGGGATGATCTCAGTTACTTCCTGGTAGGTAATGCTGCTGGTGGTTAGTGATGCCGGCACCTGCAGGGTTTGCGGGATAATGAACGGCTTGGCATGTTTGATCACATCGAAAATATTGCCCGATGATTTGGTAAGGCCGTATACTTCCGGTATGTCGTGGCAGATGGCTGTATTGACTACTGAGGGGATGAAGATGAAATGTGCTTCGTTGAGCTGGCGGTCAAATTCTTCCTGGTGTACAACACGGGTATTATAAAACTGGATACGGGTATAATAGGTAGGGAAGTGGTCGGCCTCTTTAATGATGTTCTTGCCATATTCATCCGAATAACCGCCCAGGATGGTGAGGTGGAGGGGAAATTGTTTTCTTTCAGCTTCCTGCACCAAAGTCCACAGTTGGGTGTAATCACGGCGCTTTTTGTCGATGGTGCCGGGAACAACAAGGTGGATGTACCGGGTATTGGTGGCTGCATGCTGCAGACCATCGAACACAGCACCGGGCACATTGTGTATATGGGTGTGTCCGCCGGATTGCTGAGCCAGGTAAGGCACCATGGTATCAGACACTACGTTGAACTCTTTTACCCAGCGGATCAACAACCGCTTGCCGATATGGTGGACCATCTTGCGGATATTCCACGACGAGGTAGAGTGGAACAGGCAGTTGATGTCGTGCACAGTGATCACGATCCGCGACGAGCGCAGCAGGCGGATCACCAGGGCAAACAGGATATGGTTGGAGCTGATGGTATTTATGTATAGAATATCTGGTTGAAGCTTTTGGGCATGCCGGTAGAATTGCCAAAAGAATGAGAGTCGTGAGATGCCTTTGCGTAGCACCACCCATTGAAAGCGCGAAGCAGCGGTGCCAAAAAGGTCGGCAAAGCGTTTGTGGGTGGGCGGGTCTGTATATATATGAATTTCGTTATCGGGGGTGTCGAATAGTTTGATAACCGGGTAGGCGCCTTCAAAATGTTCTGTCTCGAAAATTCCTATTTTCATGAATGTGTGTTGTGTGCTATGTTTGCAACTTGTGCTACGGCTTAAAAAGCACCCTTATTGGCAAACTTAAAGAAAAATCTGGCTTATAATTTCCTGCTGTCCATCAGCCAGGTGCTTATTCCCTTCGTTTCTATTCCTTATATCGCCCGCATACTGGACCCTGAAGGTATTGGCCGGGTCAGCTTTATCGATTCGTTTACGTATTACTTTCTCATCATAGCCGAGTTTGGTATTGTGGTGTATGGCATCCGGGAAGTTGCGCGCACGCAGCACGACGCCTTGCAGCTGCGCAAAACGGTATCTGAGTTGCTGGTGTTGCACCTCATCAGTTCTTCCTGTGCGCTCTTGTTGTATGGCATTACGGTGTATGTATGCTGGCAAAATATCAATGATGTAAGGTTGCTGTTGTTTTCTCTTTCTTTTCTGCTGGTCAACTTCTTTGCCTGTGAATGGTACTTCTGGGGGCGGGAACGGTTCAAGTATATCACCATCCGCTCATTGATCACCCGGTTGCTGGGCCTGGCTTCCATCTTTGTGCTGATAAAGCAGCCGGAAGACTATTATCTCTACTATGGCATTATGGTGGGCGCGGCTATTGCCAACATGCTGTGGAATATGTATACCTTGTTTCGGGAAGTGCCGGTGAGTTTTAAATCGCTGAATTGGAAACAACATATACGTTTTACCAGCGTGATCTTTGTGCTCAATCTGTTTTCCGGCATCACGTTGCTGCTCGATAATGTGTTGCTGGGACTGGTGAGCACTACGGGAGCTGTGGGGCTATATGCTTATTCCATCAAGTTTGTGCGCATCGGATCGGCGCTGCTTACGGATATGTTCCTTGTTCTGTATCCACGCACGGTGGCGTTGATGCAACAACAGAATAAGGCTGCTGTGCAGCTGGCAGTGCTTAAATCTGTGCAGCTTATCACACTGCTGGCCATTCCCGCCGGTATAGGTATCTTTCTGCTGGCTGATCCGCTGGTGCAGTTGTTCCTGGGGGATAAATTCCAGGCCGTAAGAGAGAATCTTAAGATCATAGCATTGTTGCCATTTATAAAAGCCTACAGCGTATTGCTCAGCAAGCAGGTGCTTATTGCCAATGACCAGGAAAAGCTTTTTCTGCGCAGCGTCATCGTAGGTGGGGTATTGTTTATAGTGCTCACGCTGGTGTTGTCATATTACTATGCGGACAAAGGGGCTTGTATTGCTATCATGGTGGCCGAAGGGGTGATCATGGCTTTCAATTATTATTATGCAAGGCAAACGGCGCCTTTCCTGTCGTTGTTTCACTGGCGTACTGCCGGTGAAGCGCTGGCTGGTTCGTTCTTGTTTATTCCTATCGTATGGTTGATAGAGAATATGAGTGCGTCGCCTGCTGTGATTTTAGGGATTGCTGTTGCCTGTTGTACTACTGTATATTTTCTGTTTCTGTTATTTATATTGCGCAATGCCTTCGTGCGATCGGTATATAAAGAAGGATGGGCTTTTTTGAAATCATGACAAAACACCGCCAATCAATATATTTTCTTCAGGAACATTTGCACCGTCAAGTGGTCCATGGTGGCATTGGCAATATCGATGCGGAGAAAGTGCTGCTTTCCAAAGGCTACCAGCCGTTGAGCTTTCCCTGTATGGATGACTTTTCGCTGCCGGCGAAGTGGAAACGTTGCTGGTTTTTACTGGTCACCTGGCTCACGCTGCCTGCGGGTGCCTGGGTGGTTTTCCAGTTGCCGTTGTACCCGCGGATGTCTCTGTGGCTCCTTCGCTTGCTGGCCCGCCGTAAAAGTATTAAGCTTATTGGTTTTATTGCCGATATCGATGGTCTGAAAGATGGTGATGAAGGCTTGCTGCAACGCGAACAACAAATGCTGCGTAAATTCTCTGCGTTCATTGTGCACAACCAGGCGATGGAAAACTGGCTGAGAGGTTTTATGCCAGCGAGTAAGATTGAACAGATTGAGTTTTTTGATTTCCTCACTACGCCGGTTCACCGGGAGCGGCACAGCGGGTATGAGGTGGTCTTTGCTGGCAATCTTGCCAAAAGCCAATTTCTGCTACAGTTGGGGGAACTGCAAAACCAACAGCCGCCGGTACGTTTTGTATTGTATGGTGCAGGCATGGAGCAAGTGGCGCATTGGCCGCCAAATGTTGAATACAAGGGCGTGTACGATCCTTATCAATTGCCGCATGCGCTGGAAGGTGTGTATGGATTGGTGTGGGATGGCGATAGCATCGATGGTTGTGCAGGAAGCCTGGGGCATTACATGGCTTATATCAGTCATCACAAGTTGTCATTGTATCTCGTAGCGGGCTTACCCATCATTACTGCTAAAAAAGCGGCATCGGCAGCCCTCGTAGAAAAATATGGGATCGGGTATGCAGTCGATAGCCTGCATGAAATAGCAACGTTGATCAGCCAAACTGATGCGGCCACGTATCAACGTATGGTTCAAAATACGCGTGCGCTGGCGGTGAAAATAACACAGGGTAAATGTCTTGGTGATGCGTTAGATAGATTGATGGATTCTTTTTAATTTTTCAACTTTCCAACAAGGTCGATATAGTCCTGCATGGCAGCTTCTTTGGTCTTGCCTTTCAATCCCGACCATGCTTCGTACTTGGCTTTCGATACAAAATCAAATGGATTAGCAGGAGGGTCTGTATTTACATCGCCTTCTGTGGCTTGTTTATACAGGGAGTACAGTTGCAGCAGCGTGTCGTTGCTTGGGCGGTCGGATAAAGATTTACTTTCCTCAGCAGCTTGTTCAAAAAGGGTTTTCAGGTCCATATTCACATTATGTTTATCGCGAATGTAAGGAAAAGTTGTTAGGCAACATGATCAGTTTTTGACCAATATTTCGGTGTATTGCTTTTGACCATCTGTCAATGTTGCCAGATAGGTGCCTTTGGGCAACTGTTGTATGTTGAAGGCTGTTTGCGTACTGCCTCTTGCCGGCTTCTGTTGCAACATCACAATACCTTGCGTACTGCGGATAGTCAACTGCTCATTGCCGGTGGCCCGCTCATGTTTGATCGTGATGTGTTGACTGGCCGGATTAGGGTAGGCCTTTATCTCCATCATTTCATTGCTGGCCGTATTGCGGCCACTGGAAGGAGCCAATGCAAGGGTAGAAGCGACGTTAAAGGTTTTGTTGTTATACGCTACAAACGCTACATCGCTTTCTCCACTCAGCCGTATCCTGAAATACACTACCCGGTTGATGTTGGAGGCATTGATACCAAAGGCGCTGAAGTCGGCGGCCCATAAGCGCAAATCTCTATCCGTTGCAGTAAATCCGCTGGCAAGCGTCATGGGTGTTGTGCTGGCATCGTAAAAGTCAGCTGTCCATTTACCCAACACCGGGAGTGTGCTTAAGTTGATATCTACTTTATTACCTACACGGATGCCATTGGCATCTGTAAACTCATAACTATCCTGTGCGCTTGATGGATCGGCAATCTGTGTGATCAGCAGATCAGGTATGCCATCGCCTATCAATTGTGTTTGCATGTTGGTAACGGCAAACATGATCTCGCCGGCAGGCAGGTTGGCGACGCCTGTTCCCAGGTTCAGCCCCTTGATACCATCGGTGAGGTACAAAGGAATGTTGTTGGCTGGCTTGGGATTGCTGGCGCCATTGGGTACGCCGTCATACGATGCGCCCAGGCCAATCTTCGTATTGGTGTTGGGAGCCGAAACACTGTGTACAGGTAATGCTTTGTAATCGCCTGCCACGAATGCATCACCATGTGATGTAAGCAGGGCGTCGTTTACACCGGTCGAATAACGTGTGCCGTTGTATTTAAAAGCAACCAGGTTATGGCTGTTCTGTGGCTTCACGGCATTGTTGGCTGAATGTTCACTTTTCCAATAACCATTGTAATCGGTTACGATCTCTGTTACTGTTTGTGCAGTTAAACTGGTAATTAAAGCAGTTAATAAAAGCAGGGTGATCAGTACGCGTCTGTACAGGAATTGTTCCCGGTAGGCGATACTCACAGTTTTCACGATCACACGTTGTTTGGTACGAAAGGGATTCATAAAGGGTACAAATTGTTCAGGCACTCCTTTTTCAATTGGCATACCTGTTTTATACGGACTGGTTTCAAAGTACTTACATCATCAGTTGGAATCTAATGTTTCCCAAAGAAACTTTGCTTTTCCCACTGTGGGATGAATGCAGGCGGTAAAAAGGAAATGATAGTGTGTGGATAGTGTATTATAATAACGTTATATGAAGGAAAAAATTATACTATTGGCGTAATAATAATTACTTACCTTTCTTGTCATTAACACACTCAAAACCAGGTTTATGAAAAGCAGATTCGCAGCCATTGTAATGGGCGGTATAGCCATCATCGCTACCGCTGCTACTATTATCGTCAATGCAGATTTTAAAGGCGAATGGGCCTTTAATGAAGGCAAGAGCAAATTGAGCGAAGGTCGTTTCCGTATGAATGCTCAAAAGATCAAGGTGTCGGCTGATGGCGATGCACTTGTGATCGAGCGTACTTCCAACTCTCCTAATGGTGAATCTATGACCAGTTCAGAGAAGATCACTACTGATGGCAAACAAACAGAGAGCACTGTATTCGGCTCTGCCAAGAAGTTATCTACGGCTGCCTGGAGCGCCAGTGGTGAAGAGCTGACAATTACTTCCAACACCAAATTCGAGCGCGATGGCAATGTGTTTGAGATCAAATCCGTAGAGGTGTGGAAATTGCTCGATGGCGGCAAAGGCCTGTCTCTCGACGTAACCACTACTTCTCAGCGTGGCGAAACGAAGAATACTTTCGTTTACGACAAGAAATAAGGTCTTACACAAGCAAGATAATCAGCAGTCTCCCCGCCGTGACGTGGGGAGACTTTTTTATGCTTAGACTCCCTAAAATCAACTACTTTTGCAGCCTCTTAAACAGAGGAAGCAACGTACATGAAGAATATCCGCAATTTTTGTATCATCGCCCATATCGACCACGGCAAAAGTACCCTGGCAGACAGACTGTTACAAGCTACCAACACCATCAGTGAGCGTGAAATGATGGACCAGGTACTGGACGACATGGACCTGGAGCGTGAGAAAGGGATTACCATCAAGAGCCATGCTATTCAGATCAATTACAAGCATAAAGACGGTCAGGAGTACATCCTGAACCTGATCGATACGCCCGGTCACGTTGACTTCAGCTATGAAGTGAGCCGTGCCCTTGCCGCCTGCGAAGGCGCCCTGCTGCTCGTAGATGCCACCCAGGGCATCCAGGCACAAACCATCAGCAACTTGTACCTCGCTATAGATAACGATTTGGAAATCATACCTGTTATCAATAAAATTGATATGGATGGGGCCATGATCGAAGAGGTAAAGGACCAGATCATTGAATTGATAGGCTGTAAACCCGACGATATTCTGTTGGCCAGCGGCCGTACAGGTATTGGTGTAGACGGCATTTTGGAAGCTATTGTGGAGCGTATTCCCGCTCCCAAAGGCAATCCGGAAGAGCCCCTGCAGGCGCTGATCTTCGACAGTGTTTTCAATAGCTTCCGTGGTATCATCGTGTACTTCCGGGTACTGAATGGCACCATCCGGAAAGGCGATATTGTAAAGTTCGTTTCTACCGACCAGGATTATGAGGCTTCTGAAGTGGGCATCCTGAAACTGAAGATGACGGAGAAGAAGGAAGTACGGGCAGGTGATGTAGGCTACCTGATCACCGGCATCAAAAATGCCAAAGAGGTGAAAGTGGGTGATACCATTACCAATGCTGCCAATCCT
>JAGIBF010000009.1:15933-108983 GCA_017744515.1 Niastella sp.
GTTTCCAGGAAGTGAAGCCGATGGTATTTGCCGGTATCTTCCCGGTGAATACAGATGAGTTTGAAGAATTGCGCGATTGTATGGACAAGCTGCAGTTGAATGATGCTTCGCTTACTTATGAATTGGAAACCTCCCAGGCCCTTGGCTTTGGTTTCCGTTGCGGCTTCCTCGGTATGCTCCACATGGAGATCATCCAGGAACGTCTCGAAAGGGAGTTTGATCAAACGGTGATCACGACCGTTCCCAACGTGAGCTTTATTGCCTACACCACCAAGGGTGAAAAGGTAATTGTAAATAACCCTACCGAGTTTCCCGATCCTGTAAAGACCGACCGGATCGAAGAGCCTTTTATCAAAGCGCAGATCATTACCAAGCCTGAATATATTGGTAACATCATGACGCTTTGCCTTGGCAAACGTGGCATTCTCATCAACCAAAGCTACCTTACTACTACGCGTGTGGAGCTGGTGTTTGAAATGCCTTTGACTGAGATCGTATTTGACTTCTACGATAAATTAAAGAGCCAGACCCGTGGCTATGCTTCTTTCGATTATCATCCTATCGGTTATCGCGACAGTGATATCGTAAAGATGGACATTCTCCTCAATAATGATAAAGTGGACGCACTCAGCGCCCTCATTCACCGTGGCCGTGCGCAGGACTTTGGTCGCAAGCTGTGCGAAAAGCTGAAGGAGTTGTTGCCCCGTCAACAGTTCCAGATCGCTATCCAGGCTGCAGTAGGTGCCAAGATCATTGCCCGCGAAAACATCTCTGCAATGCGCAAGGACGTTACCGCCAAGTGTTATGGTGGTGACATCAGCCGTAAGCGTAAGCTGCTCGAAAAGCAGAAAGAAGGTAAGAAGCGGATGCGCCAGATCGGTAACGTAGAGGTGCCCCAGGAAGCTTTCCTGGCCGTACTGAAGCTGGATGATTAATTTCCGGATTGGATTCAGGATTAGGATGCTGCGTTTTACGGCTGGTTTCCTATATTGCTGCTGCATGCGCAGAACGTTATTGCTGCTGATAACAGGCCTTTTGCCGTTTCATACGCTGTTAGCCCAGACTACCCGGGATATCCGGTTCAGGGATGAACCTCCAGGCCAGCGTATACAGCATTATTATGTCAATTCTGTTAAAGACGAGCGTACAGATACTTCCAGCATCGGTGTGTTGAAGGCAGGGGTATTCAACAAAAAGGAAATTGCCGTAAACCTGGAACATGGTGCAGCAGCAGCTATCGGTTCGTATATTCAAAAAAACTATAAGCAGGATACTGCTTCTTCGGCTGCAGACCTTCGCATTACCGATTTACAGATCAAACAATTGCCTGGTGGTATCAGGTCAAAAACAGAGCTTTCTCTTACGATTGCTTTTTTCATCAATGGCACGAAGCTAACCGAATACAAGGGCAGGGGAGAAGTACAAACGATGGGAGATATGTTTAAGCATATCGAAGACATGGTTCGTCAGAGCTTGCAGAACAGTTTACAGGAATTCGATACATGGTGGGGTGCGAACAAGCTTTTATATGCCCCCGACGCCCCGGTAACGCTCCATGTTGAGATCGACCCTGCTCCCAAAGACCCCAACCAGCTCGGTTATTCCAGATCACGTCCGCTGACGGCTAATGATTTTTTAGGCAAGCCCGATGATATGTCACGTGCTGCAGCCGCCACTGCCGGCGCCATAGGCATTAAATATGCTTCTACTATTGAAAACGGACGGATCTCCGTTCAGGTGGTGATCACCCCTTTTTTTGATAAGCTGAATTCGTGGTACCTGGATAAGCACCGCGATAATGCGAAAGTGCTGGCACATGAGCAGCGGCACTTCGATATTGCTGCCATCAAAGCATGTGAACTGGCCGATACGATGCGCTCGCGGAAGCTTACCAAAAGTAATTACTTCGGTGAATTGGAGTTGATCGCTGCGAAGAAGCAACAAGAGACGAATGACTTGCAGGCGCAGTATGATGCAGAAACGCGTCATGGTATGAACTCGTCGGCGCAGGAAAAATGGAATAAGCTGTTGCTGGATATGCTGGCGAAGTTGACGTGCTATAAATAAATGATTACATTTAATACCTAAATAATCCCCATGCGTACTCCCTTGCAGAAAGAAGAAAAGATCTTACTGGTCACCCACAGGAGTTGGCTGCAACTGATCGTACCTGTGCTGTTGATGCTTGTTGGTTTTGTAGCTTCTTATTTTATCGGCTTTATCGAATACTGGGGATGGATAGCTGCGGTGGCTGGTATTATTTATTTTCTGTTTGCTTATTGGAGCTGGAAGGTAGATATCTGGGTGGTAACCAATTTGCGGGTGATCGATGAAACCGGACTGCTCAATCACTACGCCAAGGAAAGCCCGCTGGAGAAGATCAACAACGTTTCGTACGATCAGAATATATGGGGCCGCATCTTCAACTATGGTCATGTGGAAATTCAAACGGCCGCAGAGGTTGGCGCCACCGATTATTATAATGTTCACCATCCCAAACGGCTAAAAGACACTATCACACTCGCACAATCTGAATACAAGAACTTTCAATTGTCAAGCCAGGCACGGCAAATGGCCGCTGCTATGGGCTGGCAATCTACCGCTACTGCCAGCAATGCTACCAGTGGTCACACGCCCGGCCAGAATATTGCTTCTGAATTGGAAAAGCTGTTCCAACTCAAGCAACAAGGCATTATCAGTGAAGATGAATACAACAGGGCCAAGAGTAAGTTATTGGGGTAAGACTGTTAGTTATTGGGCTTCTTCTTAGGTGGCTTTACAGGTTCAGGCTTTTTGTTGCCCTTATTCAGGTTGCGCCTGGATTGTTCTTCCAGCTGGCGTTCGTTCACGTTGCCGGCATCATCCATTATAAGAGCGTCTTTGGGGAAATCGCCATCCTTCAACATCTGGTTGAATAACTTATCGACATGCACCCACTGGCCATTCTGCCATTTGAAGGCTTCATAGTCTCCATCGGGAACCAGGGTCCATCTCTTTTCGGGCTCGTCGCTCTCTGAAACGAGGTGATCAACCAGTATCACATCTATTTCAGGATCGTAATTCAGGAAGGTCTTTGCTTCTTTTTTATACTCGATGCTAAACCTTGTTTGTACCGCCTTCTTTATTGAATCGTTCTTATAAGAGAAGAACGGGCCACCGAACACGGGCTCGCCGTTTTGATTAAAGGTCAGCACCTCTATCCACTTCTTGTTGCTGTTCACACTGAAATCATCGAAGCCCAGCAGTGTATAGTACTTCTTCCCATTGTATTCTTTCATTATGATACGGTAATAGAGCGCACCGATCCAGTTGCGAACATTGCGAACGGAGTCCATCGGATTTTTGGTGAACATAGATGCATCGAACAGGGGAAACAATTTCAATGATCCGTCTTTCGTAGGTACCTGTATAGCGCCTTTTTGATGATAGACATACTCATCTTTCTTCATTTGCCAGGTGAAGATGCGGAAGCTGCTGTCCGGCGCATACAGCCGGGAGATATTCAGGGAGTCGAATGGATAATAAAAGGAATTTTTGGTAACCAATGCCCGCACGAAGGTGCGCACAAACTGGCTATCGCTGCGGAAGCGATTGGCTGTGATGGAGTCGAACACCATGCGGGCAGAGAATTCTTTCAGTGAATCTTCTTTCTTCTGCAGGGTGGCTCTGTCGGCAGCGCTTATTTTTTGGGCCTGCAAGCTGCGGGGACTTGCCATGACGGCCAGTATCAGCAGGCTGGCAGACAGATATTTTATTATCCGGTTATTCATAATTATAGTACAATCAACGTAATAAGGAGTATGGCAAAGGTATGCCAGTACCCCTCAAGGAACGCAAAAGCCGGGCTAAAATTTTATACCAATTGCAAAGCTTTTGCAAAATCGGCTAAATCCAAGACGGCCAAATCGATGGTGGGGTTGGGTAGTGGCTGGTTTGGGTGGGTAGTTTTTACAAATACGGTATGCATGCCGGCATTACGGCCAAACTCCATATCGCTGATGTTGTTGCCAACGATGAGTGATTTGTGCAGGTCTATTTCGGGGTAATCTTTGGCTGCTTCGAGGGCCATGCCAGGATTGGGCTTGCGGTTGGGATGATCGTTGGTGAGGGAGGTGCAGTAGTAGATCTTGTCGATGCGGCCGCCGGCAGCTTCGATATCCTGCAGCATACGGGCATGTATCTCATGCAGGTCCGCTTCGGTCATCAATCCTTTACCGATGCCCCGCTGGTTGGTAGTAATGATGATGCGGCCAAAGCGGTTGGCAAATACGCTCATGGCTTCCGGTACACCGTCATAGAATACGAACTCGTCATAGTTGTATACGTAGTCCTGGTATTTCTCGTGATTGATGACGCCATCCCGGTCGAGGAATAATGTCCAGCTATTGTCGATTTGTGTAAGATCAAGCATAATTAAAAACTCATGGTTCCGAACTCCTGATTGGCTTTTGCATAGTCGGCTGGTATGCCAATGTCTATGAAGTAAGCGTCTTGTGCCAGGCCATACATGTTGCGTTGAGCGTATAGCTTTTCGAGGTAATCTTTTTCAAAGGAGAACTTTTCAGGCAGCGTCTCCTGTAAAAAAGACGCTACGTTCAATGCATATACGCCCCCATTGATATAGCCGGATTCGTAATATTGTTTTTCCCGGAAGTCGCTGATCCTGTGATCCTCCATCAGTTCTACCACACCATACCGGTCAAATTGCTGCATAGGCTTTAGGGAAAGCGTGCAATCAGCTGCGTGGCTGGTGTGAAAGGTGGCTAACTGATCAAGCTGAATGGTGAAGATGGTATCGCCGTTCAATACCAATACATCTTTCTCCTTGGCTTTACTGCAGGCCAGTTTAATAGCGCCGCCGGTACCCAGTGGTTCCTGCTCGATGGTTGTTTGTATATCGAGATGCGGGTATTGTTCCTGCAGGAATGCTTCGATCGCTTCATGCATATACCCCAGTGAAAAGATGAATCGTTCTATCCCCTGTTTGTGGAAATAATCGATCACGTAAGCAAGGAAAGGTTTACCGGCTACAGGAGCCATACATTTGGGCAGGTCAGGTACAGCGCTACGTAAGCGGGTGCCTAACCCCCCGGCCAGTATGATACACTCTTTCATTATTCTCCGAAGTATTGTTCTTCGACCAGTTCACAAATGATATGGCCAAGCATGATGTGGCTTTCCTGGATACGGGGCGTATTTTTGGAAGGCACATTGATGAGGTAATCACTGAGCTCTTTCATCTTGCCGCCTGTCTCTCCGGTAAATCCCACAGTAACGATGCCTTTTTCACGGGCCACTTCAAATGCTTTCATGATGTTGGTAGAGTTGCCGGAAGTGGAAAGACCTACCAGGAAGTCTCCTTTTTTACCAATGCCTTTTATCAGGCGGGCAAAGATCACATCATAGCTGTAGTCATTGGCCACGGCTGTCATATAGGATGTGTTACAGTGCAGGGCTTCTGCCGGCAATGCTTCACGGTCTTTATAGAAACGGCCGGAGAATTCAGCCGCGAGGTGTTGTGCATCGGCCGCGCTGCCGCCATTGCCACAGAAGTAAATGTGGTTGCCATTTTTCAGAGCAGCTACCATCGCTGCAACCACTGCTTCTGTTCTCTTCAGCAGTGCTTCATCCTGCAGAACGCTGGTCTTAACAGCTATGGATTCGCTAACGATCTTTTTTATTCTGTCTTGCATAATATATAATGATAAAGGATTTGCTATTAAATGGTCCAGGAGGTCATTCCATGTTGAATGAACTGGTAATGCTTTACGTCTCCTCCAAACCTGGACAAGGTTTCGATCACTGCATATTTTGTATTGTCGGGACAATAAAAGGTCATGAATCCCCCGCCTCCGGCGCCTGATATCTTGCCTCCGGTGGCGCCTGCTTTTTTAGCCGACTCGTAAATGTCATCGATCAGGATATTGGAAATACCTTCAGCCATTTGTTTCTTCTGGCGGAAACCAAAGTCGAGGATGTCTCCGATCTCATGTACTTTGCCTTTCAACAAGGCTTCCTTCATCAGCTGTGCCTGGTGTTTGAGCTGGTGCATGGCTTCGATACTCTTCTCTTGTTTGTTCACCACATTCAGGCTCTGCTTTTCAATGATCTTTGCAGACTCCCGGCTGGTGGAAGTATAGTACAATACCAGGTTGTTTTCCAGTTCAAACAGGTATTGTTGTTTGATGCGTAAAGGGTTTACGATCACTTTATCGTCGGCGTAGAATTCCATGTAGTTCACACCGCCGAATGTGCAGGCATATTGGTCCTGCCGGCCACCTGCCATGTTGAGGTCTTTTCTTTCTATTTCGTAGGCAAGGTGAGCTACGTCGTATTCGCCAAGGGGCAAACGCAGCATTTCGGCAAAAGCGCCAAGAATAGCCACCACAAGGGTAGAGGAGGTGCCCAGCCCCGATCCTGCCGGCGCATCTACAAAGGTAGACAGCCTGAATCCTGTAAGCGGAAATGCATATTGCTCCTGCAGCCGGTTGTATACTCCCTTCAGCAGGTCGAGCTTGCCATCGAGCGGCAGACGGTTGGTAAGGTCAAAACGTTGTTCTTCCTGCCTGTCCATCGCTTGCAGGATGATCACGTTTTCGCTCAGTGGTTCAATATTGGCGTACGCATAGAGTGATATGGTAGCGTTGAGGATGGCCCCGCCATAAAGGTCGCAATAGGGGCTTACATCGGTGCCGCCGCCAGCTAATCCAATTCTTAAAGGTGCTTTGCTCCTGTACATTGGTTTACTCCTGTTTTTTCCGCTGCGAAGATGCGAATAAAATGTATAATTCGGTCATGACGGCGTTTTTGTTGCTGCCAGTTCGAGGATGGTATCTACAAGATTGTGCCAGGAGTATTTTTCTTTTTCCTGCCTCAACTGTGGTATGAAGTGTTGTTCGCCTATTTCAAAATAACGTATGATGGCGGCAGCGAGTGATGCCGGCTCTGGCTCACAGACAAGTCCTACCTGTTCATGTGGTACCAGCGCAGGCAATGCGCCTACATTGGTTACGATCATGGGCTTCTCGAAATGATAGGCGAGTGGTGTTACGCCGCTTTGCGTGGCGTTGCGGTATGGCTGCACGACGCAGTCGGCCGCGCACATATAATATTTTACTTCGCTATCGGCAATGAAATCTGTGCGCTGGATAAGCATATCTTCGATGCCCAGTTGTTTTATCTGGTCCTGGTAAGCTTTTGCATCGTGGTAATACTCTCCGGCTATCAGTAGTTTGATGTTTGCTGCGGGCGTTCTTTCTTTCACGATCTTCATAGCGTCCAGCAGCAGGTCCAGGCCTTTGTACTCGCGGATGAAACCAAAGAACAACAGTATTTTATCTTCCTGCGGCAGGCCAAGTTGCTGCCGTGCAACTGCTTTGGGCACTGCTTCGCCAAAATTGTCGTACAATGGATGGTTGACTAGCTGGGCGGGTTTGGTTTGTTCAAACTGACGCAAGTCTTTCATCACTTTTTCGCTCATGGTGATGAAGGCGTCGCAGGTCTTCAGGAAGTAACGGGTGAAGGCGGTATCACCGGGGCGCTTTTCATGCGGAATGACGTTGTCTGTTAGTGCTATGACCCGGGTATGTTTGTTTTTTTTCACCTGACGCAGGATGGTGCCAAGAGCAGGTCCCATCAACGGCAGCCAATAGCGTACGAGTATGACATCCGGTTTGATCTTTTTGAGGGTATTACCTACCTGCCACCAGTTGAACGGATGAATGGAATTGATCACTGAATAGATCTCTATACCTGCAGGTGCCGGCTCAGATGAATATTGAGTGGTGCCCGGAAACATGAATGAAGGGTATTGCAGGGAGAAGGAATAGATGGAGCAGGCGTGTCCTTCGTCTATGAATTGCTTACATAGCCGCTGATTGAAGGTGGCTAAACCGCCCCGCAGGGGATGGCCGGGACCAATAATGACTACTTTTTTGTGCGCCATGCAAGGGTTTCAATATTTTACTTGTCACCTTGAGCCTGCCGAAGGGTTTGGACAAGCTCAACCTGACATTAATCTTATTCTATTCCTAATTTCTTTTCGATCAGGTAAGCGTTCCGGCTTGGAGCATTCCGGGCGATCAACTCACCCAAAAAGCCTGCCATGAATAGCTGTGTACCTATTACCATGCTGGTCAATGATATATAGAAAGGGGGGCGGTTGGTAAGGCCTTTCGTCGAGTCGACAATCTTGCCAATGACCAATATGGCAATCATGGCAAAACCGATGAGGAAGAAGATTGTCCCTATCAATCCGAAGAAGTGCATGGGCCGTTTACCATATTTACTGACAAACATGATGGAGGCGAGGTCGAGGAAACCATTCACGAAACGTTCCCAGCCAAATTTAGTAGTGCCGTATTTGCGTTTGCGGTGCTCGACTACTTTTTCTCCTATTTTCCGGAAGCCAGCCCATTTGGCCAGTACCGGAATATAGCGGTGCATTTCGCCATATACTTCAATGCTCTTGACCACCTTGCGCCTGTAAGATTTAAGTCCGCAGTTAAAGTCATGCAGGTGTATTTTGGATATGCGGCGTGTGCTCCAGTTAAAGAAACGGGAAGGTATGTTCTTGGTCAGTGTATTGTCATACCGCTTTTTCTTCCAACCGCTGATCATATCGTACCCATCTTCCACAATAAGACGGCGGAGTTCTGGTATTTCATCGGGGCTGTCCTGCAGGTCGGCATCCATGGTGATCACCACATCGCCCAGCGCAGCTTTGAAGCCTTCATTGAGCGCAGCTGATTTACCATAATTGCGTTGGAAACGGATGCCTTTGACATTAGGATTGCTGGTACGCAAAGATTCTATGACATCCCACGACTCATCGGTACTTCCATCATCTATCAATATGACCTCATACGAAAGGTTTTGTTCTTTCACCACCCTGTCTATCCAGGCGCACAGTTCCGGCAGTGATTCTGCCTCGTTCAATAAGGGTACGACAATGGAGAGATCCATATTATTGGTTAAAGGAATTTTCGAATGGTGTCTTTTTCTTGGTTACTGCTGCACCAATCAGGGCTGCGATAGCTCCGGAAATAACGTACCAAAAGAGCAGTATGAATATCATGAACATGGTAAAGTTCTTCTCAAACCATTGTATACCTTGTTCTATCTGGTTGGGGTCTGCATTAGGGTTTTTGGCGGCTTCGATCCTGGCCTGTTCAACAAACTTTTCTTTTATTTCGGGGAATAAAAAGCCTTGGGCAATGGTATACGCAACCATCAAAACAGTGATAACAGCTACTATTTTAAATCCAAATCCAAAAAGCCCTCCAAAGGTGGCCTGGTATCCGGTTTCTTTTCCATGGTTGACGACGCCCCAGATGATAGAGCCTCCAAAAATGGCTATGCTAACATATTGGATCCATCTTTCGGTATATAGATTGGCAAAGTAGATCACCAATGCCAGTACAATCAGTACCAAAGAGGCGAGTAGACCTATTGTAACTGCAGATGTAGTTTTCCTTTCCATATCAGGCTTGTTTTATTGGGTTAAATGTACGCGATCTCCATTAACAATACCCCTTACTGCACCGGTTAATGTTTTACCGATAAAGGCAGAGTTCTTCGACTTCGATTGGAAACGTTTTTCATCCACTGTAATTGTTCCGGCGGGATCATAAAGCGTGATGGCTGCTTTGGCTCCTTTTTGTATGGAAGCTGCTTCAAGCCCGAATATCTTACGGGGATTGATGCTGAGTAATTCCACCCACCTGCTTTCCGGAACTTCGGGCATAGCCGTTTTCAGAACTGCATAAGCGGTTTCCAGGCCTATCATGCCATTTTTCGCATATTCAAACTCCAATACCTTGCTGTCGAACTCATGTGGCATGTGGTGTGTGGCAATACAATCGATGGTGCCATCGAGCACTGCTTTTTTCAGTGCATTCACTTCCGTTGCTGTGCGTAGGGGCGGATACACTTTGAGGTTGGTATCGTATTGCAGCAGATCGGCATCCGTAAAGAACAGGTGGTAGGGAGTTACGGAACAGGTAACGGCCAGACCGCCTTCTTTAGCTCTCCGGATATAATCGAGCGAACGGGGAGAGGTGACGCCGGTAAAATGCAGTTTGGAGTCGGCATAGCGGGCCAGTTTGATGTCTCTGGCCACCAGCAGTTCTTCCGCCATCATGGGTTTGCCTGGCAAGCCCAGCTGGGTAGATATGATGCCTTCGTGCACCAGCCCGTTGGCGCCTACACTTTTATCGTCGGGTATCTGGATGACCACGCCGTCGAATGCTTTTACGTACTGCAGTGCTTTCACCAGCAGCCCGGCGCTCTGGATGGGGTGGAGGCCATCGCTGAAGGCTATGGCTCCGTTGCTCCGCATATCATACATTTCCGCCAGGTCTTTTCCTTCGGCGCCCCTGGATACAGCTCCGATGGGGTGCACATTGACCGGGAGGCTTTTTGATTTTTGCTTGATGTATTCGGTCTGTGACTTGTTGTCTACTACCGGCTTGGTATTGGGTACCACCAGCACGTCGGTATACCCCCCTGCAGCCGCGGCGGCGGCGCCCGTTTCGAGGGTCTCTTTGTATTCGTATCCCGGGTCGGCAAACTGGGCAAAGATATCTACCCAGCCCGGCGACAGGGTCAGGCCCTGACCAGCAATTACCTGGTCCGCCTTTGCCTCTATGCGGGGTTGAATGTCTTTAATAATGCCGGACTCAATAAGTATATCCTGCCTGGTTTCGTGAAAAGGAGAGGATGGATCGTTAATGTAAGCCTGTTGAATGAGCAACACCATTGTTCAAAAAATTGAGCGAAGTTAAGGTATTACTGGCTAATGGGTTGGGGAGCGTTGAAAAAATGTTGATTATCAAGCGTAAGAAGCCCGTTTTCATCCTTTTGCTTCATTTCCCTTATTTTTTGACTGTAACAGAACTTTTCTTAAAAACTACATCAAAGCATAGTTGAACACATTTTGCTATTCGTTATACCACACGGAGGACTAAGTCCAGACTTAAGGAATACAAAACCAGTACAGAGCGACAATTCCTCGCTCATGCAAGGAGGCAACTATTTTCAACGGAGGAAGAGTAATCATCCTCCGTTCACTCAAATCGTTCTTAATACACTCCATTCATTCTCTCCATACCCAGCATTCAGTTTTCAGGGAGGCTATCGGCACAGCGGGTCATTACTGCAGGTGTGCAGATCGCTTTCCAATAGCCTTCTGAAAACATGAGCGTTAACAATCAGGGCAGGTCACTGTAGATGATGGCTATCGGGAAAAACAGGAAAAAGCCATACTCGTACTCGTGGAGCCCCCATGCCGGCGTGGCGCTGAAGGTGTAGCCTGGGTTGGCATTGCGCAGGCGTTGCATTTCTCCGTTTACAGTGTTCGTGGTACCTACGGGATAGTACGCGTCATAATCGTAGTACCAGGTGTAGATAAACAGGGCTTTGGATGTGGCTGGTGCAGCAGGTTGTGGGGTGGCGGTAATGGATTGGCCTGGACATAGCGCCAGCAGCAGGGTAATGATACCCAGGGAGAGTGCTTTTTTCATAACAAAGGAGGTTTAATGAATGAATAATCCTCCATCATTGCGCTGTATACAATTTACATCATTTATTCGGTGTGTTCGGGGCAATAACGTTGATAGAAGTCAAAAAACTCATACTTAATAACCTGTTAACCTGGCCTGACGCTTGGCTTCTTTTTGTGCCGGCGTGAGGTTGCGTTCGTAATCGTACAGGGCGTTTTCCCATTCGCCGTAGATGGCATTGGGCAATACGATAAATTTGCGACCCCATTCGTCTTTTATCCTGTCAGCTTCCTCTCTTCTGATGTCGATCGGTTTCTTTTCAAATGCTGTGGTGAAATCGGTGAGGTTGTCGCCCAATAACATCACGATCTCATATTCCGCCATTACTTTCTGCCGCCTTGCTTCTTTGGAAGAAGTGTTAAGAAGGAACAACATGTGGGCGGTATCGGCGTCGGGCAATTGTAATTGTTGAAGGTTCAACAAGGTGCTGGTAATCTCACTGGTGTCGCGGTTGCTGATGTAAAAGATGCTAAGACCTTTTTGTTTGGCCGCTTGCAAAAAAGCTACGGCACCCGGAAGGGCAGTAGCTACGGAGCGGCTGGTCCATTGTTTCCATGCCTGGCTGCTGTATTCTTTTCCCTGTTTGATGAGCTGGGCTTCGCTGTAGCTATTGTCGAGGATGGTTTCGTCGAGGTCGGTAACGATGGCCAGTTTCTTTTTGCGGAGCTTTCGCTTGGGTATTTCCTGCAGGCGCAGGTGTGCCAGGTTGAATGCCTGGTAGCATAAGGCCCTGTACTCGGCAGCTGTTTGCTGGAACAGCACGGGATATGACTTGATACTGGTAGCCGGCACGGTGGTTTCCTGTGCAGGCAATGCCTGAACGACTATCAGGCCAAATAAAAGCGGCATGAGTTGTTTCATAGCCCAAATGTAACTTGTTTGGACTATTGGAGGATATGTAAAAAGAAACGGGGCACCTGATAACAAGTGCCCGTTTATTTATTCTACGGTAATAGGGAATACGCTTTTAAAAGGCTGCCTTATGTGTTTTCTCACTGAATACAGTAAGGAATATGATCTTGATGTCGAGCACAGGCGTCCAGTTCTCTACATACCAAAGGTCATGAGCGGTACGGTTGTTCTTTTGCTCGTCAGTATCAGTAGGGCCTCTCCAGCCATTTACCTGCGCCCATCCTGTAATGCCGGGCTTTAGGTAGTGACGGATCATATAGTTGTCCACTTCGCGCTGCATCACCTCATTGAGGAAGATACGATGGGGGCGGGGACCTACCACGCTCATATCACCGATCAAAACGTTGATGAATTGAGGTAACTCGTCAAGGCTGTATTTACGTATCACACGACCGATCTTCGTTACGCGGGGATCATCTTTGGTAGTAGATGCTTTTCCGGCAACAGCCGCATCGTTTTGATACATGCTCCTGAACTTATAAAGTTTGAACTGACGGCCACCTTGTCCCAAACGAATGGGGCAATAGAATACCGGGCCGGCAGATTCCCATTTGATAAGGATAGCCAATACCAGGAACAAAGGCGCCAGCATGATCAATGCCATCAGGGAGAAGATCACATCACAAACACGCTTCAATGTTGCGAAGCGGAATCTGTCGAGTGATATCTCACGGATATTGATAATAGGCATATCGCCAAAACTGGTAGTCTTATAGTTGCGGCCTAAGAGACGAAAGTAGTCGGGCACCAGGCGCACCCGTATACCATGATAGTCGGCTTTATCGGCTACAAATTGAATTTTCTCATCGAGGTGAGTGGGTAATGCAATGATCACTTCATCCACCTTTTTCTCTTTCAATACCTTGTCCATGTCCGATATGCGGCCAATGATCTGGTATTGGAGATCGGAATCTTCAGGATTGTCATCGAGAAAGCCGATGATGCGGTATCCAAAGTCTGGATTCTGGTGAAAGTAGTTTTCGATGTGTGCACCAACACGTCCTGCACCAACTACCAATGCCTTGCGCACATTACGCCCGTCGATGCGCATGCTGCGTACGATGGAGAATAGCAGGTAATTGACAATCATATTGATTGCCGGAAAGCCCAGCAGGAATGTCATGAATTGTGTTTTGGTATATCCTTGCGGTATACCCAGCACGAGATATAATAAGCAGAGCACCGCTATCATTTCGAAGTGCGTCTTCAAATGATTCTTAAAGCGATACCTCAAACCATTATGTAAGTGTAAATAATAAACCTTGTTCTTGGAGGTGATGAATATCCAGGTTAAGATCAAGGTAATGAGATACAGATAGTTCTGTTCACTCATGCCATGTCCGTAGAACATGTTAATGCCTGCAAAACATCCTATAAGAGTCAGAAAGTCTCCGGCACCGTATAGCAACGTAAGTCGCCTGTCTGAACGAATCATATAAGGATATGGGTTAAGTTTTCTAAAGGATAATTGATTAACTGGCCAAACTGATCACGTACGAATAACCAATTAAGAAACGCAAAACTATAAGTTATATGATGCAGGTGAAAGTGGTGAAACATAATTTATTTGCGTGTATATATAAGTACAACATGTTTATCTGTATGGGAATTATTTTCCAAAAGAGGGAAAGTTGAGAATCATCAAAGAGCTAATTATCACGATTGTATATAATAATAATGGCTGTTCTATTGCGTTAAAGAAAAGCGGTTTCTATATTGTGCCGCAATTGTTATTGCTCTAAACTCGTATCTTATGATGGCATCCCTACGCTCCCGTATCTATGGGCTTATTCTATTGTCGTGTATATCACTTCCTGGTTTTTCTCAGTGGAGTGACGGGCCTTTTCTGAGTCTTGGTATACAGGCCGGTTTTCCTTTAAACAAACAAGTGAAAGCTTATTCATGGGCTGTCGGTGGTTTGGGTAAGTTCTCCCTTCCGCTGGGTACCAATGATTATTTCACTTTTTCATTAAATGCTTTAAGTATTAATGGAAAGGGCAAGGGAGCTGTGCAGGAGACTGATAAAGGCTTGAAAGAACATGATATTCTTTCAGGATTTATAGGTTACCGGTATGATTTCCGGAAGGAAGATGCTACTAATTATTTCTTTATGGAACCTCAGATCGGCTGGACTGCTTCCGGCACTGACTATAATACTTTCTCTGTGTTGCCGATGGTCGGTTACTCGCTGAATGCAAAGATCGATTTTGGTCTCTGGTATCATGCTTCTACTACTACACAGCGTTATTCCAAGATCGGTGTGCTGGGTGTTTTGGTAGCGTATAACTTCCACTTTGCAAGCAGAAATGCTGAATAAAAAGTTATATTAATCCAATTATAATGTCATCCTGCCAATAGCTTTTGAAGGGTTCCGTTAATACAAGGGAGCATTTTCCCCCATTGTTTAATTGCAGGAACCTATATGCAAAAGAATATTCAGAGTGATCTTTACCGGTATGGCGGATTGACCGGTTCAAAGGGCTTTTTAAAAGGCCTCAGGATACCCGGTTTTCGTTATACGTATTTACTTCGTAAAGCTTCCACGTATAAAAAATATACTCCCGGTTGGTTTTTCTATTCTTTCCTATTGAACAGGTATGCTTATAAGTATGGCTTTCAGATACCTTCCCGTACTTCAATAGGTGAAGGTTTTTATATTGGTCATTATGGATTTGTTGTGATCAATGAAAAAGCCAGGATTGGCAGGAATTGTACCATAGGGCCTGGTGTTACTATCGGTCAGGCTAACCGGGGAAAGCTCAAAGGTTATCCCACCATTGGGGACAATGTGTGGATTGGAACGAATGCTGTAATTGTGGGTAATGTCAGGATCGGTTCAAATGTGTTGATCGCTCCTAATGCTTTTGTGAATCAGGATATTCCTGGAAGCTCTATGGTGATAGGTAATCCCTGTCAGATCATACCCAAAGAAAATCCTTGTGAGAGTTATATCAATTTTGTCCTGGAACCGGAAACAATAGTATAATGTAGATCTGATTGTTGTTTTATAGTAAAAAGCCAGCATATTCTGCTGGCTTTTTGGGTAGTTGTAAGGGCTTGTATTAAAAAGGGAAATATTTAGCGGGGCCTTACTTTTAGCATCAGCCTGAAAAAGAAGGCACTGTTCTGTATCAAAAAGCGAATGGTGGCATAATACTTTGGCCATAACCTTTTAGGCTCTTTTGTCAGCCTGTAAACCCATCTTAATCCCATCTTCTTTATCCATTCCGGGCTTTTCAATGTTTCATCAGCCAGGTACAGGAATACGCCTCCTACACCCATCATTAATGATTTATCCAGCTGCTGGTGAAAGTGGTGCATCAGGTAATCCTGTTTAGGGCTGCTGATACCAATCCATACAATGTCTGGTTTAAGCGCATTGATAGTCGCTATGTCGGCTGTAATGGCTGCATTGCCTGCAATAGCGGAAGCTGCCACAAAAGGTGGTGCTTTATAACCAAGTATTTTTGCTTTGGGATATTGTTGTTGCAGATTCTTCTGCAGATTCACCAGCAATTCATCTGTGCCTCCGTAGAAGTAATGAGTAAGTTCTGTTTGCAATAATGCTTTGCACAAGTGAAAGCCTGAAACGGTGCTTACTGATTTGTTGCCACGCAGTCTTGCCACTAATTGCGACGGCTTACCATCAGGCATCGTAAGGTAGGCATTGTTCAATATGCTCAACAGTTGAGGATCACCATTCGCTTCTTTTACCACTGATGCATCCGGAAAGCAGATGTAGGCCGGTGCATTAAATGGATAGCTGCTGACCTTTTTGATCGCTTCTTCAGGATTGATGACCGATATATGCACGCCTAAGAAATCAAACCGGCTGTTGTTCATCTTTTTTAAGTTTTTTGATAAAGCGGGCCGGATTGCCTGCCCATATTTCATTAGGTGGTATGTTGCCAGATACTACACTGCCTGCTCCCACCACTGAATTGTCGCCAATGGTAACACCTTTCAGTATGATTGAGGCGCCGCCAATGAACACATTGTTACCTATATGGATTGCTGCTGTTCTGTAATTATCGTTGGGAGTGGCAAGACGAACATCCGGGTCGATGGGATGGAAGTCGGAATCCCAGATCTTACAACTTCCGCCGATCATTACATTGTTGCCCAGGGTGATGGATTGGGCACAATAGATGGCAGAGTTGCTCATCCGCAGGTTCGTTCCGATGGTCAATAATGCACCGGGTTTCACCACGATCGAGCTCCTCGTATCTCCTCCGATAGGATTTTTGTATTTACCCGAGTTGATCCTTGCATGATCGCCAATAGTCATTCTGCCGCGGTTGATGATCAATAAGGGACCGAAGATGGTGATCTTTCCATGTTTCACTTTGAACAGCCACAATTTGAACAGGTTCAAAGGCAGGAAAAGGAGCTGATATATCTTTTTAAAGATTCCCATATTTATCTAACTGCATTAGCCAGCAGACTATTGTATACTGAGCTCAATGATTTCATATAATAATCTGATGAGTATTCTTTTTCGATGGTAGCCCGGGCTTTTCTACCTACCTCTGCCTGTTTGGCGGGATTGGTAAGTACGGTGGAGAGAGAGCGGGCCAGGTCTTCTGATGAACGCTGCTGCGCCAGAAAGCCATTCTCATTGTCTACTACTACTTTTTTGAAGGCGTCCACGTCCGATACGACGACTGATTTTCCAAGCGCCATCGCTTCCAGCAATGCCATGGGCATTCCTTCGCCATGAGAGGGAAGCAGGAAGATGTCGGAGTCGTTGAGCGAGTGCCATTTCTGGGCGCCCCATACCACCCCTTTGTATTCAAATGAGTTACCGAGGTTGTCGGCCAGCGCTTTCAGAAACCATTCCTGGTCGGGACCGGAGCCGTATACATCCAGTTTGAAAGGTACCTGCCGTGCTTTGATGGTTTTAAGTGCCTCTACGATCTCCTTCAGTCCTTTGGGCATGTGCAAACGACCAAAGTAGATGATCCTGTTGTAGGTGGGCGCCTGGCTTTCGAGAGCCGGGATCTCATTCAGGTCGATACAGTTCCGCAGGATCAACACTTTTTCCGGCGACACATTGTACAGGCGCTGGATAGATTCCTTTTCATCCTCATTGAGCACGATGAGCTGGCTGGCTGCTTTCAATATCCACTTCACCAGCGGAGAATTGCTTTTCTGGTAAGCCAGCACGCCGCCGTGAAAATGGACGATGAGGGGAATGTTCTTTTTCTTCGCGAGATACAGGAACATGAAATCCCTGATCACCGATTTATTATCGAATGAAAAATGAAAGTGTATAAGATCGTAGGTATTGTTCTTCAGGGTGCGCCTGAACTCTTTTATTTTCCGGAGGTAAGTACTCGTTTTGTTCTTGGTGCCGAGGTCCCTGTCGAAGAAATCTGTTGTATGCGGGGCATTGTTCAGGATCATGTTGATCACAGTAACGATACCTCCCAGTGATTGGGCTGGATCATTGTTGGGACCGGTCATCAGGATTTTCATCTGGTATTGGTTTTTCTGTATTGCTTGATTGCTGTCACTATCACTATTGCTGTCACCCTGAGCTTGTCGAAGGGGTGTGGAATCGTCAAAGGGCGGCTCACCCTTTGACAATCTTATGGTACATTACTAAAATCAGTTATCACCTTTCCGTACAGGCTTGTCTCATGTTTTATCAGTTCGTCTTTACTTCCTCTGTAACGGATATGTTTTGCAGGCACACCGCCTGAGATAGAGTAGGGCATAACATCTTTGTTGACTACTGCCCCGGCCGCAACGATGGCGCCCCGGCCGATGGTAACGCCTTTAAGCAAAGTAGCACCGGCGCCTATCCATACGTCCGATTCTATTTTTACGGGCATATCTTCGTGCGGTTGCTTTTCCCGGATATCAGCTATGTAACGGCCACGTAGATCAACGGGGTGCTCACCGGTGATGATGGTAACGTTGGGACCCATGATCACTTTGTCGGCTATTTCTATATGCGCCACGCCACAGATGAAACAGGCAAAGGGGCCAATGTATACATCGTTACCCACCTGCATATTCCAATAATGGATATCCGAGTTGAATGGAAAGAACCGCACGTTCTTGCCTGCTTTGGCAAAGAGACGCGTGTAGAAGGCGCGGCCGGTGTAGTTGGCCGCTTTCTTTCCGTATTGTCCTATTTTGAATAATGCTTTGATCATGGTATCTCCTGTTTATGCTGCTATCCCGCCCCTTTCTCTTTCTTTTTGTGCTGCTGCCCGGGCAGCAGTGCCCGGCCTGTTGTATTGACCAAAGAAATCGTTGATCTTCTTTTCCAGTACTTCCCAGGAAAAATTGTTGACCACGAAGTCGTAGTTGGCCTGACCCATGGCCTGGCGTTTTTCAGGCGAGGCCATCAGGGTGATGATGCCTTTCGTCAGTTCTTCTATGATTTTCTCTTCAGATTGGATGTTGATCTTGATAGCGCCTTCATCGGGAACCATGTATTTAGGACCACCGTTATTGATGGTCAGCATCGGAAGGCCGTAGAGGCTGGCTTCCAGCAATACGTTGCCGCTTGCCTCTGTCAAGGAAGGGAAACAGAAAATATCGGCTTTCTGGTAATGTTCGAAAATGTCGGTCCTTTGCATGTTGCCATGGAAGATGACCATATTCTCCAGACCATTTTGCGCCACTATATTTTTGAGGTTGTCTCTTTCACCACCATCACCAATAACGTTCAGCACCAGGTTGGTTTTCCCTTTCAGCGGTATGAGCGATTTGATCAGTAGCTCTGCTCCCTTGTATCTCACCAGCTTGCCTACATACAGTAAGTTGAGCTTGTCGTTTTGTTTGGGTGCTACGGCTATTTTCCGGTCGCCGATGTTGATACCGGTATCCAGTATGGTGATCATTTTGTGCACGTACTGAGGGGGCAATACTTCGCGCAGGTAATCGAGTGTGATCAGCAACTTATGGCTGCTTTTCAGTTGTTTGCTGAAAGGCGGGAAACGTAGTATCCAGCGATCGAGCACACGCAGTTTATTGAGCTTAGGCTCTTTCTTGAAGTATGATTTTAGTTCCTTTGGTATTTGTAATCCGCCACCAATGGGGCCTACTACGAGCGGCTTGCCCAGTTTATAAAGAGAAGTGTAATACCGGAAACTGGAGGGTGTTTTTTTCAGGATCACATCTGTCCATTCAAGCAGTTCTTTGTTTTGCTTTACATATTTATAGCTTTTGCTGTCGAAGCTGAAGTAGCCGGGATACAGCTGCATTTTCCTTTTCTTCTCCAACCAATAAGGGATATCAAAGCCAATAACCTCCAGGTTGTGGGGCATTGGGTTGAAATAGGATTCCAATGCTTCAGCGCAACTGCGGTTGGTAAGCAGTTTTACATTGTGCTCTTTCAATAGCACCTCCAGCCATTTAACGGCGGTATAGGATTCGGAACTTTCGAAAGGGTTACAGAAGTAAGCTGAGTATAAAATATTGGCCATGGTTGGGGGGATTATTATAGTTTATTCAGGAAGTCGTGGGTCAACTGTCCGTAAGTAGTATAGTTAAAAGTTGTTTCTCCTAATTTTCTTCCTTCGAGGCCTACGCTGTTGGCCAGTTGTTTATCGTTGGCTGCCAGGCTCATCAGGTCGGCATAGGCTTCTTCGGTATATTCCGTTGCTACAAGCGCATTCTTCTTGTGTTCGAAGTAGTACTCAATTTCTCCGATATTGCCGGTGATGATGGGCCTGCCGCTGGACAGGTATTCACCGATCTTATGAGAGAAGCGGGCTTTGTCTTGCTTATCCGGACGTAAGGGGATCAGCAGTGCCAGCGCATACTGGTATCCTTCGAGCAGTTTAGCGAACGGCAGTTTCTGCTCGATGACCACTTTACCTTGCAGGCCTTCCTGTGTAATGAGGTCCTCTACTTTCCGGATCATATGTGCTGACCCGCTCAATACGAGCTTCAACTTCTGCTTATGGCCTCTGGCCGTAAAGATGGAAAAGCTTTTGATGATGAATTGTATCACGGTGAAGTAACCTGCGGTACCGCAATACATGAAGTATTCTGCACTTTCATCTTTAATATCATAATTTACCGGCTTCAGCATTTCGAAGTCGGCAAGGATAGGTACTTTAAGAACAGGTTTTTTGAAGCGTGCTACTTTTTGTTCCAGCAGCGTACTGATGGGGAAGATGCCCTTTACAAAATAGCCAAAGGTATAATCGAATACAAAGAAGTCGAACCGCTTCACCGGCGTTATCTCCGGAAAGTACAAATGCCATTCGGTAAGGGTAACTACGGTTTTATAATTCAGCCTTTTGGCGAAGAATACATAGAGCAGGAAGAAAGGGTAGTAGCTGTGCTCCATGATCAGTACGTTTTGCTGTGCCTTGCTCCGTTTTTCTTTCAGCAGCTTATAAATAGACTTGATGTTCTTTATCAGCGACAGTTTACCATTCTTGGGAAAGATATGGTATTCGATACCTTCTCTGGTGCCTGTTTGGCCTGTTGCCGGCAGGCCCGACAAACCGAAGGGTGAATTAATGATGGATACTTTATCGGTATGGTTGAGCAAACCCCTTGCTATCAATTCATTTTTTGAATTGGTGGCGGTGAATTTTGCCGGATAGTTATCTGTTGCCCCTAAAAAGATTACGTTGCTGCTCATTGTTATCCCTTTTGCTGTTCACTTATAGTTCGCGGATTACTTTACATGGATTACCTGCTGCAATAACATTGGCCGGTATGCTTTTAGTGACTACGCTATTGGCCCCGATAACGGTATTGGCGCCAATGGTAACCCCTTTCAATACGACGCTGTTAACGCCCAACCACACGTTGTCTTCTATCACTACTGCCGCCGGTGCGCCACTCCTCGGATCGTCGAGATGCCAGTCGGAATCGGTGATCAGGGTATTGGCGCCACAGCGTACATTATTGCCGAGTGTAATGCTTTTGAAGGCGCCGATCACGGTGCCGCTGAACCCACAGCCATCGCCAATGCGGATGGTCGCTTTCTCTTCGCTTCCCAACGTGGATACCATACAAGGACGGTTGACCCCAATGAGGTTGGACGTAGGTGTAGAAAAGAAAGTGCAGTTATTTCCTATTGTAATGCTTGTTCCCGGATAGCGCCTGAAATGGCATTTGCCCTGGAACGCTGCGTTGCTTCCCAATTGTACGCCCCACCACTGTGCGCGCACGGTGTTCCATTTCCCTGCCAGTTGTGCAAGCCGGATGCTGAAAACTTGAGTCGTATGGGCCAGGCTTCTAAACTTCATATTGTGGTACGGTTAATGGAGTCTCCGGTGCTTCTTCTGTTTTTTGTACTACTTTATACTGCTCGTAGTATTTGTTGTATGCCAGGCATATCAACAGCCCTGGTATATTCATATTGAGGTGCACAAGGGTGAGGTTGGCTACTATAAATCCCATCATACCCCAGTAAGGTCCCCAATAGTCGAGTCTTTTAGCGGTGTTGTGCAGCTTCTTCATGAGGCACCAGAGGAAGAAGATAAAAGGTAATGTGCCCAGCATGCCATACCAGTAAAAGAGCGACAGGTAGCCTACATGTATCTGTGAGGAGCGGCCTTTGAGCAGGGCGGTGAGTTCTTTATCGCCAGTGGCGCCTTCCCCCCAGCTCAGGTTGCCTTTGCCCAACACTGGATTGTCGGGGTATACTTTCCCGAATATCTCGAAAGCAAGCAGGCGCGTGGAGGCAGCTCCTTCTTTTAATCCACCGTGTTTGGTTTCCAACAGCCTTTCTGCTACCAGCTCGTCGATGTTAAAGCCAAAATAACTTAGTACCCAGGATGTTGCAAAGCTCACTACAACGATCATCAGGACGAGCCTGAATATCTGTACGAGGCTGGTTTTCCGCAGTGTAAATTTTGTAAATAAGGTAATGAACAAGTTGATAAGTATCCATCGTGATTTGTTGATCAGTGAAAAGATGGCGCCTGCTACGTAGTATACCATAGCTGGTTTATTCCGCTTGATGTTCTCGGCAATGATGATGCTGAGTATCGGCACCACGGTGAGCCCTGCATAGATAGTACCGCCGAGGTAGGAATAGATAGAACTGAACCTGCGTTCCATTTCTTCGGTGGCTTCCACTTCTTCAAGCGAGTGGGGGTTGAGCAGGAAGTTGTAATCGATAGTTTGTTGTATCAATATGACCACTACAGAAAGCCAGAACAGTATTTTGAGATAGCTGGTCAGCTTTTTCATGTAGGGCTTGGAAAACCAGGTGTTCTCGATAACGAGTGCGGCCAGGAACCCAAACAGGACCTGGTTTTTGAAGAGATAAGTAAAGGTGAAGCTTTTATTGGCTAAGAACAGATCGGAAAAGATAGTGTATAGTGCGAAAATACCGAGGTAGCGCAGGTAGAACGGGAAGCGAAGCCCACCATTCTTATGTGCTTCCAATAGCAATACCACCACGGTGGCAGCTATGAGCATGTTGAACACGTAGGTGCCGCTTTTCACAGAAGTAAAGGTTACGATAAAGTAACTCAGCAAGGGTGAAAATGCGATCGCCATCAACAGCAGCAGGTTGATGCTGTTGGCAGGTGTTCTTTTCAACGTGGTCGTATAGTATTGACGGGCTATCACTGGTGGTTCCTGATGATTTCGTGATAGATCGATACCAGGTCATTGGTGATATTGCCGGGATCATGCCGGTCGAGTGAACGCCGGCGGGCCTGTTCTCCATATTGTTTTGACTGGTGGAAGGTGCCTGCCACTTCTGTGATAGCGCCTGCGAGGGAATAAGGATCGCCATCCTGTACCAGCAAGCCTTCTTTACCATTCTCCAGCAGGGAAGCCGTGCCGCCTGCATAACTGGCCACAACAGGCATGCCCATCAGTAATGCTTCGCACAGGCTGTTGGGACTGTTCTCTATATGACTTACCTGACAATACACATCAGCTTCAGCCAGTAATTGTGCTATTTCTTTTTCTCCTTTCGATCCCAGCAGGTGCAGGTGCAGTTTTGGGTAATCGGCTTTCAGCCATTGGCCGGCTGTTTTTACAATGATGCTCTGCGCATTCAAGCCTACCACCTGCCACTCGAAATTAATGCCCCCTGCTTCGGTCAGCAGACGGGCGGTGTTCACGATCGTCTCGAAACCTTTGTACAAAGAATCGCTGGAAATGGTGACGATCTTCAGGGTTTCAGAAAACTGGTTCTTCGTCCAGGCTTTTTTATAGAAAGTATCTCTTAGAATTTCGTTGTTTTTATAATAAGCACTTTGAGGAGCCAGCACACGCGTAATGCGCCTGTCCCAATCGGTACGACCTATGATGTGGCGGGCATGGCGCAATATTTTCTGTTCCCTTGCCGCCCTTGTACGCATGTCTTTGTATTGACGGCCCGCAGAACGTAGTTTTATTTTCTCTTTGATGCCTTCATACCTTTTAGCTACGTCGAGCGGGATGCCTGCAAAATATTTTTCACTGTAGGGCAGGAGGGCGCCTTGTATGGATATCACCACAGGGATATTGGTATGGTATTGCAGGAGGCCAAAGTTCTCTTCTGTACCATGTATATGGATCAGGTCGGGCTGCACGGTTTGCATTACCTGCAATAACTGGGGGAGCTCCTGTTCGTCGTTGGCCGGTTTGTTCAGCAGCTTATTGAAGTACCGGGCCGATTTGGAGCCGGTGTTTTTTCTATGTAAAGGATAGTAGTTCGTTTTGTTATATGTAAAAGGTGCCATGGGCTGGCCGGTATAGAATGCGATGTGCAGCTCTACACCTCCACGGTTGTGCACGGCATTTTCGAGGGAGGTCAGCCATCCGCCGCGGTGGCTTTCCAGTCCCATCTTCTCGGTTGCTGAGCAAGGTGTATTTGTGAACCAAAGGATCTTCATGTTCGCTCTTGTTATTGCTGTTCTTCCTGTTTTATCTTTTCTGCTATGAGCTTTGTGAAATATTGGGCGCCTTCATCGTTGAGGTGGGCACGGTCGGCAAACCACTCCCTGTGTTGCTGGAGAGCGGTATCACGACTGTAATCCCAGAATGTCACTCTATTGTTTTGGCAAATGGCACGGGCAAGCCCGATGGTTTGCGATCTTTTGTATTGGTAGTAAATGGGCGACACCACTACGAATACTTTGCTGCCGGCTGCCTTTGCCGAGGTGATAAAGCTGGTAAAGCTTTTTACCAGTTGGGTGTCTATCTTCTCTTCGATGTTGTATTCCTGTATATCATTTTTGTACGTGGTGGTAAGCGCCACATAGCCGTTGAGGTCTGTTTTCCTGCTTTTGTTCATTTCAGTGTTGCCCACCGCTATTTTGAATATCAATGAGTTGAACGGGTATACTGCTGACTGGAGTTTTATTTTTTCGAAGGGGCTTTTCAGTTCTACGATGTCCCTTATTTCTTCATGTGTTTTATAGTAGGGAAGGAGCGCCGAAAGCCGGTCGTAATTCTCAGGCGATTCGTTGAAGGTGTAAACATCCAGGTCGAGCAGAATGACCTTGGGAGTATATCTTTTAAGGATGCTTTTGAGTACTGCCGTGTTGTAAAAGATAAAGTTGCCATCCCGGCCAGTGTTGTAGGTCCTCATGCCCAGTTGTTGCTCCATCACCGCAGGATGGTAGTGGTGGTTGGCGCGGGAGGAGCCAAAGATGAGCGCATCGCTATGGGTAACTTCCATGGCGTAGGTGGTGCGGTACAGTAAGCCCGATTCCTGTTTGAAGTACCAATAGCGCAGTACTTTTCCCAACAGGAAGTCGCCACCAACGATGATGACGGCCAGTAATCCCAGTTTGTACAGCAGGCGGCCTGTTCTATTGTTCAGTGCTTGTTGCATGAGGTTAGAATTGGAAGTAAATGAATTGGCCGCCATCGAATACCCCGATAAGGAGAATCAACAGTACGATGGAGGCATAGGTTACATTTCTTATCACCACATTCCTGTTGTTGATCAATATGTTTTTGTTGACAAAGAATTCGTTTTGCAGATCGTAAGCAAAAAGTACTGTTATGCCAATGAGGGAGAACAGTAGCTGTGATGGATCCGACAGGTAGGGCTTGCCACTGGTGGTGAATATCTTTTGCATAATGAGCAGGGCGTCGTGGGTGCTATTGGCCCTGAAGAATATCCAGCCAAAGCTGATGAGCAGAACGGTAATAAGTGTAGCTACCACGCGCGGCAGTTGGATGCGACTGAGAATGCCGCCATTCTTACGGGCCTCATTGATCAATCTTTCTCCCGCCAGGTACAATCCGTTCAGCGCGCCCCATATAATGAACGTCCAGCTGGCGCCGTGCCAAAGTCCGCTCACCATGAAAGTGATGAAGAGGTTGAAACAATTACGGGATATTTTTACGCGGCTGCCGCCTAATGGAATATACAGATAGTCCTGAAACCAGGTGGAGAGGGATATATGCCATCTTTTCCAGAATCCCGATGGTGAGGTGGCTAAGTAAGGGCGTTTGAAGTTGGTCATCAGCTCGAAGCCAATCACTTTGGCGCATCCGAGGGCGATGGTCGAGTAGCCGGCGAAGTCGCAATAGATCTGGATGCCAAATAAGAATGTGGCTATCGTGAGGCTGGTGCCGTTGTGTTCGCCTGGGTTGTTGTATATGGCGTCCACGTAAATGGAAAGGCGATCGGCTACCACCACTTTCATGAAGAAACCCCACAGCAGGAGCTTGCATCCTTCGATAAACTTGGTGTAGTCGAATTTGTGGTATTCACGAAACTGGTGCAATACGTTTTGGGGCCTTTCGATAGGGCCTGCCACCAGCTGGGGGTAGAACATGACGTACAGAGAGTAGATACCAAAATGCCTTTCCGCCTTCTGGTTACCACGATACACCTCGATGGTATAGCTCATGGCCTGGAACGTGTGGAACGACAGGCCAATGGGCAACAGGATCGAGAGGTAAGGAATGTTATTCACTACGCCCAGTGACTGGCATAGTACGGATATGTTTTCGTTGATGAAGTTGTAATATTTGAAGACCGCCAATACGCCGATGTTGGCCACCAGGCTGCATACCAGGAAGAGTTTCCTTTTACGGCCACTTGCTTTTTCGATGAAAATACCTGCATAATAGTCGACTACGATGGTGAATCCGAGAATGAGTATATAGATGGGCACGAAGGCCATGTAGAAATAGCAGCTGCTTGCCAGAAGCCAGAGCCACCTGAACCGGTGGGGTAGCAGGAAGTACAGCAGTGTAACTACCGGAAAGAAGATCAGGAATTCAAAGGAATTGAACAGCATTGGATTTGGTTTTGGCCAGGGTTTTAGAGAATCTGCTTTGGTTTGTTTTTTTGGTTTAATTGCTTACTGGTTCCATATTCCCGTTGCTTTTTCGTCTATAATTTTATTTACCTGAATATATTGTAATACAAATGTGAACGACTTGGTAATGATAGAAGCTACAATAACGCCATAAACACCCATTACGTATTTACTGAGTACAAAAGCCAGCAATATATAGGCAGCGATCTCGAAAAAGGTAAAGTACATGGCCAGTTTGATCTTTCCCGATCCGTTGATGAACATGTTGTAGACAGAGATAAACACGATCTGTATAAAGTACAACGCCATGGTGATGGTGATAGCAATCGGTATTCTCACTTTATCCCCGATCCAAAGCTCGAATACCCAGGGAGAGATGGCAGCCATGAACAGGATACCAAGGCTCAGTACCAGGGATATTTTGTTGATCTTTTTGATGGTGTTCCTGATCCAGCTATAATCCTTCTTTACGAGCATTTCGGTGAAGCCCGACCAAAGGGGCGTTACTACGATGGCATTGAGAATGAGGATCACCTGGAAATACTTGAATACGATGTTGTAAATGGTCACCTGGTCGGGACCAAAAAGTTTGATAAGGATGATGCTGGCGCTCGAGTTCAGGATGATGGACGCTATCTGGATGAACAGGAATTTGAACCCGAGGGCTGTAATATGCTTTGCGTGGCTGAAATCGATGTGTTTTATACCGGGCTTGATGTGTTTCAGCCAGGTGTTGTACAGGATGATGGAGCCCACGGTAAATGTAAAAAGAGGCACCACGCTCAATACGATCCCGGCAGTGAGTAAGGGCGGCAGGCTCGTTTTGGACAGGAAATAGATGGTGATGAAACTAATGAGGTTGGAGATCGTGGGGAAGGCTACGCTAAGCGCAGACTTCTGTATCGCAAATAATATGGGTTGTATCAGCTGCGCCACAAAGGTGAGACAGAGGCTGGTGAACACGATCAGTGTCAATACCTGCAGCTCATGATTGCCGACGAGTTTTACATTGAGGAAGCCCGCCCAGTTGATGTAAAACCCAATAGCGCAATAGAGCAGTGCAATGGCGCTGAAGATCAGGAATACCAATATATACGAGGTGCTGATCAGGCTTTTGGCAGTATCATGGTCTTTGTTTACCAGTGCCTGCGTCAGTTTATTGCGGAGGCCATTGCCGATGCCAATGTCGAAAAACTGGAACCAGGACAGAAAAGAGGTGAGGGCGATCCAAACGCCATACCGCTCACTATCGAGGTAGTGGATGAGCAAAGGAACATACAGCAGGTTGATGATGATGCTCAGCCCTTTTACCATCAGTCCGCCGAAAATGTTCTTTTTGATATTTTCTGACAATGCATGGCCCTTTCCGGAGCCGGGTAGTATTTTTCTGTACAGTTTCAGGGTGGGTAGCATTGTTCTCATCGTACGGCCACTTTTTTAGCTGTTTTTCTCTCTTTTTTCACATCACTTTCATACGCGCCGTATCCATAGCCGTAGCTATAGCCGTAACCATAGCCACGTTTTTTGAGGAGTACGTCGTTGACGATGATGTTTATCTTAGGCATTACTTTCTTGCGGTTGAACTTTTCGATCAGCGTGATCTGCTGTTTGTAAGTAAGGCGGTGACGCACTACGTACAAGGTTGCATCTGCATGGCTTGCCATGATCTCTGCGTCGGTAACCAGGCCTACGGGCGGGCTATCGATGAGAATATAGTCGTAATGTTTTTTCAGCTCTTCGAACAGTTGCTGCGTTTTGGGCAGCATCAACAATTCTGTTGGATTGGGCGGCAAAGGACCTGATGGCAGCACCGTAAAGTTGTCATCTACACCAGATGGCTGTGTCCATTGAAGCCAGTTGTCATCGTTGGAGATGATGTAGTTGGAAAAGCCTGTCTTACGCAGGTTCAGGTTTTCTGTGATCTTGGGTTTGCGCAGGTCAAGCTCCAGCAGGATCACTTTTTTACCTGCCAGTGCAAGCGCTGCCGACAGGTTGATCGACAGGAATGATTTTCCTTCACCACTCATACTGGAAGTAACAAGGATTGTTTTTTCATGTTCTCCCGGCAGCAGGTACTGCAGGTTGGTGCGGAGTGAGCGAAGCTGCTCGGCAATCAACTGGCGCGACCTGAGCGAGATGGTCACTACGTCTTTCTCGTTGTTGTGTCCTATTTCGGCCAGCACGGGTGCGCTGGTAAGCGCATTGATGTCTTCTATCGAATTGACACGGTTATTGAAGTAGTCCTTTCCAAAGCTGATCACCAATGGAATTAGCATGCCTATAAGGAAGGCCGTCATCATGATCATGCTCTTTTTGGGCTTGAAAGGTGATGATTCGGCTTTGGCCATATCGATGATCCGGGCGTTGGCAAGCGTGGATGATTTCGATATCGCTGTTTCTTCCTGTTTCTTCAGGAGAAACAGGTAAAGTTCTTGTTTGATGGCCTGCTGCCTTGAATAGTCGAGGAAGATGCGTTCTTTCGACGGCACTTTGCTGATCATTCCTTCCACGCCATTGTTTCTTTTTTTGAGTTCTGATATGCTTACGTTGAACCCCTGTTTTACGGAGTTGATGCTGCTCAGCAGTTCGCCGCGCATGTTGACGAGTTGTTCATCCAGGCTGAGGACAGAAGGGTGCTGAGGCGTATGGCTCAACAGCATTTTGTCTCTCTCCAGCTGCATCTCATTGTACCGTTGTACGAGCGCCACAAAGCTGGGGTCCTGCATCACAAGAGAGGAAGGAACGATGCGTGCGTTGTTCTGGTTGCTTTTCAGGAACTGCTCCAGCGCCTCGATCACGGAGAGCTGTACTTCCTGGGTAGTTTGCTGTTTGGAAAACTCGCTGGTATTGTCGAGCAATATGCGTGATTGTTCGGTAAGGTCGGTGAGTTTGTTCTTTGTTTTAAACCCTTCAATATCCTTTTCTATACCCGATAGCTCACTTGACACAAGGGAAAGCCTTTCGTCGATGAATTTCATCGTGCTATCGGCAATCCTGTTCTTATCGTTCACGTTGGCCTGCAGGTAGGTGTTGATAAGCGCGTTCAGTATTTTCTGTCCCTTCTCAGGCAGGGTTTCTGTGAGCGTAAGGTAGATCACGCTGACTTCATCATTGGGAATATCAACAGTGAGCGACGCCATGTAGCCCTGTGTAGTGCCATCGATTGACCCGATGGTGATCTCGAGCCGTTGCTCTACCGGCCATCTTCCAAATCCTTTAGAGGGGTTGATGACTGCGGTGCCTTCGCTCAGGTTGAGGGTATCGCCAAAATGTCCTTTGAGCCTGGTATGTTCGTTGCTTAATGTGAAGTTGGTAGGGTTTGTCTTGTCAAACTCCAGGTGATAACTCAGCGAATTGCCCGGGAATGAATCTGTTGCTTTGATAATAGTCAATACTACCGGGCTTTCGGTATAGATCTCTGTATTTTGTAATTGACCAGGTATGAAGTAGTGTATGTTGAGCTGCAGGTTCCTGACTACTTGCTCCATGAGTGTACGGCTCTTGAAGATCTCCGCTTCATTATCCACATTACTTTTACCACCCAGCAGCCCGAAGTCCTGCAGTATGCTGGCGCCTCCCAGTTCGGAACTTTTTTTATCATCCTGTACCAGTACCGACGCACGTATTTTATATTGACGGGGAGAGGTCTTAAAATAAAAGACGGCAATAGCAAGACTGACGGACACAGAAAGGATCAGCCAGGGCCATAGGGATAAAAGCTTTGAAATGATCTTCTGGAAAGAGATCATTTCATGCGATGCTTCTGGATCGTCGAACGGGGTGATATCTGCCGGCGCTTTCTTTTGCATGGATAATCGGTCTATATTCTTGAGAAAATCACAATTAGTAAAGAGATACCTGTGGCAATCAGGCTGATGTTCCTTGTTTTAACCGCATCTGTCGAGGCGATCTTTGATTTGCCCGGTTCCACATAGATCATATCACCCTGCTTCAGGTAGAAGTAGGGTGAGCTGAACATATCGGCTGAGTTGAGGTTGAACCTCACGTATTGTTTTTGTCCCAATGAATCGCGTATCAACAGCACGTTCTCTCTTTTCCCAAAGATGGTAAGGTCGCCGGCCATGCCGATGGCATCGAGGATGCTTACTTTTTCATTGGGTACTACATACGAGGCAGGGCGGGCTACTTCGCCCAATATGGTGATGCTGAAGTTGGCAAAACGTACATTGACTACAGGGCTGTTGTAGAACAGGGACACTTTGTTGCGTATGGAGTCTTTTGCCACGGAGGTAGTTAAGCCTGCTACTTTGATCCTGCCGATCACGGGCAATTCGATGGTGCCCTGGTTATCTACCAGCAATCCTGATATGGGTGTTGGTGCCACCGGTGAGGTAGAGGAGCCGGGTTGTATAGCAAAGGAAGTGGTGTTGCCCGCTGTCAATACGGTGTTCACCTGCGGGTCGAGCGTCAGGATGGAAACCTGTAAGATGTCGTTGGGCTGAATGATGGGATCGCTAAAGCCAAGGCTTGGGATATTCCTGGCGCCCTGATAAACCGTATCGGGGATGTTCTTGAAGTAGGTGATCTTTTTATCTGTACCGCATGAGCTGGCAAAGATGATAATGCATAGGAATGCAGCGATAGTAATGGATAGACTTAACCGGCTCATGGGTTTCATCTGATATTAGATTTTTAACTAATGGTTTTTCAATGGGCCTGTTCATATATCGACTACTGAACAGGCAAATGATGCTAAATAAGTTGATGGCAAGTAACCGTCCAATTCCCAAAACTGGATATAGAATCTAAAAACGGGACAAAATGGTGTTTATTATAAACCTACCTATTTAATTTTTAATTATTTAAGACCCCGCCTGAACATATATGAATGAGGTTGTATGTGATAATGGTAAATTAATATTATGGGTGTTGTATATGGCAAAAAAAAGTGATCCCAACCGACGGTTGGGATCACTTAAAGGGTTTGGATAATAGAGTATGGATGGTTGGGTCGAATAGCGGGCCGTCCTTCTAATTTACTTTGCTTACATCAGTAAACTTAAGTTCAATGATGTAAGTGCCTTCCATTTTCAAAGTGAATGCAAAACGGGGATTAACCGAGTATAACCCAGGTGTAAATCCGTCCACAGTTGCAAACTGGCTCGGTATGCGGTAATAGATGAGGTGTCCCCAGTCTGTAGTGGCATCCACATATTTAGCCAGTGGGAAGGGAGCTACCTCAAAGTCGCAGATCATAGCTGTATCTGTGAACTGTACGGGTGTAAAGCGGGCATAGTTCTCGAAGGTGGGGCGGTCGCCGCGCCTGATGATCTCTCCGGCTTTTGGATTGAAAGCCCTACCATTTTTATCGGTAAGCTTAAGAATGATCCTGGCCCCATCGTTGGACACCTTGGTGAAGGTGAGCTTAGGATTTTTATGTGGGGTAGCTACACCAGTCACATTGTGAAACGCATTGGACACATTGTCTTCCTGCTGGAAGATGTCGTCGGGAAGCGGGTCTACTATATTGATGGTGCCAAATGATGGGAACACTTTCGTAGTGCTTGAATTGGTAGCCTGCAGGTCGAAAGTGTATTTACCGAGGGGAATATTAACCGATCCGCGGTTAAAGCTGATCTGACCGCTAACCGGGTTAAATTCCATCGGTGTTACGGTTTTTTTCTCCCGCTTCTTGTTGAGCTCCGCTACAGTCGTATCAGTTTTAATATCGAAGGTCATGCCTGGTTTGAACATGAGCACTTCGTATTTCTGGTTAAACTCCTTTGGTGCGGCGCTTCCGTTCTCACCACGCAGGTTAAGCATCTCAAAGGTGATGGGTGGTGTTGAACCGTCGATGTCAATGCGCTGGGATTGTACCAGGGGCAAACCACGCAGGCAATAAATGTTCTTATCGATGTAGCGCATGGTATCGCTGAGGAATCCTTCCTGTATTTTTTTGCAGGCTGCGCCGGCTATGATAAGTACCAGCAATATGATGGTTATCTTTCTCATGATTATTTTATTTTTTATTTAGGAAGTGCTTCTGTATTGAAGAATAGACGATGAAAATCGCTTAACACGTGTATGGTGCCCGTAGTGGTAATGATACCGCTGGTTTGACAGTCATAGCTCATATCTCTATCCTTATTGGGGATTGAGTTGTAGTCGGGTTCTGTTTCATCACGCGTACCGATCACTTTGGTGAAATTGACATAGTCGACGTGGTCGATGTAGGAACCATAATCCTGGGTCCTCCTGAGCTTGATGTAGAATTGTACGTTGGGGATGTTGCCGAGCAGGTTTTGATAAAACTTACCATCTACCGTGAGTTTTTCCCGTCCGAGGTCACCCGTGTACATATACATCTTGATAGAGTCTTTTATTTCCTGCAGTGGCAGACTATCCAGCGTGTACTTGATGTTCTCATTATTCAGTTCCAATGCTCGTCTGTTGTAACGTGCTCTTACGAATTCGTCGACGCTATAGTTGGTAGTAGCAAAGAAAGTGATATTGCCATTCACGGCATCCTTCAGGCCAGCTCTGTCGATGAGATGAACCAGCGAAGAGAACTGGGGCTTTGATTTCAGGAAGTCGTAGGTGGTCATATTGACCTTGGGATTGTGCGTCCCTCCGTCATTCTTGTAGCTGTCCTTGTTGCAGGAAACGAGGCTGCCTGCTGTAACGAGGATGAGTAATGCTGTTATAATATTTTTCATATAAGTATAATTATTTGTGTTAAGCACGGATGATTAGATCTTACCCAGCCACCAGGAGGTTTGTACCAGGAACCTGTTGTTTCTGAACAGATCAGGGCTAACGGGCCAGTAGAAGCCTCCCCGTGCAAAACGCGCTTCTGACAGCCAGTCCACAAAGTTTACATACTGTCTTGTTCTCAGCAGGTCCCAGAAAATATGTCCTTCTACATAGAGTTCTTTGCCTCTTTCCACGATGTACTCATACATGAGGTCGTCTTTTGTGTAGCTGTTGTCGACACGGTTATCGGGATGTGCACCATTTCTCTCGCGGAAGGAGTTGATCACCTGCATAGCAGTAGCGAGATCATTCTTGTAAAGTGCTATTTCCGCACGCAGCAATTGCATATCCGAGTAGCGGAAGAGGATCATGTCGTTGCTCAGGTAAGCATCCAGGTTTTGGCCGGGATTGCGGTATACCACGTTGCTGTACTTGCGGCACATCGGCTCTGATGTCTTTGTATAATCGAAGTTTTTGCGATAACGAACATCTGCAGTATCCAGCGGGCGTGTCCACTGGCTGCCATCCCAATACCAGAACTGGTAATTGTTGTTGAAATAGGTGCTTGGAACCCAGAAACGGGCATTGCTGCTATAGTAAGCCACATAGTCAGGGCCGCGCAGAAACTCCAGGCCAATGTGGGCGTTGGAACCTTCCTGAGTTTTGTCGTCCATGTACAACTGGAAGATGCCTTCGTTTGAAGTAGCGGTGTTGCTGCGGCCAACGAAAGTGGTGTAGTAGTTCGCTGTGTCGGTGTAAGAGTATCCGCCCAGTGCCAGCAGTTTGGTAACGGTGGTATCGGCACTGTTCACATCTTCTGCGTTGGGCGTATTGCTGGCAAGATTGCTCATGGTAGCGCGCCAGAGGTAGAGGTGCGCCAGCAGGGCATATGCTGATCCGCGATTGGCTGTTACGGCTCTTTCTGACTTTACCGCATAGCCCCAGTCGAGAAGGGCTGCTGCTTGTTTGCAATCTTTTTCTATTTGTTTCAGTACGTCGGCCACCGGAGTACGCGCGAGTTGGGGTGCAACAATGGCGTCATCATAGGCTTCCACTACAAGCGGCACATCGCCCCAAACCTTCGCCATTTCAAAATAGGTGAAGGCACGGATGAAGAGCGCCTGACCTTTCATTTTGTTTTTGAATTGCTGGATGTTGTCTACATCGGCAAAATCGGCATCTGTTGATTTGTCAACCTTGCTGATGATCAGGTTGCTCATGTTGATGGTCTTGTAAAACAATGACCAGTCACCCAGGCTTTGCACGTTGTATTTGAAGGTGAAATCGCCATTCTGAATACCTTCGAGACCGTCACCATTATAATCGATGGTAAAGTAGTTTTTGGCTACTGCATCGCCATACATATAATAGCGATTGCTTTTATCGGTGAGCGTGCGTCTCAGCAGCGAATAGTTGCCGGCCATGGCTGACTGGTAATCACGGCCGGTTTTCCAGAACACTTCGTCGTAGGTGGAGTTTTTGGGTGTTTGCTCCAACAGTTTCTTGCACGAACTACCAGCGAGCACACAAAGCAGCAGGAGTGGGATGCTATATATAGATATGTTGCGTTTCATGTTTTTCCTTTTTAGCGTTTGATTAGAATTGAACCTCCAGGCCGAGCGTGAATTTTCTTGGAATGGGGTATCCGGCTCCGTTGTACTCTCCATAAGGATTAACAGCTTCTGCATCAGGTAGGTCTTTCGAGCGCTGGAACATCGCTACGTTGTCGACAGTGCCAAATACTTTGAAGCGGTCAAGCTTGAATTTGGTGAGCAGGCTGCGGGGAAGATCGTAGGAGAGGATAACGCTCCTGATCCTGAAGTAATCGCCTTTTTCAAGGAAGAAAGTCTGGGCTGACGTGTAATAGTAGCGATACGTGCCGAGGTCATACTTGGCATATTCGGCCTTATCGCCTGGTTCGCGCCAGATGTTGATCTTATTGAGATTGGGGGTGGAGAACCTTACGAAGTTATAGTAGGGGTCGCCATCCTGTGAGTTGGCAAAACGGTCGGATTTAAAGAGGTTCAACACGTCCCTGTCGAAAGTGAACGTACAGAAGATACCGAGTGTTAAATTCTTCCAGGTAAAGTTGTTGGTGAAACCGCCGGTGATCTTGGGATTGGGATCACCAGTGGGAACTTTATCAGGATTAAGACCATCGTTGAAGATATCGATCAGGTAATCTCCGTCGAGATCGGCAAACTGGAAGTCTCCCCCGCGATATTCTCCATTGGGGTTACGGAAGCGGGCGCCTGTGTAGGGGTTGATGGGAACGTCCTTGTCTGTGGCGTACACACCCAATGTTTTATACAGGTAGAACGCATAGATGGGGCTGCCTACTGACAGAATATGCGATTTGTCGAAGCGGTCTCCACTGAGTACGAGATCACGACCTGCATTGGGAAGGTTCATGATCGTGTTCTTGTTGTATGCGATGTTCACACGGCTGAACCATTTGATCGCGCTCCCGTTGGGCAGGGGATTGGCAGCGAGTGTCAGTTCCACACCCGCATTTCTTACGCCGATCGCATTGGTTTGGGCCATATCATAACCGGTGGTAACGGGCAGTTCTACGGCGAATAATCCGAAGGAGTTTTCTTTATTATAGAAATCCAGAGAAGCGGAATACTTTCCGTTCATGACTTCCAAGTCAGTACCGATATTCCATTGTTTTGATTTCTCCCAGCTCAGGTCTTTCTGGGCCACACCATTGGTAAAGTTGGGGGTAACGGCGGTAATGGAATTGTAAGTAGCTGCACCACTTCCGTTGTATCCTCCTGCATTTACGCTATACCTGTTATACTGCAGGTAGTTGTCGCGCGGCTGGGCGCCGGAGGTACCTAAGCTGGCGCGGAGTTTCACCATGGAGAAAGTGTTGGCCACTCTTTTCATCCAGGGCTCTTCAGTGAGTATCCACGCTGCTGATGCGGCAGGGAAAAAGCCCCATTTGTTGTTTTCTCCAAAGCGTGATGATCCATCCGTACGAAGGCTACCGGAAAAGAGGTACTTGCCATCGAAGTCATAAGAGGTACGGAAGTAGTAAGACAATAAACCATAGGCCTGGTAGTCGGAATAAGCTCCGATCTTTAATTGCTGGAACCCTTGTACCACTTGTATTTGGTCGGAAGCTCCACCATAACCAGATGCCTGTGTCTGTTGGAACTGGTCATAGGTAAATTCCTGGCCAGCTACCATGCTGAGGTTATGTTTGCCAAATGCATTTACATAGCTCAGGTAGTTGGATGACATCACATTGATGGCATTATCGGTATACGTGTAGGAATAGTTACCGTTACCGTTCTGCAATTCATTGGTGCGGTTGTAGTCACGGCGTGAGTTCTTATATATATAAGAGGTGAGTGAGGTGAGCCGCAGGTGATTGGAGAAGGTATAACCGAGGTTCATTGTAAAGTTGAACTGATTGGCTATGTTTTTATCGAGGTTATCCTTATACTGTCCCAACAGGAATTCTTTTTTATTGGGATCGAGGTTGAACAGGGAAGAGGGCATGTTGCCTGCACCAAGGGAGATCGGGCTGTTGCCATCTCCGTTTCCGCGTGCTTTATCTGTACGGAAATAGCTGATGATGGGGTTGATCTCCAGCTTACCGCCGAGTGAGCGGGCGCCGAGGTTGAGGCGCATGGTGTATCTCTTGAAACCGGTGGCTTTGATGGTACCTTTTTCATCGTAGTAGTTGGTGCTGAAGCGATAGTTGGTTCCTCCGTCGCTGGCGCCGCTAAGGCTCAGATCCACGCTCTTTACATTACCAGGCTGGTAGAACATATCCTGCCAGTCGGTATTGCCGTTGAAAGCAGGGTTGAGACTGTCTGTGATCAGCGCAGGCAACCCTCTTTCCTGGTTGTAATCCAGCTGTTGCTGGAGGATAGCGAGCTTGGCCCTTCTTTCTTCTGCTCCGAGGGTAACATCGCGCAATTTGGGACGCTGCGTAATACCTGCGAAACCAGACACGATGACTTTGGGTGGTCCGTTTCTACCTTTCTTGGTAGTGATGAGGATTACACCATAAGCTGCGCGTGATCCATAAATGGCTGCGGCTGATGCATCTTTTAGTACGTCGATAGATTCAATATCATTAGGGTTTACACCGCCGAGATAGTTCATGCCGGTACCAACGCCGGGACCTGCATAAGACTCTGTAGGCTGGGGTACGCCGTCTACTACATAGAGGGGGCTGTTCATGATGTCGTACTCATCATAGTTTGAGTTGATCTGTGAGTTACCACGTACCAGCACCGTTGGTGTGGCGCCGGGGGCTCCACTGAAGTTCTGTACGTTTACACCAGAAAGACGGCCTTGCAAGAGCTGGTCGAAGCTGGAAGCCGGCAGGTTGGCCAGTTCTTTTCCGGAAATACTGGACACCGCAGCGGTGTTTTTCTTACGCGTTACTTTCTGGTAACCGATGACGACTGTTTCGGTGAGGTTACTGTTCGATTCTGCAAGCTTGATGGAAAGCGGTTTTTCACTGGTGATCTTGATGCTTTGTCCGGCATATCCCACCGACGAGACCTCGAGCGTTGCATTGATGCTGGTGGGAATGGAGAAGAATCCTCTGTCATTGGTTGTAACACCCCTGTCGGTGCCTTTGATTTTAACGCTGACACCTGAGAGAGGTTCGTTTTTGGCATCGGTCACGATACCTGTGACGATTAACTGCTGTGCCTGTATATAGCAAAACAGGCATAGCAGTACACATGATAAAAAGAGCTTTTTCATCATTTAGCAGTTGTTTGGTTGAGCCTAAAGGTACCGGTATGCTAAACAGAAATTGACTCAAAACTTAACTTTTCTTTAACCGATTTTGCCCTACTAAAACCTTTTAGCATGTGGTTTTAACGCGCAACCGGTTGCGCATCCGAGAGAGAATTCTGCGTCGTTAATGACTCGTTAATGAGTTGTTAACGAAGCGCTGTGCATGAAGTGAGTAAGTGACCATCGGTTCTTGCTACGTCCGTAGTAAAATCTATCCAATAGCGATATTGACTGTTTTTTTTGATCACATAGGCTGTTATCCTATTAAAAGATAAGTAACCAATAAATACCTGTTTACTCCGGGCAAATCAGTAAGTGTGCTGATCAAAGAGTAAAACGTACAGTTGTAAAGTAAAAGTGTGCTGATATTCGTAAAGGTTCGGAACGGGGTCTCGTATTTCTACGATGGGTGTTGTAAATACTGAAATTTGATAATCAAGCAGTTTTCCTCTTGTGTTAAAGGAAAGGTAAAACTACTTTTACACTGTTGATAAATGATACGGTTTCCGAAAAAATCCAAACATCCTGAAAGACCGCAATATCCAGGAAAAACCAAACGTCCAGAGTCCAACGTCCAAAAAGAAACCAACTGGAACAATATCATTTAAACAACCATTTAAAATTCCAGTATCGATTATCCAATTATCCCGGAAAATCTTCATGGTTAATGTTCATCTGAATCACGTCCAAAAGATTTTAAGCCCCGCAGCAATGTGGGGCTTTTTTATGCCCATCCCCGGAGAAATAATGACAAGCTATCACGTACAAAAGGCTGTCTGTGTAGAAGAGGTGGTAGGGTAGGTCAGAGGGCGTATATTTATTAAAAGCACTTAGCCATGAACTTCCTGCGCCTTTGCGGCAGCCTTGCCTGCCTGTTATCCCTTATGCTGCTTGCCCGCTGTGGCGCTCCATCTTATTCCTCAGCCATAGTTTACCCTTCGCCCATGCCCGATTCTGTTGCGCTGCCCTTTATGCCCGGCATCGTCTGCAGCGACTCCCTCGACTTCAATGCGGCCTTTTCTCCTGACGGAAAATCCTTCTATTTCACCCGGCGACTGACGAAATGGGTAGTGCTGGTGTCTCATTTCAACGGCTCGAAATGGAGCGCACCCGTACCTGCTCCCTTTGCCGATACCGCTTATGCCGAGGCGGATGCCACTTTCGCGCCGGATGGCTCCGTATATTTTATTTCCAACCGTCCGCGCAGTCCTGCCGATACCTTATCCGATTACGATATCTGGCGCAGGCGTCCCCTCGCCAATGGTGGCTGGAGTGAACCGGAGAATGTTACGGTCATCAACTCTGATAGTACCGAATATTATATCTCTTTTGCCGAAAATGGCAACCTCTATTTCGCCTCCTTTCGCGCCGGCGGTTATGGTTCGGTTGATATTTATGTAAGTAAGCTTGCCAACGGGGAATATACAGCACCGGTAAACCTGGGACCAGCGATCAACACTGCCGGCACAGAACATGATCCCTGTATTTCCCCCAAAGAAGATTACCTGGTCTTCACCGCCGCCGAAAGAAAAGACACCATCGGCGAGGCCGACCTGTATGGCTCCAGACTGGTAGCCGGCAAATGGTGCCCTTCCGTTAACCTCGGCAAGCGTGTCAACACGCCTACGTATGAGTATTGTTCTTACTTCTCTCCGGATGGGCAGTATCTCTTCTTCAGCAGTGACTTTGATGTGAAATGGGTGAAAGCGAAGTCTGTGCTGGATGATATTGACAGAGCATGTAAGTATTGAAACTACGTGCTACGCGCCGTGAGCCTTGAACGAAAATGCACATGTATGTTCATCCACACAATGGCCAGCAGCATGATAACGATGCCTGTCCATTGCAGCGGAGCAATCCGCTCGTCCAGCACAATACTGGCGCATATTACAGCTACCGGTAATTCAGCCGTCATGATGATGGCGCTGATGCCTGCCCCTATACGGGGTATGCCCTGTGCAAAAAGCACCGGAGGAATGATGGTGCCAAAGAGAGCAAGAAACAAGGTCCATTTGATCAATCCCATATCGAAATGGTGCCCAACGGTAAGCTGGTGAAAATTCACGACCGCTATCCCGATGGTTGAACCAGTCATGATGATGGCGCTTTTTTCCAATGCCGGTATCGCGATGCCGATCCTGCTGTTGGCTACCACATAGATGGCATACAGGAATGCCGACGCAAGGGCGTATAACATCCCTTTTATGAAGGCGCCATCGACTTGTAGGCGTGTCATCCCGCTGGCCAGCAGGGTGCCCGCCAGTATGATGGCGATAGTAATCAACTGTATGGCATCCGCTTTCTTATTGAAGATGATGCGGTCCAGTAATACACCCATCCAGGTAAACTGCATGAGCAGGATAATGGCCACCGATGCAGGGATGTATTTTACAGATACATAGTACACGAAAGTAGTGAGGCCGATGGCCGCGCCTGTGATCAATACCGGCCAGCTGTTGGCTATTGGTATTGCTGATTGCGTCTTTTGTTGTTTACGTTTCAGCCAAACGCACAGCCACAATACGAGCATGCCGGTGAAAGCCTGTGTAACAGATATGCCGGCGGCCGTATATCCTTCACGATACGCCAGCTTTACGAACGTAGAGAGTATGCCGAAGCTGCAGGCTCCGGCGAAAACCATCAATATATATTTAGTCATTGTTTCCGGTTGTGATAATAAAAGGCTACGAGGCAGAAAGGCATTGAGGCAACAAGAGAAAACGCTCATGTTGACTTAATCTTTACAATACCTGTTGATTTCAGGCATTGAATAGGAAATGCAATAACAACCGGGCTTACGTGGTTACAAGCCGCCAAGAGCATGGAATGTTCCGGTCATTATGCAAATGCAACCGGAGGAGGAGGTGTGGAGGAAAGTATTCTGTGATTCATGATGTCTTCAATTGTGTTACAATAATAGCAAGAAATATCCAATCTCAGGCAATTCAGCATAGGGTTGTTTTCTTGCACGGGCGCCTGCCATAATACTCAGTTTATATCTTTCCGGATTGAATTTTGCCCGCATAAAGAGTGGGGTACTCTTATTGGCTGCTATCAGCAACTGAAGTCCGTTTATACGATCCGTTAATGGTTTTTGGCGCCATTGCTCACGTGTAGGGCTGTGCCAATAAGGAGGCTGGTTACATCTATGTCAAGCACTTCATAGCCATCCCTATAAGCAGGGTCTGCATTTGTTTGGCTAACATAATGAAGGAAGGGTTATGCCTCCTCAAACGCATCGACTACCCGGTAGCGTATAGTCATTTTCCTAAAGAAATGCAAATGTGTAGTGTGGTTTACCCCCGGCGGGAACGCATGGCCCGCACGTGCTGGAGCGCTTTGTCTTTGGCCAGTTTTTTATACTCGGGTGAGTCGACGGCATAGATAGCTACTTTGCCTTCTCCATCACTGTGCACGCCCCAGCCATAACGCTTGGCCAGCGGGGAGGAGCGGAGGCAGGGTTGCCCTTTGGAAAAGAACTGTTCGCGTGCGGCAGGTTGCTCATTCCGGTTGATCTTATTCCTTTCGGCAAACACCTGAAACAGCACATCGTCGGAAGTGTATTTGTAAGGATTGTTGGCAATGAGGTCAAACTGGCTATTGGCTACCGTTTTATTATCCCCTTTTTGTGGAGGTACTTCTCCTATTTTCACCGGGCAGTCGTCGGCCACCTCTATGAAGGTATTTTGGTAGTTGGTGGTGTGTATCCTAAAATCTTTCATGGCTTTCAATGTATAGTAAACGGCTCATGCGGCCCCTACCAAGTTAGCAAAATTTCCGGTCAGTAAGCCAGGGCTTCTGGCAGGTCTGAGCGATTTTTAATTTGCCAGTTTATTGGGAATTATGACTTTTTTCTTACATTTGATACAGCCTTGTGTGAAATCCTTTTTTGATTCCCCTGTTATTCCAGTCTGCTATATTTTATAGTGGCGGTATTGATCCCGGTGCATTCCTTGCTTTGTTTATTATTCATTAAGAAGCTTGCTACGGCAATGATCTGTATGCTTCGTCTATGGAGCTACTGATGTATGCTTTGATTGCTCATAAATTAACTGTTTTGAAAAAATATCTATTACCCATTTTCCTGTTGATTGCCCTGCTGATCGCCACTGGTCTGGCATGGGCCCAGGGGATTTAATCGTTTCACATGTTTACCATCAAAGTGCGTCCTAACCCGGTTGATGATGTAGTAACCGTTGCCGGCCTGGCTCCCGGAAGCCAGCTATGCCTGATCGACGCCTCAGGTAATGTTGTAGCCAATGTCATCACCACCCAAACAACCCAGGAGATCGACATGCGAACCCTTTCCCGGGCTTCCTACATTTTGCAGGTGTTGTATGATAACAAGATGGTCAAGAGTGTTCAACTGACCAGGCAATAGCTGGCTGCTTATTTCCACACAGGTATGTCGAGATAGCTGCTATTGTACCATTGAACGTGAAGGGGCGCGCCTGCGTCTTTAATCGTTTCCGTATTGACGTCCCTGCCGGTACCATAATTGATTTGCTCGAAGGGGCTTTTATTGATGTTGACGATGGCCACTATCCTGCTGCCCTTGCTAAGTTGCCTGCCGGTGATATAGGAATTGTCAAAGGGTATCGTTTCTTTTCTTCCTGGTGTTAGCAGCTGCCTTTTGGTGTTGCTGCGCGCAAAGCTCGCACGTCCCATATAGTAGGAGAGGTAAAAATACCTTCCATCCGGCATCTGCTCAAACAAGGCGATGCTATAGTCCATGTCTTTCTTATTGATGCTGGCTATGATCTCTCCCGTAAATCTTCCTGTTATTTGCATGGGTTCTTGCAACGGAGCTGTTTTATATACCAGCCCATTGGTGAACACGGTATCGTAGATGATATTGTTGGCGTAGTAATAACTGCGCCTGCTGGTGCGATCCGTAAAGTCTATCTGCTGGCTTACTGCCTGTTGTTGTAATGGCCGTTGTGGACTGAGTAAGTGATGCGCACGCTTATTATCTGGCGTGAGATAAAGCCGCAGCGTATGGTTGCTCATTTGCTTTAGTGTAGGCACATGCTTCCATTCATTGGCGCCCATCACCTCGAAGTTGATGTAGTCCTTTAGCAGGGCTGGTTTAGGACCACCTTTAAGTATGTAATCAAACCATTGGTAAATGATAGCATGAATGGGAATATTAGCCACCGGGTCGATCGGATAGTTGATGTATACGGAGTCTGGATAACCCTGCGATCCGAAATGGCCATAGGGACCGATCAGGAAATAATGTTGGGCGTTGGGGTTGTATTTAAGGTGCTCGCGCAGGTAGTAAGTGGCGCCTGGTTGTCCGCCGTCATAATAGCCGGTGGTAGTGAGCACAGGAATATTGATACGCGCAAAGTCCTGCTGATAAGGGATCATGCTCTGCCAGTATTGGTCATAGGTAGGATGGTCGAGCCAGCGTTGAAAGATCGCATTGCCGGGGCGCCCCGCCAGTGTGTCGAGTGCGCGGTAAGAGCGTCCTTCTTCAAACCACCGTTCGTATACATCGCCCCAATGACGGCTGTTATAATCCGCAGTGTCCAGCCATTTGTTGTTGGTAGTATAATAGATCCACGGAAAGGGAAAGCTCATGAATACATTGTTGGTCATGGGCACATCGAGACCTGGCGCTGCGGAAGCAGAAGGCACGATGGTTTTCAGGGCAGGGTGCAGATGTTTGGTAGCGGCCCATTGCACAAAGCCACTATAACTCCCTCCATACATGCCTACCTTTCCATTACTCCAGGATTGATGGGCAATCCAGTCGATGACATCGTACGCATCGGCGCCTTCATGCTCATAAGGCACTATTGCATCGGGGCTGTATCTTTTTCCTCTTGTGTAGGCTACTATGCCCACGTAACCATTATTAACCGCTGCTATCGCTTTTTTGATATCTGTTGTGCGGGCATAGATGGTAAAGAAGAGGATCGTGGGCTGTGGGGCAGTAAGGCCTGCCTTCCTTACTACCAATGCTGAAATATGAGCGCCATCCCGGGTTTTGATCAGTACACTATCATCGATGATATACTGTTGGTTGGTGCTGCTGTCTTTGGCTGGCGTTGATTGCGCAGTCAATCGAATGCTTGCTATCAGGCAAAAGAATGTCAGTGAGAAAAATGCTCTCATAATAGTGTCTTTAAAAATGAATGAGTCGTTTACGCTATAGTCTGCTCTTGCTTTTGAATGCTGCCGATTGCCGGGTCGACAAAATAATTGCCGTGCCAGTGTGCAGGCTTACCTGTAGCCTTCCGTCGGGCAGCGGTTGCACTGCTGCGATAAAGTTGGTATTGATGATGGCTGTTCTGCTGGTTCTGAAAAACATTGCCTGGTCAAGCTGTTTTTCCAGTTGATTCAGCGATCGTTTGATGTATGCTTTTTTGTTACCAAAGTATAGCCGGGCATAGTTGCCGGTAGATTCTATGAGGTATATATCCTTTACCTGTATAAAGTGATACTGTTCCCCTTCTTTAATGAACAAGGTATGCGTACCGGGCAGTGTTTCACTCGTACTGGTCCTGACTGCGAGCATTGTCCTGATCTTTTCTATCGCTTGCGCAAAGCGTTCTTCACGGATGGGTTTTACGAGGTAATCGAGAGCATTGGCATCGAACGCCTGTACGGCATATTGGTTATACGCCGTAGTAAAAATGACTTCCGGCAGTTCTTCCAATGATTCAAGCAGATCGAACCCGGTTCGTTCAGGCATTTGTATATCGAGGAAGATAAGATCGGGATGAAGCATATTGATCTGTTGTTCCGCCTCGTCGGCATCGGCGGCCTCTGCCACCACTTCAAAGTCATTATAGGGCAGGAGGTGGCGTCTGATCTCTTCACGCGCCAGTCGTTCATCATCGATGATCAGGGTGCGGTACGGCTTCATGTGCGCGGCATGGTGATGGTGGCTAATACGGTTTCAGTAGTGAGCTGCGTAAGGTGCAGGCTGGCCTGGCCACCAAACTGCAGTTGCAGGCGCTCCTGCAGGTTCTTTAACCCCAGCCCGCCATTATGTTGCGCCTGTAATATGCCCGGGTTTTGCACCGTTGCCTGCAGGTGGCCATTGTGTTGTTCTACTTTGATGCTGATCGAGCCACCACTTTTACGTTGCGCTATTCCGTGCTTGATAGCATTTTCTACAAGCGTTTGTATGCTCAATGGCAGAATAGCAGTGTGGGCCAGTTGAACATCTATTGTTATCTGTGTATGCAATCGTTCTTCGAAGCGTAGTTTTTCCAGTTCAAGGTAGTCTTCAACAAGTGCCATTTCCTGCTGTAGGGTAATGAGTGGCGTATCCCTGTTGTACAGAGCCGTGCGCAGTACTTCAGAGAGCAGGTCGATGGCCCTGCGGGCTGCCCGTGGGTCTTCCATCACCAGCGCCTTTATATTGTTGAGCGAGTTGAAGAAGAAATGCGGATTGAGCTGGGCCGTAAGGTTATTGAGCTGCGCCTCTTTGGCGATGAGAGCCAGCCGGGCACTTTCCCTGGTGGCGTTGATCTCCCGCTGCGCGTAATGATAACCATAATAAGCCAGCAGCCAGATGCTCATGAGGCGCATGCCGGTCATAAAGGTCGTAAGGGTTTCTGACCGGAAGCTTTCTTCCAGTGTTCCGGTATAACCATATTCGAACCAATACCGGATGAGGTGGTTTTTACCGACCGTCAATAGAACGAACAGACCTCCGAGAATAATTACTGAAGGTATAAGCCTGGTGAGGAGCTTACGTGGCTGCAGCTGATGCCATCCCTGACGCACGGAGATCGTACGGTACAGGTGCGTCACAGGAATATAGATAAGCAGATCGCCCGCAAAGTGGATAACTGCCAGCCAGGGGCTGAAATTGGTGCCTATAAACCCCATAAAGTTCCAATAAAGCGAAGCCACGGACCAGCCGATAAGCTGGCATTTCCAGTAAAGTGATAGACTCCGTGTAGCTTTCATGGCTGTGTTGTCTGTTTGTAAGGCAAACCAACAAAATCTATCCGTTATGATGAAAACAAAGTACAGGAGCGCGTTTGAGCGGGTGATGAACGTCAGGCGATGAACTGACTGGATAAGTTATTCAGTCTGTTTAGGTTATCAGGTGTTCGTAGATTTACGATCCGCGCCGTACTTGATGCAGTTTGTAGATTGGGCAGTTTTGCTCTTGTATCCACAAGTGGGGATAAGTATTTTTGTATTGTTGATTAATTGATACGGTTTCCAAAAATCCAACGGCGCCCATGGCCAAATATCCTGAAAAACCAAGGCTCTGATAGCAACCAATATCCAAAAACCAGGAAACAATATCAGTTAACGGCCCTTCAAAATCCAATGTCGATATCCAATTATCCGGGAAAAGCTGTGTGATTTATTTTCCTGATGACCGTCCAAACGATTTAAAGGCCCTGATTTTTCAGGGCCTTTGTCTTTTATGTACCTTCCTCTGTTTGTTACTCCACTGTTATGGCTGTTGGCATTTGAGTAAAATGCTTTATTTTGATGCCATTACTTTTCAATTGCCTGTATGTTTAAGACCCTGACGTTCTGCTGTGCCATCTTCCTTGTAATTAGTTGTTCTCACAAGTTGCATTCCGGTAAATCGCTCAACAATGATGGCGTTGCCAATTGGTATGCTTATGTAAAAGATCATAAGTACGACAAGGCGAGTGACGTCTATCAATTTACCGACAGCATGATCCGCCTGCATGGTGATAAAGCGGGCTACCTGATGTCCAATAAGTCTTATGGTGATTTCGAACTGACATTGGAGTATCGTTGGAACATGGAGCCGGCTTATCAGCGGGGTAGCGGCAAGAAAAACAGTGGTGTGATGTACAATGTGCCGGATACTGCACATGATATGTTATGGCCGGCAGGTATTCAGTTCCAGGTGAAGGAGGACGCTACCGGTGATTTTATATTATTGGAGAACGTAACACTGACGGTGCGTGATACAACCCGTGCTCCTGGCAAAAGTGTGGCAGTACCCCGGCTTAGCGGGCAGGAGAAACCATTAGGTCAATGGAATACCATTCTTATCAGGAATGTTCAGGGTAAGTGTGCTCAATATTTGAATGGCATATTGGTCAATGAAGGAGCCAATGCCTCTTCTAAAACCGGCCGCATTTTACTCCAGTATGAAGGCTCACCGATTGACTTCAGAAAGGTAGTGGTGAAGACACTTAGATAATCTCACTTTTATACTATGTGTAACTGGCTGCTAAATGGGCCTTGCTAAATCGATATTCGCTTGTCGTTTTGGTGTCAATGTAGATTATAGCTGCCTGTATAACACTGATTAGGATTAGTTGTCAGGCAATTAAGTTATCCGTAGAAGCCCTGTGAACTCACTAATAACTGCGTCTTTATTGGCCTATGCTCTTACCCGTAATTTTACGAAATAGCCCGTAGATGGTGAAGTGATATGAAAGGGCGGTTTTGCTCTTGTGCCCGCAGGCGCTGGATGGTAGCTTTGTATTGTTGATTAAATGATACGGTTTCCCAAGTCCAATGTATCCATGAAAAACCAGTCTTAAATAGGGATGCCAATATCTGAAAAACCATGGGAAACGATATTATTTAATGAACAACCAAGCCTTATCCTGATCCAATATCCAGAAGAACCAAAGGTTAAGTTTTCCTGATCACGTCCAAAAGATTCTGTACAAGGGCGAGTTGTTTTTCCAAACGACTCGCCTTTCTGTTTATGATCAATGCCCCGCATGGTTATACTGCACATAAAGTTTCTCCTCTTCAATATCCAATAACGACAGGTATTTTCGGATAATAACATCATCCACTTCTTTCTTAGTGTTCAGTTGGTGTAAGAGTTGCCTTTGTGCATTCAATATCTCGAGATACACCAGCCGGAAGTGCGGATAGAAAGTGGCTGTCTCTTCCGGCAATGCCGTTGTCTGCGTCATTGTATGCAACATCGTCACTTCAGCTTCGAGCCGTTGTTGAAGGCTCTGCAACAGTTTATTGGTTTGCAGTTTTTCTGCATGTTGTTGCTTTAACAACTGCAGGGCAGCCTGCGACATTTTCTTCCTTACAGCAGCATCCTGTTGTTCTTCCGGTATCACTGCATCGGGATCTTCCAACTTTAGCCATTTGATCAGGAAGGGTAGTGTAAGGCCTTGCAACACCAGGGTCACGAGGATCACAGAGAAGGTGATGAAAAGTATCAGGTTGCGTTCCGGAAAATGGGCGCCATTATCGAGGTACACGGGTATCGACAAAGCCGCTGCCAACGACACCACACCCCGCATGCCTGCCCAGCCAAGTACCAATGGGCCCTTCCATCCTGGCCGGTTGTCGGCAGTGGTGATATACTGGCTTACCCACACGGTAAAGGCTGAAGCACCGAACGTACAGAGTATCCGCAATACGATGATCAATCCGGAAATAGCCAGTCCATAACCAACGGCGGTGCCCAGACTTACGCCGCCGAGGTCTTTGATCACTACAGGCAGTTCCAGCCCGATGAGCATAAATACCAGTCCGTTCAATACAAAGCTGATCGTTTCCCACACATTCCAACCCTGTATACGGCTGCGGTGGTCGAGAAACTGGTGACTGCGCAGCGACAGGAAAAGGCCACCACTCACCACGGCCAGCACACCAGAGAAATGGAACTCTTCCGCCACGATATACATAGTGTAGGGGGCAAGAAAAGTAAGCACGATATTGATAGGAGGCGTTGTTGGAAGCCAACGGTGCAGGGCGTAAAATACCAATGCTATGAGTATACCGGTAAGGATACCCATAATAATGACTATAAAGAAGCTAAGCGCCGCATCCCGGAATACGAAGTTGCCGGTGGCGACCGCCAGGAGGGCAAACCGGAATACGATAAGGCTGGCTGCATCATTGAGCAGACTTTCACCCTCTACAATGGAGAGTAACCTCTTGGGTACCTTCACGGTTTGCATCACGGAAGAGGCGGAGACGGCATCGGGCGGGGAGATGATACCACCCAGCAGGAAGCCCAGCGCAAGGGTAAAACCGGGAATGAGCCAGTTGGAAAATACGGCTACTACGCAGGAGGTAAGCAGTACGATGAGGAACGCAAAACTACTGATTACCCGCCGCCAGCGCCAGAGCTCTTTCCAGGAGGTTTTCCATGCCGCTTCATATAATAACGGTGGCAGGAATATGACGAATATGAGCTCGGGATCTATTTCGATGGGCGGCAACCCGGGAATAAAACTGATGGCCAGCCCCGCCACTACCAGCAGGATGGGGTAAGATACTTTGATCTTTTGCGCCAACATGACCAGCAGCATGATAACAAGGACCAGGATGATATAGGCGATGAATGTATGGTGCATTACGCAGGTAGCTTTGGTATTAGGGGTAAAAATAACGAAGTATTGAGGTAGTCGGATGGTGTTTTAAAAAATATGAGCTTTTTTATTGACATTTTTGATGTTAATACCAATCAGCCCGGCAGAAAACCGCACACCTTTCAGTTTGTATACGGCAGGTAAAGGAAGGTGTTGAGAATGTTCCGTTTGTTAAGCCTGTATGACCAACATATAATTTTACCAGATGCCTCCGGGTTGCTACACAGCAGTATTTATTTCATTATAAATGCATGGTGTAACCGCACAATACGGCTACTTTCCGCATGCGTGTTTTCAGTAAGTTTATGGACCAACTAACAGTAGCTTCATGAGAAAAATACTCGCATCGCTCCTGGTGGCATACCTATGTTTACTGGGAACTTCTTCTTTTGCACAGCGTGATACAAGTCTTGTGGCACGCATCAACCATTTGATCAGTCAGGAAATCAATCTATCGCTCAGGGCAGATAGTGTTGCTACACAGGCTGGTCTGCTGCAGGTTTATTTCAATACGGGCAGCGCACTGCGGAAGGGTGTCTTGTCTGAAACCGAATCTGAATTATTGACGGAACTGTTGGTCCACCTTACTACTGAAACGAATACCAATAACATAGTGTTGCTTGCCAGAGATGCAGCTTCTGGCAAGTGGCAATCCCTGGATTATTTTACAGATCAGCCAGCGGTATCGAAGTTCATACCTGTGAAGAACCATGATGCGTATCCGGAAAAAGCCGGTCAGGTCCGCTCCTCCAACAGCAGGGTATTTCCCGGTGGCGGTATTCCGGGCGTCACCGGAGCGCTCTCGGGAAAATCAGTCTGGTTAAGTCCGGGGCATGGCTGGCAAAATACGGGCACTGGCTATACCACGCAACGCGGCACCACCAACCAGGTGGTGGAGGATTTCACTACGGCTGAAACGGTGGACTACTACCTGCAACATTATTTGATGAATGCCGGCGCCAGTGTATGGAGCGTGCGCGAGCGGGATGTGAACCCGGAGGAGATCATTGTAGACAATGACCAGGGCCCACCCGGTTACACGGAAACAGGCACCTGGGCCAATGGTACGATTGCCGGTTATAATGGTACATACCGCACCAGTTCGGCCGATGTTATGGAGTCGGCTGCGGCTATTTTCACACCATCTGTTACGGTCAGCGGATATTATTGGGTATCGGTACGCTTTATCAGTGGTGTGAACCGCGCTGCCGATGTGAAGTACACAATTAATCATGCGGGCGGTACTGCTACTTATACAGTGAACCAGGAAGTGCATGGTGATACCTGGGTTTACCTGGGCCAATATTACTTTTTTGCCGGTGGTAACAACAAAGTGGTCATCAGCAATCAATCCGCTGATGTGGGGCAGGCAGTAGTGGCGGATGCTGTGCGATTGGGTGGTGGTATTGGCATCGAGCCCGATTGTGCTACCGGTGGCGTAGCCAGTGGTAAACCCCGCTTTGAAGAGGCGGCCCGTCAATATGCACGCTTTCAGGGGCACCCGGTATGCCGGGAGGATGTTACGGTGCGTCCTGTGTATACAGAGTGGGAATTGTCGAAAGGCCTGCCTGCTGAGATCAACAATGCTATCTATGTAGCTTTTCATACCAATGCCGGTGGTGGCACGGGTACGGAGACGTATCGTTACAATGGATTGGGTGCTTCGCAACCGGTCATTACGTCCGGCAGCACAGAGTTGCGCGATAGCATTCACCGGCAGATCATTGCCGACCTGCGTGCGGGCTGGCGCAGCACCTGGACCGATCGTGGTGTAAAAGAAGCCAACTTTGGCGAGTTGCGGGAACTGCGCACGATCCCGGGCACACTGATCGAGTTGGCCTTTCATGATCTGGCTGCCGATGCTACCGATCTGCGGGCGCCTGAGTTTCGCCGCATGGCGGCACGCGCTATTTATAAAGGCATAGTAAAGTTCTTCAATTACCGTGATGGCATTCCGCTGGTGTTCCTGCCCGAGCAGCCTACAGGTGTGCGCGCAAAGAATATTGGTGGTGGACAGATCATGCTCAACTGGACAGCGCCGGTAACCGGCGGCATCTTTGGTCATGCTGCTACCAGTTATCGCGTATATGTAAGTGAGAATGGCCGTGGTTATGATAATCCCACAGAAGTGCTCACCACGGATTATTCTTTTAGCGGAACCGCTGGTAATACGTACTTTTTTAAGATAACAGCAGTGAATGCGGGTGGCGAGTCTTTTGCTTCAGGTGTGGTAGCTGCGCGTATTCCTTTGCCTGGTGAAACGGTGAAGTTCCTCGTCGTAGATGGTTTCGACAGGCTGGATGCTTCTGCTATGTTGCTGAAGAACGAAGGAGCGGTACTGGGCAATGTGCGCAGAATGGTGCTGGACAAGATGAACAATTATCATTACATGGTGGAGCATGGCACTGGCCTGGCAAGTTGCAACCTTGCTTTTGATGGCGCACAGAATGAAGCAGTGGCAGCAGGCAGCGTGAACCTCGCTGATTATTTTGCCGTCGATTGGTTTGTAGGAGAGGAGAGTACGGCCGACAGAACACTGGACGCCACAGAAAAGCAATTGCTGAAGAATTACCTCGATGGTGGGGGACGATTGCTGATATCGGGTGCGGAAATCGGCTGGGACCTGGGCAGGGCCGCATCTGCCAATGCAGACCTGAACTTTTACAACAATTACCTCAAAGCCCTGTATGTAAGTGATGGTGCAGGCACTTATAATTTTACCGGTACGCCTGCTTTGTTGAATGGTGGTAATGGTGTGTTCGGCAATGGCGTGAATGGTTATTACAATGTCGATTTCCCCGATGTGATCAATGTGAACGGTGGTTCGGAGATTGTGTTGAATTACAGTGGTGGCACGGGCGGTGGCGCTGGCATTGGCTACAAAGGGGCCAACTTCAGGGTACTGTACCTCGGCTTTCCGATCGAAGCCATTACGGATGAAACGGTCAGGAATAATCTCTTCTGTCAGTCGGCCAATTACCTGTCCGCCAGTACAACACTGCCGGTGCATGGTTTTATGCTTACCGGCCGGGCAGAGTCTGGCGCCAACAGGTTGCAGTGGACTACCCAATCAGAAATAAATACAGATCATTTTATCATAGAACGCAGTGTGGATGGTGTTCACTTCATGCCGGTGGGCAGACCGGTGAAAGCGCAAGGTTCTGCGGCTGCGGGACACACTTACTCCTGGATCGATCACGATGTGCTGCCCATGGCCCAATACCGGATAAAGGGTGTGGATGTAAACCTCTATGAAACCCTTTCCAATATTGTGATCATCCGCAACACGCCCGCGCGTATGTTCTATGTAGTAGAAAATCCTGCTGTATCCACCATTCGCATGCGCGTCAATCATGCCGGTGCTTTCCGGCTCCAGCTGGCCAATGCACAGGGACAGGTGTTGTACCGGTCAAGCCACGCAGCAACAGGTGGCGGGGAAGTGAAGGTGCCTGTCAACGGGTTAAGCAAAGGCGTTTATTGGTTGTCTGTTTACCCGGATGGCGAAGCAGTTCAAACGTTCAGAATAATGCTTCAATAGCTGGCAGAAGGGTGGGGACGCAATAGCCTTTTTATTAAAATGTAATAAATGTTGCGGCAGGCTGTAACATTTGTTTTTCCCGGGCGTCTCTACTACATAAATCTGTTAACCAGCGCTTATGTTTAAAAGCTTTTTCAAAATAGCCTGGCGCAACTTACTGCGCAGTAAAGGATTTTCAGCCATCAATATTGCAGGTCTGGTCGTAGGGATGGCCAGCGCCATCCTCATTTTGTTGTGGATACAGAACGAAGTGAGCTATGAGCAGTTTCATGAAAAGAAAGATCGTATTTATGAAGCCTGGAACAAGGCCGAATTCAGCGGAGAATTGAATTGCTGGAATACCACGCCCAAAGTGCTGGCCAGAACGTTGGAAAAGGACCTGCCCGAGGTAGAAAGTGCCGTGCGGGTAAACTGGACCAGCAGTTTCCTGTTTACCATCGGCGATAAGAAGATTAAGATACGTGGCAACATGGTAGACTCCAACTTCCTGCAGGTGTTCACTTTCCCTTTGCTGAAAGGTAATCCTGCACTGGTGTTGAAAGACATGCACTCCATTGTGCTTACGGAGAAACTGGCGAATAAGCTGTTTGGCAAGGAAGACCCCATGGGGAAAGTCATTAAGATCGACAATAAAGAAAACTTTACGGTCACGGGTATCTTGAAAGACCTGCCCAATAACACACGCTTCAATTTCGAATACCTGCTACCCTGGGCCTACAATCGCTTTATAGGCAATGACGACGAGTACTGGGGCAACAACAGCACCCGCACATATGTGTTGCTGAAGCCCAATGCCACCCTGGCTTCCGTAGCGCCTAAGGTAAAAGTGATCAAACAACGCTATGCCAAGGATGAACCTAAGTGGGAGATGTTCTTATACCCCATGAAAAAGTGGAGACTGTATTCCAGCTTCACCAATGGAGTGGAAGATGGCGGTGGCCGTATTACATTCGTAAAGCTATTTGGCATCGTGGCTGCTTTCATCCTGCTGATCGCCTGTATCAATTTCATGAACCTGAGTACCGCCCGCAGTGAGAAACGCGCCAAAGAAGTAGGTATCCGAAAAGTAGTAGGCGCGCAAAGATTCTCATTGATAGGTCAGTTCATCAGCGAGTCGGTGTTGTTGGCGTTGATCGCGGGTTTCTTTGCCATCATCGTGGTGCAATGCAGCCTTGGTGGCTTCAATACCCTTACCGATAAAAGATTGTATGTGCCTTATGCCAGCCCCTTGTTTTGGCTGATAGGTCTTGCGTTTATATTATTCACCGGGCTGCTCGCAGGAAGTTATCCTGCTTTCTTCCTCTCTTCGTTCAAACCGGTAAAAGTATTGAAGGGCACGTTCAAGAAGGCGCAATCTGTAGTGACGCCGCGCAAAGTGCTTGTTGTATTGCAATTCACCTTTGCCATTGTGCTGATCATTTGCACGATTATCGTGAAGCAACAGATCGATTATGCCCGCAGCCGCCAGACGGGCTACAACAGAGACAACCTGGTGTACCATATTTTCACGGGAGATATCGGGAAGCACTTTGAACTGATCAGGAATGAACTGATCAGTACAGGAGTGGCCACTTCTGTTACCAAGACGAGCGCGCCCATTACAGAAAGCTGGAGCGATGGCTGGGGCCAGGAGTGGGAGGGCAAGGATCCTAATGATAAAACTGATTTTTACCGGTACAACGCAGATGAGGGGCTGGGTAAAACGGCAGGACTGCAGTTTGTACAGGGGCGCGATTTCGACCTGAAGAAGTTTCCTACGGATTCGACGGGTATGATCATCAACGAGTCGTCGCTGAAGGTGATGAAGTTTAAAGACCCCATCGGTAAGATCGTGAAGGATAATGGAACCGAATGGCATATCGTGGGTGTGATCAAGGATTTTATTCTCACTGACCCTTATCAACCTACGCGGCCGATGCTGATTGCCGGCGGTAAGGCCTGGTTCAATGTGATCCTGATGCGGTTCAATGGCGATAACTCAACAGAGAAGAACCTGAAAACGGCAGAGAACATTTTCAGGAAGTTCAATCCCGAATACCCCTTTGAGTACCAGTTTGTGGATGAGGAATATGCCCGCAAGTTTGAAGATGAGAAACGGATTGCCACACTGGCGGGCCTGTTTGCCGGGCTCACGATCTTTATTTCCTGCCTTGGCCTCTTTGGTCTGGCCATCTATATGGCAGAGAGCCGGGTGAAGGAGATTGGCGTGCGCAAAGTGCTGGGCGCTTCAGTGACAGGGCTGGCCACGCTGCTTTCAAAAGACTTCCTGAAGCTGGTATTGATCGCTTTTGCGCTCGCTTCGCCAGTAGCCTGGTGGGCTATGAATACCTGGCTTAAAGATTATCCGTACAGGATATCCATTCAGTGGTGGGTATTTGCCATGGCAGGTTTACTATCTGTTATGATCGCGCTGGCCACAGTAAGCTACCAGGCTATCAGGGCCGCGCTGGCAAACCCGGTGAAGAGCCTTAGGACTGAGTAATAATATCATTGTCAGGCTGAGCTTGATCACTGTCAGGCTGAGCTTGTCGAAGCCTCATTCAACATAGCAACACACAGGCTCACATAAAAGAACCCCGGGTTAACCCCGGGGTTCTTTTTATGCACAACAACAATAAATATGGTTATTTGATCATTTATTGTACAGTGGCTAAGTTGTCAATAATTTCGGCAGACTCTTTTTGATACTGGAACGGTGAGACGCCTGCAAACTCTTTAAAGGCGCGTATGAAGTGAGATTGGTCGGCATAATCATTCTCAAAAGCAATATCAGATAGTTTTCCGTAATCATTGTTCCTCAGTTGCTGTAAGGACGCCTGAAACCGACATATTCTTGAAAATAGTTTAGGAGAAATTCCAATATATTCTTTGAATTTACGTTCAAAGCTTCTTTCGGATAGTTGTAATTCAGTCTGTAACCCTTTCAAAGCTACATTTCCCTTAGACCTTGCTATGACAGAAATGGCGTATTGCATCATGTCATTTTTCCGGTTCTGATGCTTTTGCGCCTGCGCATTCAACCAGCCAGAAAGCAATTCAATTTTGCCGGGCATGGATGATGTATTCTGCAATTGTTCTGTAAGTGATGAATTCCCTTTTATAATCAGGGTGCTCGCATCCATGCAGGTATCGGTGAGTATGCCGGCATTGAGACCAAAAACGGCTTTCAGTGCATTGGGACGAAGAAAGATACCTACAGCGGTAAGCGGCCCGGTAGAATGGATCCTGGCATGGGTGGTAGCCTGCCCATATAAGCAAAGATCAGGTAGTTGCTTATCGTTCTGGTAAAAAGAACCTTGCGCTACCTGGTGAAAGATAAGTCCCGGACAACCGTCGGCAAATGTGCGGAATGATTGAGGCGCCTTACTATCAGAAGGTGCTTCGAGTGTCCAGAAGCCGCGGACAAACTCCTTCAGGTGCGCTGGCGGTGGTATTTGTTCGTATTTCATGGCTATGAAAGGCTGCTGCCTGGGATGAAGTTACTCAATTACGTTGTCATAACCTATACCCCTAAAATCAATAAACTATGGACACTCTCGTTGCCATTTTCGCCAATTCACTCGTTTGTGCGCTGTTGTTTTCCCAATTGTTACGCCTCTACAAAGGAAGAAAAGCCCGCCATCTTTCCATCGGATTACTGGTACTGCTGCTCCCTGCTACGCTTTGCTGGGCCGTTTTCGGTTACCTCGAAAGTAAACAGCTGATGTTCTTGTCAAGTGTTGGAACAGCCGTGTTGACTGTCCTGACGCTTGGTGTATACATCAGTACCACAAGGCATTGGCGCATAAACAACCACGCCAGCTAACTTGCTGCATTAACTTTAAAAGCCATCAGGAGCATCCGCTGCTGATGGCTTTTTTTATTTCCTCCCGGCGCTCACTACCGTCCGCATCAATCGTTTCTGAACAGAAAATAGATTTTCTGCCTATATTTTCTTACATTCAATAAACTTTCGTGCTGAAACGGCTGTTTGCCATAACGCTGCTGATTGTCCACCTGTTCAATCTCACCGGATACGCCATCCTGTTTGAATATTTTATGGCCCGCTCTGATCTGCAACTGGTAAAGCAGTTGGATGCCAACCAATATAGCGACCACGAATTATTTGTTGTAAAGGTGCCCCTGTATGTACCTTATTTAGCCAACCGGAATGAATACGAAAGGGTTGATGGTGAAATGCAAGTGGACGGTGTTTATTACAACTATGTAAAAAGGAAGGTCAGCAACGACACCTTGTTCCTGCTCTGTGTGCCCAATAAAGATAAAACCCACTTTTACCATGCCCGTAATGAATATGGCAAACAGGCAAACGGCATTCCTGCTGGCGAAGAAAACAGCAGGTCGCTGATAAAGAAGATCAATATCTCCAGCGAATACAATCAACCCGTATTACTATACGCTTTCACCTCCACTGCTGAGCCAATGATCGCTCATTGCGGATACCCGGTTGACCAATTGATCGATGTTTTTACTGCCGATACGTACAAGCCTCCACGGATCAAACACTCCATGTTGTTGAATTAAGCTGTCACCCTGAGCAATGTCACCCTGAATTGCTGTCACCCTGAGCTTGTCGAAGGGTTGTCGAAGGGTTGTCGAAGGGTTTCAGTCAAGTCATCTGTTCTGTCTTCATCCGACGGGCAATCGCCTGTTATAAAACCTATGTTATGAAATTCTTATTGTCAAGGATGACCACTGTCCTTTGTGTACTGTTGTTATTTGTCTCCTGTTCTACTGACAAACATCCCAATGCCGAAATGATCAACCTGTTGGGGTCTATTGCTCAATCGGAATACAGCTCCGGTAATTCTTTTTGCCCGGAAGCGAAGTTGGCTTACTTCGATTCGTTGTTGCACCATGCAGCCAATGCAGCCGACTCTAATTTCCTGGAGTTCTCCATTGCCAGAACGTTATTGGAATTGGGCGAAGAGGAAAAAGCCATGCAGATCAGCGACCGGGTGGTGAGACGGATACCAGAGTACGAGTGGAGCCATTTACAGGCAGTAACGAAAGATATAGCTATTGCCAGTTTAAGGATTGGCGAGCGAAAGAACTGCATTAAGAATCATACAGGCGAATCCTGCGTTTTCCCTATTGCCGGAGGCGGCATTCATGCCGACAGAAATGGTTCTTTAAAAGCCATCGAAACGTATGAAAAGCTATTGAGCTACGAACCGAATGATCTCGAATCGAAGTGGCTGTTGAACATTGCTTATATGACAATTGGTGAGTATCCGCATGGAGTTCCGGGTAAGTTGCTGATCAAAGGACTGGATGCGGACACCGCTTACAGCGTGAAACCTTTTACTGATGTGGCTGCCCGTATAGGTTTAAATACGAACAACATGGCAGGTGGCAGCATTGTCGATGATTTTAACAATGATGGTTACCTCGATATCATAACCAGTAGCTGGGGACTGGCACAAGGCATGCATTATTGTCGCAATAATGGCAATGGCACGTTTACGGACCTGTCGGTAGTCTCCGGTCTGCGGGCACTTACCGGCGGACTGAACATCATGCAAACCGATTATAACAACGATGGCTTTAAAGATATTTTTGTACTGCGCGGCGCCTGGAAAGGCAAGTATGGCAAAGAACCCAATTCCTTGTTGAAGAATAATGGTGATGGCACCTTTTCGGATGTGACGAAAGAGTGTGGCCTGCTTTCTTTTCATCCTACACAAACCGCCACCTGGGCCGATTTCAATAACGATGGCTGGCTGGATGTATTTATCGGCAATGAAACCTCCACCGCCGATGAAATGCACCCCTGTGAATTATTCATGAGCAATAAGAACGGCACCTTTACCGAAGTAGCTACAGCTGCTGGTTGTGCTGCAATAGCTTTCGTAAAAGGAGTGACTTCCGGTGACTATGACAACGATGGGCTCACTGATATATTCATTTCTACATTGAATGGGAAGAAAATGTTGTTCAGGAACGAAGGAGTAAAAGATAATATGGTCAGGTTTACCGATGTTACTGCCCAGGCAGGGATTGCTGCTAATAAAACGGGTACTTTCCCCACCTGGTTTTGGGACTATGATAATGATGGCTGGCTCGACCTGCTTATTTCCGGCTATGAATTCAACAGGTCTTTAGCCTGGTATGCTGCAGCTGAGGCGATGGGACAGTCCGTTGGCAATTCCGGTAAATTATTTCTGTACAGAAATAAGCATGACGGCACTTTTGAAGATGTGTCTGCCAGTATGGGGCTCAACCGGGTTGTGTTTGCGATGGGCGCCAATTTTGGCGATATCGATAACGATGGATACCTCGATATGTATTTCGGTACCGGCAATCCTTTATACCAGTCGCTGGTACCTAATAAAATGTTCAGGAATCTCGGAGGGAGCCGGTTTGTTGATATTACTACCACTGCCCGGGTAGGTAACCTGCAGAAAGGGCATGGTGTTTCTTTTGCAGACCTTGATAACGATGGCGACGAAGATGTTTACATCGATATGGGGGGCGCGTATATAGGAGATGCTTACGAAAATTCGCTGTACCTGAACCCGGGGCAAAACGACAATCGCTGGATCAATCTTACGTTGGAAGGTGTTACGGCTAACAGAGCCGCTATTGGTGCAAAAGTAAAGGTCACCTTTAAAGAGAATGGAAAAGAAAGATCTGTTTACCGCGACGTCAATTCGGGCGGCAGTTTTGGCTCCAATCCCTTAACGCAGCATATTGGTATTGGCCAGGCAGCCGTTGTTGAAAGCCTTGAGATCAAATGGCCTGTCACTGGAAAAGTACAAGAGTTCAGGAACATACATGCCGGTGAGGATATTGCCATTCGCGAAGGAGCCACTACGGTAGTGAAGCGGGCGATCAACCGGGTTGATTTTATGCTGGCAGGTAACCGCGTGATCGGCTGTTCCCCGTTTTGATCTTCGTCAGGATATCCTTATATTACGATACTACAACCATTGCCACATGAAAGGATCGCTTTTAACCTTAGGGCTCTTGCTGCTCTTTGTCGTTGAAATACTACGTGTTTATTTAATTATGCCTTTTCCCGGAAGCCAGCAAAGTGATACGATCGATTGGGCTTACTGGCTACACAATAATATATGGTGGATAAGGATCATTGGCCTGCTGCTGATTGTTTATCCGGTAGTGCAGGTCATGCGTAATGCCAAACGCTGGAAGAAGCTGTTGCTCGTTGTTGGTTTGGCGTTGTATGGTGTGGTGTTTTATTGTTTCAATTTCCGTTTCCTCGCCGATAAAATGTTTTATCAACCCACCTATACCCGGTTTGCAGACGCTGATCATAATAAGGTGGCTGCCGATAAACTGGTGATCGGCGTGGTCATCAATGGAGAGGCGAAGGCCTATCCCATCCAGATGATCGGTTATCACCACCAGGTGCGTGACACGATTGCCAATACACTGGTCATGGTTATTTATTGTACGGTTTGCAGGACCGGCCGTGTTTTTAGTCCGGTGGTCGATGGCCGGTTGGAAACATTCCGGCTGGTAGGTATGGACCATTTCAATGCCATGTTCGAAGATGCAGCTACCAAAAGCTGGTGGCGTCAGGCTACCGGCGTTGCTGTGGCCGGACCATCGAAAGGAAAAAAACTAACGGAGATTCCTTCCACGCAACTTTCGCTTAAAGCATGGCTGCAGGAATATCCCGGGGCTGTTGTTTTTCAGGGCGACACTGCTTTCAATAAACAATATGAACACCTCGCTGCATTTGATAATGGGACTATCGGGAGCGGTTTAGAAAAACGGGATTCCGGTTCCTGGCAAATGAAATCGTGGATAGTAGGTATGGTACAGGGTGAGCAGGCAAAAGCCTATGATTGGAACGAACTGGTCGATAAAAAGATCATACAAGATTCGCTGCCCGGCCTACCGGTATTGTTGGTATTGGAAAAAGACAATGCTTCTTTCCATGTGTGGAACAGGCGGGTGAAGGATAACACGTTGCAATTCGCTACGCACAACATTAATTATCTAAAAGATTTGAACACGCTATCGGTATGGGACATGACAGGATTATGCATTGATGGCCCTTTTAAGGGCGAACAGTTGTTACCGCTACAAGCTTATCAGGAGTTCTGGCATTCCTGGAGCACCTTTCATCCCGGCACGGCAAAGTTTCCCTGAAACATCAGGGTACAATGGTCGTGAATAAATAAGTAGCCAGTATTACCAGCAATACAATACCCTGCAGGATATTGGTGCGCCCTGCACCGAACGAGATGCTGATGGTGAATAGTGACAGTATCAGCAGCAGCGTCGACTTGGTGTCGATACCCAGCGTAATATGGAAGCCGGTGAAATACCCCACGATGGCCACCGCCGGTATGGTAAGCCCAATGCTGGCCAGAGCAGAGCCCAACGCAAGGTTGAGGCTTGTTTGCAAACGGTTGCGCCTGGCAGCCCTGATGGCTGCAAGCCCTTCGGGCAGCAGTATCACCGTAGCGATGATGATCCCTACGAGACTTTTGGGTGCGCCCATGCTTACCACGATGTTTTCAATAGCAGGAGATAAGTTTTTAGACAAGATGACTACTACTGCCAATGCCAGCAACAGAAACAGCAGGCTGCTGACGGCGGTGACTGTATTGGGAGGTTCGGCATGTGTATCTTTTTCGCCTTTAGGCAAAAAGTATTCCCGGTGACGGACGGCCTGCACGGCCACAAAGCCCAGGTACAGCACCAATGATACAATAGCAACAAATATCAGCTGGCTCGTAGTATACACAGGCCCCGGCGTACTGGTGGTATAATTGGGCAACACCAGCGTGAGGATAGTAATGGCGGTGAGGGCTACGAGGGAAGCACTTACACCTTGTTTTACAAACACCTGTTCTTTGAAGCGATAACCGCCCACCAGCAGGCACAGGCCGATAATGCCGGTGAGGATAAGCATAATGGCCGCAAACACGGTATCCCGCGCCAGTGTGGAGCCCTGTTCCCCTTCCGTAAGCATGATGGTCACGATCAGTGATACCTCGATGATCGTGATGGCCAGCGCCAATATCAGCGTGCCGTAAGGTTCCCCCACTTTATGAGCCACTACCTCCGCATGATGCACAGCACTCAGCACCACAGTGATCAATACAATACCCAGCAAGCCATTGACCCAGCCGCTGTTTTCTTTCCCGGTCATCAATAGTAATAGTAAACCAATCAGAGGACAAAGAATAGTCCACATTGGCAATGCAATCTTAAAGCGCCGGAAGAGAAAACCTTTTTGCTGCATGATAATGGAATTAGCTGTTTAACAGATGGATAGGGTGAAACGGTAAATATAAGAAAGTTGCCGATATAGCCCTTTTTCCCCTATATCAGCATGTACTATTTCTAATTGTGAATAAAATCTTGTTAAAAGATTGGTAACAATCCAGTAATACAGGCGTGATATTAAGTTAACCTCAACACAGGACTTTTGCCGCCGAAAATACTACATAAAATAATGGTTAAGGCGTTCCTCACAATGGTCATGTTGTGCATGACTTGTTATCTTTTTGCTCAACAACCAGCTCCTGATCCTCGCTACAAGCTGGTAACTGGTGATCATATTGTACAGTGTAAAAACTATTACCTGCTTACGCTGCTGAAACAGGATAAAGAAGCGCGCAAAATGGTAGAAGGTGATACGGCATTAGCCAATATGGCGCAGCGTAAGCTGGCTGGCCTTGCCAATGCGCTGAAAACTTGTGGAAACACCGCTACCTGCTACACTGAACAGTTAAAGCTGTCAGGGCAGGAAATACAAACTGTCGGCGCCCGCCTTGCAGCTTTATACAATGAAAACAATGCGCTGGGTAAATTAGTAAAACAACACCTTATTCCTTCAGGTACTTATATTCTCTTTCAAAAAGAAAGCGGCGCTGAGCTGTTGCGCAAAGCCTGGGAGCAGGATGCGATGGGAATCAACTTTGCCATTGGTGTGTATGCTGAAGGTAAAAAAGCCAATTATCCCCTGATTGATTCCATCAGCTTTAATGTAAACAATCCCCGCTATGGCAGCATGCTGTATTCACCCGCCTATGTGGTGATGCAGGAGTGCGCGGCAAGCCGGCTCTTTTTCCTGCCTTCGCTCACCGCCTCCTTGCTGTTCATTGAAATCAATGAGCGGGATCAGGCAGCTGATTATGAGCCGATGGAAACGACGGTGAACAAAGCCGCTTACGACAGAATACAGACCATCAAGTGGACCAGCTATAAATATTCTGTGATCCTGGTGCCTGGTGCAGGCCCTGAAGATCCGGCGGTGCCCCTGAGCGCTGGCGGTATGCTCCGTTGCCGGTTGGCTGCCATACAATACCAGAAAGGATTGGCGCCATTTATAATGGTGTCTGGTGGCAAGGTGCACCCCTATAAAACCAGGTACAATGAAGCGGAAGAAATGAAACGCTTCCTGATTGATAAGCTGCACATACCCGAAAATGCCGTTATCATGGAGCCCCATGCACGGCATACTACGACCAACATGCGGAATGCGGTGCGCCTTATGTTCCGCTACGGAATGCCCATGGATAAGCCGGGCCTTGCTTCCACAGAAAGAGGACAAAGCACCTGGATATCCGGTACCCTCGTAGAAAGGTGTAAAAAGGAGTTGGATGAAGTACCCTATAAACCAGGCGAGCGCCTTTCTGAAACGGAAGTAGAGTTTTATCCATTGCTCGATGCACTGCACATCGATCCGACAGAAATAATGGACCCGTAATGGCCAGTGGTGAATAGTGTGTGGTGAGTAAGCACTCACAACTGACAACTCACGATTGCTGCCTGTCAAAAAGAAACACCAATGAAATTACTTACTGCCTTTGTTAGTTGCACTCTTTTAGCTTTTACGGCACACCGTGCCGGTGTAGATATGCAGATCAATCACGCACTTTCTGTCGATTCATTAGGCGCATGCCAGGGCGTATCCTTTCAAAATGGCCGCCTCTTCTTATATGGCGATAGGGAAGTAGGCATGATCAGGGAATACAAACTATCCGGCGATTCGATCGTGTATTGCAATAAAGAATACAAGCTCACGCTGAATGACACCGATTTGATCAACCATCCTACGGGATTGGCAGTACATGGTAAAATGCCGGTGTTCATTGGCAATAGTATCCGGCTGAATGCTGAAGGTACTTTATGGAAAGCTGTGATCTACTCCGTGAATTGGGAAGGATTGTTGAAAACAGGCACGCTCGATGACAACCTGCTCAACACGATAGAAGATGATGCGTGCATACAAGGCACCCGCCCCGAGTATGTACAATATAAAAACAAATGGTACGTGGCCACTGCCGATTACGGCGGCAAGGCCAACGAAGTAAGATTATACGACCCCGCCTTGCTGGCAAAAGCCAAAAAGACTTCCGAAAAAGGTGTAGTAATGAAAAAATTTACCTGCTCCCCCTGGGTACAAAACCTCCACTGGGTGCCCGGTAAGAACATGCTGGTATTGATCCAAAACCAGATAGAAGGCCGCAAATGGCGTTTCACCTTCCTCGATCTGGAGAAATCACTGGCGGCTGGAACGGAGCAGGTGATCAAAGTAGTAGACATTAATGAACGGCCCGATGAACTCGAAGGGTTTACGTTCCTCGATAATACCTTAAAAGGGATTGCTGTTAGTTCGTCCCGTAAAAACAACGCCAACATGATGGAGATACACTGGTAATCCTGCCCTGCGACTGCTGCCAGGTAAAAGGGTGGGTCGCCCTGCCGTCCGGCTTTGCGCCAGGCAAGGGCGGCTCACCCTGAAACAGACTGCTGCCACAGGTCTCATTTTCTTATTACAAACAAATAACTAATGCAAAAGAAAGTTGCACAGGCTATTCCTTTGTCCATGCACAAAGGAATGCTACAGAAACTACTATTTCTGCTGGTGGCTGTTTGGGCCATCACTGCTTCATTACCGGTGCATGCGCAAACGGGCACTGTAACCGGTACGGTAGCTTCCGAAACAGGCGAGCCCCTGCCGGGCGCCAGTGTGGTGGCAAAGAAATCGGGCAAGACAGTCGTTACCGATGTGAAAGGACAGTTTACCATTGCTGTGGCGGCCAACGAAGTATTGACAATAAGCTATGCCGGCTTTGCCGCACAGGAAATGCCAGTAGGAGAGAAGAGCGTTGTAGAGGTGAAGCTGAAAGAAGATGCTAAAATGCTGGAAGAAGTATCTATCGGTTACCAGCGCTTGCGCAAGAGTGACCTAACGGGCGCTATATCGAGCGTAAAAGCAAAAGAGCTGAACCTTACCTCTCCAACCCTCAGCCAGGCGCTGGTAGGTAAAGTGGCAGGTGTACAGGTTGCACAGGTGAGCGGTGCGCCCTATGGCGGCACCAGGATCCGTGTGCGTGGTATTGGCTCTGTTAATGCCAGCTCCGAGCCGTTGTATGTGATCGATGGCTATGCAGTAGGTGGCAACGTGAGTCAGGGGCCAGGTAACAGCACCAACGCTACCAACGGTTATAATCCCGGCACATCTGGCAATGATGTGTTCATTAACCCTGATGATATTGAGTCGATCGAGATATTGAAAGACGCTGCTTCTGCTGCCATCTATGGTTCACGCGCTGCAGCTGGTGTGGTGCTCATCACCACCAAACGCGGCAAGCAAGGCAAGGGCAAGCTGAACTATGATTATATGGCGGGCATCAATCAATTGGCGAAGAAAGTCGATATGCTGGATAGCTATGAGTTTGCCCAGCTGTTTGTGGATGGCCGCAACGGTGCTTATAAAGACCAGATCATTGCCAAAGGCATTACCTGGAATGATGCATTTTTCTCTGATGACAACGCTGCGCGTATTGCACGCCTCGGTTCCAACCCCGGCAATATCACCATCATCAAAGCTTTGTATGATTTCCCTACCCAAACAGTGTTGAAGCCCCAATACAATACCGACTGGCAGGACGAACTGTATCGCAATGCGCTGATGCAACGCCACAACGTGTCTTTCACTGGTGGTAATAACACTACCCGCTACCTCATCAGCGGTGGTTACCAGAACCAGGATGGTATTCTCAAATTCACCAACCAGAAACGTATCAACCTGCGCGCTAATATCGATGCTGATATCTCTCCAAAGCTGAAGGTAAGCTCCAGCATGTTCATTACTGATATCAACAACCGTGAAGTGCAGGAAGGCCGCTTCAACCAGGGCCCTATCCTCGGAGCATTGGTATACATGCCCATCTTCCCGGTATACAACCCTGATGGCTCTTACGCCCTGGGCAATGCTTCTATTCCCATCGATACCTACAACTACTCTTTCCAGGGAATTGAAAATCCGGTGGCATTTGCTGATCGTGTGAAGATCACCCGCAAAGGTACACGTGGCACTTACAATGCCAATGCTACGTATGAGTTCTTCCCCGGCTTCTCCGGTAAAGTGAACATTGGTGCGCAGACGTATAACGAGAAGTACGAGTACTATTATCCTACCAACCTGAGCAGCGGTGCTAACCCTCCCGGTTCTCCTACTGCTATCAGGGCTGCCAATGCTTCGGCGCAAACCCTCTCCACGCTCGATAAGCTGGCTGAGTTTACGTTGAACTATAAAAAGTCCATGGGTAAAGGCGACCTGAATGTGCTGGCAGGTTATTCTGCGCAGGAAACAACGACCGATATTGTGAGTGTTGGCGCCAACGGTCTTTCCAACGACCTGGTACCGGAGATCACTGCACGTGGTGCCGATGCAACCAATTTTTACCTGAATGGTGGTACCGGCAAATCGGTGACGACTCTGGTATCATACCTTGCGCGCGCCATCTATAGCTATGATAACAAATACTACCTCACGGGCTCTTTCCGGGCAGATGCTTCTTCCCGCTTTGGTCCCGAAAACCGTTGGGGTAAATTCCCGTCTGTATCCGCCGGCTGGAACCTCTCTAATGAAAGTTTCTATGGCGACTGGCTGGGTGCCGGCTCTACGGTGAAGCTCCGTGCCAGCTGGGGTCTTACCGGAAACAACAACATTGGTAACTATCGTTATGAGCAAACCATGGCTGGTTCCAGTGGTGTAGTATTCGGTAACACGGTATATACTTCTACAGCTGCCGGTAACGTGGCCGATGCCAAACTGGGTTGGGAGTCTACTTCTCAGTACAACTTCGGTGCAGACCTCGGCCTGCTGAATAACCGCCTGAACGTGATCGTAAACTACTACATCAGTAAGTCCTACGATCTATTGTTCCAACAAAATATCACTGCCGGTTCCGGCTCTACCAGCATCCTCACCAACCTGCGTGATGCTGAAGTAAGGAACACTGGTATCGATGCACAGATCGATGCCCGCATCGTGAATGGCAAGGACTTCACCTTCAGCATAAGTGGCAACATTACCCACAACAACAACAAAGTGATGAGCCTGGGTGGAGCTGCTCCCATCTACTCGGTAGGCGCTGAAAGGCAATACGTAACCCACGTTACGCAGGTAGGACAACCCATCGGTATGTTCTATGGCCTGAAAGTGAAAGGCATGGTGCGTCAGTCGGATATGGCCAATATCGCTGCTGATAATGCCAGGTTGCTGCCCAATAATACTTTCCCTGCAGGGTATAAATTACAAGGACCTCCCCGTTCCTCCTATTCTGCTACACCGCTCAATCCCGGCGACCTGTATTTTGAAGACGTGAACGGTGATGGCATCGTGAACGAGGCCGACAAGCAGGTGATCGGTTCTCCCTATCCTGATTTCACCTATGGTCTTAGCCTGTATGCTACTTACAAGAACCTTGACCTGTCAGCTTCTTTCAATGGTTCTAAAGGCAACGAGATACTCGACGGACAGGATTATTACATCAACAACATGGAAGGTTCCGGCAACAACTATTCGATTGTGAAGAACAGGTACCGTTCTGAAGCAGAGCCCGGCAATGGTAAAGTATACCGTGCTTCCCGCGGTGGCACACAAAGCAACAGTACGCGCCTCAGCAGCTACTATTTGCAGAATGGCTCTTTCTTCCGTTGCACCAACATCACATTGGGCTACAGCCTGAATGATCTTTCATTCGTGAAGAAAGCAGGATTAAGCAGCCTGCGTCTCTATGCCAGTGTAGACAACGCCTTTACCATTACCAAATACCTGGGCTATAATCCTGAAGTGGATTACAACAACGGCGCCAACACTACACCGGGTGTAGACTATGGTAAGTATCCATTGATGCGGGCCTTCAACCTCGGCGTGAAATTGCAATTCTAACTTTAAAATTGTCTCCCTGTCACCTTGTTATCCTGAGCTTGTCGAAGGATTGTCGAAGGGATATAAAAATTAAACTGTCACCCTGAGCCTGTCGAAGGGGATTATCTAAACAATATTTTATGCGTACTATAATAGCAATGACGATCGGATTAGGTATTACGCTCACATTTGGCTCTTGCAGCAAAGAATTCCTGGAGCAGTCCAACCCCAACTCCGTGAATGTGGACAATAACTTCCAGACAGAAAATGACATTGCCCTGGGAGTAAATGGTGTATACCAGGCGCTGCGTAGCGGCAACTGTATCGGAGAAGGAGCTTCTACCTGGACAGATGACCGTTCCGACGATGTGAATACGACCGATAACCAATCCAACAACGGCGAACCCTTCCAGTTCACTGCCTTCGCACTGGTGCCCAGCAACACATACCTGCAAAGCCATTGGACAGCATTATACCTGCCCATCGCAAGAGCCAATATGGTATTGTCGAAGATCGACAATATCACTTTTGCAAATGATGCCACCAAAAATCAATACAAGGCTGAGGTAAAGTTCATCCGAGCGCTGATGTACTACAATCTGGTACAGGAGTTTGGCGGTGTTCCCCTGATCACGGAGAGACTGACTGGCCTGGATCAGATCACCCAGAAAACATTCCGCGAAAGCAAAGAAAATGTATACGCACAGATCGTGGCCGACCTGAAAGATGCGATAGGCAGCCAACTGCCCAACGTACAGGGCGCCGACAATAAAGGACGTGTTTCCCTGCAGGCAGCCAATGCCCTGCTGGGTCAGGTATACCTCAAAATGGCTACCGACCTGAGTGGCGATAAAACGGCCAACCTCAACAATGCAAAGACCTACCTGCTGGCCTGCTACAACATGCGTGGCTTTGGCAAGTTGTCGGAGATACCCTTTGCCGATGTATTCGACGTAACGAAGAAGAGCACCAACAAAGAGATCATCTGGCAGATCGCTTACAAGCAAGGTGATGCCAACTACAGCTCACGCATTGCTGCCAACAACCAGGCCCGTGGCGAAACCATCAACTCCCTGTTTGCTTCTACCGGTGCGGGTGGCACGCTGACGGCAGACCTCCAGAAAGAATTTGAAGTAGGTGACCTGCGCACCGACTATTCCATCAAATTCGCCAACCATGCTTCTGTACAGGCTTATTTCATCACCAAGTTCAGGGATGCCAGCGCCGGCGCCACCAACTTGGGCTATGGCGGTAATGACTGGATCGTATTGCGCTATGCCGATATCATCCTGAACCTCGCAGAAGTGCACATGCTGCTGAATGATGAAGCTACCGCTATTCAGTACCTGGACATGGTACGTGAGCGCGCACAGCGACCTTTATATGCAGCAATGAAAGCAACCCCTGCCTATGCTGCCCAATACCCAACGCTGAAGCTGGCCATCCTGCATGAGCGCAGGATCGAACTGGCCTTCGAGCACCACCGCTGGCACGACCTCACCCGCTTCTTTACCAAAGAAGAGCTGGTGACTTATTTCAGGGCCAAGAGCCAGGCTGATTACAACAACTCGCCGCTCACAAACATCACGACAAAAGATATCTATTTCCCAATACCGTTGAACGAGTATAAACTGAACCCGGAGAAGATGCCCCAAAACCCCGGATACGAGCAGTAGTAAACAAAACCCAACCTTTGTAAAAACAAGGTCACTCACCCCGCGCCCGGCAAAATTGCCGGAAGGCGGGGTGAGCCTTTTTATCTTATCAGGATATATGGAATAATTCAAAAGTTGCATCTTAGGGCGATATTGTAACCAATGACATATATCAACCGGGCGCTGCTTGTATACCTCACCAGTCTATCCCTTTTACTGCTTTCCAGGGAAGCATCGGGGCAATCCAACATTTACTTCCTCAATAAAACCGGACGCGAGATCCACATACAGAAAAGAACGATATTGGAAGCTGGCTCTTTTCCGTATACCCTCGACACCCTTGCCGGTAAATACCAGCACATCCCCCTTCAAACCAATACCCCCATTATATTAAACATGTATGCCGTACCACCCAAAGGGCCTTATGGTACGGCCGATGGCATCTATTATCTGCTGAAAGCGAAAGACACATTGGTTGCAACGCTGGACAAAAACAACAAGCTCGTCCTTGCGCACATCAGCAATCCGGGAAGAACAGAAGAGCTGAGCTTTTTCCTGCGTCACACAGCCAGCGTAGGTATGCCATTACCCTATAGGGCAAATTCTGCATTCCTCCGGAGAATATGGGGCTCCACAACAGACCTGCGAAGCAGGGACAGGTTGTTGGACAGCCTGTACCAGCCCTATATCAATAGCGCTGAATCATTTTGTGCAGCGAACAAATTGGACATCAGTATCGGAAAGTTTTACCGGTACTTTTATACAGGCTTCAAGATCGCAGATAAGCTATTCGCGGACCGCGGTATCAACAATGAGTTAAAAGAGTCGTTGCGCACCTTTTACAAGGACTCATTAATAAAATGGGTCCAGGAATTTAATTGCACCGATTGTAATAATATACCCTTTTATAACTATGCCCTTAGGCAAATGTTTGCCCTTCGTTTTCTGCATACGCCCGAGCAGGCTTTCCTCGATTCTGTGGCTGCTTTGACAAAAGGCAGTAACAAAAGCTTCCTGCTGTCAAGATATATGGTGGATAGGATAGAGCTGACCAGAAATACGGAACTGTTGCTGAAAAAGTATGATGCGCTGTGCAATGATTCGTTATATACCAACATCGTTCATAGAAATTACCAGCTGCAGCGCGACAGGTCCAGGGTTGATAGCAATGAATTGGCGATCTTGATGAAAGCAGATAAGTCGGAGATCGGATTTAATCGTTTAATGACGCGGCTGAAAGGAAAAGTCGTCTATGTTGATTTTTGGGCAAGCTGGTGTAAGCCCTGTGTTCAGGAGATTCCGTATTCTCACACGCTGAATAAGAAGGTGAAAGATAAAGACATCGTAATGATGTACATATCCATCGATACTGATTTCAATAGCTGGCTCGAAGCGAGAAGCAGGCATAAGGTCGATACGGAGTATAGCTTTATCCTGGCGAATCCTGCTAACAGTGGGTTGAGTAAAAAGATCCAGCTGGGACCTATTCCAAGGTATATTGTCTTTGATAAGAATGGTAAAATAGTAAGATTCGATGCAGACAGGCCATCCGATCCTGGTATCTATAACACTTTACTGGATATTTTAAAACAATAGTTTGTCCTGGCAGAGATGAACAAACAGCCCATCAACTTTCAAGTAAAGGCCAACGAAAATCTGGTCGTCTTTTTCACTACTTTTAAAGGCTGTTTCTTTCAAAAGAAGGAAACAGTTGTTTAAATTGTGCACGGATTAGTACAAATAACAGTCTCCATACACAAATGGATCACATCCCCAATCTGCACAAAGAAAACATCGGAACGGCAAAACGGCTCCTTTATCGACCCCTGGAAAATGTATGAAGACAACGGAACAATAGAACAAGTACGGGCAGCATACAAAAACCACCCCGGCCCGACGCCTGAGAGAAAAAGTTGGTGGCAGTTTTGGTAGGACTATAATAACCTCGTAACCTTAAAAAAGGCTGCCCTTTTCAGAACAGCCCTGCTTTTCGATTGCCTGCCTTAAGTTTTAACCTGCCGCTGTTATAATTCCGGTCCCGGAGTGCTTGCTGCTCACACGAAGCTAACCGGGGTATTTCTTGGGTGATGCTCTAAACGAAGATTGGGTGGCGTAATCAGTAATGCAACACGAAAGTAGTGTAATAAGGACGCGGCTTCAATAGACAAACCACGGGAGTAGTTGTATATTTTACCAGTCCGGACATTTTGAGGAAAGAACGCTTCAAAATGGGGCTTTATTCACCTGTTTCAACAACAGTGTACTGGCAATGGATTTGTGACTACAATCAAAAACATTGTTCACTTTAATCTTTATAATATGACAATCCAGCCACAGGAGTTCCCGGTGGTGATACAGGCGTATCAGCCTTCGGGCAATGATGATCTTTTTGTTGCAGAACAGGTTGTATACAACCAGGCTGAAGCCGATACATTTACTTCCCGGCATACAGGCCTCCTTATCAAAGCACGAAAACCCAATGCAAGTGAGTTACATACAACATCCAATTATGCGCCGGTTCGTCCCCGCAGAAGAGGTGTTGGCGCAGGCTTTGTAATAGTGCTGTTATTAATAGCCTTGATAATAACTGGTTTTGCTACAGGGTGGATACAAAGAAATCTTGATATATCCATTTAAGAGCTTAGATCCATATAGCTAAACGGAAAGCGCTGTGCGAGGCAAGCCTGCACAGCGCTTTGATTTTATATCCGTTGAACTTAATACCCGTTCAACGTGGCATTGGCCCCAATACCATAAAAAGCAAGCGTGGCTTCCTCGTTCAATACCTGACCCTTGTACGACAAGTAGTTGAGAGAGAAACCCACGGTACTTTCTACACTACTCTTTACATCACCAACCGTCTCATCCGGGAAGGCCAGTACCCAGATAATCGTTGTTTGTCCGTTGATCTTCAGCTTTACATAAATGTTGTTGGGGTGTGGTTCCGGTTCGCCGGCAATAACAGGACCTGTAAAAGAAGTAGTGGATGCCGGAGTGGCAAATCCTGTTATCAGCAACAGGCAGGTAATGATGAATGGAATTAATTTTTTCATGGAAAAGATAATTTTAGCTATGAATGTAGCCAAAAACAGGTGATAAATACCGTTATATAATACAAACTACCGTATTCGTCCACCAAACAACAGGAACTGTTTGTACAACCAGTGTAGGTCTAAAGGTTACCCCTTACAGATAGCACCGGAGTGGTAATATTTCCTTAATAACTTCATGATGGCTGATTGGAAATTTATTCCGATATTAGTAACCCGGTTTTTTGCCGGTACTAAAACCTTATCTAAATGAATCGAATGCTCATCAGGCATTTGCCTGCACATTATTTTCCTGTTATACAACCGCACAGGTCCTCAATCTCACCAACAAACAACTTTTCAGCAATAAGCACCTTGGTTTGCTCACCGCAAGCCATGCGGATTTGCTTATAGCCGAAGAGACAATAGATATTCTTTGTTCAGGCGCTTCCCAATATAGCCCGGGTAATGTGGCTTAGGGGAGGAGACTGCATGCTCTTCCGCTGATAATACATTGCAACTGTGTCGGGAAGTAACCCTGTAACTTTTTTTAGTAAGTAGTAGTGTTTGAATAGTAAAGCAGCAAATGGTGCGTAGCGGATGTACCGCTGCCACCATTTGTCTTTTAAAACCAACGCTTCGTATCTTGCGGCCTATATGGTAAACAAGGTATTTCGTTTTTTGGCACGCTTTGGATTAGATTGGTTTATACTTTCGCTGATAGGCGCTATCATCCTGGCCTCGCAATTTCCCGGACCGGGTGTTGCCGATGGACCATTCTCCATATCTTCTATTGCCAACATCGGCATTTCATTCATCTTCTTTTTCTATGGATTGAAGCTCAACAAGAGTAAACTGGTAGCCGGCCTCAGCAACTGGCGGCTCCATATCCTGGTACAGGTAAGTACCTTTATTATATTCCCGCTGCTTATTCTTGTCCTCAGACCGTGGCTCGATAAGGGTGATACTCAGGTCCTGTGGTTGGGTACTTTCTTCCTGGCGGCCCTGCCTTCCACAGTTTCCTCATCGGTGGTCATGGTGTCTATTGCCAACGGCAATATCCCGGCAGCCATTTTCAACGCCAGCATTTCCAGCCTGATGGGCATTTTCATTACGCCGGTTTGGATGAGCGTGGTAACGGGTGGCGACCACAGCAATATGGATATGGGCGATATTGTACAAAAACTGTTGTTGCAGATATTGGCGCCGGTAGTGCTGGGTTTATTATTGAACCCCACAAAACTGGGACGTATAGCAGAAAAGTACAATAAGCAATTGAAGTATTTCGATCAGCTTACAATCCTCGCTATTGTATATACCGCATTCAGCGAATCCTTCGATAAGCACATGTTCAGCAACCTGGGTATAGGAGAGCTATTCCTGCTGGGCGCTTGTATGGCATTGCTGTTCTTCGCTGCTTATTTTATCACGGGTTACATTGCCCGGCTCCTCCATTTTAGCCGGGAAGACAGGATCACGGCCACGTTTTGCGGCTCCAAGAAATCACTGATACACGGTACAGTGATGGCCAAAGTGATCTTTATGAACAGCCCCCTCATGGGCATCCTGCTGTTGCCCATCATGCTGTATCACGCCCTCCAGTTGATCGCCGTCAGCATTATTGCACAGCGCATGGCCAAGAAGCACCAGCAGAGGCAATAGTTTTAACATTTTGATAGCTTCAGACTGGGTAATAAAACGGTGTGCCCTCCGTTACAGTGCCAACCCACACCGTTAACCATGCAAAAGCTGCTGCCGGGCTGTATGCTCGCCCTCCTTTTCATAACAGCCTGTAAAGACCGGCTCAGTCCTGAAGCCATAAAGGCTGTTACCAGTAGTCTTGATAACAACAATCAACTAATTCTTGATCAGAATTATCTATTAAGTCAGGTGCTTGATGAAAAGACGAAAGACCCGCAAACTGCGCAAAGGGCAATTCCCTGGGAGCTCAGGGCCCGTAAAATAAGGAGTTCCACTGCCACAATTATTAAATATATCGATGAGCTTAAAAGAAAGCTCAATAAAACTGATAAGGAAGGTAGCCGGCTATACAGTATGTTGGTTGGTTTCAATAACCAGATCGTAGCGATCCTCGATGCGAAAGGTTTTGTAGATAGACCTTTCCTGCAACAAGAGGTTGTCAGGGACGCGCAAAAGTTTAAACAGGAAACAGCTTTGTTATTAGGATTGGTGGAAGATAGTGCCGCCACTCAACCGGTAGATTCAGCCAGCTGGGAAAATCTGAATATCGTCAGCTCCGATCCTTTACTGACACAGGCGATGTTGAGCCAGCTACAGAACGATGTACTGATTGCCGAAAACAGGTTGGTGAACTATTGTCATGATCAAACTAAAGTAATTCACCATGAATACCTGGTATACCAGCCTTTGATAACGATGGATCGCAGCTATGTAAAGCCTGGAGAGTCCATCGAAATAATCGCTGGTGTGGGTGCCTTCTCTTTTAAAGTAGAGAAACTTACCATTAATGGCAAAAAATTACCCATCAGCGATAATGGTACGGCTACCTGGCGTTTCATTGCTACGGGAAAGCCCGGCGTCTATAAAGTACCGCTGATGATTGAATGCTTCTCTCCGGATGGCTCACTCCAAAAAATGAATAGAGAACTCAGTTATACCATTGAAAAATAATGCCGCAAAACTATGGTAGGAAGAATTTTTCTTTTTATGCTGTTTGCTTTAAGTCTTATTGCCTGTAAAGACAATATCGACGCTAAAAAGATGGATAAGATCACCCGCTCATTAAACAGGACAAATAAGCTGATCGATGCGCATAATGAAGAAATATACAGCACGCTGGAGAGAAAGCTCAGAAGTGTTCGTACACGGGCAAAAGCAGAGATATGGAACCCCAAAGCATTACGGGTGAAAAAGTTGTCGGCTGGTTTGTATGCTTACATAGATAGTCTTCAAAAACAAGTGTCGTCACCAGATGCAACTACTAAGGAAATAAGGCGCTTATTAAACAAGGAAAGCGGTCGTTTGCATGGAGATTTGGCAGCCTATTGTGAGGCTGTTTCAGTAATAGATACTACTGAATTTGTGGATAATAGTCGCATGCTTGAGGCATTGAAAAGAGATATGGTTAACCTGAGAAAGTTTATTGCTTTACGGCTGAATATGGGAATGGATAGTACACTCATATTGCACACAGATGCCAGGCAGTTGGCCAGGATGTATTTTGATAATACAACACCTGCTCAGGCGTCTATGGTATTGAGCAAATTCAGGAATGATATCCTGGTAATAGAAAATGGGCTGGCAGTATATTTTAACATGTGGGCTGTCAACAATTACTGTGGGTATACTCCTGGGTGTCCTGTTATAGGAATGATTAATGTAACGCATGTTAAAGCTGGCCACGGGATGGAAGTATATGCAGGCAGAGGCAGCTATAGTACTGAGGCGGATCCCAGGATCACCATTGGTGATTCAACCATGGGAATCGGCCCGGATGGAACCACTACTTATGACTTTATCGCTAAAGGAAAACCTGGAAAGTATACGATCCCGGTTCAAATAGAATATTATAAGCCAGATGGCTCAAAAAATACTTTTACTAAAAAACTCGAATACACCATCGCTGAATAGCTTCCTGTTGTTTAGCAGGTCATCACAAGAGTAACTCCACAATCGAGGCAGGCCCGCTTTTTGCCGTATTTCCGGCAAACGATAAGCTATGACTACACAAGAAATTGCTAACCGGCTGGTAGAAATATGCCGGTCGGGCGAGTGGGAGAAAGCTCAGCGGGAACTCTATGCCGATGATGCCATAAGCAAAGAACCATACGCTACCCCTGAGTTTGAAAAGGAAACCAAAGGATTAAAAGCCATTCTCGACAAGGGAAGAAAGTTCGACTCTATGATCGATACGGTGCACAGCCTGAGTGTTTCCGATCCTATCGTGGCGGAGAACTCTTTCGCCTGTATTCTCGACATGGATATATCCATGAAACAGAAAGGACGCATGCAGATGAAGGAGCTTTGCATTTACAAAGTAAAAGACGGCAAGATCATTGAAGAAGAGTTCGTTGTATAACGCCCTCACACTTCTTCTTTCGACAACACCCTGTTGGCCACTTTGCCAATGGTAAGGCCCTGCACGATAATGGAAAAGACTACCACAAAATAAGTGATGGCCAGAATGGCTTGCTTGTGTGGACCATTGTCGATCGACAGTGCCAGCGCGATGGATACGCCTCCACGCAAACCTCCCCATACCAGTATCTTAATAGTGCCGCTGCTAAACTTATTCCGGAATGGAATAAGCTTCACAGGTATCCAGATGGAAATATAACGCGCCAGCAAAACTACCAGGATGGCTATACAGCCCATGACCCAGTAGTGATTGAGATCAGGGATCAGCAACAATTCAAAACCTATAAAGAGGAACAGGATGGCGTTCATGATCTCATCGATCAGTTCCCAGAATTTATTGAGGTAATCCTTCGTGGTGGGCGACATGGCTGTTCGTTTGCCATAATTCCCGATCACAATACCGGCAGCTACCATGGTCAGTGGTCCCGACATGTGGAGCGTATGAGCAATGAGATAACCACCCATAACTACGGATAAGGTTATAAGCACGGTTACATTATAGTCATCGATCTTGCGAATAGCATTGGAGGCGCCCCATCCGAGCAGGGTACCCAATAAAAAGCCGCCCACGGCTTCTTTCACCAACAGCCAGCTTACGTTACCCACCGAAAGATCGATCTCACTGCCCTGTGCCAGCTGCAGGATCACAGAAAAGACAACAACGGCCACACCATCATTGAAGAGAGATTCTCCGGCCACTTTGGTTTCCAGCGACTTTCTCACATTGGCTTTCTTAAGTATACCCAATACGGCAATAGGATCCGTAGGTGATATAAGAGAGCCAAAGAGCAGACAATACAGGAAAGGCAGGTCTATATGAGAAAGATGAAAAACATAGTACAGGATACCACCGATAGCGAAGGTTGAGATCAGCACACTGATCGTAGAGAATACAATGATTGGCGCTTTTTGTTCACTGAGCGCGCGCAAATTGATATGGATAGCGCCGGCAAAGAGCAGGAAGTTGAGCATGGCACCCATCAGCACCTCGGTAAAGTCCACATCCATGAGCAGCGTGGAAAAATGCGTAAAGAATTTAGGAAAAAGGCTGCCGCCGATTACCAACAGGATGGAAGAGATCATAGCAATGATCATAACGCCAATGGTAGAAGGCAGCTTCAACACCCGCAGGTTGATGTAAGAGAAAAACGAAGCCAGTACGATCAACACAGAAAAGGAGTAATACAGTTCCATAAGCACACACAATTGACAATTCCTGACCTGGTACAGGGCACAGGGGTGATAAATGCCGCAAAAGTAGCTTTCGGCTCGCTAAGATGACCTTAGAATAAGATTAGAATTGAGTTAAGGAGTCATGCCGGGGAATTCCTGCAAAAGCTTTTCCAGTTTTATTACAATGTCGGGATTGTTACCGGCAATATTATGATTTTCACCGGGATCTGCTTCCATATCAAACAACTCGGTCAGCTTTTCGGCGCCTGTGCCGGTAATGCGCAGCTTCCATTTTCCATCACGTACTGCCTGCGCCTGGTTGTGTACATAATAAATGGGGCGATGGGAGAGGTGTGCTTGCTTACCTGTCAACAATCCGGTAACAGATTGGCCATCGAGTGTTCTGCCGGCAGGCAGCGGTAAGTTCAGCCAGTTGGCCAGACTGGGCAATATATCCAGTGATGAAACGGGATCGGTAATTGTTTGATTAATGGGGCTGTGACCTTTCCAGTAGAAAATAAAAGGCACACGATGCCCGCCCTCGTAGGTATTGGCTTTCTGTCCCCTGAAGATGCCGGTGGTGCCTACATGCCAGGGCCTGGTATAGCCGTCAGCGGCCATCCTGTCGGGAAAACCTATCCAGGGACCATTATCGCTGGTGAAGATGAAGATGGTATTATCAGCCATGCCTTTTGCTTCCAGCGCCTGCCAGATGCGTTGAAGGCTTTCGTCCAGTTGTTCTACCACATCGCCATACAGTCCGCCTGCTGAATGACCTTGCCATTTGGCAGGTACTGCCAGTGGAAGGTGCGGCATGTTTTGCGCGAGGTATAAAAAGAAAGGTTGCTGTTTCGATTGCGATTGTATGTACCTGATGGCCTCTTGCGCATACAGGTCGGTGAGTAGCGTATCTGCCGGACGGATAATGGCTGGCGTACGATTACGGAATATCTTCATCACAGTATCCGTCTTTACATACGGATGCCTGTAATCATGGCTGTATAAAGTGCCGAAGAACTGATCGAATCCTTGCGCGGTAGGATGATAATATGATTTGGTATCACCAAGATGCCATTTACCAATTAAAGCTGTGCGATAACCTGCCTTTTTCAGCATTTCAGCGATGGTCACTTCTTCATCAGGCAATCCATTGGGTGCACCCGGTCCGAGTGGCACGGGAATATTCATGCGCGTGGCATAGCGGCCGGTTAGTAAAGAAGCACGCGAAGGTGAACAGGTAGGAGAGGGTACAAGAAAATTGGTGGCTTTGAGACCTTTGGCAGCCATCTTGTCGAGGAAAGGCGTTTTGATCAAAGGACTGCCAAAACAACTCAGGTCACTATAACCCATATCGTCGGCAAACACAAGAATAATATTGGGACGTTGTTGTGCATGCAACATGCTTTGGAGCAACAGTAAACCTGAAACCAATATCGTTTTCATCTTCATGCTGCAATATAAAAACTTACCACGCTACGTGCAGCGAAATATTACCCACTTCCTGACGGGAGAATCCTTTGAAGAGCGCAGAGGAACTTTTTTGTGTGAAGGAGATACCTACATTGCCTTTGGAAAGTACGGCTCCAAGATCTATGCGCGAGATTATACGTCGTTTTTCCTGTTCGGCAAATTCACGTTGTACTTCATAACCATCATCCGGTAGCTTGGCGTTGTGATTGAACACGCCTCCTTCCAGTAAGGCATTCCTGAGAATGAGTTCTGCACCGGGTTGCAGGGTGAAATAAAATTGCCACCGGTTGGTCTGTGTTTTATCGGTGGAGAATTGCTGAATGAATCCATTGAAGAAAGGGTTCATTTTGCCAAGACGGATGGTGGCACCAACAGCGGCACCATTGAGCATGGTACCGGCGTATATTTGGCCATTGCCAATCACTTCTGCCCATTGTCTATGTTGCCAAAGTTGTTTGCTGATCGTAAGATTGTAATTAAGCAGCAGGTCGGTGGGTTTCTGATAATCCCATCCCCTTGGTTGTTGCGCACCGATAATGCGGTGCATGAGTTTTTGTGTTTCTTCTCCAAGGGCAGGAGGTCCCATCACGCCCAACACCAATTCCGATTGCAGGGACAGTTTTTTGACAGGATTGGCTGAGTGTAAGCTGCGGGTGGCAAACAAAGCGCCTACGTAAGGATAATCTGTCGGGTCAGGTCTGCGGCGGGTAATAATGTCGGGTGTTATCATCACCTGCATCACCCCCCAGCCGTGTGTATTGATGCTGTTGGCGCCTGCGGCGGGTAATAACTTGCTAAGAAAAGACCTTTTTTGTTGCTGCCAGAAGAAATCGAGGCGCGTGCCATTGGTGTAGCCCTTGTCACTGCCTATGTCGTAAAGGTTGATGGCGTCATTGTCCTCATAAATGCGAATCATGCGGCTGTTGCCCCCTGGTTCCTGGGCAAAGACCGTTGTACATGACAAGCCTGTAAGGCAGACAATTAAACACCAGCAACTTCCCTTCTTCATGCTATAAACATAAATACATTAAAAACCAGGCGTTTCGACGCTGTTTTTCAAAGGTGTAGGCATACAACGGTTTTCCGGCTGATTTTGTTTTTATATTTCTATGAAGTTCCTGGTTTTATTTGGCATAGCCTCTACAATGCGCCCTGAATTGTCATTATTACCCAATGAAAAGGCCGCCCACCTGGGCGGCCTGTAAACATGGTACACCTTTCTTACTTATTTAGACAATTCCTCAAATTCTTTATCAGTCAGTACGATATCGGCGGCCCCGAGGTTTTCCTGTAAGTGGCTCAGGGAACTGGTGCCGGGGATCAGCAGGATATTGTCGGCGCGTTTCAGCAGCCAGGCCAGCGCAATCTGTGCGGTGGTGGCGTTGTGCGCTGCAGCTATTGCGTTGATCTTGCCAGACAATGCTTCCGGGCCAGATGCCAATGGATACCAGGGAATGAAAGCCATGTTGCGCTCGGTGGCATAATCCAATACATCTTCCCATTTGCGATTGCCCAGGTTATACAGGTTTTGCACTGATACGATGGGAACCACTTTCTCTGCTCTTTGTATTTGTTCTACAGTTACTTCCGACAATCCCACGTGGCGGATCTTGCCGGCTTTTACTGCCTCCACCACAGGTGCCAGTGTTTCTTCAACCGGTACATTGGGGTCGAAACGGTGGAGCTGCCACAGGTCGATCGTTTCCACTTTCAGCCGTTGCAAGCTGCCTTCGATGTTCTTGCGGATAAAGGCGGGGCTGCCATCCGGTACCCACTGACCGGGGCCGGGACGGCTAAAACCACCCTTAGTGGCTATGACAAGCCCCTTCTTGTAGGGGTATAATGCGTCAGCGATCAGCGATTCATTGTATTGAGGGCCATACGCCTCTGCAGTGTCGATGAAGTTAACACCGCCTGCCACGGCAGCCTGCAACACCTTGATCGCCCCGGCACGATCCCGGGCGTCTCCCCAAACACCGGTACCTGTCAGTTGCATACCTCCATAACCCAGCCGGTTGATGGTAAGATCGCCGCCCAATTGCCATGTCAGTGGAATGGCTTGTGTAATGTTTGTGCTCATAGTATTGAGTATTTAAGTGAGAGTGTTTTATAAAACAACAGCCCTTTACAGGAATATGTTCAGACGGGGGCTAATACAATTCAAAGTAATTCTTACAAAATTCAAACAATTCCTGGTTGGGGCCGGGCTGGTCAGGCAGGATAGTCCGGTGGTCTGCTGTCGTGACGAATGGTGACTTGCATATCATGTATGACAGGTTGTTGTCGATGAGCAACAAGTCGCATATCGCCCTAATCTCAGGTGTGCGGTTATATCAATCACGTTCAGACGCATTTGATGTTATCATGTATAAGAATTTTTATACACACGCATAGATAAGTAATAGTTCGTGTGTTGATTTTAGTTAAATTGAATATTCGATTTTGTTAACCTTAAATTTTTATCATTATGAAACAGAATGAACTAAAGAGTCCATTCTTTGCGCAGTTCCTGGAATCGCAGCAAACCAAAGTGCAACAGCCAGGAGAAGCAAACCTGCTGGTATGGCCTCCTGTATCGCTGCCCATTATGGACTACGATCAAACGCACAAGTATCCTTCAGATGGTGATGATGATCTGCCAACATCTTAGTCTGAAACGGCCGGGTATAGCCGGTTAAACATTACTTCATTATTTAAACAGTACGTTTATGCAACAACAACAAGATGCAGGAAAGCAACCATTCTTTGCGCAATTCCTCGAAATGCAGCAACGCACACAGGAAGCCGCCGGGCAGTTTGCCGGGGACGGTCCTTTTCCTGATATCACCAAGCCGATACTGGACGTGGAGCACACGCTGAAGTATCCTTCCGATGGTGATGAAGTGTAGGATTTCCTGATCATCTATTCAATTTCTTCAAAACAAACAAGCAATAGTCATCCGGCTATTGCTTGTTTTTACTATTGCCATGGTCTTGTGCATTACCCATTCCAATGATTTTTATACCATCGACATTGTTCAGCAGCATCTCGAAAAGATGGGCGTCCCTTCTTATCGTTTGAATACCGATGAGTTTGCTACGGGTTATAAACTGCATTATTCCCTGCAGCAATATGGTTTATCGGGTAATGGGCAAACCATTACCGATGCGCAGATATCCGCTGTATGGTACCGTAAGCTGTGGGAGATGAAAACACCTGACGATCTTGATGCAGCTTATCAATCCGTTTTTATTCGTGAATACAAAACGTTCCGTGACCTGTTTCTGCATGCATTGCAAAGGGTGCCTTGGATGAATCCTCTGCAGGCTGATCATGCAGTGTGTAACGATAAACTGCAGCAGTTGCGCGTGGCTTATGCGGTTGGGCTGACCGTGCCTGCCAGCATTTTCACCAATGATGCGATTGTGGTGCGCGGCTTCTTCACGCGTTGCAAGGGAGAGGTAGTGATGAAGCTCCACAATGCCTTATCTAAAACGATGAAAGGCGATGGCGCTTTTTTCCCTACTACACGACTGACGGCGGGAATGCTTGGGCAACTGGACCTGCTGGCGTATTGTCCCATGATCTTTCAGGAATACATTCCCAAAGCATATGAGCTGCGCATCGCCTATATAGACGGGGTATGTTTTGCCGGTAAGATACCGCATGGGGAAGGTTCAGCGCCTACCGACTGGCGCACCCAAACGGGTGGGCAGGTACAATGGCAGCTGTATGAATTGCCGGCAGGTGTGCAACAGAAGCTCCACCAGCTGATGAAGGGATTAGGTCTTCTTTTCGGCGCCATCGATATGATCAGGCATACCAATGGCGATTATGTTTTCCTCGAAGTGAATCCACAGGGAGAGTGGGGGATGCTGCAAAAATACCTGGGCTATCCCATTGGAGAAACCATTGCTGAAAAACTGATAACACGTATAAAAAATGGCTAAACAAAAGATATTAGTAGTTACACATAGTGCTGATAATACCAGCACGCGCATCGTTATTGAAAACATTGTAAAGGCAGGTGGCGAAGCTATCCGGTTTGATGTAGATCGCTATCCGCTTGAAACATCGCTATCTTCTTCTTTCGTAAATGGTCGCTGGCGTATTCTATTGGATACGGGCTACGTCGTTCATGACCTGGATGATGTAACGGCTGTTTGGTACCGCAGGAGCTATAATCTCGGTAAAGGATTGCAGACGGTGATCGATCCTGAATACCTGCCTGCCACCATTGGTGAGGTGAAGCGCACGTTGATGGGCATGCTGGAAGGATTGAATTGCTTTCAGTTGGCACGCAACAGCGTTTACCGCCGGCTCGATAGCAAAGAAGAACAACTGAAAGTGGCTGTACGCAATGGTTTACTGATCCCCGACACCTGTATCAGCAACGATCCTGCCATTGTGGGCCGGTTTATTGAAGAACAGGGTGGGAGTGTGATCAGCAAAATGCAAAGTTCCTTTGCTGTTTATAAAGAAGCGGAGGAGCATGTAGTATTTACCAATGCTGTTACAGCCGACCACTTGCAGGGGTTAGATACACTTCGTTATTGTCCGATGGTGTTTCAACAGCAGGTGGAGAAGAAACTGGAGTTGAGGGTGACGATTGTAGGACAGGAAGTATTTGCTTTTAGCATCGATTCACAACGGGTAGACAATGCCCGTGTAGATTGGCGCAAGGAAGGCGCCAATATGGTGCATGAGTGGCTGCCTTACCAATTACCTGATGAGGTGAAAGCAAAGTTGTTATCATTCATGGATGAATACGGCCTTAATTACGGCGCCATCGACCTGATCCTTACGCCGGACAACCAATATTATTTCCTCGAGGTAAATGCCGCCGGCGAGTTCTTCTGGCTCGACAAACTGTGCGATCATGCCATTTCCCGGCAGATCGCTGCTGTGTTGATGGGGACATCGGCGCGTAGGGGAAATTAATGATTTATATGCATCTTGTGATATCCTTAACCGCTATTGATACCCCAGGATAGTAAAAGGCCGTCTCCAATGATCAGACTATGCCGGTTAAAGGAAGCTGACTACATTTGCAGTATAGCTCAACACCCAAAAACAACAATTATGAAAAAATTCTTCAAGGTACTCGGTATCATTATCCTGGTATTGATCATCGTAGTGCTGGTGGCAGGTTTGATTGCGCCCAGGAAATATCATCTTGAAAGGGAGATCACCATCAATGCTCCGCGCGAAAAGGTGTGGCCACAGGTAAGCTCGCTGGTTAACATGAATAAATGGAGTCCTTTTGCAGAACAAGATCCCAATATCAAAGTAAGTTTTGAAGGACAGGACGGAACAGTAGGTTCCGGTTATAAATGGGAAAGTGAAAAGGTGGGTGCCGGTGAACAAAAGATCACCAAACTGGATCCACCTAACAGGGCTGATTCCCATCTTCATTTTATTAAGCCTTTCGAAGGAGAAGCCGAAGCTTTTATTGACCTGAAAGAAGCAGGTAGCGTTACTAAAGTTACCTGGGGATTCAAAACCGAATATGCTTACCCCATGAATGCTATGTTGCTGGTGATGAACATGGACAAAGTCATGGGAGAGACTTTCGATAAAGGCCTGGCTAATCTCAAACGTACGGTCGAATCGAATCAATAGCAGGTGGTCCTTATACTTGGCATGATGAAGCGCCTCCCGGTGAGAAACGAAAACCAGTTGTGAATCGTTCGCGTGGATTTAAAACAAAGACAACTGGTCATTCTTCGGAGGTTTGGCTTTTCCGAAGACGGTTCTTCCGCCATACTTCCAGGCCTCGTCCCGCTCTTTTTGGATGAGCGCGTCGAAGTTGGCATTGGGAACGAAATCCTTTTCTGCACGCGCTGCTATTTCATGCAGTTTCTTGATCGCTGCTGTTTTATCGGTGTGATCAAGCCTGGCATTGTGAACAGCCGTTTGCAACACGCTGATGGTTTCATCGTATACTTTAGTGGGTACTGGAAACGGATGCCCGTCTTTACCACCATGCGCAAAAGAGAAACGGGCCGGATCCTTGAAACGCGAGGGCGTGCCGTGGATTACTTCGCTGACAAGCGTGAGTGATTGCAACGTGCGGGGACCTACTCCCTGCAGCAACAACAACTCTTCAAAGTTTTCCGGGTGTTGTTCATGCGCCAACCATAATACAGCGCCAAGACGTTTAAGGTTTACATCTTCTGCATGTACTTCGTGGTGTGAAGGAAGTATCAGCCGCTGAAAATTCCTGATAAGCTGGTGTGGATCATCTGCCGTGATCTGTACGATGCCGCTACGGGTGCAGCTTGCTTCAGCAGCTGTTAAGTTTAAGATGGCTCCCTGGTTAACACCGCAAATGCCGGTATGTGGTTCTTCCACAAAAGAGCGGACTGTATCGGAATGCCAGTGATAGCGCCGGGCTGTTTTGTTGTGAGGCGCCATCCCTTGCTGTATCACAGTCCATTGACCGGTATCGCTTACGATAAAGTTGTGGGTATATAATTGAAAACCGTCCTGAATAGCGGTATTGTCGACCTTGGCGCTGAGTTTACTGCAACGTACCAGTTCGGTGCCATTAAGGCCTGTACTGTCTGCCAGGCGCAGGAGTTCTGCGGGTGTTTCTGTGGAGAATTTGCCTTTGCCGCCGCAAATATAAATGCCCAGTTCTTTGGCGTGTGGGTTGATCGCTCGTTTCAAAGCGCCCATCACAGAGGTAGTGATGCCGGAAGAATGCCAGTCCATACCCATGACGGCACCAAAACTCTGGAACCAGAATGGGTCTGACAATCTGCGCAGCACTTCTTCTTTCCCATATTCCGTAATGATGGCTTCCGTGACCGCCAGGCCCAGTTTTGCCATCCGTTCCGCCAACCATTTCGGCACATATCCATAATGCAGAGGAAGATCTGCAGACCCCGAGCGTTTCATGCTATAAAGGTACGAAAACTGCGAGTCGGCATATACCTCAATCGCCGGAGACGCCGAAAGAAGATCAAGGCAGTGTAACCTTCAATACATGTCAGCTTGTAGCGAAATGCTGGCAGGCCTGTCTGAGAATGGCCTGCGACTGATACACGACCCTTCTGGATACCCACTTGTTGGATGTAGGGGTTTGGTAGGGGTCCATTAGGAGGCTTAGTATATATGGTGAGGATCTGACACGAAGTATCCCGCAATGATGCACGGATCAACTCCTCGTTAGTTACTCTATACATCCTCTGTACATTCTCTATAGGTTCTCTGTAGGTATGTACAAATATTTGTATTTTCTATATGTACCGGATTGAAAATTGAGTGTAGCTAACTACCGTATAGCAGAAAAAGAAAGTGGTTTCATGAATATCGACTCTACTTTCTCCACGATCTTGCCGTCTTTTTCGGAGGCGTCGCGGGCGGCAATCCACACAGGATCGGCGCGAAAGGTGTCGAAGGACTTCTTGCCGGCTTCTTCACTTTTGTGTGCCAGTATGTAAACCAACTTAGGCTGGGTAGTATCGTTCTCAACGGTAGTCCAATAGGCAATATTGGTCATACCATGTTTTTCAAACAGCTTTTGGGTATGGTCCCTGAACCGGGCAATCAGGTTGGGCAACTTACCGGGCAGGCAGGTGTAGGTGCGCAATTCAAAAGTGCGGTCGGCTCCCTGGCGGGATGCTTTGATGACAGGGGAGATACTGGCTGCGTTCATGAACACGGAGGTGATCTTACTTATGATCTTGCCATTCTCTTCTGATTTGGCGGCCACCTGCTTCCATTCGGGATCGGCTACGAAGTGCTTCCAGGAGCTATCGCGGGCTGCTTTATTGGGGAAGGCCAGCACGTAATACAAAGCACTGTCCGGATTATTGATGGGCAGCCAGTAGCCGATATTGGTCATACCATGCTTTTCAAAAATACGGGTAGTATGGTTGTTGAAACGCTCCACCAGGGTGTTCAACTTACCGGGATTGCAATAGTATATGCGCAATTCATAATAACGGGTGTCGGCCTGTTGGGCAAAAGACAGCTGCATTAACAGCAGCATGGGTATAAGGCAACGCAATGTTTTCATAATGTTAAAGCTACTACACTATAGGTGATTTTGTACAGGAATTTATTGGCATTGTTTTATCAATTGTAATACTTCTTCTCCATACGTTTTAGTAAACCCGTACCTGAGCGCCAGTTGAAACTGTTCCAGCGCAAGCGCTTTGTTGTCCTGGTCCAGGTATATCCTTCCTTTAAACATATAGGCATAGGAGTTGCCTTTGTCCAGTTCCAGCGATTTATCGATCAGGGTGAATGCTTCTGTTGTTTGTCCCAGCTTGTGTTTAACAAAACCAAGGTTGTCATATGGATAGGCAAAGGAAGGGTTATTTTGAATCGCTCTTTCATAGTAGGGGACCGCTTCGGCATACCTGCCTTGCCTGTAGAGGTTAAATCCTTTATTATTATTTAAAAGGCCGTCTTTGTCGGATTGTTGAGCGAGCAATTGATCGAGTATATTGTCTGCTTGTTGGTGATCTCCTTTCTGACTGTAGAAGAGTGCAAGGTTAACCCAATAAGAATCATCGGGCTGTAATTCTATCATCTCTTCCAAATATCTTATGGCGCTGGAATAATCTCTTTTATTGTATGAGCTGTAACTCAATAACAATTTGAGTTTATGCAGGTCCGGGTAGATATGTAGCCCGTTGTTACAAACTGCTATGCATTCATCGTATTGTTGGTAAGTGTATAAGGTCGAGGCATGGTCGTATATTTCTTCTTGTAGTTTCTTTTTGGAAGGGGCCAGTCTGAAGAACGAGGCGACTGGTGAAGGTTTATGGAAGTGCCGCAGTTGTATTTCCAGTGGTTGCAGTGATAACCCGTTCGAAATATCTTCGAACAGAACACCTATCTTTTTTACTTTTTTCGAGACAACATTTTCATAGCTAAGCATCCCCATCAAGATGTGTATGGAGGTGATTTGATGGGTGTTTTGTTGTAAGGCAAGATGCTGCGCATGCTTTACAATCCTCTCCATATGTAGAGTCAAGGGGACGCTATCGTTCCGGGTGAGGTTGCTGGTGCCGGGATGTTGTTCTGACAGCCACTTGAGACATTCTGTTACATCAAGTGCTGACAGGTATTTTTGGGCAAGACAGGGAGTCGTGAGGGTGGCTACCAGGCAGTGTTCAAGACTAATGAAGCCGTGTTTGTAGTTAAGAGCCAGTTGCCTTGCTTCTGCCGTAATAAACTGCAGGTCAGGATTATCCAGGTTGTTCATTGGTGAAAATCTAACATTTAGGGTCTAATTAATTGAGTTACATTTGCATAAGGAACTTAAATATAATAAAGCTGCTGGAATATTCTATTTATGGTAGCTATTGAAACGGGATAGAAAGCATCTACCGGATGGTCAGATAATTTTAACTGTTTTATGATTTAGGTTAGAAAAAAGGGGAGTAAAATCCTGATTATCCGGATATATTTTAAGAAATTCGCAATTCTCTTTTAAATTATACAAAATGAGTACGACGTCTGCTACGCTGTTCGACAAAGTATGGGATGCCCATGTGGTCAGGAAAATTGACGATGGACCCGATGTGTTTTTTATCGATCGCCATTTTATTCACGAAGTGACGAGTCCCGTGGCCTTTCTGGGACTGGAAAGCCGGGGTCTGAAAGTGATCTTCCCGGAAAAGACTTTTGCTACTGCCGACCATAATACGCCTACTATCAACCAGCACTTACCGGTGCAGGACCCGCTTTCTGCCAATCAGCTGAAAGCGCTGGAGACCAACTCCGCCAAATACGGTATTTCTCACTGGGGGCTAAACAATCCCAAGAATGGTATTGTGCACGTGGTAGGCCCGGAAAATGGTATTACCCTGCCAGGTATGACCATCGTGTGTGGTGATTCGCATACTTCTACCCACGGTGCTTTTGGCGCTATCGCCTTCGGTATCGGTACGTCGGAAGTGGAAATGGTGCTTTCTTCCCAGTGTATCATGCAGCCCAAGCCTAAGAAAATGCGCCTCAATGTGCATGGCAAGCTGGGCAAAGGTATTACACCTAAAGATGTTGTTCTTTATATTATTTCCAAGCTCACCGCTGCCGGTGCTACCGGTTACTTTGTAGAGTTTGCCGGTGAGGTATTTGAGAATATGAGCATGGAAGGCCGTATGACGGTTTGCAACATGAGTATCGAGATGGGCGCCCGGGGTGGTATGATCGCTCCCGACGAAACAACTTTTGCTTATATCAAAGGCCGCGACAAGGCTCCCAAGGGTGAAGCCTGGGATAAAGCGCTGGCATACTGGAAGACGCTGAAAACTGAACCAGGCGCTACGTTCGATGCAGAGCATAATTTCCAGGCGGCCGATATCGAGCCTATGATCACGTATGGTACCAACCCGGGTATGGGTATGGGTATCACTAAGCATATTCCTACTGCCCGGCAAATTGGTGGCAGCAAGGCCAGCTATGACAAGTCGCTCGACTACATGGGCTTCCATGAAGACGAAGCCATGCTGGGTAAAAAGGTGGATTATGTATTCATCGGCAGTTGCACCAACGGGCGTATTGAAGACTTCCGCGCTTTTGCTTCTGTGGTGAAAGGCCGTAAGAAAGCCGATCATATCACAGCGTGGATCGTGCCCGGTTCTCACATTGTAGAACAGCAGATCAAAGAGGAAGGTATCCTCGATATCCTTACGGAAGCAGGGTTCCAATTACGTCAGCCCGGGTGCTCTGCTTGTCTGGCTATGAACGATGACAAGATCCCTGCCGGTAAATATGCCGTGAGCACCAGCAACCGCAACTTCGAAGGAAGGCAAGGTCCTGGCGCAAGAACACTGTTGGCAAGTCCGCTGGTAGCTGCTGCTGCCGCTGTGACGGGTGTCGTTACAGATCCGCGGGAGTTGATCTAATACACGAATTGGATACGAATTACACGAATTGCAAACAACTATTTATTAAAAGAGCTCGTAGCTCAAAGCGCGTAGCTCGCAGCTAATAAACACATGGCTTACGATAAATTCACAGTATTGACAAGCTCAGCGGTTCCCATGCCTATCGAGAATGTGGACACTGACCAGATCATCCCCGCCCGTTTCTTAAAGGCTACTGAACGCAAGGGATTTGGTGATAACCTGTTTCGCGACTGGCGCTTTAATAGCGACAATACGCCCAAGCAGGATTTTGTATTGAACAATCCTATCTATTCCGGTAAGATATTGGTAGGAGGACGCAACTTTGGTAGCGGCAGCAGCCGTGAGCACGCTGCCTGGGCTATCTACGATTACGGTTTCCGTTGTGTGGTATCCAGCTTCTTTGCGGATATCTTCAAGAATAACTCTTTGAACATTGGCATCCTGCCTGTAACGGTAAGTCCTGCTTTCCTGGACAAGATCTTCAAGGCTATCGAGGCTGATCCCAATGCACAGTTGGAAGTAAACCTGCCTGAACAAACCATTACCATCCTTGCCACCGGCGAAAAGGAATCTTTCGATATCAATGGTTACAAGAAGCACAATATGATGAATGGGTACGATGATATTGATTACCTGCAGTCTTTGAAAACCGAAATTCAATCTTTTGCTGCTAAAAGCATGTATTAAACAGCCCTAACGATTTATGTCTTCTGCCCCGCGTTATCTTGAGATAATGGATACAACGCTCCGTGACGGTGAACAAACCAGCGGTGTGTCCTTCTCTGCTTCTGAAAAGCTGACGATTGCCCAGCTATTATTGACTGATGTAAAAGTGGACAGGATCGAGATCGCTTCTGCCCGCGTTTCCGATGGTGAATTTGCCGCGGTCAAGGCCATTACCAAATGGGCCAAAGCCAACGGTTTCCTTAATAAAGTGGAAGTGCTCACTTTTGTGGATGGCGATGTATCCGTTCAGTGGATGCAGAAAGCCGGCGCCAAAGTGATGAACCTGCTTACGAAGGGTTCGCTCAATCACCTCACGCACCAGTTGAAGAAAAAGCCCGAACAGCATTTTGCGGAGATCGCTGCGGTGATTGCGCTGGCAAAGAAGAAGGGGTTGGAGTGTAATGTGTACCTCGAAGATTGGAGTAATGGCATGCGGCATTCCCGGGATTATGTGTTCCAGTATCTTGACTTCATCACTACGCAACCCGTAAAACGGGTCATGTTGCCCGATACGTTGGGAGTACTCATTCCTTCTGAAGTGTATGAGTTCATTTCATCCATCGTACAACGCTATCCCGATACGCATTTCGATTTCCATGCGCACAATGATTATGATCTTGGTACCGCCAATGTGCTGGAAGGGGTAAAAGCCGGTGCTCATGGTATTCACCTTACCATCAATGGCATGGGTGAAAGGGCGGGTAATGCGCCGCTGGCCAGTGCTATTGCGGTGCTGAATGATTTTATGCCGGAGGTTAAAACGGCAGTAACGGAGAAGTCTTTATATACGGTGAGTAAACTGGTGGAATCGTTTTCCGGTTTCCGTATTCCGGTGAACAAGCCGGTAGTAGGGGAGAACGTGTTTACGCAAACGGCAGGCATTCATGCCGATGGCGACAAGAAGAACAAATTATACTTCAGCGACCTGATGCCTGAGCGCTTTGGTCGTCAACGTAAATATGCACTGGGTAAAACCAGCGGTAAGGCCAACATCGAGAACAACCTGCATCAACTGGGTATTCAACTGGCTGATCCTGACCTGAAAAAGGTAACGCAGCGCATCATCGAGCTGGGCGACCGCAAGGAAGTGGTAACGCAGGCCGACCTGCCTTATATCATTGCCGACGTGTTGAACAGCAATGCTATCGAGGAAAAGGTGATCATAGAAAACTATGTACTGACGCACTCTAAGAATCTCAACCCTTCTGTGACTTTACGTATCTCTGTAGAAGGGGAGTTGTATGAAGAGCATGCACAGGGTGATGGTCAATACGATGCTTTTATGAATGCACTGAAAAAAGTGTATAAGAAAAGAAAGCAGGAACTGCCTTCACTGGCTGATTACGCGGTACGCATCCCTCCGGGTGGTAAGAGCGACGCCTTGTGTGAAACCATCATTACCTGGAGCCACAACAATAAGGAGTTCATCACACGCGGGCTTGATAGTGATCAAACCGTATCTGCTATCAAGGCTACTCAAAAGATGTTGAATCTGATTTAATAGTTCACCTCATAAATATCTCTACATGGCAAAGAAGCACGTCCTGATCGTTCCGGGCGATGGAATAGGACAGGAAGTTACGGCAGTTGGTAAACAAGTATTGGATAAGATCGCTGCTAAGTTTGGACACACGTTTACGTATGATGAGGCTTTGATCGGTCATGTGGCTATTGAAGCTACCGGCAATCCTTTACCTGATGAGTCATTGGAAAAGATGCGTAAGTCGGATGCGGTTCTCTTTGGCGCTGTTGGCCACCCTAAATATGATAATGATCCTTCTGCTAAAGTGAGGCCTGAGCAGGGATTGCTGAAGATGCGCAAGGAACTGGGCCTGTATGCCAACCTGCGTCCTATC